>NZ_JBYSZK010000001.1:0-549377 GCF_058787015.1 Roseateles sp. FW305-36 | reverse complement strand
TTGGTGGAGGTAAGCGGGATCGAACCGCTGACCTCTTGCATGCCATGCAAGCGCTCTCCCAGCTGAGCTATACCCCCGTGTTTTCGATTCTGTCTCAAACTTTCGTCTTCGACTTCTTCGTTAACAGCGCTGTTCAAGCGAGACCAAGAGTATATGACGAAATTCAGAGGCTTTGCAAGCGATCGAGAACTTTTTTCTTGTCGAAGTGCTCGAGCACCGCATCCAGGCTCGGAGTTTGCGCACGACCGCACACCAGCACGCGCACCGGCACGGCCAGCTGGGGCATCTTCAAACCGACGGCGGCCAAGGTCTCCTTGAGGGCCTGCTGGATGCTGGCCTTGCTCCAGTCGCTCAAGGCGGACAGGCGCTGAGACAGCTCGGCCAGCGCGGGGCGCACCGCATCGGTGATGTGCGTCGCCAGATCCTCTGCGGAAGGCATGACGGGGACGAAATACATCGCCAGCCAATCGGCCAGGGCCGCCACCGTCGCGCAGCGATCCTTGAACAGGCCGACCTTGGGCTGGATCTGCTCGACCGTCGCGGCAATGCCCCGGCCCGCCAGCTGCTCGACCACCAGGCCCGCCAGACGCGCCTCGTCGATCTGCTTCACATAATGGCCGTTGACCCAGTCCAGCTTGGCCGGATCCCATTGGGCCGGGCTCTTGGACAGATGGGAGCCGTCGAACCAGCTCACCATCTGCTCGGCCGAGAACAGCTCGTCGTCGCCATGGCTCCAGCCCAGGCGGGCCAGATAGTTCAGCATGCCTTCGGGCAGATAGCCGTTGGCGGCGTAGTCCATCACGCTGACGGCGCCGCGGCGCTTTGACAACTTCAGGCCGTCGTCGCCCAGGATGATGGGCAGGTGGCCGAAGGACGGCAGCGGCGCGCCCAGGGCCTTGAAGATGTTGATCTGCCAGGGCGTGTTGTTGACATGCTCGTCGCCGCGGAAGACATGGCTGATGCGCATGTCCCAGTCGTCGACGACGACGGCGAAGTTGTAGGTCGGCACGCCCGGCGCGCCCTCAGGTGCGCCATCCGATGGCGCGCGCGCAATGATGAGGTCGTCGATCTCGCGGTTGTTGATGGTGATCGGGCCCTTGACCACGTCGTTCCAGGTCACGTCGCCTTCGACGGGGTTGGCGAAGCGGACCACGGGCTTCACACCTTCGGGAGGCGGCGGCAGCGTCTTGCCCGGCTCGGGGCGCCAGCGGCGGTCGTACAGCGTCTTCTCGCCGCGGGCTTTCTGGGCCTCGCGCATCTCGGTGAGTTCTTCGGGCGTCGCGTAGCAGCGGTAGGCCTTGCCGTCGGCAATCATCTGGTCGATGACGGCCTGGTAGCGCTCCAGGCGCTGCATCTGATAGATCGGACCCTCGTCGTAGGACAGGCCCAGCCAGTTCATGGCCGCGATGATCTGGTCGACCGAATCCTGGGTGGAGCGGGCGACGTCGGTGTCCTCGATGCGCAGCACGAACTCGCCGCCGTGATGGCGGGCGTAGGCCCAGGAGTAGAGGGCCGTGCGGGCCGTGCCGAGGTGCAGGAAGCCGGTCGGCGACGGCGCGATGCGCGTGCGGACCTTGTCGAAGTTGGAGCTCATCAGGTTTTCAGGGTGGAAAGGCCACGAGCGAGGTCGTCGCAGATGTCGTCGACATGCTCGAGGCCGACGGCCAGGCGGATCAGGCCCTGGCCGATACCCGCCGCCTGGCGCTGCGCCTCGGTGAGGCGACCGTGCGAGGTCGTAGCGGGGTGGGTGATGATGGTCTTGGTATCGCCCAGGTTGGTGGCGATGGAGACGACGCGCGTGCTGTCGATGACGTGGAAGGCCGCGGCGCGTGCAGCCTCGGGCGAGCTCGCCTTGACGTCGAAAGACAGCACCGCCCCGCCCTGCCCGCCTTGCTGGCGCATGGCCAGTTCGTGCTGAGGGTGGGAGGCCAGCGACGGGTAGTAGACGCGCGCCACTTCGGGCTGCGCTTCCAGCCAGCGGGCGACAGCCAGGGTCTGCTCGCTCTGGGCCTTCATGCGCAGGGCCAGCGTCTCCAAGCCCTTGAGCACCACCCAGGCGTTGAAGGGCGCCAGCGTCATGCCCACGGTGCGCAGGATGGGCCCGAAGACGTCGCGGATCAGCGCGTTGGGCCCGCACAGGGCGCCGGCCATCACGCGGCCCTGGCCGTCCATGTACTTCGTGGCCGAGTGCATGACGATGTCGGCCCCCATCTCCGCGGGGCGCTGCAGGGCTGGCGTCGAATAGGTGTTGTCGACGGCAAGGATGGCACCGGCTGCATGGGCAATGTCGGCCAGCGCACGGATGTCGCAGACCTCGGTCAGCGGATTGGTCGGCGTCTCGGCAAAGAGCAGCTTGGTGGTCGGCTTGATGGCCGCGCGCCATTCGGCCAGATCGGTCTGCGAGACGAAGCTCGTCTCGACGCCGAACTTGGCGAACTCCTTGGCGAAGAGGTTGATCGTCGAGCCGAACACCGAGCGCGAGCAGACGACGTGGTCGCCGGCCTTGAGCACACCCATGCCGAGCAGCAGGATGGCGCTCATGCCGGTGGACGTTGCGATGGCGGCTTCCGTGCCTTCCAACGCGGCCAGGCGCGCCTCCAGGCTGCGCACGGTGGGGTTGCTGGTGCGCGAGTAGGTGAAGTCCTCGGAGCCGGAGAACTTGCGCGCCGAGGTCTCGGCGTCGGGCTGGACGTAGGCCGTCGTCAGGAACAAGGCCTCGGAGTTCTCGCCATGCTGGCTGGGCGCGAGCGCGGCACGGACGGCCAGCGTCTCGGGGCGCAGGCCGTCGGGCAGGCGTCGCTCGCTACTCATGCGCTCAGCCTTCGCCGCCGCCTTGCAGGGCCAGGCGGCCGCGCGCGTCGGCGTCTTCCTCGGTGGACTGGCTTGTGCGCTGCTCGCGCATGGCGGCGAAGTCGGCGAGGCTGACGTCGCCGGTCACGTAATGGCCATCGAAGCAGCTCGCCTCGAAGCCGGCAAGGCCGGGGCGCAGCGCAGCCACGACACGCTTCATCGCATCGACGTCCTGGTAGATCAGCGCATCGGCGCCGATGTACTGACGGATCTCCTCGATGGAGCGGTTGTGGGCGATCAGTTCCTCGGCCGTCGGCATGTCGATGCCGTAGACGTTGGGGTAGCGCACCGGCGGCGCAGCGGAGGCCAGATAGACCTTGCGCGCGCCGGCCTCGCGGGCCATCTGCACGATCTCCTTGGACGTCGTGCCGCGCACAATGGAGTCGTCCACCAGCAGCACATTGCGGTCCTTGAACTCGACGCCGATGGCGTTGAGCTTCTGGCGCACGCTCTTCTTGCGAGCGCCCTGCCCCGGCATGATGAAGGTGCGGCCGACGTAGCGGTTCTTCACGAAGCCCTCGCGATAGGGCTTGCCGATGCGGTGGGCCAGCTGCATGGCCGACGGGCGGCTGCTTTCCGGGATGGGAATGACGACGTCGATCTCATTGGGCGGCATCGTGGAGATGACGCGCTGGGCCAGGGTCTCGCCCATGTTGAGGCGGGCCTGGTAGACCGAGATGCCGTCCATCACCGAGTCCGGGCGAGCCAGGTAGACGAACTCGAACATGCAGGGGTTCAGCGACGGGTTATCGTTGCACTGCTCGGTGTGCACCTTGCCCGTCATGTCGACGAACAGGGCCTCGCCGGGCGCCAGGTCGCGCTCCAGCTGGTGGCCCGTGCCTTCCAGCGCCACGCTTTCGCTGGCCACCATGAACTCGCCATTCGCCGACTTGCCGAAGCACAGCGGGCGGATGCCGAAGGGATCGCGGAAGGCCAGCAGGCCCTGGCCGGCGATCAGCGCGATGACGGCATAGCTGCCCTTGATGCGCTTTTGCACCGCGCGCACAGCGGAGAAGATCTCCTTGGGCGTCAGCGGCAGGTCGCGCGCGGCCAGCTCCAGCTCGTGGGCCAGCACATTGATCAGCACCTCGGTGTCGCTCTCGGTGTTGATGTGGCGGCGGTCGATGTCGAAGAGCTCGTCCTTCAGCGCCAGGGCATTCGTCAGGTTGCCGTTGTGCACCAGCACGATCCCGAAGGGCGCATTGACGTAGAAGGGCTGGGCCTCTTCCTCGCTGTAGGCATTGCCGGCCGTCGGGTAGCGCACCTGGCCCAGGCCGATATTGCCCGGCAGGGCCCGCATATTGCGGGTGCGGAAGACGTCGCGCACCATGCCGCGGGCCTTGTGCATGAAGCATTTCTGGCCCTGCATCGTGACGATGCCGGCAGCGTCCTGGCCGCGGTGCTGCAGCAGCAGCAGCGCGTCATAGAGGAGCTGGTTGACGGGGGTGGCAGCGAGGGTGCCGACGATGCCGCACATGGCGAGGGTCCTTAGTCAGTAGCTTCCGCCTCAGATGGGGTCATCGAGCGGGAAATAAAACGGGCAACAGGTTCCGGGAGCAGCGGGGCTGCGTCATGCAGCACGCCGTTCAGCACCGGCGCGGCGCGCGAGGCCCGCCAGGTGGAGGATTCGGCCAATGGCGAGGCGCCAATGATGAGCACGAGCAGCAGCGCGATGAAGACGCCGCGCAGCGCGCCGAAGCCGGCGCCGCCCAGGCGGTCGATGGCCGACAGCGGTGTGGCATGGATCAGCATCTTCACGAGGCGCGAGGCGAGGCCCCAGACCAGCAGCACGAAGAAGAAGGCGATGGCCAGCGCGACGATGTGCAGCACGGGCGGGCTGAGCTGGTGGGTGAAGGAGTCCGGCAGCAGGTCCTCGACGACGGGCGCCAGCGGCGAGGCGGCGAAATAAGCCACCACCCAGCCGGCCAGGGACATGACCTCGAAGATGAGGCCGCGCCAGATGCCCAGGGCTATCGAGATCAGCAGCACCACTGCCAACGCAAGATCGACCCAGCTCAGCGCGACGTCCATGTCCGTTCCGTCAGAGCGTCAGGATGGCGCCGGGCAGGCCCGCGCCCTTGATCTTCGCCGCGGCACGCTCGGCCTCGTCGCGGCTGGCGAAGGGGCCGAGGCGCACGCGGATGCGGCGGCCATCGGCCGTGTCGACGGCCTGGGCGTAGGTCTTGAGCCCGAGCTTCTCGACCTTGGTGCGCACGTCCTGGGCGGCCTTGTTCTCGCCATAGGCGCCGACCTGGACGATGAAGCGCGCGGCAGCGGCCGCTGCGGGCTCCTTGCCTTCCAGCAGGGCCTGGGCACGGGCGCCGTCGTTGGCGTGGGCCTTGGGCTTGTCGGCCGGCTTCTCTGCAGGCTTTTCCGCCGGTTTTTCAGCGGGTTTCTCGGCCACCTTGACCGCCGGCTTGTCCTGCGGCTTCTCGGCCACGGGCTTTTCGACCACCGGTTGCTCGACCGGCGCCGGTGCGGTCGCCACGGCGGGGGCTGGCGTCGGCGTGGAAGCCGGCTCGGCCTGCGACAGCGGCTCGCGCGTCGGCACCGTCAGCGGCAGCGCGGTTTCCTTGCGCGGGATGTCGATGGGCAGATCGACCGGAATCGGCCGCGGCTGGGTTTCGAAGACCAGCGGGAAGCCGACCACGCCGGCGGCAACCAGCACGGCGGCACCGATGAGGCGGCGGCGAGCGCGGATGCGCAGCACCTGCACATCCTCGGCCGCAGAGGCCTTGGCGCCGGACTTGCCAGCCGACTTCTTGGGCGCCGCCGCAGCGGTGGCGTCGTCGCGCTTGAGAAAGGAGAACAGGCCCATTGGCGGCGTCTACGGTCAGTGGAGGGTGGGAGGCTGGAGAACCTGCGCCGAGGTGGCACCGGCCGTCACGCGAGGCAGGCCCTGTTGGAGCACCCCGCCCACGGTGAAGAAGGATCCGAAGACCAGGATTCTATCGGCCGTGGTCGCCCCGAGCGCCGCCGCCTGCAGGGCGTCGAGGGGGTTGGCGTGGGTATGCGTCGTGACGTCGGCCGGGGTCTTCAGGCCGGCGGCGAGAAAGGCCGTTTCGAGCTGCTCGGCGGTCGCGGCGCGCGGGATGGGCAGGTCGGTGAAATGCCAGACATCCACCAGCGGCGCGATGCGGCCCAGGATGCCGGCCAGGTCCTTGTCCGCCATGGCGCCGAAGACGGCGTGGGTGCGTGGGAAGAAGCCCATCTGGTCCAGATTCTGAGCCAGAGCCGCCACGGCGTGCGGGTTGTGGGCGACATCCAGCACGACGGCCGGCTGGCCGGCGAGCACCTGGAAGCGGCCCGGCAGTTCGACCAGGGCCAGGCCGGTGCGCACGGCCTGGGCGCTGATGGGCAGGCGGTCGGCCAGGGCCTCAAAGGCGGCCAACACGCCCGAGGCGTTCAGCAGCTGGTTGACGCCGCGCAGGGCCGGATAGGACATGCCGGAGTAGCGCTTGCTGCGGCCAGCCCACTGCCATTGGGTGCGGTCGCCGCTGAAGGTGAAGTCCTTGCCCAACTGGCGCAGGTCGGCGCCGATCTCCAGCGCGCGTTCGGCGAGCGAGGCCGGCGGCACCGGGTCGCTGACGACGACGGGCCGGCCGGTGCGCATGATGCCGGCCTTCTCACGGCCGACGCTGTCGCGATCGGGGCCGAGGAATTCGGTGTGGTCCAGGTCGATGCTGGTGATGACGGCGCAGTCGGCGTCGATGACGTTGACCGCATCCAGTCGACCGCCCAGGCCGACCTCGAGGATGACCAGGTCCAGCGGCTCATGCTGCAGGCGCCTCATGATGGCCAGGGTCGTGAACTCGAAATAGGTCAGCGTGATGTCGCCACGCGCGGCCTCGACGGCTTCGAAATGCGCCTCTAGCGACTCGGCCGCCACCGGCGCGCCACCCACGCGGCAACGCTCCTGGAAATGCACCAGATGGGGCTTGATGTAGAGGCCGACGCGATAGCCGGCGTGCAGGGCGATGGACTCCAGCATGGCGCAGGTCGAGCCCTTGCCATTGGTGCCGGCGACGATGACGGTCGGGCAGTCGAAGGCAATGCCGAGCTTGTCCTTCACCGCCTTGACGCGGTCCAGCGTCATGTCGATGGTCTTGGGATGCAGGCGCTCGCAGTGGGCGAGCCATTCGTCGAGATTCATGGCATCAAAAAGCTGAGCGGCCAGGCGTAAGGCCTGGCCGCGATCAATCCAGCAGCTGCCATGGAACCGGCTTTGCCGGGCCATCGGCAGCGCCCCCTTGAGGGGGCCGGCGAAGCCGGTACGGGGTGGGTCAAGCCACGGCGTCCGCGCTCTGGCGCTGCAGCATGGCGAGTTGGCGGGCAATGGTCTCGCGCAGCTGGCGGCGGTCCACGATCATGTCGATGGCGCCCTTCTCCATCAGGAACTCGGCGCGCTGGAAGCCGGCCGGCAGCTTTTCGCGCACGGTGTTCTCGATGACGCGCGGGCCGGCAAAGCCGATCAGCGCCTTGGGTTCGGCCAGCACGATGTCGCCGACGAAGGCGAACGAGGCTGAGACGCCGCCCATGGTCGGGTCGGTCAGCACGCTGATGTAGGGCAGCTTGGCTTTGGCCAGGCGCGTCAGCGACGCATTGGTCTTGGCCATCTGCATCAGGCTCAGCAGGCCTTCCTGCATCCGCGCGCCGCCGGTGGCGGTGAAGCAGATGAAAGGCGTCTTCTGCTCGATGGCCGTCTCGACGCCGCGCACGAAGCGCTCGCCGACGACGGAACCCATGGAGCCGCCCATGAAGTCGAACTCGAAGCAGGCCGTGACGACGGGCACGCTCATGACGGCACCGCCCATGACCACCAGGGCGTCGGTCTCGCCGGTGTTTTCCAGCGCTTCCTTCAGGCGGTCGGGGTACTTCTTGCTGTCCTTGAACTTCAGCGCGTCGACGGGCAGCACTTCCTGGCCGATCTCATAACGGCCTTCACCGTCGAGGAAAGCGTCCAGGCGGGCCCGGGCGCCAATGCGGTGGTGGAAGCTGCACTTGGGGCAGACATTGATGTTCTGCTCCAGATCGGTCTTGTAGAGCACCGTCTCGCAGCTCGGGCACTTGATCCACAGGCCTTCCGGGACCGTGCGGCGGTCGGCGGGGTCGCCTTGCTGGATCTTGGGCGGGAGCAGTTTGTCGAGCCAACTCATGGTCAGTCCTTTTATCTGTCGAGTGCAGCGCGGATCTCTCGGATGAAGGCCGCGCCGGTCAAGGCGACATTATCGGCTGGCTGGCGCTCGAGCAATTCGACCAGCTTGGAACCGATGACGACGGCGTCCGAAACATCGGCAACGGCCCGTGCCGTGGCACCGTCGCGGATGCCAAAACCCACCCCCACCGGCGTGCTGACATGCTGGCGGATGCGCGGCACGGCCTCGGCCACGGCGGCGGTGTTGAGGTGGCCGGCACCGGTCACGCCCTTCAGCGAGACGTAATAGACATAGCCGCTGGCGAGCTGGCCCACCTGGGCCATGCGGGCCTCGGTGGACGTGGGCGCCAGCAGGAAGATGGCATCCATGTTGGCGGCACGCAGCTTGGCGGCGAACTCGGCGCATTCCTCGGGCGGATAGTCGACGATGAGCACACCGTCGACGCCGGCTGCGGCCGCGTCCGCCACAAAGGCATCCAGGCCGTAGCGCTCGACCGGGTTGGCATAGCCCATCAGCACCAGCGGCGTCTTGTCATTGCGGGCGCGGAACTCGCGGACGTAAGCCAGCACCTTGCGCAGACCGATGCCGTTCTTCAGCGCCCGCTCGCCGGCGCGCTGGATGACGGGACCGTCGGCCATGGGGTCGGAGAAAGGCACGCCGAGTTCGATGACGTCGGCGCCGGCCTCGGCCATGGCCAGCAGCAGGTCGACGGTGGCGGTCGGATGCGGATCGCCCGCGGTGACGAAGGGGATCAGCGCCTTGCGGCCGCCGGCCTTGAGCTGGTCGAAGGTGGTGGTGATGCGACTCATTGCTTCACCTTCTCACCGGCTTGCGACGGGCGGTCGAAATAGGCAGCGCCGGACAGGTCGGCCACGGTGCCGATGTCCTTGTCGCCGCGGCCACTGAGGTTGACCAGCAGCACCTTGTCCTTCCCCAGCGTCGGCGCCAGCTTGATGGCATGCGCAACGGCATGGCTGGATTCCAGCGCCGGGATGATGCCCTCGGTGCGACACAGGCGATGGAAGGCCGCCAGCGCATCGGCGTCGGTGCAGCCGACGTATTCGGCGCGGCCGATGTCCTTCAGGTGGGCATGCTCGGGACCGACGCCGGGATAGTCCAGGCCGGCCGAGATCGAGTGGGTCTCGATGATCTGGCCGTCCTCGTCCTGCAGCAGATAGGTGCGGTTGCCATGCAGCACGCCGGGGCTGCCGGCGGTCAGCGTGGCGGCATGCTTGCCGCTGGCCACGCCCTGCCCTTCGGCCTCGACGCCGATGAGGCGCACGTTCTCGTGCGGGATATAGGGGTGGAAGATGCCGATGGCATTGCTGCCACCGCCCACGCAGGCGATGACGGCATCCGGCTGGCGACCGGCCAGCTCGGGCATCTGCTCCAAGCACTCCAGGCCGATGATGCGCTGGAAGTCGCGCACCATCATGGGATAGGGATGGGGGCCGGCCACGGTGCCGATGATGTAGAAGGTGTTCTCGACGTTGGTGACCCAGTCGCGCATGGCCTCGTTGAGCGCGTCCTTCAGCGTCTTGCTGCCGCTCTCCACGGGCACGACGGTGGCGCCAAGCAGCTTCATGCGGTAGACATTGGGCGACTGGCGCTTGACGTCCTCGCTGCCCATATAGACCACGCATTCCAGCCCGTAGCGGGCGCAGATGGTGGCCGTGGCCACGCCATGCTGGCCGGCGCCGGTTTCGGCGATGACGCGCGGCTTGCCCATGCGCTTGGCCAGCAGGGCCTGGCCGATGACGTTGTTGATCTTGTGCGCGCCGGTGTGGTTGAGGTCCTCGCGCTTGAGGTAGATCTGGGCACCGCCCAGCTCGCGGCTCAGGCGGTCGGCGTGATAGATGGGGCTGGGCCGGCCAACGAAGTGCTTGAGCTCACGCTTGAACTCGGCCAGGAACTCGGCGTCGTGCTGGTAGTGGGCGTAGGCGTCCTTGAGCTGGTCCAGGGCATGGACGAGGGTCTCGGAGACGAAGCTGCCGCCATAGGTGGGCGTGCCCGCATGGCGGAAATGCCCGGTCGCATCGGGCTGGTCGTAGGCAAACATGGTCTTTCCTAGCTGGTCAGTTCGGCGTCGGCGCGGCGCACCGCACGGCAGAACTCGTGGATCAGGTCGGCGCTCTTGATGCCCTTGGACACCTCGACGCCGGAACTCACATCAACGGCCCAGGGCCGCACCCGGGCGATGCCATCGCCGACGTTTGCTGCATTCAACCCACCAGACAAAACGAGGTGAGAGGCTGCGCTTGGTGGAATGAGTGACCAATCGAAGACCTTGCCGCCACCGCCATAGCCTTCGACAGGAGCGTCGAGCAGGATGGCCTGAGCGTTGGAAAAACGAGAGCTGAAGTCTACCAAGTCAAAGCCCGGCGACATGGCGGCGGCCCGGAGGTAGGGGCGTTTGATGCGGTCGCAGTCGGCTGGTGTCTCGTCGCCATGGAACTGGACCAGCATATTGGGCAGGGCCTCGAGGCCCGCCTGCAACTCGGCATCGGTCGCGTTAACGAAGAGGCCTACCGGCGTCACGAAAGGCGGCAGCAGCCGCGCCAGCGTCCTCGCCCGCTCCGGCGTCACGAAGCGCTTGCTCTTGGCGTAGAAGACGAAGCCGATGGCATCGGCGCCCGCCGCGACGGCGGCTTCAACGTCGGTTTCGCGGGTCAGGCCGCAGATCTTGATTCGTGTCATGGCAACCAGCTCAGGGCCGCGACTTCGCGCGGGATGTCCAGCTCGGCATCGTAGGTCGGACCCAGGAAATAGAGGCCGTCAGGAGAAAAGGTCGGCGCGGCCACCTTGCGGTCGCGGGCGGCCAGCACTTCCGACACCCAGTCCGGCGAGCGCGTGCCGCTGCCGACGGCCAGGATGCAGCCCATCAGGTTGCGCACCATGTGATGCAGGAAGGCGCTGGCCTCGAACTCGAAGCGCCAGTAGGCGCCGCGGCGCTGCACCCTGATCTCGCGCAGCGTCTTGATGGGCGACGCGGCCTGGCATTCGGAGGAACGGAAGGACGAGAAATCGTGCTCGCCGATCAGGCGCTCGGCAGCAGCCTCCAGCGCCGCCTGCTCCAGCGGGCGGAAGATCCAGCCGCATTGGCCGGACTCGATGGCAGGCCTGACGGCCGACTCCAGCAGCAGATAGGCATAACGCCGCCCTCGCGCGGAGTTGCGCGCATGGAAGGCGTCACCCGGAAAACGGCACCACTGGATGGCGATGTCGGGCGGCAGATAGCGGTTGCTGCCGCGCACCCAGGAGAAGGGTTCGCGGTCGACCTCGGTGTCGAAATGGATGACCTGGTTGATGCCATGCACACCGGTATCGGTGCGGCCCGCGCAGAGGGTGCGGATGGGCTGGGCCGCAAAAGCGCTCAGGCCCTTCTCGAGGGCGTCCTGCACGGTGCGGCCGTTGGGCTGGCTCTGCCAGCCGTTGTAGCCGCCGCCGCGGTAGCTGACTCCTAGTGCGACTCTCATGGGCTCCCAAGTAAAAACGCCCGGCCAAGGCCGGGCGTCGAAGTATCGCGGTTGCTATCAGCGAAGTTCGTTCAGCATCGCCTGCGCCTTGTCGCGCAGCGGACCGCTGGCGCGCTGGATCAGCTCCTGCAGCACTTCGCGGGCACCTTCGGTGTCACCGATCTGGCGGAACTCGTCGGCCAATTCGAGCTGGCGCATCAGCGGGTCGCCTTCATCGTCGCTCAGGGGCGGCAGCGCCTGGCTGAGATGGTGGGGATCAGTCTCGCCGGGCAGCGTCGAATCGCCCAGGTCGAAGTCCAGATCCGGCGATGCCGAGGCCGGCGTCGCGGGCGTCAGGGTACCCATGCTGCTGACGTCGAAGCTCAGGTCGGGCGCGGGCGGTGCCGTGCGCGTGCCACGGCTGGAGATGTCGAAGTCCATCGTCATCGGCGCCTGCTCGATCGAAGCGGGCATGGCCTGGGTCGCGGCCATCGCGTTCGGCGAGACCGGCTCGGGGGCGTCGAGGTCCAGATCCAGGGCCAGGTCGAAGCCGCTCACCGGGCCGGTATCCGGGCCGCCGCGCATGGCGTCGGTGGCCAGATGAGCCGCGGCTGCGGCTGCGGCGCTGGGCAGGGCCGTCTGCGGCAACGTGCTGGCGTTCATCGGCTCGGGGCGCAGTTCGGGGCCGTCTTCCACGTGCGCAGGCGCGCCGCCCGGCTGGTAGAGCGGATTGTCCGGATCAATGCCGCGACCCAGTTCCTGGGCCTTGGACCAGTCTTCGCCCGCGCCCTTGGTCTCGGCGTAGAGCTGCACGGCCAGTTGCTCGAAGCCCTTGGTATCGCGGCGCTTGGCGTAGACCTCCAGCAGCTTGAGGCGGATGGCCAGGCGCGTCGGGTTGGCGCGCAGGGCTTCCTTGAGGATTTCCTCGGCCTGCAGGTCACGGCCATAGGCCAGGTAGACGTCAGCCTCGGCAACCGGGTCCACGTCGCCGATGGCGTCGAGCTGGCTGAGCGAATAGCTCATGGACGACTGGCCGCTATTCTGCGCGTCACGCGTGTCGACGCGCTGGCCACCGGTGCCACCGAAGAAGGAATCGGGCTGCAGGCGGCTTTCGTGGAAGCTGGTCTCGGCCGCATTGACCGGGCGGCGCGAGCGCAGGCGGTACAGGCCCAGGCCACCGAGGACGGCGACGAGAACGCCGGCCAGCGGCAGCACGATGGGGCTGTCGAGCAGTTGCTCGATCAGGCCCGGCGGCTCGGCAACCGGGGGCGGCGCCAGCGGTGCGCTGGCGCGAGGGGCCGGACGCGAGGCCGGTGCACTTGCAGCAGCCACCACGGCGGGTGCGGAAGCCGGGACCGAAGCGGGTTCTGCGGTCGCGACGACAGGCGCCGTCACCGGGGACGGTGTCGGTGCCGCCGCAGGGGCCGCTGCGGAAGCCGTCGTCGCGCCGGGCTTGGCAGCGCTGGAAAGCTTCTTCAGCTCCTCCACATTGCGGGTCAGTTCGGCCACGCGGGCGGCGGCGTCCTTCTTCTCGGCGTCCTTGGACAGCTTGGCCTCGGCCGCACTCGCGGCACTGCCGGCCTTGCTGAGCGTGAGCTTGTCGGGCGTCGGCGCGGCCGCGGGCTTGCGGTCCTCGACAGCAGCCTGCACCTGCCCCTTGGACTGGCGCTCGCTCTCGTTGCTCTGCAGCGTGGGCGCGGCGGAGGCGAGGCGTTGGCGGTAGGCCGAGAAGTCGGCACTCTGGGCCAGGATGACGCGACGCGCTTCCGGCGCCGGCACCGTGGCCAGCGACTCGCTGGACGGCACCTGCAACACGGCACCCGACTTCAGCAGGTTCATGTTGCCGTCGATGAAGGCGTCCGGGTTGTTGCGGAACAGGCCGACCAGCATCTGGTCCAGCGAGATGCCGGCCACCTGGGTCTTGGCCGCCACCTTGGACAGCGAATCGCCCGGACGCACGGCGTATTCGGAGGCCGCGGTGACGGGAGGACGCACGGCGACGGGGGCGGCCGCGGGCGGGCGGGCTGCCGCAACCGGAGCGGGCGCCGACGCAGAGCCGTTGCGGGGCAGCGCCGTCGTCACCGCGGGCGCCGGAGCAGGCACCGCCTCGCTCGACGCGGCCGTGGCGGGCGCGGCAGCGATGGCCGCTGGCGCGGTCACCACGGGAGCGGGCTTGGGCAGGCTCGGCGGATCAAACAGCAGCGTGTATTCGCGCACCAGGCGGCCGCTGGACCACGTCAGCTCGAGGATGACGTCGACGAACGGCTCCTGCACCGAGCGGTCGCTGCTGACGCGCAGCACCGTGCGGCCGTTGTTGCGCACGATCTGCACCTGCGCGGAGGTCAGCACCGGGTTGTATTCAACGCCGGTGGCGCGGTAGGACTCGGGCGGTGCAACGCGCACCTTGAGCGTGGCGGCTTCCTCGGGCGTCAGACTGCTGACGTCGATCTCGGCCCGCATGGTCTCGCCGAGGGCCGACTGCACGTTCAACTTGCCCAGGCCCAGGGCCTGAGCGCCGCCGCCAGCTACCAGCAGAGCAGCAGCGAGGGCGAGATGGTGACGAGCAAAGCCCATGGGTCGAACTCCCTCGAATGCGTCGCGAATATGGTCTTTCAAGGCATTCCCCAAAGCAACAAGGCGGGGCAATGGGCCCCGCCTGTCTCGATCTTCAGCTGCACGAACCTGGTTTGCACGGTGTGGCCTGCGTCGAGTTTCGAATCAAAAACACAACGGTATCAAGCATATACGCTGAAATGCTCAAGGGGTACCTGATGTGTCGTTTGGATTCAATATCGACGCCCGGGTGAACCCTTAGTCAAGTCGTAAAAGACAGTAAGCGAAACCGAAATGAAACGGGCCCCGAAGGGCCCGTGCTGTCAACGCTCCAGCAGGATGCGCAGCATGCGGCGCAGCGGTTCGGCCGCGCCCCAAAGCAGTTGGTCACCGATGGTGAAGGCGCCCAGGTACTCGGGGCCCATGGCGAGCTTGCGCAGGCGGCCGACGGGGATGGTCATGGTGCCGGTGACGGCCACGGGCGTCAGGTCACGGATGGTGGCTTCGCGCGTGTTCGGCACCACCTTCACCCAGGCGTTGTCGGCGGCGATCATGGCCTCGATGTCGGCCAGCGGCACGTCCTTCTTCAGCTTGAAGGTCAGGGCCTGGCTGTGGCAGCGCATGGCGCCGACGCGGACGCAGAAGCCGTCGACAGGAATGGCGCCGGAGCCGAGGATCTTGTTGGTCTCGGCCATGCCCTTCCATTCTTCCTTGGACATGCCGTTGCCCAGGTCCTTGTCGATCCAGGGGATCAGCGAGCCGCCCAGCGGCACGCCGAAGTTGGCCGTCTCTTCAGCCGACAACGAACGCTGCTTGGCGATGACCTGGCGGTCGATCTCGAGGATGGCGCTCTTGGGGTCGTCCAGCAGCGGCTTCACCGAGGCATTCAGCGTGCCGTACTGCGTCAGCAGTTCGCGCATATGCTGGGCGCCGCCGCCGGAAGCGGCCTGGTAGGTCTGGGTGGACATCCACTCGACGAGGCCTGCCTTGTACAGAGCCCCCACGCCCATCAGCATGCAGCTGACGGTGCAGTTGCCGCCGATCCAGTTCTTGCCGCCGTTGCTCAGCGCCTGGTCGATGACGGGGCGGTTGACGGGGTCCAGGATGATGACGGCGTCATCGGCCATGCGCAGCGTCGAGGCCGCGTCGATCCAGTGGCCGTTCCAGCCCGCGGCGCGCAGCTTGGGATAGACCTCGGTCGTGTAATCGCCGCCCTGGGCGGTGATGATGATGTCGCAGCGCTTGAGCTGTTCGATGTCGAAGGCGTTCTGCAGCGACTTCTCGTTCTTGGCCTGGGCCGGGGCAGCGCCGCCGGCGTTGGAGGTCGAGAAGAACAGCGGCTCGATCAGGTCGAAATCGCGCTCGGCGGTCATGCGCTCCATGAGCACCGAGCCCACCATGCCACGCCAGCCTACGAGGCCTACCAAGGTCGTCATCATCAAATCCTTTCGTACTGTCACCAAACCCCATCCACTTTGGGCCCCGGCTCGTTCGCCGGGTTTGGAGGGGCGAGACGAGACGGAGCTTCAGCTCTTAATGGTTTTGGTGGTCGTGATGGCTTTGACGACAGCGTCGCCCATCTCGGTGGTCGTGACCTTCGAGGTGCCTTCACTCCAGATGTCGGCCGTGCGCAAGCCCTGGGCCAGCACCGACTGAACCGCGGCTTCGATACGAGCGGCGGCTTCGGGCTGGTTGAGGGAGAACTTGAGCATCATGGCGGCTGACAGGATTGTAGCCAGAGGATTGGCAATTCCCTTGCCTGCGATGTCCGGGGCGCTGCCGTGGCTGGGTTCGTAGAGGCCCTTGTTGTTGGCGTCCAGCGAAGCGGACGGCAGCATGCCGATGGAGCCGGTCAGCATGGCGGCCTCGTCGGACAGGATGTCGCCGAACATATTGCCGGTCACGACGACGTCGAACTTTTTCGGCGCCTTGACGAGCTGCATGGCGGCGTTGTCCACGTACATATGGTCCAGCTCGACATCGGGGTACTGGGCGTGGACTTCGATGACGATGTCCTTCCAGAACTGCGAGGTCTCCAGCACATTGGCCTTGTCGACGCTGGTCAGGCGCTTGCCACGCTTGCGGGCGGCCTGGAAGGCGACGTGGGCGATGCGCTCGATCTCGGGGCGCGAGTAGCGCATGGTGTCGAAGGCTTCGTCGGCGCCCGGGAAGTGGCCGTCCACGGCCGTGCGACGGCCGCGCGGCTGGCCGAAGTAGATGTCACCGGTGAGTTCGCGGATCAGCAGGATGTCGAGGCCGGCCACCAGTTCCGGCTTCAGCGACGAGGCGTGGGTCAGCTGCTCGTAGCAGATGGCAGGACGGAAGTTGGCGAACAGGCCCAGGGCCTTGCGCAGGCCGAGGATGGCCTGCTCGGGGCGCAGCGAGCGCTCGAGCTTGTCGTACTTCCAGTCGCCAACGGCGCCGAACAGCACGGCGTCAGCCTCTTGCGCGAGCTTCAGCGTGGCTGGGGGCAGCGGGTGGCCGCTGGTCTCGTAGGCCTTGCCGCCGACATCGGCCCAATCCAGCTGCAGGGGCAGGTCCAGGGCCTTCAGCACCTTGACGGCCTCGGCCATGATCTCCGGGCCGATACCGTCGCCCGGCAGTACTGCAATCTTCTTCATCTCAAATCACTCGATTGTTGAGCCAGGGTTTGGCGGCAATGCGTTGCGCCTCGTAAGCGCGGATCTTGTCGGTGTGCTGCAGGGTCAGGCCGATCTCGTCGAGGCCGCCGATCAGGCATTCCTTGCGGAAGGGCTCGATGTCGAAGGGCAACTCGGCGCCATCGGGCTTGACCACCACCTGGCGCGGCAGGTCGACGACGAGCTGGTAGCCGGGGAAGGCATAGCACTCATCAAACAGGCGAGCGATGGCGCTCTCCGGCAGCACGATGGGCAGCAGCCCGTTCTTGAAGCAGTTGTTGAAGAAGATGTCGGCGAAGCTCGGCGCCAAGATGGCGCGAAAGCCGTACTGCTGCAGGGCCCAGGGCGCGTGCTCGCGGCTGGAGCCACAACCGAAGTTGCTGCGCGCGATCAGCACGCTTGCCGCCGCATAGCGCGGCTGGTTCAGCACGAAGTCAGGATTGGGCTTGCGGCTGGCCGGGTCCTGGCCGGGCTCGCCATGGTCCAGATAGCGCCACTCATCAAACAGGTTGGGGCCGAAGCCCGAGCGCTTGATCGACTTCAGGAACTGCTTGGGAATGATGGCGTCGGTGTCGACGTTGTCGCGGTCCATGGGCGCGACCAACCCTTTGTGGATGGTGAACTTGTCCATGTCAGCTCAGGGTACGAACGTCAACGAAATGGCCGGTCATGGCCGCAGCAGCAGCCATCGCCGGGCTGACGAGGTGGGTGCGACCACCCGCGCCCTGGCGGCCTTCGAAGTTGCGGTTGCTGGTGGAAGCGCAGCGCTCGCCCGGCTCCAGCCGGTCGGCGTTCATGGCCAGGCACATGGAGCAGCCCGGTTCACGCCATTCGAAGCCGGCGGCCTTGAAGACCTGGTCCAGGCCTTCGGCTTCGGCTTGCGCCTTGACGAGGCCCGAGCCCGGCACGACCAGGGCCAGCTTGATGTTCTTGGCGACGCGGCCACCGACGCGCTTCACGACGGCCGCGGCCTCGCGCATGTCCTCGATGCGGCTGTTGGTGCAGGAACCGATGAAGACCTTGTCGACATGGATGTCGTTGATGGCCTTGTTGGGTTCGAGCGCCATATAGGTCAGCGCGCGCTCGATGGCACCGCGCTTGACGGCGTCACGCTCCTTGTCGGGATCGGGCACGCGGTCGTCGATGGCCAGCACCATCTCGGGCGAGGTGCCCCAGGTGACTTGCGGGCGGATCTGGGCGGCATCGATCTCGACGATCTTGTCGAAATGCGCGCCGGCGTCGGAATGCAGATTGCGCCAGTAGGCGACGGCCTGGTCCCACTCCACGCCCTGCGGCGAGAAGGGGCGGCCCTTGACGTAATTGATGGTCGTGTCGTCCACGCCGATCAGGCCGGCGCGGGCACCGGCTTCGATGGCCATGTTGCAGACGGTCATGCGACCTTCCATCGAGAGTGAGCGGATGGCCGCGCCCGCGAACTCGATGGTGTAGCCGGTGCCGCCGGCCGTGCCGATCTTGCCGATGATGGCCAGCACGATGTCCTTGGCGCCGCAGCCGCGGGGCAATTGGCCCTCGACCTTGACGAGCAGGTTCTTGGCCTTCTTAGCCGACAGCGTCTGCGTGGCCAGCACATGCTCGACCTCACTGGTGCCGATGCCGTGGGCCAGCGCACCGAAGGCGCCATGCGTGGACGTGTGGCTGTCACCGCAAACGACGGTCATGCCGGGCAGCGTGGCGCCCTGCTCGGGGCCGATGACGTGAACGATGCCCTGGCGCTTGTCGTTCATCTTGAACTGCGTGATGCCGACGCGGTCGCAGTTGGCATCCAGGGTGTCGACCTGCAGCTTGGAGACCGGGTCGGCGATGCCTTGAGAGCGGTCCGTCGTCGGCACGTTGTGGTCGCTGACGGCCAGGTTGGCGCTCAAGCGCCAGACCTTGCGGCCAGCCAGATCCAGGCCTTCGAAGGCCTGGGGACTGGTCACCTCATGGACGAGGTGGCGGTCGATATAGAGCAGCGCCGTGCCGTCGGGCTCGGTATGCACGACATGCTCATCCCAGAGCTTGTCGTAAAGGGTTCTAGAGGTCATTGCTTCTCTCGAGGAATCAGGGTGTCCACGAAGCGTTGCACCACGGTGGGCAAACGCTGCTGACGCAGCACACCCAATACATATTCGCGCTCCGCCCAGGGCTCTTCAAGGCGGATGCTGCGCACGCCGAAGACGCGGGTGAAGCGTTCCGCCGGCTGCTCGGGCAGCACGGCCACGCCCAGGCCTGCCTCGACGAGCTGGGCGATGGCGTCGAAGCCCCGCACCTGCCAGCGCGCGTTCAGCGTCTTGCCGCGGGCCGCAGCCTGTTCGCGCATCAGCTCCTGGGCGCTGGCGCCAGCATGCAGGCCGATGAGGTCATAGGCCAGCAGGTCGTCGAAGGTGACTTCCTCGCGGGCACTCAGCGGGTGCTTGAGCGGCACGAGTGCCGCCAGGCGGCCGTGGCCGACCACCCAGGTCTGCAGGCGGTTGTCCACCAGCGGCGGCGTGAAGACGCCCACGTCTGCCCTGCCCTCGGCCACCGCGGCCTGCACCTCGGCGCTGGTCAAGTCTTCGAGGCTGATGCGGATCTGTGCATGCGCCTGCGAGAAGCCCACCAGATGAGGCGGCAGGGCCTCGGTGATGGCGCTGCTGTTGGCGGCAATGCGCAGATGGCCCTTGATGCCGCGCGAGAACTCCATGACCTCGGTTTCGAGGGCATAGAGGGAGGCGTGCAGCGAACGGATATGACGCACCAGCGCACGGCCGGCCTCGGTGGGTTCGACGCCCCGGGCGCGCCGCTCGAAGAGCTGCACGCCGAGGCGGCTTTCCAGGTCAGACAGGCGCTTGCTGGCGGCTGCCAGCGCCAGGTGTTCCTGGGCGGCACCGCGGGTGATCGAGCGGGTCTGCTCGATGGCCAGCACGAGATTGAGGGTGGTGAGGTCGTGGCGCATGGTGATCGTCTAACTCCAGCATAGCCTTCGTGAAGAACGCGATTCTGCGCCAATAACTGACTTCTGTTTCGTATTTTGCGAAGCTCAGTGCGTCGCTTGGCCCGCCTTTTTCAGCAAGCCACGCAGGGCGTTGCGGCTGTGCGCACCGAAATGCCCCAGCAGCTCTGCAACCTGGCTCTGCAGGGCGTCGCGCTGGCCCTGCATGTCCCTGGCGAGGTCGGGGCCGAGCCGGGCCTCGTTGGCGGCAAAGTCGAAATTGGGGTCAGTGACGAATTTCGCCGGCGCGCCGACGACGACGGCCGCGTCGGTCGCCGGACCGGCGGCAAAGGCTTCGGCAGCGACGACGTCGCGCACATAGGCCACGCTCCAGGCCGGATAGCGCGCGTCGCGGGCCGCATCGCGTAGCGCCAACTCCAGCGGGCCGTCCTGCTGCTTGCGGGCCGCCTCGATGATCCAGCGCGTCTGGAACTGCTCCAGCACGAAATGGCGATTGCCCTGCAGCACGACCAGACCCTGCCGGTCGGCCGGCGCGCCGACCTGGGCCTTGAAGTTGACCCACATCATGTGGCCCAGGGTCGCACCCGGCGCGGCGCTCGCGTGATAGGGCTGGGTCAGGTCTTCGACGTGATGCAGGGCCAGGCCGGCAAAGCGCCAGCCCCAGTAGGCGTGGCCGGTCTGCCAGGCCAGCACGGCCAGGGTGGCGTACTGCTGCACGCGCAGCTCGGTGAAGGTGCGGGCGAAGCTCGGCGCCAGCGTGTTGAAGACGGCCCCCTGGTGGAAGAAGCCCATGTGGAAAGGCGCCTGCGAGCCGATGGACACGGCCGGGTTGCCGAAGGGCTGCTTGCCGAAGCCGTAGTCCGGGTGGCCGGGGTTGTCGTCGAAGAGATTGAGGTCGTGGCCGTAGTCGGGCTCGTCGCAGGCGGAAGCGAGCACGGCCAGCGGCACGACCGCTTCGCCAGGCTGCAGGGCCAGGAAGCGCTGCGTTGCACCCGCGCCGGGCTTGGTGGCCGTGACCAGGGTCGCGTCCATGGGCGCGCGCGAAGGCACGGTCTCGCGCGGGTCGGGTTGCAGATAGAGGGCGAGGCGGGACTGCGGCGACAGGCGCAGGGCCTGCAGGAAGGCCATGCGGCGGTCAGCGTCGCTGCGCCTGGCGTCGGCGACGAAGCGCAGCGCCTCCGGCCGCGGTGCGTGGTGGTTCAGATGCTCGCGCGCCCAGGCCTCCTGGGCGTCCAGCGTGAGCGCGATCGACCGCTCCTGGTCGCGCAGGAAATCGACCAGGGGCTCCGCCTTCACCGCCGCGGCGCCGGCGACCTCGGGCATGCGCTCGAAGGCGCGATAGCACATGGGGGTGTGGTTGCCCCAGGCCTGCGCCAGCGTGGGCAGCAGCAGGGGGAGCAGAAGAAGGAAGGACTTGCGCATCGGCAGGCGGCGTGAGAGGTGGCCGATTCTGGCGCGAGCCTGAGCAAAGCCTTGCGACCGAACTCGCGAAACGGCTTGTGGCCCCCTCGCCTCCCGGTGTGCCACGGGCCGGTCAGCCCAGCGCGGCACGCGCAAGTTTTGCTGCTGCGCAGGTTACGGGCGGGTACGGGTTCGCAGAAGCGGCGATTCGGGAAGTGGCGCTTCGCGAACGTTCAAGCCGACCTGCCGCAAGCAGCTACATGAAAGCCCCGAGTGCCGCGCCGGTACAGGCTTCTAGGATGGGTCATCTCACCCGGAGACCCTCATGAACCTGGTCCAACGCATCCAAGACATCCTGCTCAAGCCCAAGGACACCTGGCCGCAGATCGCCCAGGAGGCCGCCACGACGCAGTCGCTGTACAAGGAATGGCTGCTGATCCTGGCGGCGATTCCGGCCGTGGCCGGCTTCATCGGCATGTCGGTCGTGGGCATGGGCGGCTTCGGCTTCAGCTACCGCGTGCCCTTCGCCAGCGGCCTGGTGCACATGGTGCTGGGCTATGCGATGTCGCTGGGCATGGTCTATCTGCTGTCGCTGCTGGTGAACGCGCTGGCACCCACCTTCGGCGGCACGCCGGACCCGCTGGCAGCGCTGAAGCTGGTGGCCTATGGCTGCACGGCCGGCTTCGTCGGCGGCGTGTTTCAGCTGCTGCCCTCGCTGGGCCTGCTGGGCCTGCTGGCCGGCCTCTATTCCGTCTACCTCATCTACCTCGGGCTGCCGGTGCTGATGCGCAACCCGCCGGAGAAGTCAGCCGGCTACACGGCCGTCATCGTCGTGGCCGGCATCGTGGCAGGGCTGGTGGTGGGGGCGGTGACCGGGGCGGTGCTGGGCGCTTCGCATCGCTTGAGCAGTTGGGGCGGCGGACAGCCCGACGGCGGCTCGGTGACCGTCCACGCCCCGGGCGGTGATGTCACCCTCGACACCAGCAAGATGGAAGCGGCCGCCAAGCGCATGGAGGCCCTGGGCAAGAAGATGGAAGAGGCGCAGGCCAAGGGCGACAGTGCCGCCACGGGCAAGGCCCTGAGCGAGATGATGGGCGCGATGACCGGCGCCACCGGTGGCGGCAAGCCCATGCCGGCGGCCGACCTCAAGGCCCTGCTGCCCGACAACATTGGCGACTTCAAGCGCACCAGCGTGGAAGCCCAGAGCGGCGGCGCCATGGGCATCAACTCGTCCTCTGCCAAGGCCCGCTACGGCAATGGCGACAAGTCCATCGCCCTGGACATCACCGACATGGGCAGCCTCGCCGGCATGGCCAGCCTGGCCGGCTGGGCCAATATGACGCTCGACAAGGAGGCCGATGGCCGCGTCGAGCGCGTGTTCAAGCAGGGCGACCGCACGGTGCGCGAGGAGTATCGAAAGGATGGCTCCCACGCCGAGATGACGGTGTTGCTGCCCAACGGCGTCATCGTCGAGGCCAAGGGCGATCAGGTCGGCATCGAGCAGTTGCGCAGCGTCATCGGCGGTGTCGACCTCAACAAGCTGGCCAGCACGCCGCGCCAGGCCGGCTGAGCGCGGCCCGGCCCTCAGCCCGGTGCGGCGATGACCTCGGGAAGACGTACCCTCCGCCCCGCCCACGTCGCCGCGGCCCTGCTGCTGGCCGCCCAGCCCGCGCTGGCGGGGCATTTCGTCATCGGCGTGGAGGACATGGACTACGCGCCCATCATGAGCACGGGCAGCGGGGGCGAGTTCCGCGGCTATGTGCGCGAGCTGTTCGACCTGTTCGGCCGCCGCCATGGCCACAGCTTCGAGTACCGGGCCCTGCCCACCAGGCGGCTGACGGCCGAACATGTGGCCGGCCGGCTCGACGGCGTCTTTCCGGACAACCCGAACTGGCAGGCCGAGGCCAAGCGTGGCCATCAACTGACCTACTCGGCGCCGACGGTGCCCTTCCAGGACGTTGTCATGGTGCCGCCCGCCAGACAGGACCTGCCCCCGCATGAACTCGGCATCGTGCGCGGCTTCACGCCCAAGCGCTTCCTGCCGCAGATCCAGGCCGGCGACCTGCGCGTGACCGAGGCCGGCGATCCATCTCGCCTCATCCGCATGGCCCTGGCCGGACGTATCGATGGCGTGCACCTGGCCCTGCCCGTCGCGCAGTACCAGTTGAAGCAACTGGGAGGGGAAGGCGCCCTCGTGCCATCAAGGTCCGTGCCACCGACGAACTACGAATTCCACTACCGGCTCTCCAGCGTCAGGCACGCGGAACTCGTGGCGCAGTTCGACCGCTTCCTGCGCGAGGAAGAAGCCGCCCTCGCCGCGCTGCAGCACCGCTACGGCCTGGACGACCAGGTCAAGCCAGTGCCGCGATGACCTCGGGCGGCGCCTGCACCAGTTCGATCAGCACGCCTTCGCCGCCGAACGGAAACTGCTCGTTGCCCTTGGGGTGGACAAAGCAGATGTCATGACCGGCCGCGCCGCGGCGGATGCCGCCAGGCGCAAAGCGCAGGCCCTGCGACTCCAGCCACTGCACGGCCACCGGCAGGTCATCCACCCACAGGCCGATGTGGTTGAGCGGCGTGGCATGCACGGCCGGCTTCTTCTCGGGGTCCAGCGGCTGCATCAGGTCGACCTCGACGGCATGGACGCCCTGCCCCAGCGTGCAGATGTCCTCGTCGACGTTCTCGCGCTCGCTCTTGAAGTTGCCGGTCACCGGCACGCCGAGCAGGTTCACCCACAGATGGCTGAGCCTGCCCTTGTCGAGGCCGCCGATGGCGATCTGCTGCAGGCCCAGGACCTTGAAGGGACGGTGCGCGTTCATCAGGCAAACCTCAGGATGGGCTGATCGACGGACAGGCTCTCACCCGGCTTGGCCAGCACTTCGGCCACGGTCACGTCCTGCACTGCGGAGAGGATGTTCTCCATCTTCATCGCCTCGATGACGGCCAGGCGTTCGCCGGCCTGTACGGTCTGGCCGACCTGGGCGGCCAGATGTACCAGCAGGCCCGGCATGGGCGACAGCAGCAGCTTGGAGGTGTCGGGCGGCGCCTTGTAGGGCATCAGGGCCTGCAACTCGGCCGCGCGCGGGCTCAGCACGGTCAGCTCGATGGAGCGGCCACCATGCTGGATGCGGTAGGCCAGCGGGTTCTTGGCCGTGCCGCGCTCGGCCTGGGCCGTGAAGGGCTGACCATTCACCGTGCCGCTGATGCGCACGTCGTTGAGGCGCGAGCGGGAAACGATGCGGTAATCCTTGCCGCCCACCTGCACGCGCGCCTCGCCCAGGGCACCGGCGAATTCGCTGATGTGCATGGGGTGCTGTTCGGTCTTGCCGCCGCCCAGATTCACCACGGCGACGTAGTCATGCTCGATCTGCACCTCGTGGCCGCGCAGCTGGCCGCTGATGCCGGCCTCGCGCTCGCGGGCCTTGCGGCGAATGAAGCCGGCCAGGGCCACCAGGAAGAGCGGGTCGGCATGCGGCACGTCCTCGGCCCTGAAGCCCTCGGCGTAGTGCTTGGCAATGAAACCGGTGTTGAAGTTGCCGGTCGCGAAATCCGGATGCGCCAGCAGGGCCGCCTGGAAGGGGATGTTGCTGGACACGCCGCGGATGACGAAGCCGTTCAGCGCCTCGCGCATCTTGCCGATCGCCTCGGTGCGATCCTTCCCGTGCACGATGAGCTTGGCGATCATCGAGTCGTAGAACATCGGGATCTCGCCGCCCTCGTAGACGCCGGTGTCCACGCGCACGCCGAAGCGCTCGGGCTCGGCCTGAGTCATCGTCGTTTCAGGCGGCTGGTAGCGCACCAGGCGGCCGGTCGAGGGCAGGAAGTTGCGGAAGGGGTCTTCCGCGTTGATGCGGCACTCGATGGCCCAGCCATCGCGCTTGATGTCGGCCTGCTTGAACGACAGCGCCTCGCCCGCGGCGACGCGGATCATCTGCTCGACCAGGTCCAGGCCGGTGATGCATTCGGTGACCGGGTGCTCGACCTGCAGCCGCGTGTTCATCTCCAGGAAGTAGAAGTCCTGGTCCTTGCCGACGACGAACTCCACCGTGCCGGCGCTCTGGTACTTCACCGCCTTGGCCAGGGCCACGGCCTGTTCGCCCATGGCCTTGCGCGTCGCCTCGCTGATGAAGGGCGACGGCGCTTCTTCGATGACCTTCTGGTGGCGGCGCTGGATGGAGCATTCGCGCTCATGCAGGTAGACGACGTTGCCCTGCGAGTCGCCCAGCACCTGGATCTCGATGTGGCGCGGCTGCTCGACGAACTTCTCCATGAAGACGCGGTCGTCGCCGAAGCTGTTGCGCGCCTCGTTGCGGCAGGACGTGAAGCCCTCGAAGCATTCCTTGTCGTTGAAGGCCACGCGCAGGCCCTTGCCGCCGCCGCCGGCGCTGGCCTTGATCATGACCGGGTAGCCGATGCGCTTGGCGATCTCGACGGCCTCTTCGGGCGCCAGGATGGGCTCGTTGTGGCCGGGAATGGTGCTGACCTTGGCCTCGTTGGCCAGCTTCTTGGAGGCGATCTTGTCGCCCATGGCCGCGATGCTGTAGTGCTTGGGGCCGATGAAGACCATGCCCTCCTCTTCCACGCGACGGGCGAAGTCCTCGTTCTCGGACAGGAAGCCATAGCCGGGATGGATGGCCTGGGCGCCGGTCTGTTTGGCGGCCGCAATGATCTTGTCGGCGACCAGATAGCTCTCGCGCGACGGCGCCGGGCCGAGCAGCACGGCCTCGTCGGCCAGGTCGACATGGCGGGCGTCCTTGTCGGCTTCGGAGTAGACGGCAACCGTCTTGATGTCCATCTTCTTTGCCGTAGCAATGACCCGGCAAGCGATTTCACCGCGGTTGGCGATCAGGATCTTGGTGAACATGCAGTACCTCTTTATTTCGTCTTGCCGAGCAGCTTCTTGCGCTGCTCGGTGAAGTGCCACCACGGCTGGGCGGGCCCGCCGTTCATGAAGTCATGCGCGGCCATGAAGGTGTCCAGCACGCAGGGGTCGTGCAGGCGGCCCTGGGCGTCGCGCAGGCGGTCGTAGGTCTTGAAGGGGTCCATGGCCTTCACATGCGCGGGCGTGGGCAGTCCCAGGCCCACCAGGTCGGCGGCCATGGCCTTGCCGATGTTGGGGATGTCAGTGAGTTCGCGCGCCTCGACAGCGCAGGTCGCCTTGCCCATCACGGTGCCTCGCCATCTTTCAGCGGGGCCGGCAGCTGCAGCCGGTCACCGCAATCGCCCTGCTCGCACTTCAACTGGTTGACCAGTTGCAGATGCAGCCAGCCGGGCAGCGTGGCATCGGTGTCCGACAACCGGCCCAGCACGCGTACGGCCATCACGCGTGCGCCCGGCTCCCACTGCGCCAGTCCCTCGCCCTCGATCAGCGCATGGGTGCCGTAGCGGTCGCGACCCAGGCCCTGCAGGCGCGCCCGCGTCGGGCCGACCACCTCGTCCAGGGCGGCCGAGGTCAGCACCACCTTGCCTTGATAGCGGAAGGGGTTCTGCATCAGCACCGGCAGGCTGACCCAGGCGCTGGCGTCGGCCGACTTGGCAAAGGCCTTCAGGCGCTGCACATTGGCCTGGCGCTGTGCTTCACGCTCCTCGCGCGCCTGGCGCTGGCGCAGCTGGCTGGCCACGCTGTTGCTGTACTGGGTGAAGTCCTTGCCAGCCTCCAGCGACATGGCCGCGTCGACGACGATGCCCTGGGGGTTGCCGTACTGATCCATCTCCAGTTCTGGCTGCGGCACCATGCGCACGCGGACATGGCTGCGCTCGCCGCCGGGACGGCCGCGCTCGCGCAGGCGGTCGTCGCCACAGCGCTGCTTGAGCTTGTCCAGGGCCGATCGCAGCATCTGCTTGGCGATGTCGTCCGACACCAGGGCCGGGCCGTCGGCCTGCAGCACGAAGAGAGTGACGGGCTTGCAGGGATCAGGGTATTGGGTCAGCTCGCTGGTGGCCTCCACGGCCAGTCTCGGGCTCATGCCTTCCAGCTTGGGCAGGGGGCCGACATCGAACAGCACGCTGTCGCCACGCAGGGCGCGCGCCTTCATGCCCGCCGACGGCTCGGGCAGGTAGACGCCGGCGCTGAAGCGGCCGGCCCATTCCTCGCGGTGCTGGGGCGAATTGCGCAACGTCCAGACGGCCTTGCCCTGGCCTTCGGCGAGACCGTCGCGGCAGGCGCCCTGATAGCTGAACGCATAGTCGCTGCTGGCCAGATAGGCCGGCGCCGACACCGCACAGCCACCGGCGGCATCCTTGTGCTGCGCGGCCTGAGCCTGGACGGCCACCAGACCGACCGCCAGCGCCACCAACCAGCGCTTGCTCACAGCGGAATATTCCCGTGCTTGCGCCACGGGTTCTCCAGCTTCTTGTCCTTCAGCATCGACAGGCTGCGACAGATGCGCTTGCGCGTCTCGTGGGGCTGGATGACGTCGTCGATGAAGCCGCGGGCGCCGGCCACGAAGGGGTTGGCGAAGCGGGCCTTGTATTCGGCCTCGCGCTCGGCCAGCTTGGCGGGGTCCTTCTTGTCCTCGCGAAAGATGATCTCCACCGCGCCCTTGGCACCCATCACGGCGATCTCGGCATTCGGCCAGGCGAAGTTGACGTCGCCACGCAGATGCTTGGAGGCCATCACATCATAGGCGCCGCCATAGGCCTTGCGGGTGATGACGGTGATCTTGGGCACCGTGCATTCGGCGTAGGCATAGAGCAGCTTGGCGCCATGCTTGATGATGCCGCCGTACTCCTGGGAGGTGCCGGGCATGAAGCCGGGCACGTCGACGAAGGTGATGACCGGGATGTTGAAGGCGTCGCAGAAGCGCACGAAGCGCGCCGCCTTGATGCTGCTCTTGATGTCCAGGCAGCCGGCCAGCACCAGGGGCTGGTTGGCGACGATGCCCACCGTCTGGCCTTCCATGCGCGCGAAGCCGGTGACGATGTTCTTGGCGTAGTCGGGCTGCAGCTCGAAGAAGTCGCCATCGTCGACGACCTTCAGGATCAGCTCCTTGATGTCATAGGGCTTGTTCGCGTTGTCGGGCACCAGGGTGTCCAGCGAGTAGTCCAGGCGGTTGACGGGGTCGCCGCTGGGGCGGCAAGGCGCCTTCTCGCGGTTGGACAGCGGCAGGTAGTTGAAGAAGCGACGCAGCATCAGCAGCGCCTCGACGTCGTTCTCGAAGGCCAGGTCGGCCACGCCGCTGCGGCTGTTGTGCGTCGCAGCTCCCCCGAGTTCCTCGGCCGTCACTTCCTCGTGCGTCACCGTCTTCACGACCTCGGGGCCGGTGACGAACATGTACGAGCTGTCCTTCACCATGAAGATGAAGTCGGTCATGGCCGGCGAATAAACGGCGCCGCCCGCGCAGGGGCCCATGATCATGCTGATCTGCGGGATGACGCCCGAGGCCATCACGTTCTTCTGGAAGACGTCGGCATAACCGCCCAAGCTGGCGACACCTTCCTGGATGCGCGCGCCGCCCGAGTCGTTGAGGCCGATGACGGGGGCGCCGACCTTCATGGCCTGGTCCATCACCTTGCAGATCTTCTCGGCGTGGGATTCGCTGAGCGCACCGCCGAAGACGGTGAAGTCCTGGCTGAAGGCGAAGGCCAGGCGGCCGTTGATCATGCCGTAGCCGGTCACGACGCCGTCGCCGGGAATCTTGTTGTCGGCCATGCCGAAGTCGACGCAGCGGTGCTCGACGAACATGTCCCATTCCTCGAAGCTGCCCTCGTCGAAGAGCAGCTCCAGCCTTTCACGGGCGGTCAGCTTGCCCTTGGCATGCTGGGCGGCAATGCGCTTCTCGCCACCGCCAAGCCGCGCGAGGCTGCGCTTGGCTTCAAGTGCTTGCAGGATGTCTTGCATGTCGGTTCAACCCTCGAACGGGAAATTGATCTCCACGCCGTTGCCGGCGGGGTCTTGGAAGAAGAACTGGTGCTGGCCGGTGACGGCGGAGCGGGACTCGTGGAAAGCCACGCCGCGGGCACGCAGGTGCGCGGCCGTCGCGGTCGGGTCGGTGCCGAAGAAAGCCGTGTGGTCGTAGGTCGTCGGCGCCGCCGGGTTGACCGGGCCGCGCAGGGGCTCATCGGCCCTCTGCGTGGACAGATGGACAACCGGGTGGCCACCGGCGTACAGCCAGTAGCCCGGGCTGCCGAAGTCCGGCCGCTCGCCCTGCTCCAGGCCAAGCACGTCCCGGTAGAAGTCGCGCAGCGTGGCCAGCAGTTCGGCGGGCGCGCGCAGATTGATGTGATGCAGGCCGGTGATCATGCGGAATTCCTGAAAGTCGCCAGCAACTGGCGGGCCGCGGTGGAAGCCGGTGTGCGGCCTTCGCGCACGGCGACTGTGGCGGCGTCCAGCTGAGTTTTCACGGCGGGATGTGCGACAAAGGCCTGCTTCAGCCCGGACTGGATGCGTTCCCACATCCACGCCAGCGACTGCTCGCGACGCTTGGCGCTCCACGCACCGCTGGCCTCGCGCTCGCCGCGCAGGGCGGTCAGCGCGGCCCACACGGGCTCGATGCCGCTGGACTTCAAGGCGCTGACCTTCATCACGCGCTGGGTCGCATGGGCGTGCGTGGGCAGCAGGCGCAGCGCCGACGTGATCTGCGCCTGGGCACGGGTGGCGGCCACATCGTCGAGGTCGGCCTTGTTGATGACGACGAGATCGGCCAGCTCCATGACGCCCTTCTTGATGGCCTGCAGATCGTCGCCGGCATTGGGCAGCTGCAGCAACAGATACAGGTCGGTCATGCCAGCCACGGCCGTCTCGCTCTGGCCGACGCCGACGGTCTCGACGATGACGACGTCATAGCCGGCCGCCTCGCACAGCAGCATGGCCTCGCGCGTCTTCTCGGCCACGCCACCGAGAGTCCCGCTGCTCGGACTGGGGCGGATGAAGGCGCGCAGGTCCATGGAGAGCTTTTCCATGCGCGTCTTGTCGCCCAGGATGGCGCCGCCGGAAACGCTGCTGGACGGGTCCACCGTCAGCACCGCGACGCGGTGGCCATGCTCCAGCAGGAAACAGCCGAAGGCCTCGATGAAGGTGCTCTTGCCGACACCCGGCACGCCGGAGATGCCCAGGCGCAGCGCGCGGCCGGTGGCGGGCATCAGCTCGGTCAGCAGCGCATCGGCCTGCTCGCGATGATCGACGCGCGTGGACTCGATCAGCGTGATGGCCTTGGCCAGCGCGCGGCGGTCTCCAGCCTGAAGCGGCGCGGCAACGCTCAAGCGGCCTCCCAGCGGTATTCGATGTCGAAGTCCTGCTCCTCCACCACCTTGAAGCCATGTCGACGGTAGAAGTCGTTGGCGCGGCTCTCGCGCAGCGCGGCCAACGTGATGGGCAGACCCTGCGCCTTGATCTGGTCAAGCACCCAGGCCCCCACGCCCAGCCCTTGCGCCTGAGGGCGCAGATAGAGGTGATGCAGGCGCAATTCGCCCTCGCGCGGCTCGACGGTGAAGTAGCCGACGCGCTCGCCATCCACGACGAGATGCTGCATCCACTCCGGTCGGAACTGGCTCTTCAGCCGCGCCCGCGCCACCTCGGGGCTGAAGCGGCCGAGCCGCTCCAGGCTCTCGCGCAGCGCCTCGATGCGCAGCTCCGGCATGGCCTCGAAATCGGCGTCGGCGACGGGCGCCAGCGTCGGTGTCATCAGGCAGCCACCTTTAAGCGGATCTGCTCCAGCACATCCTTGGCGCTGGCCGGGATGGGCGTGCCCGGGCCGTAGACGCCCTTGACGCCGGCCTGGTAGAGGAAGTCGTAGTCCTGGGCCGGGATGACGCCGCCGACGAAGACGATGATGTCATCGGCGCCCTGCTTCTTCAGCTCTTCGATGATGGCCGGTACCAGGGTCTTGTGGCCCGCGGCCAGCGTGGAGACGCCGACGGCATGCACGTCGTTCTCGATGGCCTGGCGGGCGCACTCCTCCGGGGTCTGGAACAGCGGGCCGATATCGACGTCGAAGCCCAGGTCGGCAAACGCGGTCGCCACCACCTTGGCGCCGCGGTCGTGGCCGTCCTGGCCCAGCTTGGCAATCATCACGCGGGGCCGGCGACCCTGTTCGTCGCCGAAGGCCGCGATCTCGCCCTGCAGCTTGGCCCAGCCTTCGGCCGAGTCGTAGGCCGCCGCGTAGACGCCGCTGACCTTGTGGGTGTCGGCGCGGTGGCGGCCGAAGACGGCTTCCAGCGCGTCGCTCACCTCGCCCACGGTCGCGCGCAGCCGCACCGCCTTGATGGCCAGGTCGAGCAGATTGCCTTCGCCGGTCTCGGCGGCCTGGGTCAGCGCGGCGAGCGCGACCTGCACCGCGGCCGTGTCGCGCGTGGCCTTGATCTGCTGCAGTCGCGCGATCTGGCCATCGCGCACCTTGACGTTGTCGACGTCGAGGATGTCGATGGGGTCTTCCTTGGCCAGCTTGTATTTGTTGACGCCGACGATGACGTCCTGGCCCGAGTCGATGCGCGCCTGCTTCTCCGCGGCACTCGCCTCGATCTTCAGCTTGGCCCAGCCCGAGTCCACCGCCTTGATCATGCCGCCCTGGGCATTCACTTCCTCGATGATCTCCCAGGCCCTGTCGGCCATGTCCTGGGTCAGCTTTTCCATCATGTAGCTGCCGGCCCAAGGGTCGACGACGCTGGTGATGTGGGTCTCTTCCTGGATGATGAGCTGGGTGTTGCGCGCAATGCGGCTGCTGAACTCGGTGGGCAGGGCGATGGCCTCGTCCAGCGAGTTGGTGTGCAGGCTCTGCGTGCCGCCGAAGACGGCGGCCATGGCTTCGATGGTGGTGCGCACCACGTTGTTGTACGGGTCCTGGGCCGTCAGGCTCCATCCCGAGGTCTGGCAGTGGGTGCGCAGCATCAGGCTCTTGGGCGCGGTCGCGCCGAAGCCTTTCATGATGCGGGTCCACAAGAGCCGGGCCGCGCGCATCTTGGCGATCTCGAGATAGAAGTTCATCCCGATGGCCCAGAAGAAGGACAGGCGCGGCGCGAAGTCGTCGACGCTCAGCCCCTTGGCCATGGCCGTCTTCACGTACTCCTGGCCGTCGGCCAGCGTGAAGGCCAGCTCCAGCGCCTGGTTGGCGCCCGCCTCCTGCATGTGATAGCCGGAGATGGAGATGGAATTGAACTTGGGCATCTCCCGCGCCGTGTATTCGATGATGTCGCCGACGATGCGCATCGACGGCTCGGGCGGGTAGATGTAGGTGTTGCGGACCATGAACTCCTTGAGGATGTCGTTCTGGATGGTCCCGGCCAGCTTGTCCTGGCTGACGCCCTGCTCTTCCGCCGCCACCACATAGCCGGCCAGCACCGGCAGCACGGCGCCGTTCATGGTCATGGAGACCGACACCTTGTCCAGCGGGATGCCGTCGAACAGGATCTTCATGTCCTCCACCGAGTCGATGGCCACGCCGGCCTTGCCGACGTCGCCGGTCACGCGCGGATGGTCGCTGTCATAGCCGCGGTGGGTGGCCAGGTCGAAGGCGACCGACACGCCCTGGCCGCCGGCCGCCAGGGCCTTGCGATAGAAGGCATTGCTCTCCTCGGCGGTCGAGAAGCCGGCGTACTGGCGGATGGTCCACGGGCGGGCCGCATACATGGTGGCCTGCGGGCCGCGCAAAAAGGGCTCGAAGCCGGGCAGCGTGTCGGCATGCGGCAGGTCGGCCGTGTCGGCGGCCGTGTAGAGCGGCTTGACGGTCAGCCCCTCGGGTGTGACCCAGTTCAACGCGCTCACATCACCGCCAGGGGCGGATTTGGCGGCGGCCTTGTTCCACTGATCCAGCGAAGCCGTCTTGAACTCGGTCTTGAACTCCGGGACATCCCCGGCGCGGCTGGCGTCCGACATCGAAACTCTCCTGTAACTGGGTGGGCATCTTAGCCGAAGTAATTATTCATAATTATGAATTCAGAATCGCTACACTCGGTCCATGTCCGCTGCCGGCTCCCTCGACCACGCCCCGCTTGCTGCCTCGGCTCTCTACGAGCAGGTGGCCGACCGCCTGCGCCAGCAGATCCTGGCGCGCGAGTTGGAGCCGGGGTCCTGGATCGATGAACTGAAGCTCTGCGCCGAACTCGGCATCAGCCGCACGCCCATGCGTGAGGCCCTGAAGGTGCTGGCCTCGGAAGGCCTGGTGACGATGAAGCTGCGCCGCGGCGCCTACGTGACCGAGATGAGCGAGCGCGACGTCAGGGAAGCCTATCAACTGCTCTCCCTTCTCGAAAGTGACGCCGCGGCCGAAATCGCCAGCCGGGCGACCGATGCCGAGCTGAACGAACTGGGCGAACTGCACCGGGCACTGGAGGAGGCCCTGCCCGACCGCGACGCCTTCTTCGCCGCCAACGAGCGCTTTCACCTGCGCGTGCTGGAAATCGACGGCAACCGCTGGCGGCTGCAGATCGTCGGCGACCTGCGTCGGCTGATGAAGCTCAACCGCCACCATTCGCTGTTCCGGGAGGGACGGCTGGCGGAGTCTTTGGACGAACACCGCGCCATCGTGAAGGCGCTGCTGTCGCGGGATGCGACGGCCTGCCGGGCCCTGGTTCAAGCCCATTTTTGTAACGGCCTGAGCGCCACCCAGACAGCTTCTTGAAGGCAAACGGGGCCGGCGTGAACTGCCACCGAAAGCCCGTCCTTATCGGCTCGTGAATTCGCTAAGTGCTTACTAGCATAGCGATTACTGGGTAAACCACCCCCGATCCGGGCGTTCGGACCGGGTGCGGCGAGCCCGGTTTCGAGCCGCGCGGGCCGATTTGAGACTTTGTTCCTCAAGTCAAGCCCAAGGGGCCCGATAACCGATCGAAGCACTTGAAATCTAGGGATACGAGTCCGCCTGCGCGGCACGGGTTTCCACGGATTCAGCGCCTGGTCGGGCCCGCCAGGGATGGTCTGGCGGGCACGGCAGACCACGAGACAGCGCCCCGCGTCGAGGCCTCCATTCGACGCAGGCCATCGCCTTTCACGAGGCGGTGGCCGTCAGCACAGCAGGTAAAACACCATGGCAAGCATCGTCCCCTTTATTCCGGTCTCGAAGATCCCTGGTCTGACGACGACGACGATCCGGGATTTCACGACCGAGGACTGGGCTGCCTTCAGCACCGACCAGCTGATCGCGCTGACCACCGTGCAGGCCGCTGTGATCACCTCCAGCGGCCTCTCCGTTTTGAGCAGCGACCAGCTGCGCTCCTTCCAGACCGAAGACCTGCGCGCCATCTCGACCGCTTCCATCGGCGGTTTCAATTCCGACCAGATCGGCGCCTTCACGACCGACCAGCTGCAGGCCCTGAGCACCGGCCAGATCCTGACCCTCAGCACCAGCCAGCTGCAGGGCTTCAACACCGCCGACATGGTGGCCCTGACCACCGGCCAGGTGGGCGCCCTGACTTCGGCCCAGGCCAAGGGCCTGTCGACCGACCAGCTGTCGGCCCTGGAAGCGACGGACGTGCGCTTCATCACCACGGCCGCGCTGCGCGCCCTGACCAGCACCCAGCTGGATGGCCTCACCAGCGACCAGCTGCGCGCCCTGTCGTCCAGCCAGATCACCGCCCTGACCACCGCCCAGGTCAGCACCCTGAACACCGACGACCTCAATGTGCTGACGTCGGACCAGTTCAACAAGTTCACGACGGCCCAGGTGCAGTCGCTGACGACCAGCCAGATCAGCCACCTGACGACCGACGGCCTGAACGCGATGGGCTCGGCCCAGTTCGCCGCCCTGTCCTCCCTGCAGGTCGGCGCGCTGACCTCGGACCAGTTGCCCAAGATGGAGACGGCCGACCTGCGCGCCGTCACCACCACGGCCCTGCGCGGCCTCTCCTCCGACCAGATCCAGACCCTGACCTCCGACGAGGTCGCCAGCCTCAGCACCGCCCAGATCGGTTCGCTGACCACCGCCCAGGTCAAGGGCCTGACGGCCGGCGACATGACCGCCCTGGACACCGCCCAGGTGGCCGTGCTGAGCTCGGCCCAGGTCGCCCAGCTGAGCACGGACCAGCTGTCGGCCATCGACGCGGCCGACATGAAGTCACTGACGACGGTGGCCCTGCGCGCCCTCACGAGCACCCAGCTCGACGGCCTGACCAGCGACCAGCTGCGCGCCCTGAGCTCCGGCCAGGTCAATGCGCTGACGACCGACCAGGTCCGCACACTGAACACGGACGACCTGAACAGCCTGTCGTCCGACCAGTTCAACAAGCTCTCCACGGCCCAGGTCGCCGTGCTGACCACGGCCCAGCTCAGCCATCTGACGACGGACAGCCTGAATGCGATGGGTTCGACCCAGTTCGCCACGCTGAACTCGGCCCAGTTCAGCTCGCTGACCTCCGACCAGCTGCCGACGATGGAGACGGCCGACCTGCGCGCCGTCACCACCGCGGCCCTGCGCGGCCTCTCCTCCGACCAGATCCAGACCCTGACCTCCGACGAGGTGGGCGCCCTGACGACGGCCCAGATCTCCGCGCTGACGACGGGCCAGGTCAAGGGCCTGACCACCGGCGACATGATCGCCCTGGGCACCGCGCACATCGCGGCCCTGAGCTCGACCCAGGTGGCGGCGCTGAGCACCGACCAGCTGTCGGCCATCGAAGCAGCTGACATGAAGTCGCTGAGCACGGCCGCGCTGCGCGCCCTGACCAGCACCCAGCTCGACGGTCTCACCAGCGACCAGCTGCGCGCCCTGAGCTCGGCCCAGGTCAACTCGCTGACGACCGACCAGGTCCGCACCCTGAACACCGACGACCTGAACAGCCTGTCGTCCGACCAGTTCAACAAGCTCTCCACGGCCCAGGTCGCCGCGCTGACGACGGCCCAGCTCAGCCATCTGACGACGGACAGCCTGAACGCCATGGGCTCGGCCCAGTTCGCCACGCTGAACTCCTCGCAGTTCGGCTCGTTGACGACCGACCAGTTGCCGACGATGGAGACGGCCGACCTGCGCGCCGTCACGACGGCGGCGCTGGCCGGCCTGACGTCCGACCAGATCCAGACCCTGACGTCCGACGAGGTGGCCAGCCTCAGCACCGGCCAGATCGCCTCGCTGACGACGGCTCAGATCAAGGGCCTGACCACCGGCGACATGGTCGCCTTGGGTACCGCCCAGGTCGCCGCGCTCAGCTCGGCCCAGGTGTCGGGCCTGAGCACCGACCAGCTGTCGGCCATCGAAGCGACCGACGTGAAGCTGCTGAGCACGGCCGCCGTGCGCGGCCTGACCAGCACCCAGCTGGACAGCCTCACCAGCGACCAGCTGCGTGCCCTGACCTCCAGCCAGATCAATGCGCTGACCACCGACCAGGTCCGCACCCTGAACACGGACGACCTCAACAGCCTGACGTCCGACCAGTTCAACAAGCTGTCCACCGCCCAGGTCCAGGCGCTGACGACGGCCCAGCTCAGCAATCTGGCCACCGACAACCTCAACGCCCTGGGCACGGCCCAGTTCGCCACGCTGTCGTCGACCCAGTTCGGTTCGCTGACCTCCGACCAGCTGTCCAAGCTGGAGACGGCCGACCTGCGTGCCGTCACCACCGCGGCCCTGCGTGGCCTGACGTCCGACCAGATCCAGACGCTGGCCTCCGACGAGGTTTCCAGCCTGACGACCGCCCAGATCGGCTCGCTGAGCACGGTGCAGGTCCAGGGCCTGACGACAGGCGACATGGTCGCCCTGGGCACCGCCCAGGTCGGCGTGCTGAGCTCGGCCCAGGTCCAGGCGCTGAACACCGACCAGCTGGCCGCCATCGAGACTGGCGATGTCCGCTTCCTGACCACGGCCGCCCTGCGTGCCCTGAGCAGCACCCAGCTCGACGGCCTGACCTCCGACCAGCTGCGCGCCTTGAGCTCCGGCCAGATCACCGCCCTGACGACGGCCCAGGTCAACACGCTGAACACCGATGACCTGAACAGCCTGACGTCCGACCAGTTCAACAAGCTGTCCACCGGCCAGATCCAGGCGCTGACGACCAACCAGCTCAGCCACCTCGCCACCGACAACCTGAACGCGCTCGGCTCGAGCCAGTTCGCGACGCTCAGCTCGGCCCAGTTCGGCTCGCTGACGTCCGACCAACTGCCCAAGCTGGAGACGGCCGACCTGCGCGCCGTCACCACGGCGGCCCTGGCCGGCCTCACTTCCGACCAGATCCTTACGCTGAGCTCCGACGAGGTGGGCAGCCTGACCACCGGCCAGATCGCCTCGCTGTCCGCCACCCAGGTCAAGGGCCTGACGAGCGGCGACATGGTGGCACTGAGCAGCGGCCAGGTGGCGGCCCTGAGCTCGGGCCAGGCCGCGGCGCTGAGCACCGACCAGCTGTCGGCCATCGAAGCGGCCGACATGAAGGCTATGACGACGGCCGCCCTGCGCGCGCTGTCCAGCACCCAGATCGACGGCCTCACCAGCGACCAGCTGCGCGCCCTGACCAGCGCCCAGCTGAACGCCCTGACCACCGCACCGCAGATCGTCGGCCTCAACACCGATGACCTCAATGTGCTGACGACGGACCAGATCGCCCGCCTGTCGACCGCCCAGATCCAGGCGCTGACGACGACCCAGCTGAGCAACCTGGTCACCGACAACCTGAACGCGATGGGCTCGGCCCAGTTCGCAACCCTGTCGTCCAACCAGTTCGGTTCGCTGACGACCGACCAGCTCTCCAAGATGGAAACGGCCGACCTGCGTGCGGTCACGACCAATGCGCTGCGCGGCCTGAGCTCCGACCAGGTGCAGTCGCTGACCTCGGACGAGGTCGGCTCGATGTCGACGGCCCAGATCAGCGCGCTGACGACGGCCCAGGTCCACGGCCTGACCACCGGCGACATGGTGGCTCTGGGCAGCGCCCAGGTGGCCGCTCTCAGCTCCGCCCAGGCGGCCCAGCTGAACACCGACCAGCTCTCGGCCATCGACGCGGCCGACATGAAGTCGCTGACGACGGCGGCCCTGCGTGCCCTCACCAGCACCCAGCTCGACGGCCTGACCTCGGACCAGCTGCGTGCCCTGAGCTCCAGCCAGATCAATGCGCTGACCACCGACCAGGTCCGCACGCTGAACACCGACGATCTCAACGTGCTGGCGTCCGACCAGTTCAACAAGCTCTCCACCGCCCAGGTCGCCGTGCTGACGACGACGCAGCTGAGCAACCTGACAACCGACAACCTCAACGCGATGGGCTCGGCCCAGTTCGCGACGCTGAGCTCCAGCCAGTTCGGCTCGCTGACCTCCGATCAGCTGCCCAAGATGGAGACGGCCGACCTGCGCTCGGTCACCACGACCGCACTGCGCGGCCTGTCCTCCGACCAGATCCTGACGCTGACCTCCGACGAGGTGGGCGGCCTGACCACGGCCCAGATCAGCTCGCTGACCACCCTCCAGGTCCAGGGCCTGACGACCGGCGACATGGTGGCCCTGGGCACGGCCCAGGTCGGCGTGCTGAGCGCGGCCCAGGCCCAGAACCTGAGCACGGACCAGCTCGCCGCCATCGAGACCGGCGACATCCGCTTCCTGACCACGACCGCCCTGCGCGCCCTGTCCAGCACCCAGCTGGACGGTCTGACCTCCGACCAGCTGCGCGCGATCTCGTCCGGCCAGATCAACTCGCTGACCACCGACCAGGTCCGCACGCTGAACACGGATGACCTGAACAGCCTGACGTCCGACCAGTTCAACAAGCTGTCGACCACCCAGATCCAGGTGCTGACGACCAACCAGCTCAGCCACCTGGGCACCGACAGCCTCAACGCCCTGGGCTCGGCCCAGTTCGCGACGCTGAACTCGGCCCAGTTCGGTTCCCTGACGTCCGACCAGTTGCCCAAGCTGGAGACGGCCGACCTGCGCGCCGTCACCACGGCCGCACTGGCGGGCCTGTCGTCCGACCAGATCCTGATGCTGACCACCGACGAGGTGGCGGCCATGTCCACGGGCCAGATCGCCTCGCTGTCGGCCACCCAGGTCAAGGGCCTGACGGCTGGCGACATGACGGCCCTGTCCACCGCCCAGGTCGGCGTGCTGAACTCGACCCAGGCCCAGGCGCTGAACACCGACCAGCTGTCGGCCATCGATGCGTCCGACATGAAGTCGCTGACGACCGCCACGCTGCGCGCCCTCAGCAGCGCCCAGCTGGATGGCCTGACGTCCGACCAGCTGCGCGGCCTCACCAGCACCCAGCTGAACGCGCTGACCACCAGCCCGCAGGTCGTCAACCTGAACACCGACGACCTCAACGTCCTGACGACGGACCAGATCGCCCGCCTGTCGACCTCGCAGGTCCAGGCGCTGACGACGACGCAGCTGAGCAACCTCGTCACCGACAGCCTCAACGCCATGGGCTCGGCCCAGTTCGCGACGCTGAACTCCTCGCAGTTCTCTTCGCTGACCACCGACCAGTTGTCCAGGATGGAGACGGCCGACCTGCGTGCCGTCACGACCAACGCCCTGCGCGGCCTGAGCTCCGACCAGATCCAGTCCCTGACCACCGACGAGGTGGCCGGCATGAGCACCGGCCAGATCGCCGCGCTGACGACGGCCCAGATCAAGGGCCTGACGACCGGCGACATGTCGGCCCTGGGCACCGGCCAGGTCGCCGCCCTGAGCTCGTCGCAGGCCGCGGCATTGGATACCGACCAGCTGTCGGCCATCGACGCGTCCGACATGAAGTCGCTGACGACGGCCGCCCTGCGCGCCCTGTCCAGCACCCAGATCGATGCCCTGACCAGCGACCAGCTGCGCGCCCTGACCAGCACCCAGCTGAATGCCCTGACCACCAGCCCGCAGATCGTCGGCCTCAACACCGATGACCTCAATGTGCTGACGACGGACCAGATCGCCCGCCTGTCGACCGGCCAGATCCAGGCACTGACGACGACGCAGCTGAGCAACCTCGTCACCGACAGCCTCAACGCCATGGGTTCGGCGCAGTTCGCCACGCTGTCGTCCAACCAGTTCGGTTCGCTGACCACCGACCAGCTGTCCAAGATGGAGACGGCCGACCTGCGTGCGGTCACGACCAATGCCCTGCGCGGCCTGAGCTCCGACCAGGTCCAGTCGCTGACGTCCGACGAAGTCGGCTCGATGTCGACGGCCCAGATCGCCACGCTGACGACATCTCAGGTCCATGGTCTGACCACCGGCGACATGGTCGCCCTGGGCACCGCCCAGGTCGCCTCGCTGAGCTCGACCCAGGTCGCCCAGCTCAACACCGACCAGCTGTCGGCCATCGAAGCCACCGACATGAAGTCGCTGACGACGGCCGCCCTGCGCGCCCTCACCAGCACCCAACTCGACGGCCTCACCAGTGATCAGCTGCGCGCTCTGAGCTCCGGCCAGATCAACGCGCTGACGACCGACCAGGTCCGCACGCTGAACACGGACGACCTCAACAGCCTGACGTCCGACCAGTTCAACAAGCTGTCGACCGCCCAGGTGGCGGTGCTGACAACGACCCAGCTGAGCAACCTGACGACGGACAGCCTCAACGCCATGGGCTCGGCCCAGTTCGCGACGCTGAACTCCAGCCAGTTCGGCTCGCTGACGACCGACCAGCTGCCCAAGATGGAGACGGCCGACCTGCGCGCCGTCACCACCGCGGCCCTGCGCGGCCTGAGCTCGGACCAGATCCAGACGCTGACGTCCGATGAGGTCTCCAGCCTGAGCACGGCCCAGATCGCCTCGCTGACGACCGTGCAGGTCCAGGGCCTGACGACCGGCGACATGAGCGCCCTCGGCACCGCCCAGGTGGCCGTGCTGAGCTCGACCCAGGTGCAGGGGCTGAGCACCGATCAGCTGTCCGCCATCGATGCGCCCGACATGAAGTCGCTGACGACGGCCGCCCTGCGTGCCCTCACCAGCACCCAGCTGGATGGCCTGACCTCCGACCAGCTGCGCGCCCTGAGCTCAACGCAGATCACGGCCCTGACCACGGCGCAGGTCAGCACGCTGAACACCGACGACCTGAACAGCCTGACGTCCGACCAGTTCAACAAGCTGTCCACCAGCCAGGTCCAGTCGCTGACGACCAACCAGCTCAGCCACCTGGCCACCGACAGCCTCAACGCACTCGGCTCGGCCCAGTTCGCGACGCTGAACTCGGCCCAGTTCTCCTCGCTGACGACCGACCAGCTGTCCAAGATGGAGACGGCCGACCTGCGTGCCGTCACCACCGCGGCCCTGGCGGGCCTGTCCTCCGACCAGATCCTGACGCTGACCAGCGACGAGGTGGCGGGCCTGTCCACCGGCCAGATCGCCTCGCTGTCGGCCAGCCAGGTCAAGGGCCTGACGACCGCCGACATGGCGGCCCTGTCCACGGCCCAGGTCGGCGTGCTGAACTCGGCCCAGGCCCAGGCGCTGTCCACGGATCAGCTGGCGGCCATCGACGCGGCCGACATGAAGTCGCTGACGACGGCCGCCCTGCGCGCCCTGTCCAGCACCCAGCTCGACGGCCTGACGTCCGACCAGCTGCGCGCCCTGACCAGCACCCAGCTGAACGCGCTGACCACCAACCCGCAGGTCATCAACCTCAACACCGACGACCTCAACGTCCTGACGACGGACCAGATCGCCCGCCTGTCGACGGGGCAGATCCAGGCGCTGACGACCGCGCAGCTGAGCAACCTGGCGACGGACAACCTCAACGCCATGGGCTCGGCCCAGTTCGCGACGCTGTCGTCCTCGCAGTTCGCTTCGCTGACGACCGACCAGCTCTCCAAGATGGAGACGGCCGACCTGCGCGCCGTCACCACCAATGCGCTGCGCGGCCTGAGCTCCGACCAGATCCAGTCGCTGACGTCGGATGAGGCCGCCAGCCTGTCCACCGGCCAGATCGCCGCGCTGACGACGGCCCAGGTCCATGGCCTGACCACCGGCGACATGGTGGCCCTGGGCACCGCCCAGGTCGCCTCGCTGAGCTCGACCCAGGTCGCCCAGCTCAACACCGACCAGCTCTCGGCCATCGACGCGTCCGACATGAAGTCGCTGACGACGGCGGCCCTGCGCGCCCTGACCAGCACCCAGCTCGACGGCCTGACCTCCGACCAGCTGCGCGCCCTGACCTCGGCCCAGGTCAACTCGCTGACGACCGACCAGGTCCGCACGTTGAACACCGATGACCTCAACAGCCTGACGTCGGACCAGTTCAACAAGCTGTCCACCGCCCAGGTCGCCGTGCTGACGACGACGCAGCTGAGCAACCTGACGACGGACAGTCTCAACGCCATGGGCTCGGCCCAGTTCGCGACGCTGAACTCTAGCCAGTTCGGCTCGCTGACGACCGACCAGCTGCCCAAGATGGAGACGGCCGACCTGCGCGCCGTCACCACCGCGGCCCTGCGCGGCCTGAGCTCCGACCAGATCCAGGTCCTCAGCTCCGACGAGGTCTCCAGCCTGAGCACGGCCCAGATCGCCTCGCTGACGACGGTCCAGGTCCAGGGCCTGACGACCGGTGACATGAATGCGCTGGGCACCGCCCAGGTGGCCGTGTTGAGCTCGGCCCAGCTGCAGACGCTGAGCACGGACCAGCTGGCCGCCATCGAAACCGGCGACATGCGCTTCCTGACGACGACGGCCCTGCGCGCCCTGTCCAGCACCCAGATCGACGGTCTCACCAGCGACCAGCTGCAAGCCCTGAGCTCGGCCCAGGTCAACGCGCTGACGACGGCCCAGCTGTCGACGATGAACAGCGACGACCTGAACGCCTTCACGACCGACCAGTTCGCCCGCATGAGCACGACTCAGGTCCAGGCGCTGACGGCCAGCCAGATGTCGCATCTGACGACGGAGGACCTGACCGCCCTGGGCACCCAGCACTACGCGGTGATGAGCTCCGCCCAGTTCGGCGCGCTGACCACCGACCAGCTGTCCAATCTGCAGACGGCCGACCTGCGCTCGGTGACGACGGTGGCCCTGTCCAGCCTGAACTCCGACCAGGTCGCGGCGCTGCAGACCGACCACATCGCCGCCCTGAGCACGGCCCAGGTGATGTCGCTGAGCACGGCGCAGTTCCAGGGCATGAATGCCGCCGACATGACGGCGATGAGCTCGGCCCAGGTCGCGGTGCTGACGACGGCCCAGGTGCATTCGCTGTCGACCGACCAGATCGTCGCCATCGACTCCGACGACCTGGCCAAGCTGTCCTCGGCGTCGCTGCAGGCCATCACCAACAGCCAGCTGGGTGCGCTGACGACCGATCAGCTGACTGGCCTGGGCACCCGCGTGTCGGTGCTGACGACCAGCCAGATCAACAACCTGGCCACGGACGACCTGAACACCTTCACGACCGCCCAGTTCGCGGCCTTCACGACCAACCAGGTCAAGTCCTTCACGAACGCCCAGATCGGCGCCCTGGAAACCGACGACCTGCGCGCCCTGGGCACCGCCCATATCGCGGCGATGAGCAATGCGCAGATCCAGGCCATCACCAGCGACCAGTTCAGCACGCTGAAGGCGACGCAGATCACGGCCCTGACGACGGCCCAGGCCGCCGCCCTGACGACGGACCAGATCCACAGCCTGACGACGGACCAGATCGGCGGCCTGGAAACCCGCGACATCTCGGCCATGAGCATGGCCCAGCTCGACGCGCTGCAAGGCACGACCTTCAGCGAGATGAGCGCGGCGCAGATGAACGCCTACTTCAACGTCACGCCCATCGTGCTCGACCTGGACGGCCACGGCGTCAACACGCTGGCCGCCGCCCAGGGCGTCAACTTCGACCTGCTGGGCACCGGACAGGCCCACAAGGTCGGCTGGGTGGCCGGTGGCGATGGCCTGCTCGTCATGGACCGCAACCACGACGGCATCATCAACAACGGCAGCGAGCTCTTCGGCATGGGCACCGTGCTGGCCAATGGCAAGCACGCCAAGGACGGCTATGCCGCCATGGCCGAGCAGGACACCAACCACGACGGCAAGCTGGACGCCCACGACGCCAACTGGAAGCAGCTGCAGGTCTGGGTCGACGCCAACCACGACGGCAAGACCGACTCCGGCGAGCTCAAGACCCTGGACGAACTGGGCATCACCTCGCTGGACCTGAATGCCGCCAAGGGTTCGGGCAGCGACCACGGCAACCTCGTCGGCCTGGTGTCCAGCTACACGACGACCGACGGCAGCAAGCACGAGGTCGCCGACGTCTGGTTCGCCAAGGACGTGCAGCCGCAGAAGGCCGACGACGGCAAGGACGCGACGGTCAGCCTGCATGACGTGCTGGCACCGCCGAGCGCCCCGCTGCTCGGGTCCGAGCATGTCGACGTGGCCCATGCGGCCGCAGCGCAGCCGTCGCCCGACGCCCATCTCGCGGCCATCGACCGCAAGCTGGCCGAGGACGACGAGCACCGACGCAACATCGGCGGCAACTGGGTATGAATTCCGTGAATTCCTTCCACTCCGTTCGGCGCACCCGCCGAACGGTCGGCCCTGGGCCGGGAAAGCCGGCTTTTTTGCCGGTTGACGTCATGGACTCGTCCCTAGCATGACTGCACGGGCCTCCTCCGTCACGGCGCTCCGCTCGGGCCTGCCCGGTCGCGGCCGTGTCGGATGGGCCCCGGACTTCGGATTTTTTTTAGTGCCTCGGACACGTCGGGCTGACCGCTCGACGCGCCGGAGCACAGGCTCAGATCAGGACAACGTCTCCGGTTCCGGAGGCGGGCTAGAGATGGCCCAGGGCCGCCCCGTCGCAAGACAGGGCGGCCATCAGTACAGGTGAGAAAACATGTCAACCGTCATCCCCAGCATTCCGGTCTCTGTCATCCCGACGTTGTCCACGACGACGATCCGGGGTTGGACCACGGAGGATTACGCCGCCCTCAGCACTGACCAGCTGATCGCGCTGACCACCCTGCAGGCCTCGGTCATCCTGTCCAGCAGCCTGGCGGTCCTGAAGAGCGACCAGATCCGCGCCTTCCAGACCGAGGACCTGCGGGCCATCGCCACCAGCGCCATTCCCGGTTTCAGCTCCGACCAGATCGGCGCCCTGAAGACCGACCAGGTCCAGGCCCTCAGCACCGGCCAGATCGCGACCCTGTCCACCGTCCAGATCCAGGGCCTGAGCAGCGCCGACATGGTGGCGCTGACCACCGCCCAGATCGGCGCCCTGAGTTCCAACCAGCTGGGCAAGCTCTCGACGGCCCAGCTCGCCGCCATCGAGACGGGCGACATCCAGTCCATCACCACCGCAGCGCTGCGCAATCTGTCGTCCACCCAGCTGGATGCCTTCACCAGCGACCAGCTGCGTGCGCTCTCGAGCGGGCAGGTCAATTCGCTGACCACCAGCCAGATCAACACCCTGGGCACGGCCGACCTGAACAGCCTGACCAGCAGCCAGTTCGCCAACCTGTCGACGGCCCAGGCCCAGGCCCTGACGGCCACCCAGCTCGGCAACCTGGCCACCGACAACCTCAACGCCCTGGGCACCGGCCAGTTCGCCGTGCTGTCCTCCACCCAGCTCGGTGGCCTGACCACGGGCCAGCTCGGCAAGCTCGAGACGGCCGACCTGCGCGCGGTGACCACCGCCGCTCTCGGCGGCCTGTCGTCCGACCAGGTCGGCGCGCTGGCCAGCGACGCCGTCGGTTCGATGACCACGGCCCAGGTGGCCTCGCTGACCGCCAACCAGGTCAAGGGCCTGACCACGGGCGACATGGTCGCCCTGACCTCGGCCCAGGTCGCTGCGATCAGCTCCACCCAGGCCGCGGCGCTGTCCACGGCCCAGATCGCGGCCGTCGAAACCGCCGACATCAAGTCGCTGACGACCGGCGCGCTGCGCAACCTGTCGTCCGACCAGCTCGACGCCTTCACCAGCGACCAGCTGCGCGCCCTGTCCAGCGGCCAGGTCAATTCGCTGACGACCGCCCAGATCAACACCCTGGGCACGGCCGACCTGAACAGCCTGACGAGCAGCCAGTTCGCCAACCTGTCCACGGCCCAAGCCCAGGCCCTGACCAACACCCAGCTCGCCAATCTCGCGACCGACAACCTCAACGCCTTGGGCTCGGCCCAGTTCGGCGTCCTGTCGTCCAGCCAGTTCGGCGCGCTGACCACCGGCCAGTTGGGCAAGCTCGAGACAGCTGACCTGCGTGCCGTGACCACCGCGGCTCTCGGCGGCCTGTCGTCCGACCAGGTCGGCGCCCTGGCCAGTGATGCCGTCGGTTCCATGACCACGGCCCAGGTGGCCTCGCTGACCGCCAACCAGGTCAAGGGCCTGACCACGGGCGACATGGTCGCCCTGACCTCGGCCCAGGTCGGCTCGCTGACCTCGACGCAGGCCGCAGGCCTGTCCACCGCCCAGATCGCGGCCATCGAGACCGCCGACATCAAGTCGCTGACGACCGGTGCCCTGCGCAACCTGTCGTCCGACCAGTTGGACGCCTTCACCAGCGATCAGCTCCGCGCCCTGTCCAGCAGCCAGGTCAACTCGCTGACCACCGCCCAGATCAACACCCTGGGCACGGCCGATCTGAACAGCCTCACCAGCAGCCAGTTCGCCAACCTGTCCACGGGCCAGGTGCAGGCCCTGACCAACACCCAGCTCGCCAACCTCGCGACCGACAACCTCAACGCCCTGGGCAGCGCTCAGTTCGCGGCGCTGTCGTCGTCTCAGTTCGGCGCCTTGACCACCGCCCAACTGGGCAAGCTCGAGACGGCTGACTTGCGCGCGGTGACCACCGCCGCCCTCGGCGGCCTGTCCTCCGACCAGGTTGGCGCGCTCGCCAGCGACGCCGTCGGCTCGATGAGCACGGCCCAGGTCGCCTCGCTGACCGCCAACCAGGTCAAGGGCCTGACGACGGGCGACATGGTCGCCCTGACCTCGGCCCAGGTCGGCTCGCTGACCTCCACCCAGGCCGGCACGCTGTCCACGGCCCAGATTGCCGCCATCGAAACCGGCGACATCAAGTCGATCACGACCGGCGCCCTGCGCAATCTGTCCTCCGACCAGCTCGACGCCTTCACCAGCGACCAGCTGCGCGCCCTGTCCAGCGGCCAGATCAACTCGCTGACGACCAGCCAGATCAACACCCTGGGCACCGCCGACCTCAACAGCCTGACCAGCAGCCAGTTCGCCAACCTGTCCACCGGCCAGGCCCAGGCCCTGACCAACACCCAGCTCGCCAACCTGGCGACCGACAACCTCAATGCCCTGGGCACCGCGCAATTCGCGGCGCTGTCATCCTCGCAGTTCGGTGCGCTCACCACGGGCCAGTTGGGCAAGCTCGAGACGGCCGACCTGCGTGCCGTGACCACCGCCGCTCTCGGCGGTCTGTCTTCCGACCAGGTCGGCGCGCTGGCCAGTGACGCCGTCGGTTCGATGAGCACGGCCCAGGTCGCCTCGCTCAGTGCCAACCAGATCGACGGCTTGACGACGGGCGACATGGTCGCGCTGACCTCGGCCCAGGTCGCCGCCCTGACCTCGACCCAGGCCGCCAGCCTGTCGACCGCCCAGATTGCCGCCATCGAAACCGGCGACATCAAGTCGCTGACGACGGGCGCCCTGCGCAATCTGTCGTCCGATCAGCTGGACGCCTTCACCAGCGACCAGCTGCGCGCCCTCTCCAGCAGCCAGGTCAACTCGCTGACCACGTCTCAGATCAACACCCTGGGCACGGCCGATCTGAACAGCCTCACCAGCAGCCAGTTCGCCAACCTGTCCACGGGCCAGGTCCAGGCGCTGACCAATACCCAGCTCGCCAACCTCGCCACCGACAACCTCAACGCCCTGGGCACCAGCCAGTTCGCGGCCCTGTCGTCCAGCCAGTTCGGCGCCCTGACCACGGGCCAGCTCGGCCATCTGGAAACGGCCGACCTGCGCGCCGTGACCACCGCGGCTCTCGGCGGCCTCTCGTCCGACCAGGTGGGTGCGCTGGCCAGTGATGCCGTGGGTTCGATGAGCACCGGCCAGGTGGCCTCGCTGACCGCCAACCAGGTCAAGGGCCTGACCACCGGCGACATGGTCGCCCTGACCTCGGCCCAGGTCGCCGCCATCGGCTCCACCCAGGCCGCAGCCCTGTCCACGGGCCAGATCGCCGCCGTCGAGACCGCCGACATCAAGTCGCTGACGACGGGCGCCCTGCGCAACCTGTCGTCCGACCAGCTCGACGCCTTCACCAGCGACCAGCTGCGCGCCCTGTCCAGCGGCCAGATCAACTCGCTGACGACCGCCCAGGTCAACACCCTGGGCACGGCCGACCTGAACAGCCTGAGCACCGGCCAGTTCGCCACCCTGTCCACGGGCCAGGCCCAGGCCCTCAGCAACACCCAGCTCGCCAACCTGGCGACGGACAACCTCAACGCCCTGGGCACGGCCCAGTTCGCGGCGCTGTCGTCGTCGCAATTCGGCGCCCTGACGACCAGCCAGCTCGGCAAGCTTGAAACCGCCGACCTGCGCGCCGTCACCACGGCCGCCCTCAATGCGCTGAGCTCCGACCAGGTCGGCGCCCTCGCCAGCGACGCCGTCGGCTCGATGAGCACGGCCCAGGTGGCCTCCCTGGGCGCCAACCAGATCAAGGGCCTGACCACGGGCGACATGGTTGCCCTGACCTCAGCCCAGGTCGGCGCGCTGACCTCGACCCAGGTGGCCAGCCTCTCCACCGCCCAGATTGCAGCCATCGAGACCGGCGACATCAAGTCGCTGTCCACGGCCGCCCTGCGCAACTTCTCCACCGACCAGCTGGACGCCCTGACCAGCGACCAGCTGCGTGCCCTGTCCTCGGCCCAGCTCAATGCACTGAGCACCAGCCCGCAGTTCGTCAACCTGTCCACGGCTGACCTGAACGTGTTGACCACCGGCCAGATGGCCACGCTGTCGACGGCCCAGGTCCAGGCCCTGACCAATACCCAGCTCGGCAATCTCGGTACCGACAACCTGAACGCCCTGGGCACCGCCCAGTTCGCGGCCCTGTCGTCCTCACAGTTCGGCGCCCTGACCACCGGCCAGCTCGGCCACCTCGAAACCGCCGACCTGCGCGCCGTCACCACGGCCGCCTTGGGAAGCCTGTCCTCCGACCAGATCGGCGCCCTGGCCAGCGATGCCGTGGGCTCGATGTCCACGGCCCAGGTGGCTTCGCTGGGCAACAGCCAGATCAAGGGCCTGACGACCGGCGACATGGTGGCCCTGACCTCGGCCCAGGTGGGCGCCATCACGTCCACGCAGGCCGCGGGCCTGTCCACGGCCCAGATCGCGGCCGTCGAAACCGGCGACATCAAGTCGCTGACGACCGGCGCCCTGCGCAACCTGTCCTCCGATCAACTGGACGCCTTCACCAGCGACCAGCTGCGCGCCCTGAGCAGCGGCCAGGTCAACTCGCTGACGACCAGCCAGATCAACACCCTCGGCACGGCTGACCTGAACAGCCTGACCAGCAGCCAGTTCGCCAACCTGTCCACGGCCCAAGTCCAGGCGCTGACCAACACGCAGCTCGCCAACCTCGCGACGGACAATCTCAACGCCCTGGGCACCGCCCAGTTCGCGGCCCTGAGTTCCAGCCAGTTCGGCGCGCTGACGACCGGCCAGCTCGGCCATCTGGAAACTGCCGATGTGAGGGCGGTCTCGACCGCCGCCCTGAATGCATTGAGCACCGCCCAGTTCCAGGCCCTGGCCAGCGACGCGGTCGCCGGCATGTCTACGGCCCAGATCGCATCGATCTCGACCTCGCTGATTCCTGCCCTGGGAACGGCCGACATGGCCGCCATGGGCAGCGCCCAGTTCGCGGCCCTCAACAGCGCGCAGCTCACGCAGCTCAACGGCAATCAGCTCCAGGCCATCGACGTCGGCGACATCAAGGCGATTTCCACCGCGGCACTGCGCGGGCTCAGCAATCTGCAGATCGAGCAGATGACAAGTGACCAGTTGCGCGCCTTCACCAGCGCGCAGATCACGTCACTGAGCACCGCCCAGATCAATGCCCTGTACACCGACACGCTGAACCTGCTGGCCAGCGATCAGATCAACAAGCTGACCACGACGCAGATTGGCGCGCTCAGCGCCTCGCAGCTCAGCCAGCTCGCCACCGACAGCCTCAATGCGCTGAGCAGCGGCCAGTTCGCCGCCCTGAATTCCGGCCAGTTCGGCGCGCTGACGACGGGTCAGCTCGGCAAGCTCGAAACCGCCGACCTGCGTGCGGTCACCACCGCTGCGCTGGGCGGCCTGTCCTCGGACCAGATCGCTGCCCTGGCCAGCGACGCCGTCGGCTCGATGACGACCGCGCAAGTCGCTTCCCTGGGCACGGCCCAGATCAGGGGCCTGACGACCGGCGACATGGTCGCCCTGACCTCTTCCCAGGTCGGCTCGCTGACCTCGACGCAGGCCGCAGGCCTGTCGACCGCCCAGATCGCGGCCATCGAGACCGCCGACATCAAGTCGATCACGACCGGCGCCCTGCGCAATCTGTCCTCCGACCAACTGGACGCCTTCACCAGCGATCAGCTCCGCGCCCTGAGCAGCGGCCAGGTCAATTCGCTGACGACCGCCCAGGTCAACACCCTGGGCACGGCCGATCTGAACAGCCTGACCAGCAGCCAGTTCGCCAACCTGTCCACGGGCCAGGTCCAGGCCCTGACCAACACCCAGCTCGCCAACCTCGCCACCGACAACCTCAACGCCCTGGGCACCGCCCAGTTCGCGGCGCTGTCGTCGTCTCAGTTCGGCGCCTTGACCACCGCCCAGCTGGGCAAGCTCGAGACGGCTGACCTGCGTGCGGTGACCACCGCCGCCCTCGGCGGCCTGTCCTCCGACCAGGTTGGCGCGCTCGCCAGCGACGCCGTCGGCTCGATGAGCACGACCCAGATCGCCTCGCTGACCGCCAACCAGGTCAAGGGCCTGACGACGGGCGACATGGTCGCTCTGACCTCGGCCCAGGTCGGCTCGCTGACCTCGACCCAGGCCGGCACGCTGTCCACGGCCCAGATTGCCGCCATCGAAACCGGCGACATCAAGTCCATCACGACCGGTGCCCTGCGCAATCTGTCGTCCGACCAGCTCGATGCCTTCACCAGCGACCAGCTGCGGGCGCTCTCCAGCAGCCAGGTCAACTCGCTGACGACCAGCCAGATCAACACCCTGGGCACCGCCGACCTCAACAGCCTGACCAGCAGCCAGTTCGCCAACCTGTCCACCGGCCAGGCCCAGGCCCTGACCAACACCCAGCTCGCCAACCTGGCGACCGACAACCTCAATGCCCTGGGCACCGCGCAATTCGCGGCGCTGAGCTCCAGCCAGTTCGGCGCGCTGACGACCGGCCAACTGGGCCACCTCGAAACCGCTGACCTGCGCGCCGTCACGACGGCGGCCCTCAACGGCCTGTCCTCCGACCAGATCGGCGCCCTGGCCAGCGACGCCGTCGGCTCGCTGACGACGGCCCAGGTGGCCTCGCTGGGCATCACCCAGATCGACGGCCTCGGCACCGCCGACATGGTCGCCCTGACCTCGGCACAGATCGCCGCGCTCAACTCGACCCAGGCCGCCAGCCTGTCCACCGCCCAGATCGCCGCCATCGAGACGGCAGACATCAAGTCCATCACCACGGGCGCATTGCGCAATCTGTCGTCCGATCAGCTGGACGCCTTCACCAGCGACCAGCTGCGCGCCCTGAGCAGCAGCCAGATCAACTCGCTGACCACCAGCCAGATCAACACCCTGGGCACGGCCGACCTGAACAGCCTGATCAGCAGCCAGTTCGCCAACCTGTCCTCGGGCCAGGTCCAGGCGCTGACGAATACCCAGCTCGCCAACCTGGCGACCGACAACCTCAACGCCCTGGGCACCAGCCAGTTCGCGGCGCTGAACTCCAGCCAGTTCGGTGCGCTGACCACCGGCCAACTCGGCCATCTGGAAACGGCCGACCTGCGTGCCGTCACGACCGCCGCTCTCGGTGGCCTGTCCTCCGACCAGGTCGGTTCCCTGGCCAGCGATGCCGTCGGTTCCATGACGACGGCGCAGGTCGCTTCTTTGGGCGCCAGCCAGATCAAGGGTCTGACCACGGGTGACATGGTCGCCTTGACCTCGGCCCAGGTCGCGTCGCTGACCTCGACCCAGGCCGCCGGCCTGTCGACCGCCCAGATCGCTGCCATCGAGACGGCAGACATCAAGTCCATCACCACGGGCGCATTGCGCAATCTATCGTCCGATCAGCTGGACGCCTTCACCAGCGACCAGCTGCGCGCCCTGAGCAGCAGCCAGATCAACTCGCTGACCACCAGCCAGATCAACACCCTGGGCACGGCCGACCTGAACAGCCTCACCAGCAGCCAGTTCGCCAACCTGTCCACGGCCCAGGTCCAGGCGCTGACGAATACCCAGCTCGCCAACCTCGCGACCGACAACCTCAACGCCTTGGGCACCAGCCAGTTCGCGGCGCTGAACTCCAGCCAGTTCGGTGCGCTGACCACCGGTCAGCTCGGCCATCTGGAAACGGCCGACCTGCGCGCCGTCACGACGGCGGCCCTCAACGGCCTGTCCTCCGCCCAGATCGGCGCCCTGGCCAGCGATGCCGTCGGTTCCATGACCACGGCCCAGGTCGGGTCGCTCGGCACCGACCAGGTCAAGGGCCTGACCACCGGTGACATGGTCGCCCTGACGTCGGGCCAGATCGGCGCCATCAACTCGACTCAGGCGGGTGTGCTGTCCACCGCCCAGATCGCGGCCATCGAGACGGCCGACGTCAAGTCCATCTCGACGGGGGCCCTGCGCAACCTGTCGTCGGATCAACTGGACGCCCTGACCAGCGACCAGCTGCGTGCGCTGAGCTCCACCCAGCTCAACGCGCTGACGACCAACCCGCAGCTGATCAACCTCGCCACGGGCGACCTGAATGCGCTGACGACCGGCCAGATGGCGACGCTGTCGACGGCCCAGGTCCAGGCGCTGACGAATACCCAGCTCGCCAACCTGTCGACCGACAACCTCAACGCCCTGAGCTCGGCCCAGTTCGCGGCCCTGTCGTCCAGCCAGTTCGGCGCCCTGACCACCGCCCAACTCGGCCATCTGGAAACCGCCGACCTGCGCGGCGTGACGACGGCCGCCCTGAACGCGCTGAGCTCCGACCAGATGGGTGCCCTGGCCAGCGACGCCGTCGGCACGCTGACCACGGCCCAGGTCGCCTCCCTGGGCGCCAACCAGATCAAGGGCCTGACCACGGGTGACATGGTCGCCCTGACCTCGGCCCAGGTCGCCGCCATCAACTCGACCCAGGCCGGTACGCTGTCAACGGCCCAGATCGCCGCCATCGAGACGGCCGACATCAAGTCCATCGCGACCGGTGCCCTGCGCAATCTGTCCTCCGACCAGCTCGACGCCTTCACCAGCGACCAGCTGCGTGCCCTGTCCAGCGGCCAGATCAACTCGCTGACGACCGGCCAGGTGAACACGCTCGGCACGGCCGACCTGAACAGCCTGACCAGCAGCCAGTTCTCCAACCTGTCCTCGGGCCAGGTCCAGGCGCTGACGAATACCCAGCTCGCCAACCTCGCGACCGACAACCTCAACGCCTTGGGCACCAGCCAGTTCGCGGCGTTGAACTCCAGCCAGTTCGGTGCGCTGACCACCGGTCAGCTCGGCCATCTGGAAACCGCTGACCTGCGTGCCGTCACGACGGCGGCCCTCAACGGCCTGTCCTCCGCCCAGATCGGCGCCCTGGCCAGCGATGCCGTCGGTTCCATGACCACGGCCCAGGTCGGGTCGCTCGGCACCGACCAGGTCAAGGGCCTGACCACCGGTGACATGGTCGCCCTGACGTCGGGCCAGATCGGCGCCATCAACTCGACCCAGGCTGCCGTGCTGTCCACGGCCCAGATCGCCGCCATCGAGACCGCCGACGTCAAGTCCATCTCCACTGGCGCCCTGCGCAATCTGTCCACCGATCAGCTCGACGCCCTGACCAGCGACCAGTTGCGCGCCCTGAGCTCGACCCAGCTCAATGCGCTGACGACCAGCCCGCAGGTGAACAACCTGACGACGACCGACCTGAACGTGCTGACCACCGGTCAGATGGCGACGCTGTCGACGGCCCAGGTCCAGGCCTTGACCAACAGCCAGCTCGCCAACCTGTCGACCGACAACCTCAACGCCATGGGCTCGGCCCAGTTCGCGGCGCTGAACTCCAGCCAGTTCGGCGCCCTGACCACCGCCCAGCTCGGCAAGCTCGAGACTGCCGACCTGCGCGGCGTCACGACGGCGGCCCTCAACGGCCTGACCTCGGCCCAGATCGCCGCCCTGGCCAGCGACGCCGTCGGCTCGCTGAGCACGGCCCAGATCGCCGCGCTGGGTACCGACCAGATCAAGGGTCTGACCACGGGTGACATGGTCGCCCTGACCTCGGCCCAGGTCGCCGCCCTGAGTTCCACCCAAGCCGGCGTGCTGTCCACGGCCCAGCTGGCCGCCATCGAGACGGCCGACATCAAGGCCATCTCCACCGGCGCCCTGCGCAACCTGTCCACCGACCAGCTCGACGCCCTGACCAGCGACCAGCTGCGCGCCCTGAGCTCGACCCAGCTCAATGCGCTGACGACCAGCCCGCAGTTGTCCACGCTGTCGACCGGCGACCTGAACTCGCTGACGACCGGCCAGATCGCCAATCTGTCGACGGCGCAGGTCCACGCCCTGACCTCCGACCAGCTCGGCCATCTGTCGACCGACAACCTGAACGCCCTGGGCACCGCGCAGTTCGCGACCCTCAGCTCCGGCCAGTTCAGCGGCTTGAGCACCGGCCAGCTGGCCAAGCTCGAGACGGCCGACCTGCGCGCCGTCACGACGGCCGCACTGGGTGGCCTGTCGTCCGACCAGGTCGGCGCCCTGGCCAGCGATGCCGTGGGTTCGATGAGCACGGCCCAGGTCGCCTCGCTCACGGCCAACCAGGTCAAGGGCCTGACCACGGGTGACATGGTCGCCTTGACCTCGGCCCAGGTCGCCGCCATCAACTCGACCCAGGCCGCGGCCCTGTCCACGGCCCAGATCGCCGCCGTCGAGACGGCCGACATCAAGTCGCTGACGACCGGTGCCCTGCGCAATCTGTCCTCCGACCAGCTCGACGCCTTCACCAGCGACCAGCTGCGTGCCCTGTCCAGCAGCCAGGTCAACTCGCTGACCACGTCCCAGGTCAATACCCTGGGCACGGCCGACCTGAACAGCCTGACCAGCAGCCAGTTCGGCAATCTGTCGTCGGCCCAAGTCCAGGCGCTGAACAACACCCAGCTCGCCAACCTCGCGACCGACAACCTCAATGCCCTGGGCAGCAGCCAGTTCGCGGCCCTCAGCTCCAGCCAGTTCGGCGCGCTGACCACCGCCCAGCTCGGCAAGCTGGAAACCGCTGACCTGCGTGCCGTGACCACCGCGGCGCTGGGTGGCCTGTCCTCCGACCAGATCGGTTCCCTGGCCAGCGATGCCGTCGGTTCCATGACCACGGCCCAGATCGCCTCGCTGGGTTCCAGCCAGATCAAGGGCCTGACGACGGGTGACATGGTCGCCCTGACCTCGGCCCAGGTCGGTGCCATGACCTCGACCCAGGTGACCGGCCTGTCGACGGCCCAGATCGCCGCCATCGAGACCGCCGACATCAAGGCCATGTCGACGGCGGCCCTGCGCAATCTGTCGACCGATCAACTGGACGCCCTCACCAGCGACCAGTTGCGCGCCCTGTCCTCGGCCCAGCTGAATGCGCTGAGCACCAGCCCGCAGTTCACCAACCTGTCGACCTCCGACCTGAACTCGCTGACGACCGGCCAGATTGCCAATCTGTCGACGGCCCAGGTCCAGGCGCTGACCAACACCCAGATCGCCAACCTGGCCACCGACAGCCTCAACGCGATGAACTCGACGCAGTTCGCCGTGCTGACGTCCAGCCAGTTCGGCGCGCTGACCACCGGCCAGCTCGGCAAGCTCGAGACCGCCGACCTGCGCGGCGTCACGACGGCGGCCCTCAACGGCCTGACCTCGGCCCAGATCGGCGCCCTCGCCAGCGACGCCGTCGGCTCCATGACCACAGCCCAGGTCGGGTCGCTGGGCACCGACCAGATCAAGGGTCTGACCACGGGTGACATGGTCGCCCTGACCTCGGCCCAGGTCGCTGCCCTGAACTCCGCCCAGGCGGGTTCGCTGTCCACGGCCCAGATCGCTGCCGTCGAGACCGCCGACATCAAGTCGCTGACGACAGGTGCCCTGCGCAATCTGTCGTCCGACCAGCTCGACGCCTTCACCAGCGACCAGCTGCGCGCCCTGTCCAGCGGCCAGATCAACAGTCTGACCACGGTCCAGGTCAACACCCTGGGCACGGCCGACCTGAACAGCCTCAGCAGCGGCCAGTTCGCCAACCTGTCCACGGGTCAGGTCCAGGCGCTGAGCAACACCCAGCTGGGCAATCTGTCGACGGACAACCTGAATGCCCTGGGCACCGGCCAGTTCGGCGCCCTGAGCTCCAGCCAGTTCGGCGCCCTGACCACCAGCCAGCTCGGCAAGCTCGAGACCGCCGACCTGCGCGCCGTCACGACGGCGGCCCTCAACGGCCTGACCTCGGCCCAGATCGCCGCCCTGGCCAGCGACGCCGTCGGCGCCATGACCACGGCCCAGGTCGCCAGCCTCGGCACGGCCCAGATCCAGGGTCTGAGCACGGCCGACATGGTGGCCCTGACCTCAGGCCAGATCGCCGCCATCAGCTCGACGCAGTCGGCCAGCCTGTCCACGGCCCAGTTGGCTGCCATCGAGACGGCCGACATGAAGTCGCTGTCCACGGCGGCCCTGCGCAACCTGTCGACCGACCAGCTCGGCGCCCTGAGCAGTGACCAGCTGCGCGCCCTGTCCTCGGCCCAGCTGAATGCGCTGAGCACCAGCCCGCAGTTCGCCAACCTGTCCACCGCCAGCCTGAATTCGCTGACGAGCAGCCAGGTCGCCAACCTGTCCACGGCCCAGGTCCAGGCCCTGACCAACACCCAGATCGCCAACCTGGCGACCGACAGTCTCAACGCGATGAACTCGACGCAGTTCGCCGTGCTGTCGTCCTCGCAGTTCGGCGCCCTGACCACCGGACAGATCGCCAAGCTCGAAACCGCCGACCTGCGCGGCGTGACGACGGCGGCCCTGAACGCGCTGAGCTCCGACCAGATCGGCGCCCTGGCCAGCGACGCCGTCGGCACGCTGACGACGGCGCAGGTGGGTTCGCTGGGCACGGCCCAGATCAAGGGCCTGAGTACCGCTGACATGGTCGCCCTGACCTCGACCCAGGTCGCCGCCATCGGCTCGACCCAGGCCGGCACGCTGTCGACGGCCCAGATCGCCGCCATCGAGACGGCCGACATCAAGTCGCTGTCCACCGGTGCGCTGCGCAACCTGTCCTCCGACCAGCTCGACGCCTTCACCAGCGACCAGCTGCGTGCCCTGTCCAGCACCCAGATCAACGGCCTGACCACGAGCCAGATCAACACCCTGGGCACGGCCGACCTGAACAGCCTCACCAGCGGCCAGTTCGGCAATCTGTCGTCCACCCAGGTCCAGGCGCTGAACAACACCCAGCTCGCCAACCTGGCGACGGACAACCTCAACGCCCTGGGCACGGCCCAGTTCGCAGCGCTGAACTCCAGCCAGTTCGGTGCGCTGACGACGGCCCAGCTCGGCAAGCTGGAGACCGCCGACCTGCGCGCGGTGTCCACCGCCGCGCTGAACGCGCTCAGCTCCGACCAGGTCGCGTCGCTGGCCAGCGACGCCGTCGGCTCCATGACGGCAACGCAGATCGGCGCCCTGGGCACGACGCAGATCCAGGGCCTGGGCACGGCCGACATGGTGGCCCTGACATCGACGCAGATCGCCGCGCTCACCTCGGTCCAGGCCGACGTGCTGAGCACCGCCCAGATCGCTGCCATCGAGACGGCAGACATCAAGTCGCTGTCCACGGCGGCCCTGCGCAACCTGTCGTCCGACCAGCTCGACGCCTTCACCAGCGACCAACTGCGTGCCCTCTCCAGCACGCAGATCAACAACCTGACGACATCGCAGATCAACACCCTGGGCACGGCCGACCTGAACAGTCTGACCACGGGCCAGTTCTCCAACCTGTCGACCGCCCAGGCCCAGGCGCTGACGACCACCCAGCTGGGCAACCTCGGCACCGACAGCCTCAACGCCCTCGGTACCGGCCAGTTCGCGGCGTTCAGCTCCGACCAGATCGGCGCACTGACCACCGCCCAGGTCGGCAAGCTCGAGACGGCCGACCTGCGTGCGGTGACGACGGCAGCCCTGGCCGGCTTCGACTCCGACCAGTTCGCCGCCCTGTCGACCGACCATGTCGCCGCCCTGACCACGGCCCAGGTGTTGTCGCTGACCACCAGCCAGCTCGACGGCTTCTCGGCCGGCGACATGAAGGCGATGGACTCGGCGCAGATCTCCATGTTGACGACGGAGCAGGTGGCCTCGCTGTCCACGGCCCAGGTCATGGCCATCGATGCCGCCGACCTGGCCAAGCTGTCCACGGCCTCGCTGCGCGCCCTCACCGACCCGCAACTGGCCGCGCTGACCACCGACCAGCTGACCGGCCTGGGTGGCCGCGTCAACGTGCTGACCACCAGCCAGATCAACCATCTGTCGACCGACGACCTGAACTCGTTCACGGCCTCGCAGTTCTCGGTGATGAACTCCAGCCAGGTCATGGCCTTCAGCACCGACCAGATGAAGGCGCTGGAGACCGACGACCTGCGTGCCCTGAGCACGGCCAACTTCGCGGCCCTGAGCAATGCGCAGATCGACGCCATCACGACGGCCCAGTTCCAGACGCTGAAGGTGACCCAGATCACCGCGCTGACGACGGACCAGGCCGCCGCGCTCACGACCGACCAGATGGCCGCCATCACGACCGACCAGGTCCATGGCCTGGAAACCCGCGACATCGCCGCGATGAGCATGGCCCAGCTCGATGCACTGAGCAACGCGGCCGTCAGCGAGATGACCGGCGCCCAACTGGACGCCTACTTCTCCAAGACGCCTATCGTGCTCGACCTGGACGGCCATGGCATCAACACGCTGGCCGCCGCCCAGGGCGTCAACTTCGACCTGGTCGGTACCGGCCACGCCGACAAGGTGGGCTGGATCGCGGGCGGCGATGGCCTGCTGGTCATGGACCGCAACCACGACGGCATCATCAACAACGGCAGCGAGCTGTTCGGCATGGGCACCATCCTGGCCAATGGCAAGCACGCCCGCGACGGCTATGCCGCCATGGCCGAGCAGGACACCAACCACGACGGCAGGCTGGACAAGCTCGACGCCAACTGGAAGGAGCTCAAGGTCTGGGTCGACGCCAACCATGACGGCAAGACCGACGCCGGCGAGCTCAAGACCCTGGACGAAGTGGGGGTCGCCTCCATCGACCTGAACGCCGCCAAGGGTTCGGGCGGCGACAACGGCAACCTGATCGGCCTGGTGTCCAGCTACACCAGCACTGACGGCAGCAAGCACGACGTGGCCGACGTCTGGTTCAGCAAGGACGTGCAGCCGCAGTCGACCAGCGACGGCAAGGACGCCACGGTCAGCCTGCACGACGTGCTGGCACCGCCGACCACCCCGCTGCTCGGCGCCGAGCATGTCGACCTGACCAAGGCGGCCGCGGCGCAGCCGTCCCCCGACGCCCATCTCGCGGCCATCGACCGCAAGCTGGCCGAGGACGACGAGCACCGTCGCAACAACGGCGGCAACTGGATCTGAGGGAGCCGATCTCCTGACGCCGGTAGCGCGCTGCCGGCCCACGCAGGCCCCGGGGAGTGATCCTCGGGGCCTGTTCTCTTTCGGCCTGTCGACCGCCGCTGCAGTTCGTCAGGGCCGCACTGCAGTCCATCGACCTGTTGACGACCGTGCCTGCAACGCTGCGAAGAATCCGCGCCGTTCCAAGCCTCAGGAAGCTTCCATGGACACTGTCGCCCGCCCCAGCCGCCCGGTCGCCACCGCAGCCGGGCTCTGGTTTCTCGTCGCCGCCACCGGCCTGGCCATCTTCGCCAGCTATATCGGCATCAGCTATGGCCGCGCCGCCCTCGGCGGGCCGCCGGGCGAATCACGCTGGGTGGCGGGCGACTGGCTGGGCAATGGATTGCTCAGCGTCCACCTCGTCTTCGCCCTGCTGATGACGGCCATCGGTGTGCTGCAACTCATCCCGCCGCTGCGCCGCGCCGCGCCGGCCCTGCACCGCAACCTCGGCCGGGTCTTCATGGTGGGCCCCGTGCTGGGCACCGCCAGCGGCTTCTATCTGGTCTGGGTCAAGGGCACGGTCGGCGGCTTGGCGATGCATGTCGCCATCAGCCTCAACGGACTCTTCATCCTCGCCTTTGCCGGGCTGGCCTGGCGCGACGCCAGGGCACGCCGCTTTGCCGAGCACCGGCGCTAGGCGCTGCGCCTGTTCATGGCCGTCAACGGCGTCTGGTTCTTCCGCGTCGGCCTGATGCTGTGGCTGATGATCTGGCAGGCGCCGGTGGGCTTCGACCCCAAGACCTTCACCGGTCCTTTCGTCTATGCCCTGAGCTTTGCGCAGTTCCTGCTGCCGCTGGCCGTGCTGGAGCTCTATCTGCGCGCACGCGGCCGCGCCATGGCGCTGGCCGTCACCCTGGTGCTGTTGAGCCTGGCCACGGCCGCCGGCGTCTTCGGCGCCGCCATGGGGATGTGGCTGCCGCGACTGGTCTAGGGCCTGTCGTTCAGCAGTTCCTCGCACTCGACCTGGGCCGCCGCGGCGGCCTGGGCGGCGATGCTGGATGCGGCCACGGCGACCCGCTCGCCCCCCTCGACGAAGGCCGCCGAGAACTGGCGCATCACATGGTCGACGCCGCGCGGCGAGACCTCGCGCAGATCGCCTTCGAGGTATTGGCCGAAGCTCTGGGCCGACGAGATGATCTCGAAGGACGGGAAGTATTCGACGCCCTCGTGCGAGTCGGCGAAACGGCCCGCCACCGCGCGCAGCACGGCCTTGGAATAGCTGGACGCGACGATGACGGGATGCGCCGTCGCCGTGGCCACCAGCGGCACCGGCGAGACCGTGACGATCCAGCGCATGCCGGGGTTCACGCCGGCAACAAACTGGCGCACCCATTCCAGGTCGGCCAGGATCTCCGGGTAGTCGAAGTTGACGAAGCCATGGCGCCCGGCATCGAACTCGCCGGCCGCCGTGCCCGGGCAGACCGGGAAGACGATGCCGCTGTCCTGCTCCACCCAGGCCTCGGTCAGGCCCAGCGTGAAGACGAAGACGTCGCATTCGGTGAACAACCGCCTGACCTGGGCCAGATGCCAGGCGCGGTCGGCGCGCAGGTCGGCCAGGCTGTCGTAACCACCCGCCTGGATGCGCGGGCGCAGGCCGTCGAAGAAGCGGTCCTTCTCGGTCAGCACCGGGCTCTCGCCCGGGCGCAGGCCGAAGGCGAACTCGACCAGCTGGCGCAACTGGCGCACCGTGTAGACATTGGCATAGCGGGCCGAGAACACGCCGTACTGCAGCTCGCGCGCCCGCTCGGGCGTGAGGCCGGCGGGCGCCTGCTCGACCACCCAGTGGCTGAGGCCGAAGCTCTCCAGCCGCCTGGCCATGTGCTGGGCAAAGCAGGAGCCGGCCGTCGCGATCTTCAGCGACGGAGTCAGCTTGAACTTGGATAGAGGCTTGAAGTCGAGCTGGGCCCAGGCCTGGGCGCTGACGCTCTTGCGCCAGAAGGCCTGGGGCGGCATGCCCTCATACGGATGGGACATGGCTCAGCACCTCCCTGATCTGTTGCGCCAGCAATTCGGCATAGAGCTCGTTGCCATGCAGGCAGCCGCGCGCGAACTCGGCCTTGAGGCCACCGTTCTCGGTCAGCGCGCCGGCCGGCGGCGCCAGGCTGGTGATACCCACCTGGGCCAGGCGCTGGTTGAGGTCGGCGTACATCAGCTGGTAGATGCGCTGGCGCATCGCGAACGGCTTGATGCCGTGGACGGCGAACAGCGCCCCAAAGGCTTCGGGATTGGCCTCGATGTGCGCGTGCGACTCCACCGGGGGCGGCGCCGGCACATGCACGATGCGGGCGCGCGGGAACTGCTGGCGCAGGGCCAGATGCGTCGTCCACAGCGGCTCGGCGATCTGGCGCACCCAGGCCAGGGCGTCGGCGCGCGACATCCAGCGCCGGCCCGCCTCCATCTGGCCGTCGTCGCCGAGGAAGTCGGCATGCGAGGGATCGTCCACGAGGGCCGCGATGGCGAACTCCTGGCCGCGCAGCAGCGAGAAGATGACGTCGGTCTCGGGGGGGATGTGGGCCAGCACGCCGGTCAGCACCTCGGGGATGTAGAGCACATCGGCCTTCAGCATCGGCGGCGGCCCGGCCACCGGCGTGTTGTAGAGCACATGCTCGCCGCGCCAGCCGGCCGGCGCGTCCAGCTCGATGGGCTCGCGGAAGGGCACGCCCGTCGACCAGACCGAGCGGTACTTGGCCGACGACACGGGCGCGATGTAACGGTCGATCAGCCCGAAGAGATGCGAGCTGCCGATGGCGACGAAAAGCCTGGCGGTCATGATGCTGGGCCTGAGCATAGGCGAGGCCCATCGCCCACCCAGAGGGCAAAAGGGCAAACAATGGGCCTCAGTTCCGGGCTAGCGACGCCGGGCCGCGGCCGGATACTGCGTCGGATAGGCTCAGGAGAGCACCATGATCCCTAAGACCCTGCACATCATCTGGGTCGGCGATGAATCCAAACGGCCGGACAACTGCATCAACACCTGGCGGGTCCACAACCCCGACTGGGAGCTCAAGATCTGGGGCAATGCCGAACTGATGTCCTATGGCTGGTACAACGCCGACCACATCCGCGCCATGTCGGGCCGCGAGCTCAACGGCGTGGCCGACATCATGCGCTGGGAGATCCTGTTCCGCGAAGGCGGCTTCGTCGTCGACGCCGACAGCATCTGCCGCCGCCCTCTCGAGCCCTGGTTGTTCGACTGCGAGGCCTGCGCCTGCTGGGAGAACGAGATCATCCGCCCCGGCCTGATCGCCGCCGGCTATGTCGCCTCCGAGGCCCAGAACCCCTTCTTCCGCCAGCTCATCCTGGACCTGAAGGAAAAGCCCACCGTCATCGACCGCATGGCCTGGCAGAGCGTCGGCCCGCTCTACCTGACCGAGGCCCACCGCAAGTACAACTACATCAACCTGACGGTCTGGCCCAGCCACTTCTTCATTCCCCAGCACTACTCCGGCATCCGCTACAGCGGCAAGGGTCCCGTGTTCGCCGACCAGGAATGGGGCAGCACGCGCCGGAACTACGACGAGCTGCACACACGGAGCGTGGCATGAGCCAGACGACGACGTCCCCCGAAACCGAGCGCGGTCCCAAGCCGGCCCTGTGCCAGCCCGAAGGCCTGCCGCCGGTGTCGGCCCTGGAGCGCGCCCACGCGCCCTACTTCGTGCACCGCATCCCGGTCAGCCGCAACCTGATGGGCCACCCGCGCGTGCAGGTGCTGCAGGAGATGTGCCGCGGCAAGCGCGTGCTGCACGTGGGCTGCGTCGACTGGCCCATCACCGACCTGAACCGCTCCCTGCACTTGCAGCTGGATCCGATCTGCCAGCTCGACGGCTTCGACATCCACGACGAGGCCTTCCCCCACATGCTGCCGCATCTGAAGGGCCGGCTGTTCTCGTCCTGGGACGAGGTGAAGGATGCCTACGACCTGGTGCTGGTGCCCGAGGTGCTGGAACATGTGCCCGACGTGAAGGGCTTCCTGGAGCAGCTCGACCGCGTCGGTGCCAAGGAATACGTCATCACCGTGCCCGACGCCTACAGCTGCTTCAGCCGCCACTTCGACTACCAGACCGAGGGCGAGACCTTCGTCGAGGTCGTGCACCCCGATCACAACTGCTGGTACACGCCCTACACCCTGGCCAACGTCATCCACAAATACACGACGCTGGACCTGCAGGGCATCTGGTTCTTCAACAACATCTCGCTGCTGGCCATCGCCCGCCGCAAGGCCTGAGTCCGCGCTCGCGATGCAGCCCTTCTTCTCGATCGTGATGGCCACGCACAAACGGCCGGCCACACTGGCGCGGGCTATTCACTCGCTGCGCGCCCAGACCTGCGCGGACTTCGAGATCCTGCTGGTGGCCGATGCGCTGGACGCCGAGACGGCCGCCGTCGTCGCCCGCGACCTTAGGCCCACCGACAGCTTCCTCAAGCGCACCGGCCCGAATGGCCCGGCCGAGAGCCGCAACCAGGGCCTGGCCATGGCGCGCGGCGAATGGGTCATCTTCCTGGACGACGACGACACCTTCGAGCCGCATCACCTGGCCGCCTTGAAGCCGCATTGCGAACGCCCGGATGCACAGCTGCTGTTCACCGACATCACCGTCGTGACCGAGGACCGCCAGCAGCCGGGCATCCCCGAACTGGGCCGCCAGACCACGCCGCTGCACGGCGCCGACGTCAACACGCTGTGGGTCAAGAACTTCATTCCCCTGCACTGCCTGGCCTACCGCCGCAGCCTGCTGCAGGGCCTCACGTTCGACGCCCATCTGGCTTCGCAGGAAGACTGGGACTGGCTGCTCGGCGTCTGCTCGCGCGCCCAGCCCCGCCACATCGCCGGCGGTGGCGCGGTCATGCACAAGGACTATGTGAACCCCGGCGCCCGCCGCGGCCAGCAGGAGTCGTCCAACAACACCACCGTCGTGCTGGACTTCCTGCACGTCTACCGCCGCTGGCCGGCGCCGACGCCCGAGCTGAAGGCCGCGCGGGCCGGCCTGCTCAAGGGCGTGGGCCTGGCCCTGCCGGTGGAGTGGTTCTAGGCCAGCGTCGCGAGCTGGTAGGCCGCAAAGCCGGCCAGCAGCAGCGCCGAGCCGCGGCGTATCCAGCGCAGATGCCGGGGCTGCAGGCGCTCGCGCATGCACCCCACCAGGCCTACCAGCACCAGCCACCAGGCCGCCGAGCCGACGAAGACGCCGGCAATCATCCAGGCCGGCGACAGCGTCGCCATGCCCGCGGCCAGCGATGAAAACACCGCAATGAAGGACAGGATGGTGGCGGGGTTGGACATCGTCAGCAGGAAGGTGCCACCGAAGGCATGCCAGCCCCGGAAGCCGCCCTGCACCGCCGCGGCCTGCTTGGCCTCGCCCTGATGCCAGGCGCCCCAGGCCAGCCACAGCAGGAAGAGCGCACCACCGACGGCGAGGAAGGTGCGCGCCTCGGTCAGCAGCGCGATGACGGCCGTCACGCCGAAGGCACCGATGGCGCCATACAGCGCATCCGCCGCCGCCGCGCCCAGGCCCGTCGCCAGGCCGACCCGCGGGCCATGATCCAGCGTGCGCTGGATGCACAGCAGGCCGATGGGCCCGACGGGCGCGGCGATCGACAGGCCGATCAGGGCCGACTTGAAGAGGACGGCGAGCGTTGAAGTTTCCATGCCAAAAGTCTAGGCAGGCCGGCACCGGCGATGAATAGATTTAATCAGGCAAACTCTTCATATCGCCTTAAATATTCAGGAGACATCGGCCATGAGCATCGTCGATGAGAAATCCTGGCGCCTCCTCTCCGCCCTCCAGCAAGATGCCCGTGCCTCGCTGAAGACGCTGGCCGAGATCGCCGAGCTGTCCCTGCCCGCGACCGCCGAGCGCATCAGGAAGATGGAGGCCGCCGGCCTCATCCGCGGCTACCACGCCGACATCGCGCCCGAGGCCCTGGGCTATGTCATCAAGGCCGTCGTCGCCATCACCACCCAGCACCCCTACAAGCAGAAGTTCATCGAGGTGCTGCGCGCCAAGCCGCAGGTGCTGGAATGCCTGCATGTGACCGGCGCCGACTCCTGCCTCTTCACCGTCGTGGCCAAGGACATGCAAGACCTGGAGCAGTTCCTGGCCGGCATCAACCAGTACGGCGAGACGCGCTCGTCCATCGTGATGTCCTCGCAGATTCCGCGCCGCGGCGTGCAGCGCTTCTAGGAGGCGCGACCATGGCCAGTCACCGCATCTTCGGCACGCCTGTCGCCCAGGTCTACCCGCTCTATGTCCGCAGGGCGTGGTCTGCGGCGTCCGCGTGGAGGCCATCGAGGACCCGCTGATGCAGAAGCTGCGCCAGCTGGACAAGCTCATCGACGAACTCGCCAAGGGCAAGGCCATGGACAAGATCCTGCGCCAGCCGGCCTAGAGTTGGGCACCAACCGCAGGGACGCTCATGCAAACCATCCTCGGAGCCACCGGCCAGATCGCCATCGAACTGGCCCGCGAGCTCAAGCGCAGCCACACCGACGAACTGCGCCTCGTCAGTCGCAAGCCAGCCCAGGTCAACGCGACCGACACGCTGGCGTCGGCCGACCTGCTTGACGCCGGGCAGGCGAAGCGGGCAGTCCAGGGCAGCGACGTCGTCTACTTCACCGCCGGCCTGCCGCCCGACACGGCGCTGTGGGAGGCCCAGTTCCCGGTGATGCTGAAGAACGCCCTCGAGGCCAGCCGCGCCGCGGGGGCGCGCTTCGTCTACTTCGACAACACCTATATGTACCCGCAGGACGCGCGCCTGCTGACCGAGGACGCACCCTTCCAGCCCGTCGGTCGCAAGGGCCGGGTGCGCGCGGCCATGGCCACGGCCGTGATGCAGGAAATGGCGCGCGGCGACATCCCCGTCCTCATCGGCCGCGCGCCGGAGTTCTACGGCCCGGGCAAGACCCAGAGCATCACGAACACGCTGGTCATCGACGCCATCAAGGCCGGCAAGACGCCGCGCGTGCCGGTGCGCGACGACACACGGCGCAGCCTGATCTGGACACCCGACGCCAGCCGCGCATTGGCCACCCTCGGCAATGCCCCGGACGCCTTCGGCCAGAGCTGGCATCTGCCCTGCGACGACGACCGCCTGACCTACAGGCAGTTCATCGCCCTGGCAGCGGAAGTCTTCGGCGTGGCGCCCGCCTACAAGGTCCTGGGCAAATGGACGCTGACCGCCGCGGGCCTGGTTTCCCGGCAGGTGCGCGAGCTGCACGAACTGCTGCCCCGCTACGAGCAGGACAACCTCTTCGACGCCACCAAGTTCAAGCGCCACTTCCCGGACTTCCGGGTGACGACCTACCGCCAGGGGCTGGAGCTGATCCGTCAGCAGGGCTTGGCTTAGGCTACGCCCCCGATGCCCAAGCTTCCCACCCTTCGCCGCGCAGCCACCCTGAGCGGAGCCGCCCTGGCGCTGGCCCTTGCCGGCTGCGCCGGCCCGCCGCCCTCGGCGGTGCCGGCCGCCGCCCCCTCGACCTCAAGGATTCTGTCCAGCGGTCCCGCCTACGCCGGCGAACACCCGGTCTCCAGGCTCTACATCTACTTCTTCATCGACGCGAGACCCGACAGCAGCTCGAGCGCGTTTCGCCGGGCCGCCGGCTCCAGGCTGGCCGACGCACTGCGCCAGAGCGGCATCCCCAGCGAGCAGCTCTGGTTCGGGGAAACGTCCTACGGCAAGTCCGTGCAGGCCAACCTCAAGAACCACACCTACGCAAGCTCCACCTTCGTCGTCCCCAGGCGGACCATCTGGGAGAACCTCGGCCGGGAGATCGCCTTCGGCACCACGCATCGCCTGATCGTGTATCCGCACGAAACCCTGAAGGCGGCGCAGGGCACGGTGCTGAACGTGAAGTGGGACGTGATCGACGCGGCCAGCGACAACTACGAGTGGTCGGTGTATTCGCAGACCACGGCCCTGTCGAGCACCGCGAGCCCGGCGCATGCCGAGGCGGCCGCCGACAGATTCGTCGCGGCCATCATGCAGGAGCTGCGCGCAAGAGGCGTCGTGCCTGGGGCCAGGGGTGGTTGAGCGGTCTAGCATCTGGCCCTCAATCCCGATGGAGACCGCCATGTCCCTGCGCCGATCCGATGTCCTGCGTCTCGCCGCCGCCGCCCTCACCGCCCCCTGGGTGCTGGGCGCCGCCGCGGCCGAGGAGCCCAAGCGCAAGCCCGACCTCGGTGACGCCGCCGAAGGGAGCTACAGCGGCGACGTGATCTCCGATTCCAAGGGATCGTCGCGCAGCGGCGTGACGCTGACGGTCACGCGCATAGCCAAGAACCTGGTGCGGATCTCGTCCGACTACCCGCGGCTGCCGGTGGTCGAGGTGCCGCTGACCCTGGCCATGGGCAAGATCCTGCAGGCGCGGGGCGACAGCGTCTTCCTGCTCGACCGCTCGCAGTCGCCGGCCAGGCTGGACGTCAGCTTCCTCAACGAGGTGAGCTGGTCGGGCCAGCGACGCTAGTCACCCCACTTGGCGATGTACTTCTTGTAATTCTCGATCCAGCCGTTCGATCCGAAGCCACCCTCGCTCTGGTGGGTGATGGCAATCGGCCAGGTAGCCAGGCGCAGGCCGGCGGCGCGCGCGCTGCGGCAGAAGTCCATGTCGTAGAAATGGAAGTCGAAGCGCTCGTCGAAGCCCAGCTGCTGGGCGCGCAGTTGATCGCGCCTGGCCAGCAGCAGCACGCCGTCGAGCAGCTCGCAAGGGGCCGGCACCGGACCGAAGGCCGAGATCTGGCCGAAAGGACCGGCGCCGTGCGAGACGATGCCGCTGAGGTTGGCGCGCTCGTCCCATTCGAATTTCGTGGTCGGAAAGGCCCAGGAAGGCTGCATGGGCGCGCGGCGCTTGTTGCCGGCGACACCGATGACGTCGAAGGCGTGCAGACCCGCCATCGCATGCTCGAAGAAGAAGTAGTCGTCCAGCCAGACGTCGTCGTGGATGAAGGCCAGCACCGGCGAGGCGTCCGGCGCGGCGATGCGCTCGTTGTACAGAGCCGGCAGGCCGCGGCGGTTCTCGAAGAAGACGCGCGGCTTCAGCCGGTCGTCATGGGCCATGCGGCGCAGCGACAGGCCCAGGGCAGCCTTGCCCCAGAACTCCTCGGCGCTGAGCCGGGTGGCGCAGACCAGGTCGATGGTGCTCAACGGGTGGCTCCGAATTCGTGCCAGAGGGCGATGAAGGCATCGTCGGCCGTTCCACCCTCCACCAGGGCCGGCAGCAGTGCGATGAAGGGCTGGATGTCGGCCTCGGCGGCATAACGGTTGCGCACGACGTCGGCGGAGTGGGCGATGGAGGCGCGCGCCAGCGCCTCGCTGATGTGGCCGGCGCGCCAGGCGGCCAGCGCGAAGGCGATCCAGCACAACACACCCAGCTTGAACACGCGTCCCAGGGGCTGCTGCGAGTTCTGGCCGGCGCTGGTGCGGAAGAAGCCCAGGTGCTCGTTGATGAAGGCCAGCGGCGCACGCTCGGAACACATCAGCATGGTGCCGACGTCCTCCAGGCCATGGATCTTCACGCCGGCTATCTCCGGCTGGCGCATGGCCTCCAGGCGGTCGGCGGCAAAGGTGGTGTTGGACAGCTCGCCCAGCCAGTTGTTGGTGGTGCCGACGATCTGCTCAAACAGGATGGCGGCGGGCAGGCTCAGCAAGCGCTGCGGCATCGCATCCACGGCCGCCGGCACGGGCAAGCTGGCCAGCGGCAGCCCGGCCTCGTTGGCATACCAGCGCCGGCTGACGACGCAACCGCTGGCGCTCATCGCATGCGCCTCGGCATGGCGGGCGTAGAAGCTCGGGTAGGGAATGTCGTCATCCATCAGCAGATGGAAGTGCGAGGTCGCGCCGCCGTAGAGCGTCAACAGCTGCTGGCAGTTGGCCCAGCCGCCACGCTTGGGGCCCGGCACGACGCTGAGGTTGAGCTGCTGCACCACCGGCTGCACGGCGGCTGCCGCCAGCGCGCTGAGGAAGGCGCCGTCAGGGCTGTCGTCCGACACGATGACGCGGGCGGGCCGCATCGTCTGCGCCTGCAGGGCGCGCAGCAGTTCGCCGAGGTAGGCGGGCTTGAAGGCGGGGATGAGCGTCGTGAAGGCCATGGCCGGACCAGTCTACGGCGCCCCGTCAGCGCCTAAGCCGGGAATAGCCGGCCATCTCGCTCATGCTTTGGGTCGCGCCACCAGGCCGATATTGGCCAGCAGGCGCGGCGGCAGCTGGTCGGAGATCTGCGTCAGCGAGCGGATCAGCTCGGGCTTCCAGCTGGTCATCATGCCGTTGGGCACGGTCTTGACGAAATAGCCGAACTGCTCGACGACCTCGAAGCCAGCCTTCTCGAACAGCGCGATGAAGCCCGGCAGGTCGTAGACGCGCTGGTGGCCAACGAGGTGGTCGCGAGGCGACAGCGAATCGAGCCGGGGCTGCAGGCCCATCATGACGGCGAGTTGGCGGTGCAGGGACTCGGCATTGGGCACCACGGCGATGACCTGGCCACCGGGTGACAGCCAGTCGTGCATCTTCTCGACGACGGCAGCGTCCTCCACGACATGCTCCAGCACATGCAGGGCCAGCACGCGGTCGAAGCGCTGCGCTGGCGTGAAGCGCTCGAAATAGCTGCAGTGCACCGGCAGCCCGGCGCCGAAGCGGGCGCGGGCGTCGTCGCACAGCGCGCTGGAGCCCTCCACCAGCTCGACCTCGTAGCCGGCCTCCAGCAACGGCCCGGTGATGGTGCCTTCGCCGAAGCCCATCTCCAGCACGCGGCGCGGCGCGGCGCCGATGCGGCCGAGCAGGCTGGGCAGCTGGGTCGCGTGGATCAGCGGCTCGATGAAGCCCTCCCCCGTCGAATCGGTCAGGTAGGCCTTCTGGGCGATGGCGTTGAGGTCGGGTTGGGTCATTTCTCGATGAACTCCAGCATGAAACCGGTGCGCAGCATCACGAAGGCGATGTGGCGCCCGCCGAAGGCCACGGCCGGCACGGGCTGAACCGTCGTGACAGCCCGCTGCGTGCGTGCCCAGGCCAGGGCCTGGGCCATGTCGGGCACGAGGTAGGCAAAGTGATAGATGCGCGTGCCCTGCTCCAGCCAGGGCTTGAGCGTCGCGCTGCCCGGCAGGTTCTGCAGCAGCTCCACGCGCGGGCCGGCACCGGTCAGGAAGACGCCCGCGATGCCCTGCACGAGATCCTCGAAGGCCTCGCCCTCGACGACGTAGCCCAGGCGCTCGAACTGCGACCGGTCCTTGGCCAGGTCGGCGCAGGCATAGCCCAGGTGGTGGAAGTCAAAGCCCTGGGGCAATGCATCAGGCGCCACGCTGCAGTCTCCGGGCGGTGAGTTGGGCCAGCTGGGTCAGCCGCGCATCGATGGCTGGCCAGGCGTCGCGCGTCAGGCGGTGCTCGACGGCATCGACGCGCTCGCCGCGCAGCTCGACGTGGCCGGGCAGCAGACGGCGCTCGACGATGCCGCAGGAATCGTGAAAGGACACGACGCGCTCATTGGCAGCCAGGGTGCGGCAGCAGACGGCGTCGAGATCCAGTTGCTCGAAGGCGCAGCGGTAGATCAGCGCCGCGCTCTCCACGGCGGCCAGCGAACCGGGCTTGAGCAGCCAGCGGCCCCACTCGGCCTCGCCACCTTCGACGTCGTAGACGCCGATCAGACCTTCGGGCGCGCCGGTCGACAGGCGCTCGACGACGAAGTAGTAATCGCCCGGCCGCTCGTAATAGCGCGCCAGCCAGGCGAGCTGGTCGTCCACATGGGGCGAGGTCGGGTTCAGCCAGCGGCCCAGCTCGGGATCGCTGCGCAGGCCGACGATGAAGCCTGCGTCCTCGTCGCGCACCGGCCGCAGCCCGAAGGCCGCGCCCCGCAGGCTCAGCTCATGGCGCACGCTTGGCCTCGACAGCCGCGACGATGCGCGCCACGCTGTTCAGCTCGCTCAGCTCGGCCTCGTCGAACTGCACGCCGGTGGCATCCTCGACCGCGAAGATGACCTCGATATGGCGCAGCGAGTCCCACTGCGGCGTGTTGTGCACCGACGTGTCGGCATTGACCTCGGTCTTGAGCACGACGCGCAGCGCGTCGAGAACGGTCTGGATCACGGAAGGACTCTTTCGATCTGGACGCCGTCGGGCGGCGCGAAGGATTGGACTCGCTCGGCCGGCCATTCTGTGGCCTCGCCCAGCCACTGGCGCGCGGGCTGGTTGCGCGGGCCTTCGGTGACCTGGAAGCGCACTGGCGCAGCGGGCAGGCATTGCAGGGCACCGATGACGATGCTGTCCTCCAGGCGCCGGCCCATGGCGCGGCAGGAGATCAGCAACTCGTCGACGACGATGCCGTCGCTGCCGGTGTGGGCCGCCAACAGGCCGATGACGCCGCTGTCGGAGAAGCGGTCGGCCAGGGCGATGGTGACGACGGCGCCCGTCGGGTCGGCCAGACGCGCCGCGTAGTCCGCCTCGCCCAGGCGGGCCAGAGCGAGGTTGAACTGGTTGGTCTTGCCGCTCATCTCGGCCATGCGGGCGAGCTGTGCGGAGTCGTTCAGCGAGAAGCGCAGCTTGACGCCCAGGGACTTGAAATAGGCCTCGGGGTCGGCCTCGGCCAATTCGGCGCGCTGGGCATTGGCGCGCTGATCGTCCACGCGCTTGGCATCCTCGGCGCTGACCCGCCAGCGCCACAGCGCCGGCAGATGGGCCAGCACGCGCGCGGTCAGCGCCGCGTCGGCATGGGCGAAGACGCTGCGCAGCGTCGGCAGGCGCGAAGCCACCTGGGCCAGCTCACCGGGGTTGTCATCGACGAAGGCCACGGCCGACACATCGATGTTGAGGGCCCGGGCGACGCGCTGCAGCGCCTCGGCCTTGTCGCCCCAGGACACCTCGGTGACGGAGAAATCGTCCCAGCGCAGCGGGAAGTCGCTGCGAGTCTCGAACAGGGCCTTCACGTCGGCGGGCTCGTTGCGCGACACCAGCGCGATGAAGATGCCACGCTCGCGCAGGGCCTTGATCTGGCGCTGCAGTTCTTCGTGGCCTGGCGTCAGCTGCACGCCTTCGGCACCGTCCTCGCCGAGCACGCCGGCATACAAGGTGTGATCCAGGTCCACCGCCACGGCCTTGACGGGCGACAGCAGCAGGGCCGGCAGCCAGCGGCAGGCCAGCTCGCGGGCGATGACGGATTGAGCCGCGGCGGACAGCGGTGAGCCGGCCACCTTGGCCAGCCGCGCGTCCAGCAGCGGCACGCCGGCATCAGCGCAGACGGCGGCGAGGTCGGCGGCCTGCACGTCGGGGCCGTAAGCCTCGGCGGGCGCGGTGGCCAGCACGAGGATGGGAGCACGGCTCATCGCGCGCAGCGCGGCGATGCGGCCGTTCAGCCAGCCCGCATCGGTGGGCAGCCGCGAGGCGTCCAGCCAAAGCAGTTCCAACTCGGCCGGCCCATACTCGGCGAAGGACAGGCTGTCGTCATAGCCCGACAGCCAGGGGTCCAGGGCCAGGTCGGCCCAGTCCAGATAAGGCTTGGCCAGGGTCAACAGCGTCTCGATGGCGTGGTTGCGCCAGATGTTGATGCGGCGTGCGGCGCCCTGTGGCGCGTCGAGGGCCAGGCCCATCAGGTCCAGGCGGCTGGGACGCGGCGCGAACAGCGTCTGCTGAGCGGCCATGCGGCGCAGGCTGTGCTCCAGCGCAGCGGACTCGCTCACGCGCAGGCCTTCACCGCCGCGACGACGGCATCAATCTGCGCCTCGCTCATGCCGGGCCACAGCGGCAGGCTCAACACCTCGCGGTGGATGGCCTCGGCGATGGGGAAGTCGCCCTCGCCCATGCCCAGCTCGGCATAGGCGGGCTGCAGATGCGGTGGCACCGGGTAATGGATCAGCGTGCCGACGCCGCGCTCGGCCAGTGCCGCCTGCAGGCGGTCGCGGGCCTCGTGGCGGATGACGAAGAGATGCCAGGCCGGGTCGGCCTCGGCAGGTACGAAAGGCAGCACGACCTTGGCGCCGGCCAGGCCGTCCAGCAACTGGGCGGCGATGCGGCGGCGCTCGTTGGTCAACGCATCCAGCTCGGGCAGCTTGGCGGCGAGCACCGCGGCCTGCATCTCGTCCAGGCGCGAGTTCACGCCCTTGACCTCGTTGTGGTATTTGACCTTGGAGCCGTAGTTGCGCAGCACGCGCACGCGCTCGGCCACGCCGGCGTCGTGGGTCGTCAGGCCACCGCCGTCGCCCATGGCGCCGAGGTTCTTGCCGGGGTAGAAGCTCCAGGCCGACACGTCCGCCGTGCCGCCGACGCGGCGGCCGCTCCAGCGCGCGCCATGGGCCTGGGCGCAGTCGTCCAGCACCTGCAGGCCGCGCTTCTTCGCGATGGCGTTGATCGCCTCCATGTCCGCCGGTTGTCCGTAGAGATGGACAGGCAGGATGACCTTGGTCCGCGGTGTGATGGCGGCGGCTATGCGGGCCGGGTCGAGGTTGTAGGTGCGCGCATCGGGCTCCACCGGCACCGGCGTCGCGCCGCACTGGCTGACGGCCAGCCAGGTGGCGATATAGGTGTTGGAGGGCACGATGACCTCGTCGCCCGCCCCCACGCCCAGGGCGCGCAGGCCCAGGTGCAGGGCGTCCAGGCCATTGCCCAGGCCGACCGCGTGGGCCGAGCCGCAGTAGCCGGCCCATTGCGCCTCGAAGGCCTCCAGCTCCTTGCCCATGATGAACCAGCCGCTGCCGGCCACGCGGCTCAGGGCCGCATCGATGGCCGCGCGCGAGGCGGCATAGGTGGGTTGCAGGTCGAGGAAGGGGATCTTCATGCGGGCGTCTTGCCGACGGCGGCCAGGAAATCGTCGTAGTTGCGGATGTAGTCGTCCGCGTCATAGGTGTCCGAGGCCAGCACCAGCAGCACGGCATCGGGCGAGAAGCGGTACTGGATGCCCCAGACCATGGGCGGGATGTGCAGGCCGACCTTGGCGCTGTCCAGGCGCAGCTCGTCGCGCCGATCGCCGTCGTCCAGCACGATGGTGCAACTGCCCTTCACGCAGACCAGGAACTGGTGGCAGACCTTGTGGGCGTGCTCGCCGCGGACCTCTTCGCTGGGTGCGTCGTAGACGATGAAGAAGCGCTGCGGCGTGAACGGCAGATGGGCGCCGATCTCGCCGAAGCTCAAAGCGCCGCGCAGGTCGACGATCTTGGGCAGGGCGTGAAGCTTCGCGCCCCGCGCTTGCAAGGCGGGCAGCTGGGAACCCAGCCGCTGGGCCGAGATGGTCGGGCCGTCGACCTGCACCTCGGGCGTGTCCAGATAGCCGGTGATGTGGGCCGGGTTGCCGGCGACGATGGCCCGCGGCGGCACGTCGCGCGTGACCACGGCGCCGTCGCTGACCAGGGCTCCCGGACCAATGGTGACGCCGGCCCGGATGGTGGCGTTGGCGCCGATGCTGGCACCCGCGCGAACGCGCGTCTTCAGCACCTCGGCGGGCTTGACGCGGCTGCGCGGCGCGGGGTCGTTGGAGAAGGCGGCATTGGGGCCGACCAGCACGTCGTCCTCCAGCGTGACGCCGTCCCACAGATGCACGCCGCTCTTGAGGGTGACGCGGTCGCCGACGACGACCTCGTTCTCGATGAAGACATGGTCGGCGATATTGCAGTCGGCGCCGATGCGGGCACCCGGCAGCACATGCACGAAAGCCCAGATGCGCGTGCGCGGCCCGATCTGCGTGGATTCGACCAGCGCGTGCGAGTGCACGAAGCCGCTGCCTTCGGTCATCGATAGGTCTCCCGAACTGTGATCGGCTTTCAGTATGCCTAACGCAGAGGAGCGGCGACGCCCCGGCCCATGCTCCAGATGAGGGCGACGATCTGCTGGGCGTCGAACATCGCATTCACATGGGCGACGCGCATCGAGTAGTAATCGCCCTCGGCGGCCATCACGTCGAACAGCGAGCGGCGGCCCAGCTGCTGCCATTGCTGCAGCGTGGAGGCGCGCACGCGGTCGCTGTTGCGCAGGATCTCGACGATGCGGCGCGCGCGGTCCAGCGTGGACATGCCGACCTCGTTCATCTCCAGCAGGCGGTAGCGCTTGGCCTCGATGGCCTCGTCGCGCTGCAGCACGGTGGCGCGGTAGCGCTGCACGGCGGCGCTGGCCTGGGCGTGGGCGCCGGGCTGCAGGATCGGGATGGTGACGGACACGCCGGCGCCGATGTCGGACGAGCGTGACTCACCCGGGCCGCTACGGAACATGGCGGTGGCGCTGCCGGTCAGGTTGACGCTGGGCTTCTGGCCGGCGATGACGGATTCCGCGAAGCTGCGCTGCGAGCGCGCCTGCGCCTCGGCCTGAGCGACGTCGGCGCCGAGCAGGATGTCGCTCTGCATCTGCTCCAGGTCGGGCATGACCGACAGCTGGGCCGTCATGCCGATGCTGGGCGGCAACGGCTCGCCCACCAGGCGGCGCATGCGCACCTCGGTCTGGCGCAGGGCCGACATGGTCTGCTCCAGCGACAGGTCGGCCTGCTGCAGGCTTTTCTGCGCCTGCACCAGCTCGCTGGCGCGGCCGCGGTCGGCCTTGGTGATGATCTCCAGCGCATCGACCAGGCAGGCCATCTTGCGCACGTACTGGGTGTAGACCTGGCCCTGCAGCACATAGCGGCTGCGGTCCAGGGCCAAAGTGACGACGTTCAGCGACAGCTGCTCCTCGGCGCTGCGTTGGCCCTGCTGCGCGACTTCGGCCAGTTCCTTGCGCCATTCGGTCAGCTTGGCGATGCGGCCGAAGTCCCAGACCGGCATGCCGGCCGACAGGGTCGTGCTGAGCTGGCCTCCCCGGCCGACCGTCGTGCTGCCGACACTCTGGTGGATGCCGTTGATGCCGACGCTCAGCGACGCCGTCGGCAGGCTCATGGCGCGCGTCTCGTCGAGGTCGGAGCGGGCGGCATCGGCCAGCAGACGCACGGCGCCCAGGGCCTTGCTGCGCGACAGCGTCGCGTCGATCAGCGACTGCAGGGCGGCGCGCGGGTCGCCGTTCTGGGTTTCCAGGGCGCTCATGTCGCGGCCCAGGCGCGACAGGCCGGCGTCGTCCTCGTTGCAGCGGCCCTGGCCGGCCGGCGCTTCTGCCACCGGAGCGGGCGGCGGCGTGGCGGTTTTGGCCGGGCGAGGCTGCGCCAGCGCAAGCGAGCCGAAGACGGCGAAGCCGAGGACGGCGAAGCCGAGGGCGATGAGGGGACGGAGCAGGTACAGCATGGCTCCGTCACTAGACCATTGCAACCCCTGTCCCAAAGCCCGGAAAAGGGTGGGCGGGAGGGTCGTTTTCGGCGGCGACCCAAGCCTCCTGCCCCAGCCCTCAAGCCTCCGGTTGCAGCGCCGGCCCCTGCTTTGTTGGCATAGTCTCGACGCACCCGCCGTCTCCGGACGATTCCTCACGCACTGCATCAAGATCCATGACGCCCCACCGATTCTTTGCCACGCTCTGGCGCATCAACGCCATCCTCCTGCTGGTCGTCGGCATCCTGGCCATCATCGTTCTGGGCTCTGTGGCCTTCATGTTCATCAAGGATGCAACGCGGCCAAGACACGTCGACGACGTTGCCAGAGTCGCTGTCGGCGGTGACGTGGCCAGCAAGGCCATGCTCGGAAGCTTCGAAGACCTGCCAAGGACCGCGGTTTTGCGCGCGCCGCTGCGAATCAGGCAGTCGTATTCGCTCGGCTCGGTCTCCAAGGAGGCCTCGTCGGTCCGCAACTACCTGTACTACGAACCCGTCAGCAGAGCGACGCGGTGGCTGAAGCCCTCGATGGAAAGCCTGATCGTCCAAACCTGGTCAGTGCCGGAAGACGAACCCGGAGATCGCCATCGCGGCTGGGTCTCCAGCGTCTATGCCGTTGTCGCTGCAGACAGCAACGGTGACGGCGCACTGACCGAGTCGGACCTGATACAGATCGCAAGCTCCAACCCGGACGGCAGCAACTACCGGGTGCTGGTCGAGAAGGCCGATCGGGTCAACGAAGCCCGACTGCTCGCCGCCGACAAGGCGCTGGTCCTCTACTCCATGGGCGACAAACTGATGGCCGTCGAATTCAACCCGCAGCAAGCGCAAGCTGCTCCACAGCACTATGAAGTCAAGCTGCCAGTCGCTGCGCGGTAGTGCCAGAACGCCTACCTCTCGCGCAGCGCTTCCTGTGACTTCATCATCGGCCGCAGCAGATAGCTGAGCACCGAACGCTCGCCGGTCTTGATCTCGACCTGCGAGGTCATGCCGGGGATGACGGGCAGCTTCTCGCCCTTGTACTTCAGGTTGTTGCGCTCGGCGGTGACGATGACGCGGTAATGGCCTTCGCCCGACTTGTCGCCTTCGGTGACGGCGTCGGGGCCCATATAGGTGACCTTGCCTTCCAGGCCGCCATAGGTGTTGAAGTCATAGCCGGCCAGCTTGACCTCGGCCGTCTGGCCCAGGCGGATGAAACCGATGTCCTTGGGCTTGATGCGCGCCTCCACCAGCACCTTGGGGCCGATGGGCGAGATCTCGAGGATGGGCGCGCCGCTGGCGACGACGCCGCCGATGGTGCCGGCCTTGATGCTCTTGACGACGCCGTGCACGGGCGACTTCAGCACGGTGCGGGTCAGCGCGTCCTGGCGCACCACCATCTGCTCGTCGAGCTGGGCCATCTCGCTCTGCACCCTCACCAGTTCCTGGCTGGCCTCCTGGCGATAGCGCGAGATGCGCTCGGCGCGCTGCTGCTGGATCTCGTTGACCTGGCGGTTCAGGCGCATGACTTCCACGTCGCTCATCAGGCCGCTCTTGGACATGTCCTGGGCCAGCTTGAGTTCCTTGGAGATGAGCCCGAGGCTGCGGTTGACGGCCGCGACGGACTCGTCCAGCAGGTGCTTGCGCGCCTCGAAGGACTCGGCCTCGCCCTGGGCATAGCGGGCCTTGGCGTCGACGTCGCGCGGCCACTGGATGCTGGCGCGGCCATTGGCCTCGGCCGTCAGCCGCGCGGCGGCGGCCTTCAGGGCCAGCAGCTTGGCCTGGCCTTCGTTCTGCTGGGCCTCGACGCGGGTGGGGTCGAGGTCGACCAGTTCCTCGCCGACCTGCACCTCCTGGCCTTCGCGCACCTTGAGCTCGCGCAGGATGCCGGCATCCAGGCTGGCGATGACCTGCTCGCGGCCATCCGGCACGATGCGGCCGTCGCTGCGCGTGATCTCGTCCACCTTGGCCAGGGCCGACCAGGTGATGGCCACCGTGACGACGGCACACAGCAGATAGAGGGCCCAGGTCGCGCGCGGCAGGGGCTCGTCGATGTGCGCGGCGTGCAGGGCGCTGACGAAGACGCCCTCTTCCTTGGTCAGGACACTCATACGCTGGCGCTACGCTGCACGGGCTGGGCGGAAGGATGCAGGTGCACGCCCTCGCCGCCCTGGGCGCCGGGAGCGGCCGGGCGCACGCCGGACAGCGCCGCCAGCACCTGGTCGCGCGGGCCGTCCATGACGATGCGGCCGCCGTCGACGACGACGATGCGCTGCACCAGCTCCAGCACGGCCGGGCGGTGGGTCACGACCACCAGGGTCGCCGTACCGGCCGCGTCACGCAGCTGGCGCAGGAAGGCCATTTCGCTCTGGGCGTCCATGGAGCTGGTGGGTTCGTCCATCAGCAGGATCTGGGGCTTGGTGACCAGGGCGCGGGCCAGGGCCACGAGCTGGCGCTGGCCGCCGGACAGCAGCTGGCCCATTTCGCCGACGGGCAGGTCCCAGCCCATGGGGTGGGAGGAGACGACGCGATCCAGACCGGTCAGCTTGGCCACCTCGACGAGGCGGCCGGCGTCCAGGTGGGCGCGGCCCATCATGACGTTGTCTCGCAGGGTGCCGACGAAGAGACGCGGCTCCTGGCTGACGAAGCCGACGCGGGCGCGGTACTCGGCCGGGTCGACCTGGCGCAGGTCAATGCCGTCGACCTCCACCATGCCTTCGGTGGGCTGGTAGAGGCCGCCGAGCATGCGCAGGATGGTGGACTTGCCGCTGCCGATGCGGCCCAGGATGGCGACGCGTTCGCCGGCCTCCAGGCGCATGGTGACGTTGCGCAGCACCTTGGGTGCCGCCGCCTCGGTCGTCTGCTGGCCGGGATGGGCCTGAGGCGGATAGGCGAAGCCGACGTCGTGCAGGCCCACCTTGCCGCTGATCTGGGACAGCGGCACGTAGTTGCGGCTGCTGTCGCGCTCGACGGGCGCATTCATCATCTGGTTGAGCGCCTGCATGGCGGCGCGGGCGCCCTGGTAGCGCGTGGCCAGGCTGACGAGGCTGCCCAGCGGCGCGACGGCGCGGCTGGCGAACATGACCGAGCCGATCAGCGCGCCGGCCGAGATCACGCCGTCATGGATGAGGTAGACGCCCCAGACCAGGATGATGAGGTTGACCGCCTGCTGCAGCGTGCTGGAGAGGTTCATGCTCCAGCTCGACAGCGCGCGCGAGGTCAGGGCCGTGTCGGCCACCACGGCCGTGGTGCGCTCGTAGCGGCGCAGGAAGCGGCCTTCGGCGCCCGAGGTCTTCAGGTCTTCCAGGCCCTCGAGGGATTCGACGAGGGTGCCGTGCAGGTCGGCAGTCTCCTGCATGTTCGTGCGCATGGCCCGGCGCAGCGCGCCCTGGATGGCCCAGGACAGACCGATGATGACGGGCACGGCCAGCACCAGCACCCAGCCCAGCGGCCCGCCGATGACGAAGGTCATGCCGATGAAGATGACCAGGAAAGGCAGGTCCGACAGCGCCGACAGCGTGGCGCCGGTGAAGAACTCGCGCACCATTTCGACCTGGGCCAGGTAGGCCGCATAGGCACCGGCCGACGCGGGCTTGTGCTCCATGCGCACGCCCAGGGTCTGGCGGTAGAGCTTGGCGCCGATGACGAGGTCGGCCTTGCGGCCGGCCAGGTCGATGAGGTGGGAACGCAGCTGGCGGGCGAACAGGTCGAACAGCAGCGCCACCGAGGCGCCGACGGCCAGGGTCCACAGCGTGACCATGGCCTGGTGGGGGATGACCTTGTCGTAGATGACGGACGTCACCAGGCCCGACACCAGCATCAGCACATTGGACAGCAGGGCCGCCAGCATGGAGGCGCGGTAGTAAGGCGTGAAACGCTTCAGCGTGCCCCACAGCCAGTGCGACTCCAGCCCCTTGTCAGCCAGCTTCAGCAGCGGCGACTCGGCGCGCTGGCCCTGGGCGGCCTCCTGGCGCGACACGGCCAGCATGAAGCCGCTGTATTCGGGGTCCAGCTCGGCGGTCGTGGCCGGCACCGCGGCCGCCTCGGGGCCGGGGAAGACGACTTCGTAACGGCAGCTGCCGGCGGCGACCTGGGCCGGGTCGTCCAGGCGGCGCACCAGCACGCAGGCATCCCCGCCATTGAGCAGCAACACGGCCGGCAGCAGCAGCTCGTGGATGTCGTCGATGGACTTGCGCAGCAGGCCGGCGTTGTAGCCCGCCTCGCGCATGACACGGATGGCGCCGTCGGGTGCCAGCGGACCTTCCACCGGCGCCCCGGCGCGCAGCGACTCGGGCGAGCGCGGCCGGCCGTGGTGGCGGGTCAGCCAGGACAGGGCCTGCAGCAGCGGATCGCCGGCCGGCTGGTTGGCCAGGCCTTCCAGCGGATCGGGTGCCGGCGGCGGCTCGCCATTGGCGGCCAGGCGCAGGCCCGGCGCTTGCGGCTGGCCGTCGAAGAAGGGGTCGTGCTGGCGTGGCATTTAGGCCTTTTGCCTTGCATCGAGCGCCAGGCGCTCGAATTCATGCTCTATATCGCGCACGATGGCCGGGATGTCAAACAGCGGCGAGCTGTGGCCGTACTCGGCCAGGTAACGCTTGTAGGACGCCGCACGGGCGGGCTGGTTGCCGATCTGGATGGCGCGCTGCTCGTACTCCTCGAGCGTGGTCGTGATCAGGTCGGGCAGGCCGACGGCCGTCAGCAGGCTGCCGGCCATGCGGGAGATATAGGTCTTGCCGGAGCGCGTCAGGATGGGCGTGCCCATCCACAGGCAGTCGCTGGCCGTGGTGCCGGCGTTGTAGGGGAAGGTGTCCAGGAACAGGTCGGCCAGCGTGAAGCGGGCCAGGTAGTCGGCCGGCTGGGCGCGGCCCGCGAACACCAGGCGCTCGGGCGCGATGCCCTCTTCCACCGCGACACGGGTCAGGTTGGCCTGGGCAAAGGGGTTGTCGGCCAGCAGCCACAACACGCTGTCGGGCACCTGGCGCAGCACACGCATCCAGCAGCGCCAGACCTGCTCGCTCATCTTGTGGTTGTTGTTGAAGGCGCAGAAGACGAAGGCGCCTTCCGGCAGCCCCATCTCGGCACGGCTGGGCGCCGGGTTGGCGGCGCGGGTGCGGTCGCTGACCTGGTAGCAGTGCGGCAGGTAGATGGGCTTTTCGGTGTGATACGGCAGGGACTCCGGCGGCATCACGAAGCGGTCGGCCAGGATCCAGTCCACGCCCGGCAGGGCCGAGGTGGCCGGCAGGCCCAGGTAGCTGACCTGGATGGGGGCGCCACGGTAGGCCAGGATGCCCGGACGGGCGCCGCTGGTCAGGCCCTGCAGGTCGACGAGGACGTCGATGCCGGCCTCGGCAATCATCTCGGCGGCACGACGGTCGGGCACGCCGTGCAGCGGGGTGTAGTGGTCGAAGGCCGACTTGATGCGGGCGCGCAGCGGCGTGCCGTCTTCCTTGCTCCAGCTGAAGGCGTGGATCTCGAATTTGCTCTTGTCGTGCAGCCCGTAGAGCTCGGCCGTCAGCAGGCCCACGGCGTGCATGTGCAGGTCGCCGGACAGATAGCCTATTCGGATCTTGCCTTCGCGCTGGCGGCCCTTGTGCAGGGGCGGCTCGGTGACCTTGACGACTTTTTCCAGCACGAAGCGCTGGGCCGTCAGCAATTGCAGGGCCGGGTCGTCGCTCTCGTCCAGCATGCCGAGCAGCGAGGTGCTCATCAGCAGATGGTTGTGGGTGACCTCGCCGAAGGTCTGGTAGACCGGCCAGGCGCATTGCTTCTGGCGGATGTGGACATAGTGCTGGGCAACGTCGCCCTGGCGCGCGTCCAGCTCCAGCGAGCGGCGCATCAGCGCCTCGGACTCGTCATAGCGCTTGAGCTGCTCCAGCAGGCGGGCGGCGTTGTTGAAGGCGTGAAGGCGCAGGCTGAGCGGCTCGGCGCCGACGCTTTCGGGGTTCTCGTTGTCGTAGACCGTGCGCCATTCCGCCAGGGCCTCTTCCTCGCGGCCCTGGTGTTCCAGCTGGTGGCCGAGGTTCAGACGCGCCTGGGCGAAGGTCGGCGCCAGGGTCAGGGCCATGCGGTAGACGTTCTCCGCCTCGGTGTGGCGGCGCATCTCGCCCAGGATGGCGCCCCAGTTGAAGCAGGCCACATGGCGCAGCGGCGAAGCGGTGGCGGCCACCCAGCTCTGGTAAAGCAGCACGGCGGCATCCAGGGCGCCGGCCGCCTGCAGGCGCGAGGCCGCTTCCATGACCTGGGGCAAGGGCCATTGGCCGCTGCGGGCCAGCTCCAGCCATTGCTCGACGAGGGCAATTCCTTGGGGCTGTGCAGCGGTAGGCGTCGACATGTCCATGCGGAGGGCGGCGTGATCGGATGTTCCCCCGATTTTCAAGCCGCACCACCCCGTTGGGAGCGGGGAATAGGCTGCGGATTGCGCAGCATTTCCCACCCTGGCGGGGTCAAACTGGGGAATCAGCCCCCGAGGTAGTCGTTCTTGCCCAGCGGCACCCCGGAGTGGCGCAACAAGGCGTAAGTCGTTGTCGCGTGGAAATAAAAGTTCGGCAGCGCAAAGTGCTGCAGATAGGTGATGCCGTCGAACTTCAGCGGATCGCCGCTGCGGCGCGGGATGGTGATCTCGCGGCTTTCGCTGCCCTTGAAAGCGGATTCGGGCACCGACAGCACGAAGTCACGGGTCTTGCGGATGCGCTCGGCCAGTTCGTCCAGCGTGGCTTCGTTGTCCTCGTACTTGGGAATCTCCTGGCTGGCCAGGCGGGCCACGCAGCCCTTGGCGGCGTCGCTGGCGATCTGGATCTGCTTGGTGAAGGGCAGCATGTCCGGGGCCAGGCGCAGCGTGAGGTAGTTGTCAGCCGGGAACTTGCGCGCCTCGGCATGGGCCTTGGCGGCCTCCAGCCAGTTCAGCATGTTGGACAGCATCTTGGCAAAGGCCGGGACGCTCGCGGTGTGCATGGAAATCGAAGTCATCGGGTGTCTCCTTGAGGGAAAACTATCGTAGCGAGCACGCCCTGAGCCTGCATCGGCCGAGGGCACAATGCCCTAAAACGTGATGCCTCCAGGCCGACGACGATCTCGGCACGGGCCCCGACCATGAATGTGATCATCCTCGACGACTACCAGGATGCCGTGCGCAAGCTGCGCTGCGCGGCCAAGCTGGAGCCGCTGAATGCCAAGGTTTTCACCAACACCGTCAAGGGCATAGGCCAGTTGTCGGTCCGGCTGCGCGACGCCGAAGTCCTCGTGCTCATCCGCGAACGCACCGCCTTCCCGCGCCAACTGCTGGAAAAACTCCCCAAGCTCAAGCTGATCTCCCAGACCGGCCGGGTCGGCAGCCACATCGACGTCGAGGCCTGCACGCGGCTGGGCATCGCGGTGGCCGAGGGCGTCGGCAGCCCGGTGGCGCCGGCCGAGCTGACCTGGGCCCTGATCATGGCCTCCATGCGCCGGCTGCCGCAGTACATCGGCAACCTCAAGCATGGCGCCTGGCAGCAGGCCGGGCTGAAGGCGGCGTCCATGCCCGCCAACTTCGGGGTCGGCATGGTGCTCAAGGGCAAGACGCTGGGCATCTGGGGCTACGGCAAGATCGGCCAGTTGGTGGCCGGCTATGGCCGCGCCTTCGGCATGAAGGTCATGGTCTGGGGCAGCGAGGCCTCGCGGCTGAAGGCCGAGGCCGACGGCCACCAGGCGGCCCCCAGCCGCGAGGAGTTCTTCGCCGGCGCCGATGTGCTGTCCGTGCATCTGCGCCTGTGCGATGCCACCCGCGGCATCGTCACGCCGGACGATCTGGCCCATATGAAACCGACGGCCCTGTTCGTCAACACCTCGCGGGCGGAACTGGTCGTCGAGGGCGCCCTGGTGTCGGCCCTGAACCGCGGCCGACCCGGCATGGCAGCCATCGACGTCTTCGAGAGCGAGCCCATCCTGCAGGGCCACCCGCTGCTGCGGCTGGAGAACGCCGTCTGCACGCCGCACATCGGCTACGTGGAGCAGGACAGCTACGAGCTCTACTTCGACGCCGCCTTCGACAACGTGCTGAACTTCATCCAGGCGCAGCCGACGAACATCGTCAACCCGGACGCGCTGAAGGTGCATCGCTGAAGTTCCCGTGGTGAACCGTCCGCAGTCCCTCACCGAACTCTTCCTGGCTTTCTCGCGCCTGGCGCTGCAGGGCTTCGGCGGCGTGCTGGCGGTGGCCCAGCGCGAGTTGGTGGAACGCCTGGGCTGGATGAGCAAGGAAGAGTTCGTCGAGACCCTGGCCATCGCCCAGGTGCTGCCGGGGCCCAACATCGTCAACATGTCGATGATGATCGGCGACCGCTTCTTCGGCCTGCGCGGCGCTTTCGTCGCGCTGGCCGGCATGCTCGGTGTACCCGCCATCGTCGTGCTGGGCCTGGCCATGGCCTACGGCCAAGTCGCCTCCCACCCCATCGCGGCGAACACGCTGCGCGGCATGGGCGCGGTGTCGGCCGGCCTCATCGTGGCCACCGGCATCAAGTTGCTGCCGGCGCTGAAGAAGAGTCCGCTCGGGCAAATCACGGCTCTCGGCCTGGCGCTGGCGGCCTTCCTGCTGATCGGCCTGCTGCGCTGGCCTCTCGTCTATGTGTTGGCGCTGCTCGGCGGCGGAGGAATGCTGCTGGCGTGGTGGCGGATGCGGTCATGAACGCTCCCGTCGACCTCTTCAGCCTCTTCCTGCACTTCCTGACGCTGTCGCTGCTGGCGGTGGGTGGCGGCATCACGACGGTGCCGGAGATGCACCGCTTCCTCGTCGACAAGACGGGCTGGCTGACGGACGAGGGCTTCACCTCCTCCATCGCGCTGGCCCAGGCCGCGCCGGGGCCCAACATCCTGTTCGTCGCCGTGCTGGGCTGGAACGTCGCCGGGCTGGCGGGCGCGGCGGCAGCCATGGGCGGCATGATGCTACCGTCCTCGGTGTTGACGCTGACCGCCACGCGCTGGGCGCGCGCCAACCGTGAACACGTCGTGCTGCGGGCCTTCTCGGCCGGCATGATGCCGCTGACCCTCGGGCTGATCGTCGCCACCGGCTGGCTGCTGGCCCTGCCCTATCTGCGCGCCGAGGCCCACCGCTGGAGCACGGTGGCGCTGATCGCCGTCACCGTGCTGCTGACCCTGAAGACGAGGCTGGGCCTCGTCTGGATGGTGCTGGGCGGCGGTGTGCTCGGGGCGCTCGGCCTCGTCTAGACCCCGAAGCCGGCCTGGGTGGTCACCGAGCGCTTGCCGTTGCTGATGGCGCCGAGGGTGATGGTGGGCATGGAAAGCGTGGCCATGATGGCCTCCTTGAGTCAGGTCGGTGGCCGACCGGGCTTGGTCTACCTGCCTGTACTGACGCAAGTGGGCGCCCGCAGGGATCAGCGCCGCAGCGGTGAAATTTCACCTGCGGCCGAGGCGCCCGGCCGGAAGGCCGCCGGCGGCCGGCCAAGCAGGCGCAGGAAAGCCCGCCGCATGCGCTCGGTGCTGCCGAAGCCGCAGTCCAGCGACACCCGCAGCACTGACGCCGCTCCGCCCTCCAGCGCCGCCCGCGCAGCCTCCACCCGCAGGCGCTCCACCACCTGAGCGGGCGTGGCGCCGGTCTCGGCGCGAAAGCAGCGTGCGAAGTGACGCGGGCTCATGCAGGCCCGGGCGGCGAGGTCCTCGACGCGGTGGTCGCGCCGCAGGTCACGGCGCAGGTCGTCGAGCAAGGCCCCGAAACGTCCCTCCGGACGCTGCAACTCCAGCAGCGGCGAGAACTGCGACTGCCCGCCGGGTCGTCGCCTCTCCACGACGAGCTGGCGCGCGGCCTCCCGAGCGATGTCCTCGCCGTGGTCATGGGCCAGCAGGGCCAGGCAGAGGTCGATGCCGGCCGTCATGCCGGCGCTGGTCCAGAGCTCGGGCCGGCGCTGCTCGCGCACCCCGGGCTCGCGAACATAGATGCGATCCGGCTGCAGGCGAACCTCGGGGTAGTCGGTGGCGAACTGCCGGCTGCGCGACCAATGCGTCGTCGCCGTGCGCCGGTCCAGCAGGCCGGCCGCCGCCAGCACCAGGCTGCCGCTGCAGATGCTGGCGATGCGCGCGCCGGACTGCGCGGCGCGGCGCAGCCAGGCGAGGAGACGGTCGTCCCGGCAGGCACCGTCCACGCCATCGCCGCCGATGACCATGACGAGGTCGAGATCGCCCAGGCGGCGCGGCAGGGCCTGCACCAGCCAGTCGACGCCGGCGGAGCTGCGCACAGCGGGCGGTGAACTGGCCACGAGGCGCCATTCATAGCTGCCCGGCAAGGCCAGCCGGGCCAGCTCGAACACCGCCATCGGCCCGGCCAGGTCGAACTGCTGGAAGCCCGGGAAGAGCACATAGGCGATGCGGCAGGTCATGGATGCATCTTGGCAGAAAAGGTGGGAACTGCGTCATGGCGGCCATGCCAGTCCAAACGCAAACTGCCGGTCAGCAACGAAGGACTGCCTTGAACACACCCGGACAAGACCTCATCACCATCACGCAACGGCCGGACACGGTGTTCGCCCACGGCCAGGGCGCCTGGCTGACCGACGAGGGCGGCAAGCGCCATCTCGACCTGGTGCAGGGCTGGGCGGTGAACAGCCTCGGCCACAGCCCGACGCTGATCACTCAGGCCCTGCTGGAGCAGTCCCGCCGGCTGCTGAACCCCAGCCCGGCCTACTACAACCGGCCGCTGCTGGACCTGGCCCGGCGGCTGATGGAAGTGAGCTGCTTCGACCGGGTCTTCCTGGCGAGCTCGGGCGCCGAGGCCAATGAAGGCGCCGTCAAGCTGGCACGCCGCTGGGGCAGCCGCCGGCGTGGCGGTGCCCACGAGATCATCGGCTTCGAGCAGGCCTTTCATGGCCGCACCCTGGCCATGATGAGCGCCTCGGGCAAGCCGGGCTGGGGCGACATCTACCCGCCCATGCCGACGGGCTTCGTGAAGGCGCGTTTCAACGACATCGCCTCGGTTGAGCGCGCCATGACGCCGCGCACGGCGGCCGTGATGATCGAGCTGGTGCAGGGCGAGGCCGGCGTCGTCGTCGCCGACCCGGGCTTCGTGAGTGAGCTGCGCGCGCTGACCGCCGAGCGCGAGGTGCTGCTGATCGTCGACGAGGTGCAGACCGGCATCGGTCGCTGCGGGACGGCCTTCGCCCACGAGCTCTACGGCATCGAACCTGACCTGATGACCCTCGCCAAGGGCCTGGGCGGCGGCGTGCCGCTGGCCGCCCTGCTGTGCAAGGAAGAATTCAACTGCTTCGAGCCCGGCGACCAGGGCGGCACCTTCTGCGGCAATCCGCTGATGGCCGCCGTCGGGCTGGCGGTGGTGAACGAGGTCTGCCGGCCGGGCTTCCTCGCCGGCGTGCAGGCGCGCAGCCAGCAGCTCAGCAGCGGCCTGCAGGAACTTGTGCGGGACCTGGGCCTGCTGGGCGAGCGCGGCCAGGGCCTGCTGCGGGCACTGGTGCTGCCGTCAGACGTCGCGGGTGAGGTGGTGGCTGCGGCGCAGGCGCTGGAACCTGTTGGCCTGCTGCTGAATGCGCCCCGCCCTCACCTCATTCGACTGATGCCCGCGCTGAACATCAGCGCGGCCGAAGTCGACCAGGGGCTGGCGCTGCTGCGTCGGGCGCTGAGCGAGGTGCTGGGCTGAAAACTCAGCCTTGGGTCGTGCCGAAGATCTTGTCGCCCGCGTCGCCCAGACCCGGGATGATGTAACCCACGTCGTTGAGGTGGCTGTCGATGGCGGCCGTCCAGCAGCGCACATCGGGATGAGCCGCCTGCAGGGCCTTCACGCCCTCGGGTGCAGCCACCAGCACCAGGGCCCGAACGTCCTTGCAGCCGCGCGCCTTCAGCAGGTCGACGGTGGCGATCATGCTGCCGGCCGTGGCCAGCATGGGGTCGATGATGAGGGCGGTGCGGGCATCGAGATTGCCAACGAACTTGTCGAAGTAGTTCACCGGCTTCAGCGTCTCGTGGTCGCGCGCGAGGCCGACGACCGAGACCTTGGCGTTGGGCAGGATGTCCAGCACACCGTCCAGCATGCCCAGGCCGGCGCGCAGGATGGGCACGACGGTGACCTTCTTGCCCGAGATCTGGTCGACCTCGGCCGGGCCGCTCCAGCAGTTGATGGTGACCTTCTCGGTCGGGAAGTCGGCCGTGGCCTCATAGGCCAGCAGCCGCGCCACCTCGCCGGTCAGCTCGCGGAACTTCTTCGTCGAGATGTCGGCCTCGCGCATCAGCCCGATCTTGTGCTTGACGAGGGGGTGCTTGACTTCGATGACGGCCATGACGGGGCTCCCAATTTTTCTGAATAGTCAGAATTATCGACGCTGGCGCAAGGCCTCGTAGAGGCAAACCCCGGAAGCGACGGAAACGTTCAGGCTCTCTACAGCCCCGGCCATCGGGATGCGCACCAGTTCGTCGCAGGTCTTGGCCGTCAGCTGGCGCATGCCCTCGCCTTCCGCGCCGAGCACGAAGGCGATCGGGCGCTTCAGGTCCAGGTCGTAGATGGAGCGCTCGGCCTGGTCGGACGTGCCCACCACCCAGATGTCACGCTCCTTCAGCTCATTCAGCGTGCGAGCCAGGTTGGTGACCATCAGATAGGGCACGGTCTCGGCCGCGCCACTGGCCACCTTGGCCACCGTCGCATTCAGGCCGACGGCACGATCCTTGGGCGCGACCACCGCATGCGCCCCGGCGCCGTCGGCCACGCGCAGGCAGGCGCCGAGGTTGTGGGGGTCGGTCACGCCATCCAGCACCAGCACCAGCGGCGGACCTTCGACGGCGTCGAGCACGTCATCCAGGGAATGCGGCTGGGCGATGGCGGCCACACGGGCGACGACGCCCTGGTGGCGCGGGCTGCCGGCCAGCTGGCTCAGGCGCTCGTCGCTGCTCTCCACCAGCTTGGCGCCGGCCTCCTTGGCGCGCTCGACGAAGGCACGCATGCGCTGGTCGCGTCGGGCCGGGTCGAAATGGACCTCGGCGACGGAGGCGGGATGGGTCTTGAGGCGGACGGTGACGGCATGGAAGCCGAACAGGACGGACTTGGGGGAACTCATGGCCGCATTGTCGGTTCAGCGGCCGGCTTGCTTGCGAGCGTTCTCCATGATGTTGACCATGGTGTCGGTCCAGAAGCGCGTCTTGTTCTTGGCCAGATGGTCCAGCAGTTGGTCGTGGGCCTCGCGGGTGACGCTCAGGTACTCGGCACCGACGCCATGGAAAAGCAGGACCACCGGTGCGTGCTCGGCCGCCGCCTTCTCGACCAGCGCGATCAGCTGCTCACCCGTCCAGCCCTCGACGAAGTAGACCGGCATGGCGTAGGGATCCAGGGCGGCCGTGTCGGTCACCAGACCGGGGCCGGCAGCGCGAAAGGCCACGAAATGAGGCTTGAGGGCTGCGACGAAATCCTGGCCACCGGCTTGCATGTCCAGACAGGGCGGTGTGAAGGTGCGCTTGGTCTTGCCGTCCAGGGCCTGCAGCCAGGTGTTGGCGGCGATGACCTGCTCCTGCACGGCGGCCGCCATCTGTTTCTCCAGGTCACGATGCGCTTGCACCCATTCCCGACCCGGCCCCTTGGACGAGCAGCTGTGGAAGAGGCTGTGATTGCCCAGCTCATGCCCGGCTGCGGCCGCGGCCTTCCATTCGTTCTGGCGGCCTGGCAAGGTCGGACCGTTGATGGGGATGTAGAAGCTGGCGCGCAGGCCGCGCTTGTTCAAGGCCGGGATGACATGGTCGAGCTGGCTGTCCAGCGCGTCGTCATAGCCCAGGCTGACGGCGGCCTGGGCGCCGCCCGGCCACGCGAAAGGCGCCGCTGTTGCGGCCGCCGCGACAAACAGGCCAAGCACGGCCACGAGCATCTTTCGCATCACATTCCCTTCAAGACCTGAACCACGATCAGCAAGCCGATCAGCACCGGCTGATGGACCATGTAGAAACTCAGCGACCAGCGCCCCAGCACGGCCAAAGGCCGCGGCGCGCCGCCGGCCCAGACCTGGGGCCGCATGCGCGTGACCACGAAACCCAGCAACATGACACCCAGCCAGGGCAGCACCGGCACATAGTCCTCGGTGATGGGCTTGTGGGTGACGAGGCCGATCCAGTTGGTCCAGCGCGTGTCGAAGAAGGCAGCCTGCGCGAGGCGCGGCGCGGCGATGGCCAGCGCGGCCAGAGCCAGCAGCATGGCGTTGGGCAGGCGGCTCAGGCCCATGCGAAGCAGCAGCAGCATGACGGCGATGCCATGCAGCACGCCGAAGCTGATCCAGCTGTTGGGGAACATGAACCAGGAGCCCACCGACACCAGCAAAGCACAGCCGGCCACCTGGCCCCAGCGCTTCCAGAAGCGCCCGGCCCCCTGGCCCGCCATGACGGCGAAGGCCTGGCCGCCACCGGCGCAGAACAGGAAGAGGCTGACGATGCAGACGCGCTGCCAGGTCCAGACCGGGTCGCGGTAGAAGTCCTGGCGGATCCAGCCGAAGTGGTTGAGGTCGAAGCCGAAATGGAAGGCCGCCATCCAGACGATGGCCAGGCCGCGCAGGGCGTCGAGGCGGTCGGAGCGTGAAGACGACGTCGTGGCGGCGGCGACCGGAGGCATGCAGGACTAGGGGTTCGGCGTGGACGCCGGATTCTGCCGCTTCGGCACATAGCCGCGCTGCACAAAATCGGTATCCATCAAACCCTGCAGGGCCAGCAGCGGCGCCCGCTTGCCGCGGAGGGCGCGCCGGCTGCCCGCGGCGGCCTGCCGGACTCTCGCCGGCTGAACCGGCGCGCGCTCTTCGGCAACGGCTGAAGCGGCCGATGCCGGCACATCGGCGGCACCGGACGGCCCCGGCGCTGCCCGCGCGGACTCGGCCGCGGGGCCGTCGGCCACATTGGCTTTCAGTTCACGCGCCGGCAGGGGCCGGCCGCTCTTTTCGCAGGCCTGGTCGGTGTAGCGCACCTGACCGTCCTGTTCGCACCGCCACACCTGCTGAGCCGAGGCCAGGCCCAGCGTCAGTCCCATCGCCACACCCAGGGTTACGCGCTTCATTGCCGATCTCCATTCGCGGCCGGCACGGAAGGGCCGCGCAGGAGTTCATCGGCAAACGCCGTTCCGCCCTGGGAACGCCGCTAGGGCGTAGGAGAAGACGCCATGCCCTGCACTCTTTGCAGTTGCTGCTGCTGGCGGCGCTGCATCTTCTCTTCGGCGATGCGCCGGCGGGCGATGCGGTCGCCTTCGTCAGGATCGGCGGCGCTGTGCATGGCCTCGGCGCGCAGGCGGGCGTCCTGGCGGGCGCGGTCGCTGATCTGGGTCTGCGCGGCCTGGGCTTCACGGCTGATGACCCAGTCGGCATCCCGGTAGCGCCCCTGGCCGCTGCGGCACTGGCGCACGCGACGCACTTCGTCCTGCAGGAACTGCCGTTCGGCATCGCCCAGCGTCGTCGAGTTGGCCCGCGTCTCCATGCTGCGGACTTCGCTGTCGCCGGGGCAGGCATTGCCCGAGGCGACGGGCGGCGCAGAGGCCGCCGGGGCCCGGCCCATGGCGGCGTCCACGACCTCCGGCTTGATCGCCTCCACCACATTGGGCCGCAAGCTGCGCTCTGCCACCGGCTGGCCGGCCTGCGGACACGGCTTGTCGCTGAAATTGATCTTGCCGTTCACCTCGCATTTCCAGACCTGCTGTGCGCCGACGCCCGACATCGCCAGGCACAGGCCCAGCCCCAGGCCCCATCGCTTCATCGCCACGCGGCGATCTCCTACCAAAATAGCCATCATCACAAGCTTTCTCCCTGTTTGCGCCATGCCCATGCGTCTGCTGACACTTGCGCTCATCGTATTGCTCGGCGCGGGAAGCGCCCAAGCCCAGACCAAGACCCATGCACAACCCCGTGTCGTCAACGCCCGCGGCGCGCTGGACGCCGAGGAGCAGAACAACATCGGTGTCTTCAAACGCGTCAGCCCGTCGGTGGTGCACATCACGACGCTGTCCGTGCAAAGAGATTTCTTTTCCCTGCGCACCAGCGAGCAGCCGAGCGGCACGGGCACCGGCTTCGTCTGGGACGACGCCGGCCACATCGTCACCAACTTCCACGTCATCCAGGGCGGCGACCGCGCCACCGTGACGCTGAACGACCAGAGCAGCTACCCGGCCAAGCTGGTCGGCGCCTTCCCCGACCGCGACATCGCCGTGCTGCGCATCGAGGCGCCGCGCGACAAGCTGCCCGCCATCTCAGTCGGTGCCAGCCGCGACCTGCAGGTCGGCCAGAAGGTCTATGCCATCGGCAACCCCTTCGGCCTGGACCAGACGCTGACGACGGGCATCGTCTCGGCCCTGAACCGCGAGATCGAGTCGGTCACGCGACGCACCATCAAGGGCGCCATCCAGACCGACGCGGCCATCAACCCCGGCAACTCGGGCGGTCCGCTGCTGGATTCGGCAGGACGGCTGATCGGCGTCAACACGGCCATCTACAGCCCCAGCGGGGCGAGCGCGGGCATAGGCTTTGCGATTCCGGTCGACGAAGTGAATCGCATCGTGCCGCGCCTGATCCGCGACGGGCGCTTCATCCGGCCCGCCCTCGGCGTGACCGCCGGGCCGGAAAACCTGGCCAAGGCGCTGGGCGCGCCCAAGGGCGTGCTGCTCGTCAACGTGGCCGACGCCAGCCCGGCCGCCGCCGCCGGCCTCAAGCCCTTCGGCCGCGACCGCAGCGGGCGCATCGTGCAGGGCGATGTCATCACGGCCGTCGACGGCCAGGCGGTGGCGGACCTGGACGACATGCTGTCGTTGCTGGAGACCCGGCAGATCGGGGAGAAGGTGACGCTCAGTGTTTGGCGAAGCGGGCAGACGCGGAAGGTGGCGGCAACGCTCGGGAGTTCGGACTGAGGCCCACGTAAAGTAGTGCCCCAACCGAAGGCGTCGCCCGACGCCCGGCTCACACGACAGACAGGACACCCATGGGCGCGCAATGGAAAGCCAAACACAAGGACATCGCGGCCAATGCCAAGGGCAAGCTGTTCGGCAAGCTGGCCAAGGACATCATGATCGCGGCGCGCAACGGCGCTGATCCCAAGGACAACTCCAAGCTGCGCATGGCGGTCGAAGCCGCGCGCAAGGTGTCCATGCCCAAGGACACGCTGGACCGCGCCATCAAGAAGGGCGCCGGCCTGACCGGCGAGACCGTCCACTTCGAACAGGTCATCTACGAGGGGTTTGCGCCGCACCGCGTGCCGGTGATGGTGGAGGTGCTGACCGACAACACCAACCGTGCGGCCTCCGACATGCGCGTGCTGTTCCGCAAAGGCCAGCAGGGCACGCCGGGCTCGGTGAGCTGGGACTTCGACCACCTCGGCCTGATCGAGGCCGAAGCGGCGACGCCCGGTGCCGATGCCGACACCGCGGCCATCGAGGCGGGCGCCCAGGACCTGGTGCCTGCCGACGAAGACGGCGTCACCCTCTTCCTGACCGACCCGGCCGACCTGGACCTGGTCAGCCGCGCCCTGCCCGCCCAGGGCTTCACGGTCCTCAGCGCCAAGCTGGGCTACCGCCCCAAGAACCCCGTTGCCCCGGACAGCCTCAGTGCCGAGCAGCTCGAGGAGGTGGAGAACTTCCTGGCCGCGCTGGACGACAACGACGACGTCCAGCATGTGTATGCCGGGCTCGCCGGCTGAGTCTTCGGACTCCACAAAGCAGTGAAGCGCCCGAAGGCGCTTCACATCAGCGAATCCCGGGCCCTCGCGGGCCAGAAGATCAGCGGGCGTTCTTGCGACGGCTGACGCCGGCGACGGCCAGCAGGGCGCCGGCGGTCAGCAGCAGGGCCGACGGCTCGGGCAGGGCATGGGCCGCGACGCGAACGTTGTCGACACCGGCGCTGGACACATAACCGCCGAAGCTGTTGGTGCGGATCTGCAGCTGGCTGATCACGTCGCCGCCGGTGGCGATGACGCCGAAGAAGCCGCTCGTGAAGTAGCCGATGCCGCCACGGTCGATGCCGTTGACGGAGATCAGGTAGTTGTCCGTCGTGTCGGTATTGAAGAAGTCGAAGCCGATGGCGGTGGCGCCGGTCAGCGTGAAGGTCGACGTCGGGCCCTGGTTGCCGGCGCTGCTGCCCCAGCCGTAGAAGTTCTGGCCGGTGAAGCCGCTGGCCGGCGCGTAGTTGTCGCCGTTGTAGACGTTGTTGACGATGCCGCTGTAGTTGCCATGCGAGACGCTGCTCAGCGTGAAGTCGCTGTAGACGCGCGAGTAGTTGGTGGTCGTCACGCCGCTCAGCGGAGCCGACGCGAAGGTCTCGTTGTGCAGGCTGCCGGCAGCGGCGGCGAAGGCGCTGGCGTTGGAGTAGACGACGAAGCCGGCGTTGGCGGTGCTGGCGGCGGTCAGGGCAACGGCGGCGGCGATCAGGCTCAGGGTTTTCATGGGTGGAATTCTGAAAAACAGTAAAAGTGACGCAAAACCCTTAAGCGATAACCATGCCATATCCCTAACTTGTTGATTTACAAACGGACAAGAATTTGCTTGGAAATTTGTGTAAGGCCCGGCGACACCCGCAACACGGGGACGGAGCGAAGTGTTCGTGAACAAGTTGGCAGACCGTGCCCTGCCCGGGCGTCACGCCCGATCGTGACAAAGTTGGCATCTCACCGGAGGGTTAGGTGCTTCCACATTCCGCGAGCAGCCACTGCTCGAAAGCCTTGACCGCGGGCCGATGGCGGGCCGCCGGATCGACGATGAGCCGGTAGGCCCGCGCCGAGGCGATGCCGGCATCGAAAGGCGTCACCAACTGGCCGCCGGCCAGCAAGGCATCGACGAGCGGGCGGCGCCCGAGAGCCACGCCCTGGCCTGCGACGGCAGCGGCGATGGCCTCCGAATAGCTCGAGAAGCTCAGGCGCGCGGCGGGCCGCAGATCGGCCAGGCCCCAGGCCGTCAGCCAGGGCTCCCACTCGGCCGGCATGCCGGCGCCATCGCCGTCCATGGCCAGATGCAGCAGGGTGTGCCGGGCCAGGTCCGCCGGCTCGCGCAGCGGCAGGCCCAGTTCACCCACCAGACGCGGGCTGCAGACGGGCAGCATGGACTCGGCGAACAGTTGCCGCCCCTGGGCCGCTCCGATCGGGCTGTAGCGGATGGCGAGGTCGAAGCCTTCGCTGGCGAGATTGCGGTTGCCCAGGCCCGCATCCAGGCGCACGTCGATGCCCGGATGGGCCCGCGTGAACGCCGTCAGCCGCGGGATCAGCCACAGCGAGGCGAAGCCGGGGGTCGTCGTCAGCGCCAGCACCCGGCGCTGGTGGGGCTCGCGCACGGCCCGCACCGCCACCCGCAGCGTGTTCAGCGCGGTCGCGCAGGCGGCATGCAGGCGCTGGCCGTCTTCGGTCAGGGCCAGCGCCCGGTGGCGTCGCTCGAACAGGGTCACGCCGAGTTCGTCCTCCAGGGCGCGGATCTGCCGGCTCATGGCCGACTGCGTCACGAAGCGCTCCTCGGCGGCCTGGGTAAAGCTCAGATGGCGCGCAGCCGCCTCGAAAGCGGCCAGCAGCTGCAGCGGCGGGAGATGGTCGATGGGCTTGTTTGACATGCGCTGGAGGAATGCGAAGCCTTCCGAATCGTCGTTTGTCGGCTCATCGCCAAACCCGCAATATCCGCCCCAGACGGCCAGGACGCAAGCATGCCAACCCGGCATGCAAGCCCACCGCCGGAGGAGCACACCATGCTGATCGACGTCCCCCGCACCCGGCTGCTGCTGCAACGCGGCCAGATCTCGCGCCTGCCCGAAGCGCGCGCCACCCACCTGTGCAGCGCCGCCGGCACCCTGTGGGTCACCATCGACCACGACAGCCGCGACATCGTGCTGGAGCCCGGCCAGTGCTTCGTCGTCCAGAGCGACGAAGGCGTCACCGTCAGCGCCCTGAGCGGCCCGGCCGTGCTGGACCTGAGGCCGGCCGAGGCCAGGATGTGAACGCCCTGCTGACCTGGGCGGCGCCGACGCCCACCGCCACGGCAGCGCCCGAGCGCTGGCTGCTGGCGGGCGGGCGCGAAGTCAGGCTGCGCCCCATCGCCGCGGCCGACGCCGTCGCCGAGCAGGCCTTCTTCAGCGCGCTGTCGCTGGACTCTCGCCACAAGCGCTTCCATGTCGGCCTGCGCGAGCTCAGCCCGGCCTTGCTGAAGCTGCTGACCGAGGTCGACCAGAGCCAGCATGTCGCCTGGGTCGTCGAGGCGGAGGAGCCCGACCATCCCGTCATCGCCGACGTGCGCTATGTGCACGAGACCGGCCGCCCCGAGCATGCCGAATTCGCGCTGGCCGTTGCCGACGACTGGCAGGGCCGCGGCCTGGGCCGCCGCCTCATCGCCCACCTGGCCGCCCATGCGCGCCGCCACGGCGTCCAGCATCTGTACGGCGACGTCCTGGCCGACAACCGCCGCATGCTGGCGCTGATGCGCGACCTGGGCGCGCGGTTGCAGGCGCATCCCGATGGCGCGCAACTCGTGCGTGCGGTGCTGAGCCTGGATGCCACGGCCGGCTAAGGCCTCGTCGCGACGGGGCCGCGGCCTACGCGGCATTCACCGCGGCGCGGCGATCATCCGTGCATGCGACGACTCCTCTACACCGGCCTCGCCCTTGCCGCCGGCACCCTGCTCGTGAGCCTGGCCGCCGGCGAAGTGCTGACCCGACCCGCGCGCGCCCCCATCGGCCCGCCGCCACCGGGCCTGGCGGCCGAGACGGTCCACATCCCCTATGGCGACAAGCAGCAGGTCAGTGGCTGGTTCCTGCCGGGCCGGGCCGGCGAAGGTGCCGTGCTGCTGCTGCACGGCGTGCGCGGCAACCGGCTGCAGATGCTGGAGCGCGCCCGCTGGCTGCAGAGCGAAGGCATTGCCGCCCTGCTGATCGACCTGTCCTCGCATGGCGAGAGCAGCGGCGACCGCATCACCTTCGGTCGCCGCGAGGCCCTCGGCGTGCAGGCCGCGCTTGCGTGGCTGCGCCACAGGCTGCCGGGCGAGAAGCTGGGCGGCATCGGCGTGTCCCTGGGTGGCGCCTCGCTGCTGTTCACCGATAGACAGCCGGAGCTGGACGCGCTGGTGCTGGAGTCGGTCTACCCCACCATCACCGACGCCGTGCAGGACCGACTGGTCGCTCGCCTGGGCCCGGCCGGTGCCTGGGCGGCGCCGCTGCTGCTGTTGCAGATCCCGTTGCGACTGGACCTGGGCGTGCATGAATTGCGCCCCATCGAGGCCATCAAGGCCGCCCGCGCGCCGCTGCTGATCGCTTCGGGCACGGAGGACAAATCCACGCGCTGGGTCGAGACCGAGCAGCTGTTCGCCGCGGCGCCCGAGCCCAAGACGCTGTGGCCGGTGCCGGGCGCGGGCCACGAGGACCTGCACGACTTCGACAGTGCCGCCTACCGCGGCAAGCTGCTGCCCTGGCTGCAATCACATCTGCGCAAAGCCCCGGGCTGACGGGGCCAAGCAAGGCTGGGCAAGATGACGCCATGACCGCCCTGCCCCCGCTTTCCATCCTCGACCTGGCGCCCGTCGTCGAAGGCGCCACCACGCGTGAAGCCCTGCTGAACAGCCTGGACCTCGTTCGCCTGGCGGACGAGCTGGGCTACCAGCGCTACTGGGTGGCCGAGCACCACAACATGGAAGGCGTGGCCAGCTCGGCCACGGCCGTGCTGATTGGCCAGCTCGCCGCTGCCTCCAAACGCATCCGCGTCGGCGCCGGCGGCATCATGCTGCCCAACCATGCGCCGCTGACCATCGCCGAGCAGTTCGGCACCCTGGCCGAACTCTTTCCTGGCCGCATCGACCTGGGCCTGGGCCGCGCGCCGGGCACCGACAGGCCCACCATGCGAGCGCTGCGTCGCAGCCTGGAGAGCACGGGCGAGGACGGTTTCCCCAACGACGTGCTGGAGCTGCAGTCCTATCTCGCGCCGCTGGCCGCCGACGCGGTCGTGCGCGCCGTGCCGGGCCAGGGCACCGAGGTGCCGATCTGGCTGCTGGGCTCCAGCCTCTATTCGGCCCAGCTCGCCGCCTATCTCGGCCTGCCCTTCGCCTTCGCCTCGCACTTCGCGCCGGAGATGCTGATGCAGGCCCTGCAGATCTATCGCGCGACCTACAAGCCCAGCGCGCGCCATGCCAAGCCGCATGCCATGGTCGGGCTCAACGTCATCGTCGCGCCGACGGACGAGGAGGCGCAATTCCTCTTCACTTCGGCCCAGCAGCGCTTCCTGGGCATGGTGCGCGGGCGGCGCGGCAAACTGCCGCCGCCGGTGGCCAGCATGGACACGCTGTGGTCGCCTGCCGAGGCCCTGCAGGTGGAACGCATGCTGAGCGAATCCATCGTCGGCTCGCCCGAGACCGTGCGCGCGGGCCTCGCCGCGACGCGGGAGCGCACCCAGGCCGACGAGTTCATCGTCGCCTGCGCGGTGCATGACCACGGCTTGAGGCGGCGCAGCTACGAGCTGCTGTCAGGACTCTCTCAGGACTGAGCCAACCCGGCCCCTATCATGGGCTGATGCCCCGACGCCCCGTCCAAGCGCCCCCCGAACTCAGCGAGTCCGCGACCCGCGTGCTGAGGCGCTTCCGCCTCGTCATCAACACGGTGAAGACGCATTTCCAGCAGGTCGAGAAGCAGACCGGCGTGGGTGGTGCCCAGCTGTGGGCGCTGGGCGTGATCGCGTCGCGCCCGGGCGTGGGCACGGGGGAGCTGGCGCGGGCCATGGACGTTCATCAGTCCACGGCCAGCAATCTGGTGAAGACGCTGGTCGCCCGCGGCTTCGTGCAGGCCGACAAGGGCGGCGCCGACCGGCGTGCGGTGCAACTGACGCTGCTGCCCGCCGGGCGCGACGTGCTGGACACCGCGCCCGGGCCGGTCAACGGCGTGCTGCATCAGGCCCTGACGACGCTGGACGCCCAGACCCTGGCGCGCCTGGATGCGGACCTGGCCAGCGTCATCGCAGCACTGGGCGGGGACGAGCGCAATGCCAACGTGCCCTTGGGCCAGTAGCACCCCGCGTTAAGCCAGCGCCTTTCGGGCCGAGCGCTGGGCCTGCCATGGGCCAAAGGCCCACGGCGTTCCGTTGGCACAAGCAGTCCGCAGGGACTGCTTGTGTCCGACTCCACCTCGCCGAGCCGGCCCGCTTGGGCGATGTGCTTGCGGCTCAATGCCGCAAGCATCGCCATCCCCTCGGGGGCTGAGGCCGGACTCAAGACGCCCAGTGGGCGTCTTGTGCCTGCCGAAGAGCCGCGGCACTGCCGCGGCGCGGTCTGCAAGACCGATCAGGCTCGCATGCGTTCAGCATCGCGAGACTGAGCGAGGGGCTTCATTTTTGCGGGTAGGCGATGTCCGCGCGGCGGTTCTGCGCCCAGGCCGCTTCATCATGGCCGGTGGCCTTGGGATGCTCACGCCCCAGGCTGACGGCTTCGACCTGGCCGTCGCGCACGCCATAGGCCTTCAGGGCCTTGGCGACGGCGTCGGCACGCTTCTGGCCCAGGGCCAGGTTGTATTCGGCGCCACCGCGCTCGTCGGCATTGCCTTCGACCTTGATGGCCAGCTGGGCGTTCTTGCCCATGTACTGGGCCTGGCGCTGCAGCATCGCGTCGTAGTCGGACTTGACCGAATAGTTGTCGAAGTCGAAGTACACGCTGCGCTCCTTGGAGATCAGGCTGTTCGGGTTCAGGTAGTCGGGCACCTCGACCTTCGCAACCTGGGTCTGCGGCGCGGGCGGCGGCGTGGGAGCCGGAGTCTGGACCACAGGCGCAGGGGCAGGAGCCGGTGCGGGCGCCTCCACGGGGGTGCTGCTGCAGCCAGCCAGGATGAGGCCAGCGGCCAGGAGTGCGCCTTGAGTCGAAATCAGCTTCATGAATGAGGGTCCTTGGATGCGCAACCGTCGCGCACGGTCCGCAATGATATCCAATTACATTTGCACAAAACTATTTCACCTGGCCAAGGCACCCAAAGAGACGGGTCATTGCCGACGCACACTGAGCGAATCCATGCATGACCAAGCGCTGTGCTGGCGGTCGCATGAGTTGCTGGCGGGAATCTGAGCCCCCACGTGCCGTCGCTTTTGCGGTGGCCTGCGGCTTTTGTACTCAGTCCCAAACAGGTGGCGGCCTTCCATCAGCCGCCTCCGCAAGAATCGACCTCGTGGGTTCAGCGATCTGGTCTGCGGCGACATGGGACAGAACCTGCTGAGCGAATGCGGGCAGCCCCATCAGCATCGCGGAAATGCGAATCGTCGCCCCTTGTTTCGTCCTGACCCTGAACCACTTCATCACGGAGGCGTACTCGACGCTGCTCACGTCCTCCCATCTCAGCTTGCCGCGACGTCCGAACAGCCGCCCGAACTCGAGCCCATCGGATGTCAGGAGATGCCTGGCAAGGAAGTAGTCGGCAATCATTGCCAGCGACATCGCGGAAAAGAACAGGAACAGCAGGCTGGTCCAGATGCTGGTCGTTGCGTTCTTGCCGGTGGTGTTTGATATCACGCAGAGCGCTACAAACAACGCGAAACCCAAGATGCCAATGACAAGGGTGCTCGGAGGGTGCCGCATGTCATTGCTGAACTGCTCCGGTCGATGCTTCATCCGGCTTCGAGCAACCCAGCCCATCACGACGAACATGACGATGCCCCAGGTCGCCCATTGAATGACGGGCACCCACCGGGGCCGGCTTGGCATGCCTCGGCCTGAGGCAGGATGGCCCGCCTTCTCGTACCAAACCGAGAAACTCAAGAAGTCGGACTGAAATTGCTCCCCTGCATCCGCGGCGAGGCGCAGTGCATCCGCGGCATGTGCCGCCGCAGCAGCGTCATCACCCATATAAAAGGCGACATCCGCTCGGTCTTCACTGACGATGGCTTCGAGCCAGCGCCCCAGCTGGCTCGTCACGCCGCTGGTCCTTGTCTCTTGGACAAATGCATCCATCTGCTCGTGGCTTCCATTCCACCTCGGCGCAAGACTGATCAAGTAGCGAGCCCGAGCAAAGAGGTTGTCTGGAGCCAGCCTGTTGGCGGTGTCGAGGCAAGCGCGAGCGGCTTCGCGATCCAGCGAAAACTGCGCAATGTTCAGCAGGTGCAGAACCGTGATGTACGGACCGGGGCGCAGTCTCAATGCCACGCTCAGGTCTTCATTCGCCCGGGCATGCATTTGCGTCATGTACTCGAGATCCGCTGCCCGTGTTTGATGGGCGTAGCCCCGGCCCCTGCGGTATTCCCCCAGTTTTCTGAGATAGATGCCACGACTCAGACGTGCAACAGGCGAAGAAGGTCGCTGCTCTATCCACGCGGCGAAGTCGTCAGAAAGCGTGTCCTCTTTGCGGTACAGCGGGTAGTAGGCACTCAGCAAACCGCGCTCACTCAACTCATGCTGCTCGAACTTGGATTCGACTGCTTCGTAATGGCGTTCCAATTCAGAGAACTGATGAGCCCTGAGGCTCGCTATCACGTCGATATCGCCAGCTCGGGCACTCGCCGACAGGATGGCGCTCAGCAGCAGGCACTGAACCAGTGTCACCGTCAATGCAGCGGCCCAGCTTGCGAGCCCCACGATCCCAAATCCGCATCGCCTGCTTCGGGCTGCACGCCCAGTTGCGTCGATGGCACAGCACTTCATCGACGTGCAGCCGAAGCTGGAGGCGCGCTCACAGAGCTGCTCGAAGGCTCCATGACGAAGCGCAGGCGTGCCAAGCCAGTCTCTTCCACGATCTTCATCACTGGCGCCAGCTGGGCATATGAAATCTTGTCGCTGCCTGCCACATGGAGTTGCACGTCAGGATGGGCGGCCTTGAGTTCGAGAAGCCGCGCACGCAGCTCCGATAGGGCGACGGGCTTGCCTTGCAGCGTGCAGCGCCCGTCGTCGGCCATCTCGAGACGCGCATCGATGGGTTTCGAAAGCGCGCCTGTGCATGCAGCAACCGTGAGCGCAGCCGCAAGCAGTTTTGCAGGTATGGATATGGGCGACAGCATCGCGGCCTGACATCAAGTCGCGCGACTCTGCCAGTCCCCCCTTTCCGCCGCAACGGTGTGTATTCACCGTCCACACCCGGGCTACATTGGACCCCGCCAATCAAGCCAGCACATGCAAACGGAGACTTACTACGCCGCCACGGCGCCCCAGCTGAGCTTCCCCGCCCTCGCCGGCCCGACCGTCGATGTGGAAGTGGCCGTGCTGGGCGGCGGCTTCGCCGGCCTGGCGACGGCACGTGGGCTTCAGGAGCGCGGCATCACCAGCGTGGCCGTGCTGGAGGCCCACACCATCGGCCATGGCGCCTCGGGCCGCAACGGCGGTTTCGTGTTCGGCGGCTACAGCCGCGACGCGGCGGATCTCGTCAGCGACCTGGGCCTGGACGCGGCGCGTGAGTTCTACGCCCACAGCCGCGAGGCCGTCGCGCTGATACGCGCACGCATCGAGCGCCACGCCATCGACTGCGACCGCAAGGAAGGCGGCGCCCTGTGGTTGAACTGGTTCCGCAACAGCCCGCGCGCCGAGCGCCAGCTGCGCGAGCAGGCAGGCTGGTTGCGCGAAAACTTCGGTGTGATCTGGGACGAGGTCGAGCCCGCGCAGGTCCGGCAGTGGCTGGACTCCGAGCGCTATGGCGGCGCGCTGCTGGAACGCGATGCCTTTCATTTCCATCCGCTGAAGTACGCGCTCGGCCTGGCCCGCGTCATCGAGCAGGCGGGGGGCCGCGTTCACGAGCACAGCGCAGTGACGGCCATCGACAAGACCGACAGCGGCGGCTTCGTGTTGCGTACCGCGCAGGACGTCGCCATCCGCGCGACCCAGGTCGTCGTCGCGGGCGGTGGGTATCTGAAGCAGCTGCTGCCGGAGCTGATCAGCGCCCGCCTGCCGATCGCGACCTATGTCATCGCGACCGAGCCCCTGCCCGAGAAGCTGCGGCCCATCCGCACGCCAGCGGCCCTCTACGACAACCGCTTCGCCTTCGACTATTACCGGATGCTGGCCGACCACCGGCTGCTGTGGGGCGGCCGCATCTCCATCCAGGAACGCGAGCCGGATCGCATTGCCGAACTGCTGAAGGCCGACATGCTCAAGGTCTATCCGCAGCTCGCCGGCGTGCGCATCGAGCACGCCTGGAGCGGACTGATGAGCTATGCCCGCCACAAGATGCCCCAGGTGGGTCAACTGACGCCGGGCCTGTGGTTCGCCCAGGCCTTTGGCGGTCATGGCGTGTCCCCGACGACGGCGGCGGGCGAGTGGCTGGCCGATGCCATCAGCGGCCGGGCCGCCCTGCCCGCAGGCTTGCAGCGTTATGGACTGACGCCCGTGTTCGGCCAGGCGGGGCTTCTGGCGGCCCAGGCGACCTACAGCTGGGCGGAGCTGCAGGATGCCTTAAGAGAGCTCATCACTACTTGATGCGCTGCTTCTCGAGCTTGCGCGCCAGCGTGCGGCGATGCATGCCGAGGCGGCGCGCGGTCTCGCTGATGTTGAAGTCGGTCTCGGCCAGCACCTCGTGGATGCGCTCCCATTCCAGGGTCTTGATCGACGCCGTCTGGCGTTCCGTGACCTCGACGTCGGCGTCGCCCTGCCTACGCGCGAAGGCGGCCTCGATGTCGTCAGTGTTGGCCGGCTTGGCGAGGTAGTGGCAGGCGCCGAGCTTGATGGCCTCGACGGCGGTGGCGATGCTGGCATAGCCGGTCAGCACGACGATCAGCACCTCCGGGTCCCAGCCATGCAGGGCCTGCACGCAGGCCAGACCGGAGGCGCCATTGGCCAGCTTCAGGTCGACCACGGCATGACCGAGCTCCTCGTCCTCGGGAAGGTCGTCGAGGAGATTCTTCATGTCGTCGAGGCCGGTGGCGCGCACGACACGCCAGCCACGGCGCTCGAAGGAGCGGGTCAGCGTGTGGGCAAAGCTGTCGTCGTCCTCGACGATGAGCAGCAGGCGGTCGTCTTCAGCGGGCATGGAACCTGGATTGTCGAGGCAGCAGCGACGCGAGCGGCAGGGTCAGCACGACCTCGGCGCCACCGCCTTCGCGGTTGCGCGCCTCGAGCCGCCCGCCCAGGGTGCGCGCCACGTTGACGGACAGGAAGAGGCCCATGCCGCGGCCGGGCTGGCCCTTGCTGCTTTGATAGGGCTCGCCCAAATGCTTGAGCCGCTCGCCGTCGAAGCCGGGGCCGTTGTCGCGCACGCTCAAGGCCAGCGTCTCCTCGTCGGGGCAGGCCGCGACAAGCGTCAGCGGCATGCCCGGGGCCGCCTCGAACGCGTTGTCGAGCAGATTGGCGACGACCTGCTGGAGGGCGGTGTCCGAGATGATCTCCATCTCGGGCAAATCCTTGTTGCGAAGGGCCAGGTCGGCATTCGGGTGGGCCATGCGCCAGTCCTTGGCCAGGCCGTCGGTGAAGGCCTTCAGCGTGGTCAGCCGCGGCGCCTCGCCGCGCATCTCGCCGGCCGACATCAGGATGCCGGTGACGATGGCCTTGCAGCGCAGGATCTGGCGCTGCATTTCCTCGATCTCCTCGCGCAGTTCGGGCTCGGCCGCGAAGGGTGCCATATGCGCCCAGTCGCCGAGGATGACGCTGAGCGTGGCCAGTGGCGTGCCCAGCTCGTGCGCGGCGCCGCTGGCCAGCAGGCCCATGCGCACGATGTGCACCTCCTCGGCCGCGCGCTGCTGCAGCTCGGCCAGCTCGGCGTCGCGCTGGCGCAGGTTGCGGTTGATGCGCACGATGAAGACGCTTAGCAGGCCGACATTGAGCAAAAAGCACAGCAGCAGGCCGCCGAGGTAGTTGGGCGACAGCGTCGTCGGCGAGGTCGGGTCCAGCAACAGCGGCCGGTGCCATTCCATCAACGCGACAAAGCCGGTCACCGCGCTCAGCACCACCGCCCACAGATAGGCCGGGCGCAGCAGCACGGACGCCACGGCGACCTGCAGCAGATAGAGGTAGATGAAGGGGTTGTCGCTGCCGCCGGCCAGGTAGAGCTGGCCGGTCAGCACGCCCACATCGACCAACATCGCGATGCAGAGCTCGATCTGAGAGACCGGCTGGGTCAGGCGGTTGCGCCAGAGGCTGAAGAGGTTGAAGGCAACGAGGATGCCCAGCAGGCTCATCATCTCGGCCCAGGGCAGCGTGATGCCCAGCCCCACATGCACGACCAGCACGGTGGCGAGCTGGCCGCCGACGGCCAGCCAGCGCAGCTCGATGAGCTGGCGCAGATTGGCGCGGCCGGCGCGGCGCTCGGGCGCGACGGCAACGGGTTCGACGGTGGACGGCAGCGAGGTCGTGTTCAAGGCGTGGCGCGCCGGCGCTCTTCACGCAGCAGATAACCCACCGCGGCGGCCGTCATGGCCGCGAGCGCCAGCCAGGTGGCGGCGTAGACGGCGTGATTGTTGGCGAAACGGATCACCGTCAGGCCGGGACGCGGATAACGCAGAGGTTGGGCTGGGTCGGCGGACTCGTCGACGAAGTAAGGGGCGACCTTGTCGGCCACGCCCAGTTGGGCGGCGATGCCCGCCACGTCGCGCGAATACCAGCGGCCTTCCTCAGGCACGTTCTTGCGCAGCGGGCCGCCGCCGATCTCGGTCAGGCGCAGCAGGCCGACCAGTTCGACCGGACCGGAGGGCGCCACATGCTGTTCGGGCGCACGCTGCTCGGGCGGCACGAAGCCGCGGTTGACGAGGACGGCGCTGCCGTCGTCCAGGCGCAGCGGCGCCAGCACCCAGTGACCACCGCCGAGCTCGGTCGTGGCCTGCACGAGGACTTCACGCGGCTCGAAGTGGCCGCGCAGTCGCAGGGGGCGATATTCGTCGACCTTGGAGACCGCAGCCGAAGCCGGCGGCGGCGCGACCGGCGCCGAGTGGACCTGTCGCTCGACGCGAGCGATCAGGTCCTCTTTCCAGCCCAGGCGCTGGACCTGCCAGGCAGCCAGCGCCAGGAAGCCGACGCTGGCGAGAGCCGCGCTAACGATCAGTGCGATGCGTGCAGCGCGGCCCATGCCGGGCTCAAGGCATGTTGCGCATCGCCGCGGGATCGGGCGTCGGCATCATGTTGGCGTTCATGTGATACATGACCCACACCGAGCCCGACAGCATGATGACCACCAGGGCGGCCGTGAACAGCAGGGCCAGCATGGACCAGCCCTGCTCGACCTTGGCGTTCATGTGCAGGAAATAGATCATGTGCACGACCATCTGCACGGCCGCGAAGCCGAGGATGACCAGGCCCGTCAGCTTCGGCGTAGGCAGGACCTTGCCCATGACCAGCCAGAAGGGAATCGCCGTCAGGATGACCGACAGGATGAAGCCGATGGCATAGCCCTTGTAGCTGACGTGGAAGTCGGCCTCACCGTCGAGGTGGTCGTCGTGACCGTGATCGTGAGCGTGGTTGGCCGCCATCACAGCACTCCCATCAGGTAGACGAAGGTGAAGACGCCGATCCACACGACGTCCAGAAAGTGCCAGAACATCGACAGGCACATCAGGCGGCGGCGATTGGCAGGCGTGAGGCCGAGCTTTTGCACCTGCACCATCAGCGTGACCAGCCAGATGCAGCCGAAGGTGACGTGCAGGCCGTGGGTGCCCACCAGCGTGAAGAAGCTGGACAGGAAGGCACTGCGGCCGGGGCCGGCTTGCTCGTGGATGAGGTGGTGGAACTCGAACAGCTCGATGCCGAGGAAGCCCAGACCGAACAGGCCGGTGATGGCCAGCCAGGCCAGCAGCAGGCCCTTCTTGCGGGCCTGCATCGCGATCATCGCGAAGCCATAGGTGATGGACGAGAACAGCAGCAGGCCGGTGTTGACGGCCACCAGCGGCAGGTCGAACAGGTCGGCGCCCGACGGGCCGGCCGCGTAGTTGCGGCCCAGCACGGCGTAGACGGCGAACAGCACCGCGAAGATGAGGCAATCGCTCATCAGGTAGAGCCAGAAGCCCAGCATGGTGCTGCCGGGCGGGTGGTGCTCGCCGCTGTGGTCGTAGTAGACCGGGGCGCCGTTCACATGGGTAGCAACAGTTGCAGTCATGTCAGGGATCTCAGGCGGCGGAAGCCAGCGCACGGGTGCGCTCTTCCTCGGTGCGGGTCACGGCATCGGCGCCGATGTGATAGTCGCGGTTGTAGTTGAAGGTGTGCGCGATGGACGCGATCACCGTGGCGGCGAATGCCAGGCCGGCCAGCGGATACATGCGCCAGATCAAGGCGAAGCCCATGGCGGTGGCCAGCATGCCAATGATGAAACCGGCGCCGGTGTTCCTGGGCATGTGGATGGCCACGAAGCCGGTCTTCGGGCGCTCGACGCCACGCTGCTTCATGTCCTGCCAGGCGTCCAGCTCGTGGGCGATGGGCGTGAAGGCGAAGTTGTAGTCCGGCGGCGGCGAGGACGTCGACCACTCCAGCGTGCGGCCGCCCCAGATGTCACCCGTCGTGTCGGCCAGCTCCTTGCGGCGCCAGACGCTGACGGCGATCTGGACCAGGAAGGCGCCAATGCCCAGGGCCACGATGCCGGCGCCGATGGCGGCGGTGACGAAGTAAGGCTGCAGCGTCATGTCGTCGAAGTGGCTGACGCGGCGGGTGATGCCCATCAGGCCGAGGATGTACAGCGGCGTGAAGGCGACCCAGAAGCCGATGAACCAGCACCAGAACGAGACCTTGCCCCAGAAGGCGTCCAGGCGGAAGCCGAAGGCCTTGGGGAACCAGTAGTTGATGCCGGCGAAGACGCCGAACACCACACCGCCGATGATGACGTTGTGGAAGTGGGCGATCAGGAACAGGCTGTTGTGCAGCACGAAGTCGGCCGCCGGCACCGCGAGCAGCACGCCCGTCATGCCGCCGATGCTGAACGTGACCATGAAGCCCACGGTCCACAGCATCGGCACCTCGAACTTGATGCGGCCGCGGTACATCGTGAACAGCCAGTTGAAGATCTTGGCGCCCGTCGGGATCGAGATGATCATCGTCGTGATGCCGAAGAAGCTGTTCACGCTGGCGCCCGAGCCCATCGTGAAGAAGTGGTGCAGCCAGACCAGGTAGCTCAGGATGGTGATGACGACCGTGGCATAGACCATGGAGGCATAGCCGAACAGCTTCTTGCGGCTGAAGGTGGACACCACCTCGGAGAAGATGCCGAACACCGGCAGCACCAGGATGTAGACCTCGGGGTGGCCCCAGATCCAGATCAGGTTCACGTAGAGCATGGCGTTGCCGCCAAGATCGTTGGTGAAGAAGTTGGTGCCGAGGTAGCGGTCAGCGGTCAGCAGGGCCAGCGTGGCGGCCAGCACCGGGAAGGTCGCGACGATCAGCACGTTGGTGCACAGCGAGGTCCACGTGAAGACGGGCATCTTCATCATGGTCATGCCGGGCGCGCGCATCTTGATGATGGTGGCGATCAGGTTGATGCCCGACAGCGTCGTGCCCACCCCCGCGATCTGCAGTGACCACAGGTAGTAGTCCACCCCCACGTCGGGGCTGGCCAGCAGGCCCGACAGCGGCGGATAGGCCAGCCAGCCGGTCTTGGCGAACTCGCCGATGAACAGCGACATCATCACGAGGATGGCGCCGCCGGCGGTCATCCAGAAGCTGAAGTTGTTCAGGAAGGGGAAGGCGACGTCGCGCGCGCCGATCTGCAGCGGCACGACGTAGTTCATGAAGCCGGTCACGAAGGGCATCGCGACGAAGAAGATCATGATCACGCCGTGGGCCGTGAAGACCTGGTCGTAGTGGTGAGGCGGCAGGAAGCCGGCGCTGTCACCGAAGGCCAGGGCCTGGTGGGCGCGCATCATCAGCGCGTCCGCGAAGCCGCGCAGCAGCATCACCACCCCGAGGATGATGTACATGATGCCGATCTTCTTGTGGTCGATGCTGGTGATCCAGTCGCGCCACAGAGGGCCCCAGAGCTTGAACTTGGTGATCAGCGCGAACACCAGCGCGCCGCCCAGGGCGACGGCGATGAAGGTGGCGACGAGGATGGGTTCATGCAGCGGCAGGGCCTCCCAGCCCAGGCGGCCGAGAAGGGGATGCAACTGATCGGCAGCCTGATGCTGCGCAACGACGGCGTTGGACATGTCTTAGTTCTTCCGCGCAGCGGGTGAAGCAGCCTCGACGGGCAGCCCCAGCAGGTTGGTCGGCGTGCACAGGGCGGCCACGACGGTGCGCTCGCGTTCGGCGCCCTCGGCATCGCGCCAGGGGCTGCGCATGGTGCTGGCCACGCCGCCCTTGCCGGCGCCGCCGGCGGCATCGATGGCCATCATCTGGCTGGAGCACATCTTCTTGCCATCGACGCAGCGGTCGATGATGGCGCTCCACAGGCCCGGCTCGACGCTGGCGTAGCGGCGGATGGGCTCCTTGGCGCTGGGCTGCTCGAGCTTCAGGTAGTCGGCGCGGGTCAGCGCGTTGCCGCCGGCCTTGTTGCTGTCGATCCAGCGCGCGAACTCCTCGTCCGTCAGGCCGTGGAACTTGAAGCGCATGTCCGAGAAGCCGGCGCCGCTGTACTGGGCCGACAGGCCGTCATAGACGCCGGCCTTGTTGATGACGGCGTGCAACTGCGTCTGCATGCCCGGCATCGTGTAGATCATGCCGGCCAGGGCGGGCACGTAGAAGGTGTTCATCACCGACGTCGACGTGAAGCGGAAGTGGATGGGGCGATCCACCGGCGCGGCCAGTTCGTTGACGGTGGCAATGCCCTGCTCGGGGTAGATGAAGAGCCACTTCCAGTCCATGGACACCGCATAGACCTCCAGCGGCTTCACGTCGGCGGCCACCGGCCTGCCTTCGGCGATGCGGTCCAGCGGGCGGAAGGGATCGAGCTTGTGGGTGCTGATCCAGGTGATGGCGCCCAGGGCGATGATGATCAGCAGCGGCGCACCCCAGATCACCAGCTCCAGGCGGGTGGAATGGTCCCAGTCCGGCGCATACGTCGCCTCGTCGTTGGACTGGCGGTAACGGTAGGCGAAGAACAGCGTCAGGGCGATCACCGGGACGATGATCAGCAGCATCAGCAGCGTGGAGGTGACGATGAGCTGGGCCTGCTGGTTGGCGATGTCGCCGTGCGGCTTCATCACGATCCAATCGCAGCCCGACAAAGCGAAGCTGGCTGACAAAACCAGGGCGCTTGTAAGGAGAGACTTGTTGGGGTACATCCTGAGAGGCGCGCGAGGGTTAACGATCTTGCGTGCAGCGACGGAATGTAAGTTGATTGAGGCAAATCAACGATTGGACATTTTGTCCAAGGCACAGACGGAGACAAGCCCGAAATGGCAGTTGCAGGCAGTACTTTCCATCACCCCAATTCCGGTCCGCTGACCACCCGCACGGACGAGGATCTGGCCCCCGGCGACATCGCGGTGGGCGTCATCATCGGGCGCGCGTCCGAATATTTCGACTTTTTCGTCTTTGGCATTGCCTCGGTGCTGGTCTTTCCCCAGGTCTTCTTTTCCTTTGCGGATCGGCTGACAGGCACCCTCTACGCCTTTCTGGTCTTTGCGCTGGCTTTCGTCGTCCGACCGGTCGGCACCCTGATCGGCATGTCCATCCAGCGCCATTTCGGCCGCTCGACCAAACTGACCGCCGCCCTTTTCCTGCTGGGCTGCTCCACGGTCGGCATGGGCCTGCTGCCCGGCTATGCCGATGTTGGCGCCACGGCCATCTGGCTGCTGGCCCTGTGCCGGGTCGGCCAGGGCCTGGCCCTGGGCGGCTCCTGGGACGGCCTGCCCTCCCTGCTGGCCCTGAACGCTCCGGCCGACCGCCGCGGCTGGTACGCCATGCTGGGCCAGCTGGGCGCGCCGCTGGGCTTCTTCGTGGCGTCGGGCGTGTTCCTCTACGTCTATGGCAGCCTGGATGCCAAGGACTTCCTCTCCTGGGGCTGGCGCTTCCCCTTCTTCACGGCCTTCGCCATCAACGTCGTCGCGCTGTTCGCCCGGCTGCGCCTGGTGGTCACGCACGAGTACGAGAAGCGCATGGAGGAGCATGAGCTCGACCCCGCCTATCTGCGCGAACTGCTGCCGGCCCAAGGCCACCATATCGTCATCGGCGCCTTTGCCGCCCTGGCCAGCTATGCCCTCTTCCACCTCGTGACGGTCTTCCCGCTGTCCTGGGTGGCGCTGTCGGACCCGCAGGGCGTCGACGACTTCATCAAGATGGAGTTGCTCGGGGTGGCCTTCGCCGCCACCGCCATGCCCATGTCCGGGCTGATCGCCGACAAGATCGGCCGGCGCAGCTACCTGGGCACCATGGCCGTCGCCATCGGCATCTTCGCGCTGTTCGCCCCCTTCATGCTGGGTGGCGGCAAGCCCGGCCAGGCAGCCTTCATCCTGATCGGCTTCGTGCTGCTGGGCCTGTCCTACGGCCAGTCGGCCGGCTCGGTGACGTCCAACTTCCTGCCCCACTTCCGCTACACGGGCGCCGCGCTGACGGCCGACTTCGCCTGGCTGCTGGGCGCGGCCTTCGCGCCCGTGGTGGCGCTTTACCTGTCTTCGCGCTTCGGCCTGGTGTCGCTGAGCGCCTACCTGCTGTCGGGCGTGGTCTGCACCCTGGTGGCACTGCGGATCAACAAGCGGCTGCAGACGGCGGCGGTCGTCCAAGACTGAGCGCCGGCGCTTCGGATCGAAGGCGGGCTCCGACCCGCCTTTGTTTCGCCCAAACAGTTTCCATTTTTGGAAAGTTTTATTAAACTTAGCCACATCGGAAACTGACGAGACCCTTCCATGGCATTGACGCTGCATTACCACCCCCTGTCCTCCTACTGCTGGAAAGTCTTGATCGCGCTGTACGAGAACGGTGCGCCCTTCGAGGCCCAGCTCGTCAACCTCGGCGACCCGGCCGCGAGATCGGCCTATGCGGCGCTCTGGCCCACGGCCAAGATCCCTCTGCTCGTCGACGGCGAGCGCGTGGTGCCCGAGACGTCGATCCAGATCGAATACCTGGAACGCCGCCACCCGGGCCTGGTGCAACTGCTGCCTGACGACTTCGAAGCGCAGCTGGAAGTCCGCCTCTGGGACCGCGTCTTCGACTTGTATGTGATGACGCCCATGCAGCGCTTCATCGCCCAGCAGCTGCGCCCCGAGGCCGAGCGCGATGCAGCCACACTGACCGGCACGGTCGCCGACCTCGGCATGGCCTACGACCTCCTCGAAAGCCGCCTGGGTGACCGCACATGGGCCGCCGGCGAGGCCTTCACGATGGCCGACTGCGCCGCCGCACCAGCCCTGTTCTACGCCGCCATCGTGCGTCCCTTCTCACCGGAGCATGCACGGCTGTCCGCCTACTTCGAGCGCCTGCTGGCTAGGCCCTCGGTCTGGCGCGTCATCGTCGAGGCCCGCCCGGTCTTCCCCTACTACCCGCTGCGCCATGCCCTCCCCGCTCGCTTCCTCGCCGACTGAGCGCCTGGACCGCCTCTTCGTCGCCCTGGCCGACGGCAACCGCCGCGCCATGGTCGACCAGCTCAGCCGCGGGCCTGCTTCGGTGACCGATCTCGCGAAGCCGCTGGACCTGCGCCTGCCGTCGGCGGTCAAGCACCTGGCCGTGCTGGAGGCCGGCGGCCTGGTGCAATCGGACAAGGCCGGCCGCGTGCGCACCTACTGCATCGCACGGGATGCTTTCGGCGGCCTGGAGGCCTGGGTGGCCGAGCGCAAGACGCAATGGCATCGCCAGTTCGACGCCCTCGAAGCACTGCTCAGCGAGCAGGACGACAAGCCATGACGCAGCCCGCTGCCCACACCAGCTTTGTGCTTGAGCGCTCCTTCAAGGCCTCGGCCGCCCGCGTCTTCGCCGCCTGGGCCGATCCGGCCACCAAGCAGCGCTGGAACGACTGCCATGCCGAGACCGGCGCGACCGAATTCAGCATGGATTTCCGGCCCGGCGGCTTGGAGACCTACCGCAGCAAGCTGGAGGACGGCACGCCGCTGGCGGTGGACAAGGTCTTTCTCGACATCGTGACGAACGCGCGCATCGTCTTCGCCTACTCCATGGCCATGGGCGGACGCGCGCTGTCGGCGTCGTTGGTCACGGTGGAGTTCGCGGACAGTGCTTCAGGCTCGACGCTGAAGCTGACCGAGCAGCTCGCCTACCTCGACGGTCATATGGACATCGAGCAGCGCCGCCGAGGCACCGAAGAAGGCCTCGACCGGCTGCTGCTCGAGGTCGACGCGGCTTAGCCGAGAGCCTTCCGCGCGTTCTGGAACATCCGCAGCCAGGGGCTGTGCTCGCTCTTGTCGCCCGAGGTCCAGCTCATCAGCACATTGCGGAAGACGCGCTCCGGATGGGGCATCAGCGCCGTGAAGCGGCCGTCCGGCGTCGTCACCGAAGTCAGGCCACCCGGGCTGCCGTTCGGGTTGAACGGATAAGCCTCGGTGGCCTGGCCGTGGTTGTCGACAAAGCGCATGGCCCGGATGACCTTGCTGGCATCACCCTGGCGGGCGAAGTTCGCAAAACCCTCGCCGTGGGCAACGGCGATGGGCACGCGGCTGCCGGCCATGTCCTTGAAGAAGACGCTGGGCGAATCCAGCACTTCGACCAGGGCCAGGCGGGCCTCGTACTGCTCGCTCTGGTTGCGTGTGAAGCGCGGCCAGGCCTCGGCGCCAGGAATGATCGGAGCCAGCGCCGCCAGCATCTGGCAGCCATTGCAGACACCCAGGGCCAGCGTGTCCGAACGTGAGAAGAAGCTGCGGAACTGCTCGGTCAGCACCGGGTTGAACATGATGCTGCGCGCCCAGCCTTCGCCGGCTCCCAGGGTGTCGCCATAGCTGAAGCCGCCGCAGGCCACAAAGGCCGCAAAGCCGTCCAGCTTGACCGCGCCCGACTGCAGGTCGCTCATGTGCACGTCGAAGCTGTCGAAGCCGCCCAGCGACATCGCATAAGCCATCTCGACATGGGAGTTGACGCCTTGCTCGCGCAGGATGGCGACCTTAGGTCTAGCGCCCGTCGAGACGAACGGCGCCTCGGGCGTGAACGTCAGGTGAACGTGCAGACCGGGGTCATCCGCCTTGCCGGCGGCGGCATGCTCGGCATCGGCACCGGCCGGGTTGTCGCGCAGCTTCGCGATACGCCAGGACACCTCGTCCCACGTCTGCTGCAGGGCCGTCAGATCGGCGCCGAAGACCTTCTTGGCATCGCGCCAGACTTCCATCTGCCGCGACGCATTCGGCTTGGCAACCACATGCGAATGCTTGGACAGGCCATGGGCGCGCAGCACCTGCATGACGGCGTCGCGGTCGGCGGCGCGGACCTGGATCAGCGCGCCCAGTTCCTCGGCGAACAGCGCGCGCAGCGTCAGTTCCTCGCGGCGGGCGCCGACTTGCGTCGCCCAGTTCTTGGAGTCGCCCATGTCGGCGCGGCTGTCGCTGATGCCGTCGCCTTCGGTGACCAGCATGTCGACGTTCAGGCTCAGGCCCGTCTGGCCCGCGAAGGCCATTTCGCAGGCAGCAGCCCACAGGCCGCCGTCGGAGCGGTCGTGATAGGCCAGCAGCTTGCCAGCGGCGCGCAGTTCGTTGATGGCGTTGACGAGCGAGACCAGCAGCTTGGGGTCGTCCAGATCCGGCACATCCGAGCCGAACTGGTTCAGCGTCTGCGCCAGGATGGAGCCGCCCATGCGGTGCCGGCCCTGACCCAGGTCGACCAGGATGGCGCAGGAGTCTTCCCGCTGCCACTCGGGCGTCAGCGTGCCGCGCACGTCGGCGATGCTGGCGAAGGCGGTGACGATCAGCGACACCGGCGCGGTGACCTGCTTGTCGTCCCCGTTTTCGCTCCATTTCGTGCGCATCGACAGGGAATCCTTGCCGACGGGAATAGAGATGCCCAGGGCCGGGCACAGCTCCATGCCGACGGCCTTGACGGTGTCGAACAGGGCCGCATCCTCGCCAGCCTCGCCGCAGGCGGCCATCCAGTTGGCGCTGAGCTTGACGCGCGGCAGCTCGAAGGGCGCCGCCAGCAGATTGGTGATGGCCTCGGCCACGGCCATGCGGCCGGAAGCCGGCGCGTTGACGGCCGCGAGCGGCGTGCGCTCGCCCATGCTCATGGCCTCGCCGGCAAAGCCCTTGAAGTCGGCCAGCGTGACGGCGCAGTCCGCCACCGGCACCTGCCAGGGGCCGACCATCTGGTCGCGGTGGTTGAGGCCGCCCACGGTGCGGTCGCCGATGGTGACGAGGAAGCGCTTGTTGGCCACGGTGGGGTGGCGCAGCACATCGAAGGCGGCCTGTTCGAGCTTGACGCCGTTCAGGTCCAGCGCGCCACCGTCACGTGCCACGCGCTTGACGTCGCGCTGCATCTTGGGCGGCTTGCCCAGCAGCACGTCCATGGGCATGTCGATGGGATGGTCGTCGCCCGACTGCTCGTCGACGAGCTTGAGATCGCGTTCCTCGGTGACGACACCGACGACGGCGAAGGGGCAACGCTCACGCGCGCACATCGCCGCAAAACGCTCCAGGCTGTCCGGCGCAATCGCCAGCACATAGCGCTCCTGGCTCTCGTTGCACCAGATTTCCTTGGGCGCCAGGCCCGACTCTTCCAGCGGCACCTTGCGCAGATCGAAGCGCGCGCCGCGGCCGGCGTCGTTGACCAGCTCGGGGAAGGCATTGGAGATGCCGCCCGCACCCACATCGTGGATGGCCAGGATGGGGTTCGTCTCACCCAGGCCCCAGCAGTGGTTGATGACCTCCTGGGCGCGGCGTTCGATCTCGGGGTTGCCACGCTGCACGGAGTCGAAGTCCAGGTCGGCCGTGTTGGTACCCGCCGCCATCGACGAGGCCGCACTGCCGCCCATGCCGATGCGCATGCCCGGACCACCCAGCTGCACCAGCAGGCTGCCGGCCGGGAATTCGATCTTGTGGGTCAGGTCCGAGCGGATGGTGCCCAGGCCGCCCGCGATCATGATGGGCTTGTGATAGCCGCGGCGCACGCCGTCCACGGACTGTTCGAAGACGCGGAAATAGCCCGCCAGATTGGGCCGGCCGAACTCGTTGTTGAAGGCCGCGCCGCCCAGCGGCCCGTCGATCATGATCTGCAGCGCGCTGGCGATGTGGGCCGGCTTGCCGACGGGGTTCTGCTCCCAGGGCTCGGACAGGCCCGGCAGGTGCAGGTTGGACACCGAGAAGCCCGTCAGGCCGGCCTTGGGCTTGGAGCCGCGGCCGGTGGCGCCTTCGTCGCGGATTTCGCCGCCGGCGCCGGTGGACGCGCCTGGGTGGGGCGAGATGGCCGTCGGGTGGTTGTGCGTCTCCACCTTCATCAGCACCTCGGCCTGCTCGGCGCGCGCCACGTAGGCCGCACCCGGCTGCGGCGCCGGCATCCAGCGCTCGATGGCATGGCCTTGCATGATGGCCGCGTTGTCGGAGTAGGCGACCACCGTGTGCTGGGAGTTCAGCTTCTCGGTGTTGCGGATCATGCCGAACAAGCTCAGCGGCTGCTGCTCGCCGTCGACGATGAAGCTCGCGTTGAAGATCTTGTGGCGGCAGTGCTCGCTGTTGGCCTGGGCGAACATCATCAGCTCGACGTCGCTGGGGTTGCGGCCGAGCTTCTTGAAGTTGGTGTCGAGGTAGTCGATCTCGTCGGTGGACAGGGCCAGGCCGAATTCGACATTGGCCTTCTCCAACGCCGTGCGGCCGGCACCCAGCACGTCCACATGGGCCAGCGGCTCGGCGCTGCGCTCGTCGAAGAGATGGGCCGTGTCTTCACGCGTGAAGCAGGCCGACTCGGTCATGCGGTCGTGCAGCAGCTCGGCGCAGGCCCTGAGCTCGGCATCGCTCAGATGCTTGGTGCCGCCCAGCAGACCCGACTTCAGCGCCACGCGGTATTCGACGACGCGCTCGACGCGACGCAGGTTGAGGCCGCAGTTGCGGGCGATGTCGATGGCCTTGGAGGCCCAGGGGCTGACGGTGCCGAAGCGCGGCGTGACGACGACCAGGTCACCGCTCGCGTCGCTGTCGGCGGGCTCGCCGTAGGTCAGCAGGGCTTCGAAACGCTCACGCGCATCGGCCGCCATCGGCGCATCGGTCCACACCCAGTGCACCGCGCGGGCGCTGACGCCGCTGATGCGTTCATTGACCTGTTGCAGCTTGGCAAGCAGCGCCTGCGCGCGGAAGGCGGACAAGGCGTTGCCGCCCTCGAAACATTGCAGATGCAGGGTGCGAGTCATTGGCGTCGGGAGGCTGCTGCCGCGGGCCTGCGGCAAGGGAAAACCAGCATTCTAGAAGGGCAATGCAGCCCTCCCGACTTTGACCATTCAGGAAGATTTCATGCGACCCACGACGTCGCGCACCTCGGCCAGCAGGGCCGGCACGTCGATTGTGGTCGGCTGCCGCTCGCGCAGCACCTGATGGCCACCCACCCAGACGTTGCTGACGTGCTCGCGGCCGGCCACGTAGACGAGCTGAGCCGCCGCGTTGTAGACCGGCTGGCACTCGAGGTTGTCCAGCGACACGGCGACGACGTCGGCCAACTTGCCGACCTCCAGCGAGCCGAGGTCATCGGCACGGCCCATGGCCTTGGCGGCGCGGATGGTGGCCATCTCCAGTGCCGTGCGCGCCGTGGCCACGGTCGGGTCGCCCGTGATGCCCTTGGCCAGCAAGGCGGCCGAGCGGATCTCGCCGAACATGTCCAGGCGGTTGTTGGACGCTGCGCCGTCGGTGCCGAGGATGGTGTTCACTCCCGCAGCTTCCAGGGCCTTCAGCGGCATCACGCCCGAGGCCAGCTTGAGGTTGGAGTTGGGGTTGTGCACCAGGTGCACGCCCTTCCTGGCCATCAGCGCTATCTCTTCCTCGTTGAGATGGACCATGTGCACGGCGATCATGCGCTCGTTGAACAGGCCCAGCTTGTCCAGGCGGGCGATGGGGCGCACGCCGTGGGCCTTGATGCCGTCCGTCACCTCGCCTGCCGTCTCGTGGATGTGGCAGTGCATCTGGATGTCGAGCTTCTCGGCCAGGTCGCGCAGCTTGATGAAGGTTTCGTCCGAGACCGTGTAGGGCGCGTGCGGCGCGCTGGTCCAGTCCAGCAGCTTCTCGCCCTTGTACTGCTCGTAGGCGGCCACGCCCTTGGCGATGTAGTCGTCGGGCCCCGAGGCATAGCCGGTGGGGAAGTCGATGACGTTCATCGACACGGCGGCACGCACGCCCGAGTCCACCGCGGCACGGGCCATGGCGGTCGGGAAGAAATACATGTCGTTGATGTAGGTCGTGCCGCTGCGCAGGCCTTCGGCGGCCGCCAGCTTGGAGCCGAGATAGGTCCAGTCCTCGCTGACCCATTGCTTCTCCAGCGGCCAGATGTGGTTCTGCAGCCAGTCCATCAGCGGCACGTCGTCGGCGACGCCACGCAGCAGCGTCATGGCCGAGTGGGCGTGGCCGTTGATGAGGCCGGGGATGAGGATCTGCTCGGGCAGTTCGACGCGCTCGGCTTGCGGGTACTTGGCCAGCAGGTCGGCGCGCGGGCCGATGGCGGCGATGCGCTCGCCTTCGATCAGCAGGCCGTGGTTCTCCAGCGTGCTCTCACCGGCCTTCATGGTCAGGATCCAGCGGGGCAGCAGCAGGGTCTGTTGGGACATCTTGTTCTCCTTGTGGGATTCAGTTCTTCAGCGATTGTTCGACTTCGGCGCGGCGCGGCATCGCGTCCTGAACGCCGGGACGCGACACGGCGATGGCTGCGGCGGCCTGGGCAAAGGCGAGCGCATCGGCGATGGGCTGACCTTCGGCCAAGGCGGTGACGAGAGCACCGACGAGGGTGTCGCCGGCACCGACGGTATCGACGGCCTTGACCTTGCGGGCCGGCACCCGGCGCGTGCCCTCTGCATCGACCCAGCACAGCCCTTCGGCACCAAGCGACACCAGGACGGCCGCCGGCCCTTTGGCGCGCAGAGACCTGGCCAGGGATTCGGGATCGGCCGCGCCGCCACCCAGCGTCGTCACCAGCGCTTGTGCCTCGAGTGCGTTGACGACGAGCAGGTCGACGTGAGGCAGCAGAACCTCGCATCCGGGGCGAAAGGGAGCGGCGTTCAGGAGGGTCTTCACGCCAGTTGCATGCGCGCGCTGGAAGGCACGCGCCACGCTCTCGAGCGGCAGCTCCTGCTGGGCGACCAGCCAGCGCAGGCCATCCAGTTGCAGCGCTTCGACCTGCTCCAGCGGCAACGTGCCATTGGAGCCAGCCACAGTGACGATCTGGTTCTCGGCATCCTCGGCGCCGACGACGATCAGCGCCACACCCGGCACCTCGTCGGCTGGCTGGGCGATGGCGCGGGTGTCGACGCCCTCGCCTTTCAGCTGCTCGACCATGGCCGCCCCGTTCTCCAGCAGGCCCACGCGCGCGGCCAGCGCCACCTTTGCGCCCAGTCGCGCCGCAGCCACGGCCTGGTTGGCGCCCTTGCCGCCCAGGCAGGAACCGAACCTCTGGCCACGCAGCGTCTCGCCTGGCAGGGGCAGCCGCGGCGCGTGCACGATGAGGTCGCGGTTGACGCTGCCCAGCACGAGGATCTCGGGAACGGTCATCAGGTCTCCAAAAGCAAGAAACCCCTCGGGGGAAACCGAGGGGTTCGCGTGAAGCGTGAGCCGATCAGCGCTGGGCGATGGGCTTGACGTCGCGCGGGGTGGCGCCGACGAAGAGCTGGCGCGGGCGGCCGATCTTGTACTCGGGGTCGCCGATCATCTCATTGAGCTGGGCGATCCAGCCGACCGTGCGGGCCAGGGCGAAGATGGCAGTGAACAGCGGCACCGGGATGCCGATGGCGCGCTGCACGATGCCCGAGTAGAAGTCGACGTTCGGGTAGAGCTTGCGGGCGACGAAGTACTCGTCTTCCAGCGCGATCTTCTCGAGCTTCATGGCCAGTTCGAACAGCGGGTCGTTCTGCAGGCCCAGTTCGCCCAGCACTTCGTGGCAGGTCTCGCGCATCAGCTTGGCGCGCGGGTCGTAGTTCTTGTAGACACGGTGACCGAAGCCCATCAGCTTGACGCCGGAGTTCTTGTCCTTGACCTTGTTGACGAACTCGCCGATGCGGGCCACGCCACCCTGCTTCTGGATGTCGCCCAGCATGTTCAGGCAGGCCTCGTTGGCGCCGCCGTGAGCGGGGCCCCACAGGCAGGCCACGCCGGCCGCGATGGCCGCGAAGGGGTTGGTGCCCGACGAGCCGCACAGACGCACGGTCGAGGTCGACGCGTTCTGCTCGTGGTCGGCGTGCAGCGTGAAGATGCGGTCCATCGCACGGACCAGCACCGGGTTGGGGCTGTAGTCCTCGCAGGGCGTGGCAAACATCATGCGCATGAAGTTGCCGGCGTAGGAGAGATCGTTCTTCGGATAGATGTAGGGCTGGCCGATGGTGTACTTGTAGGCCATGGACACCAGCGTGGGCATCTTGGCGATCAGGCGGATCGCCGCGATCTCGCGGTGCTCGGGGTTATTGATGTCGGTGCTGTCGTGATAGAAGGCCGACATCGCGCCCACCAGGCCCGTCATGACGGCCATCGGGTGGGCGTCACGGCGGAAGCCGCGCAGGAAGAACTGCATCTGCTCATTCACCATCGTGTGGTGCATGACCTTGAACTCGAAGTCAGCCTTCTGGCTTTCGTTCGGCAGCTCTCCGTACAGCAGCAGATAGCAGGTCTCGAGGTAGTCGCAGTTCACCGCGAGCTGCTCGATGGGGTAGCCGCGATACAGCAGCTCACCCTTGTCACCGTCGATGTAGGTGATGGTCGAGTTGCACGACGCCGTCGACAGGAAGCCCGGGTCGTAGGTGAACTTGCCGGTCTGGCCGTAGAGCTTGCGGATGTCGATGACATCCGGACCGATCGTGCCCTTGTACAGGGGCAGGTCCATCGAGGGGCTGCCGTCGGAGAACGACAGGGTGGCTTTGACGTCGGACGGGGTCATGGTTCGGTCCTTAGGGTTTTGAAAAGCATCAGGTGCGCAGGTCGGCAAGGACTTGGTGCACGGCAGCGGTGTCGATTTCACCACTGGGCTCCTTGCGGCGCAGTAACAGGTCCAAAAGGTCGTTGTCGGCCAGGTCCATCAGTATCGTCAGCCCTTCGGCTTGCATGACGCTGATGCCTTCGTCGGCATGCCGGGTAAAGAATCGTTCGATGAAGAGGTCGTTCTCCAGCAGGCCGCGCCGGCAGCGCCAGCGCAACTTGGAGAGTTCGCGTTCACCGATCAGTGCAGCCATGCCTCAGACCGCGCGGCGGACCATCAGTTCCTTGATCTTGCCGATGGCCTTCGTGGGGTTCAGGCCCTTGGGGCAGACATCCACGCAGTTCATGATGGTGTGGCAACGGAACAGGCGGTACGGATCCTCGAGGTTGTCCAGGCGCTCGGAGGTCGCTTCGTCGCGGCTGTCGGCGATGAAGCGGTAGGCCTGCAGCAGGCCGGCCGGGCCGACGAACTTGTCGGGGTTCCACCAGAAGCTCGGGCAGCTCGTCGAGCAGCTCGCGCAAAGGATGCACTCGTACAGGCCGTCCAGCTCCTCGCGCTCGACGGGCGACTGCAGGCGCTCCTTCTCGGGCGGCGGGTTGTCGTTGACCAGGTAGGGCTTGATCGAGTGGTATTGCTTGAAGAACTGCGTCATGTCGACGATGAGGTCGCGCACGACGGGCAGGCCCGGCAGCGGCTTCAGCGTGATGACGCCCGGCAGCGTGCGCATATTCGTCAGGCAGGCCAGGCCGTTCTTGCCGTTGATGTTCATCGCGTCCGAACCGCAGACGCCTTCGCGGCAGGAGCGGCGGAAGGACAGCGAGGGGTCGACCGCCTTCAGCTTGACCAGGGCGTCGAGCAGCATGCGCTCATGGCCGTCCAGCTCGACCTCGAGGGTCTGCATGTAGGGCTTGGCGTCCTTGTCGGGGTCGTAGCGGTAGATCTGGAAGGTGCGCTTCATGTCTTGGCTCTTTGTGCTTAGAACGTCCGCACCTTCGGCGGAACAGACTCAACCGTCAGCGGCGTGAGATTGACAGGCTTGTAGTCCAGGCGGTTGCCTTCGGAGTACCACAGCGTGTGCTTCATCCAGTTCGCGTCGTCGCGGTTCGGGTAGTCGTTGTGCGCGTGGGCGCCACGGCTCTCGGGGCGGGCGGCGGCCGAGATCATCGTGGCCTGGGCGGCTTCGATGAGGTTCTCAACTTCCAGGGCCTCGACACGCTCGGTGTTGAAGACCTTGGACTTGTCCTTCAGGCCGATGCCGGCGACGCGCTGGGCGACTTCCTTGATCTTGGCCACGCCTTCATCCATGGAGGCCTGCGTGCGGAACACGCCGGCATGCTTCTGCATGGTCGAGCGGATGTCATTGGCGACGTTCTGGGCGTACTCGCCGTTGGTTGCCGACTCCAGCCGCGCCAGGCGTGACAGCGTCTTGTCGGCGGCGTCCTTGGGCAGCTCCTTGTGCGACTTCGTCTTCAGGTTGAAGTCGACGATGTGGTTGCCGGCGGCACGGCCGAAGACCAGCAGGTCCAGCAGCGAGTTGGTGCCCAGGCGGTTGGCGCCGTGCACCGACACGCAGGAGCACTCGCCCACGGCATAGAGGCCGTTGATGATGTCGTTGGGCTTGCCGTTCTTGGGGATGACGACCTGGCCGTGGACGTTCGTCGGAATGCCACCCATCTGGTAGTGGATGGTCGGCACCACGGGAATCGGTTCCTTGGTGATGTCGACGTTGGCGAAGTTGTGGCCGATCTCCAGCACCGAGGGCAGGCGCTTGGCAATCGTCTCGGCGCCCAGGTGGGTCATGTCCAGCAGCACATAGTCCTTGTTGGGACCGCAGCCGCGACCTTCCTTGATCTCCTGGTCCATGGAGCGGGACACGAAGTCGCGCGGGGCCAGGTCCTTCAGCGTGGGCGCGTAGCGCTCCATGAAGCGCTCGCCGTTGCTGTTGCGCAGGATGGCGCCTTCGCCGCGGCAGCCTTCGGTCAGCAGCACGCCCGCGCCGGCCACGCCGGTGGGGTGGAACTGCCAGAACTCCATGTCTTCCAGCGGGATGCCGGCGCGTGCCGCCATGCCCAGGCCGTCACCGGTGTTGATGAAGGCATTGGTGCTGGCGCCGAAGATGCGGCCGGCGCCACCGGTGGCCAGCAGCACGGTCTTGGCGTGCAGGATGTGGACCTCGCCGGTCTCCATCTCCAGCGCGGTGACGCCGACGGCATCGCCCTCGGCGTCACGGATGATGTCCAGCGCCATCCACTCGGTGAAGAACTGCGTGCGGGCGCGGACGTTCTGCTGGTAGAGCGTGTGCAGCAGCGCGTGGCCGGTACGGTCGGCCGCGGCGCAGGCGCGCTGCACGGGCTTCTCGCCGTAGTTGGCGGTGTGGCCGCCGAAGGGGCGCTGGTAGATGGTGCCGTCGGCATTGCGGTCAAACGGCATGCCGAAGTGCTCGAGCTCGTAGACGACCTTGGGCGCTTCGCGGCACATGAACTCGATGGCGTCCTGGTCACCCAGCCAGTCCGAACCCTTGACGGTGTCGAAGAAGTGGAAGTGCCAGTTGTCCTCGGACATGTTGCCGAGCGACGCGCCGATGCCGCCCTGGGCAGCGACGGTGTGCGAGCGGGTCGGGAAGACCTTGGACAGCACGGCCACGTTCAAGCCGGCCAGGGCCAGCTGCAGGGAGGCGCGCATGCCGGAGCCGCCGGCCCCGACGATCACCACATCGAACTTGCGGGTAGAAAGCGCCGCCATCAGAGTCTCCACAGAACCTGGATTGCCCAACCGGCGCAACCCAACAACCAAACGATGGTGGCCACCTGCAGCGCGAGGCGCACACCGACGGGCTTGATGTAGTCCATCCAGATGTCGCGCATGCCGACCCACGCGTGATAGGCGAGCGACAGGATGGTCACGAAGGTCAGCAGCTTCATCCACTGCTGGGAAAAGATCGCCGCCCAGCGGTCATAGCCGAGGGCGCCGGGCATCAGCACCTGGGCCAGCAGCACCACGGTGAAGAGGGCCATCAGCACGGCCGTGACGCGCTGCGCGAGCCAGTCGCGCAGGCCGTAGTGCGCACCGACGACGATGCGCTTGGAACCAAAGGTACTCATTCTTGTTGTTCCTCAGTACAGACCGAACAGCTTGGCGCCCAGCAGCAGCGTCAGCAGCGTGCTCAGGGTCAGCGTGATCAGCGCCGAGCTGTGGCCCTGGGCCTTGCTGACGCTGTGCGTCGCGTCCATCCACAGATGGCGCACGCCGGCGATGAAGTGCAGGAGATAGGCCCAGATCAGGGCCAGCGCCACGAGTTTGACGAACCAGCCGGGAATGCCTGCAAAGCCCGCGACGAACACGTTGGTGAAGCTCTCGAAGGAGATTTCCGTGCTCAGGCTGTTGTCCAGCATCCAGATCGCGAACGGCAGCAGCAGGAACATCAGGAAGCCGCTGATGCGATGCAGGATGGAGACGATGCCAGCGGGCGGAAGGCGATAGCTGACGATCTGCGTGACGTGGATATTGGTATAGACCGGTCTTTTCTTGACGCTGTCCGTCATGGTCGTGCCCGTAATCAATGTGAAACCGAAAGATTCTAGGCCCAAGACAAAGGCCGAGCTTCGCGGTTGCTGCACTGCGGCATTGTCAGATTCAGTTCAACTCGTTGAGGTAGAAGTCGGCTTCCGTGTGGTAGAGGCCGCGACGCAGTTCGACCGGTCGGTCGCCATAGGTGAAGGCCACCCGCTCCACGCTGAGCAGGGGCGCGCCGTCCGGCAGGCCCAGCAGTTCGGCCGCATCGGCGCGGGCCGCCACGGCGCGCAGCTTTTCCTCGGCCCGCACCATGTGGACCTGGTAGCGCTCCTCGAAGAGGGCGTAGAGCGTCCCGGCATAGCCGTTGATGACCTCGCTGGTCAGGCCCCGGAAATGCCGCTCGGGCAGCCAAAGGTCGTCCAGCACGACGGCCTTGCCGCGGCGCAGCAGCAGGCGGCGCACCTCGATGACGGGCTCGGACGTGCGCAGATGCAGGGCCCGCGCCGTCTCGGCCGTGGCGCGGGCACGCCGGCAATGCAGCAGCTCGCGCGTGAAGCCGGTAGCGCCGTCGTCGGCCACCAGGCGCAGGAAGCGGTAGGCGTCGCGCGGCGCCGTGTGGGTGGCAACGAAGGTACCGGCGCCCTGGCGGCGCTCGACGACATGGGCCGCCGCCAGCTCGTCCATGGCCTTTCTGACGGTGCCGGAGCTGGCGTGGAAGCGCTCGGCCAGGGCCGCCTCGCTGGGCAGGGCGTCGCCCGGCCGCCACTCGCCCTCCGCCAGGGCGGCCACGATCAATTGGCGGATCTGTTCATACAGCGGCGCAGCGGACTTGGGCATGGGTTGCATTGCAGCACAGGGTATGCCCGTACACTCGACGGGTTTCGGGCGATCTGTCCCGGCCCAGCTTTTTAACTGCCCCTTCGGAGACCTCCATGAGCAAGAAACCCGTTCGCGTCGCCGTCACCGGCGCTGCCGGCCAGATCGGCTATGCCCTGCTGTTCCGCATCGCCTCCGGCGAAATGCTGGGCAAGGACCAGCCCGTCATCCTGCAGCTGTTGGAAATCCCCGACGAGAAGGCTCAGAACGCGCTGAAGGGCGTGATCATGGAACTCGAAGACTGCGCCTTCCCGCTGCTGGCCGGCATCGAAGCCCACAGCGACCCGATGACCGCCTTCAAGGACACCGACTACGCCCTGCTGGTGGGCTCGCGCCCCCGTGGCCCGGGCATGGAGCGTGCAGAACTGCTGTCGATCAACGGCGCCATCTTCACGACGCAAGGCAAGGCACTCAACGCCGTGGCCTCGCGCAACGTCAAGGTGCTGGTCGTCGGCAACCCCGCCAACACCAATGCCTACATCGCGATGAAGTCGGCCCCGGACCTGCCGGCCAAGAACTTCACCGCCATGCTGCGCCTGGACCACAACCGCGCCGCCAGCCAGCTGGCCGCCAAGACCGGCAAGGCCGTCGCTTCCATCGAGAAGCTGGCCGTGTGGGGCAACCACTCGCCGACGATGTACGCCGACTACCGCAACGCGACCATCGACGGCCAGTCGGTCAAGAACCTGATCAACGATGAGCAATGGAACCGTGAGGTCTTCCTGCCCACCGTCGGCAAGCGCGGCGCCGCCATCATTGCCGCTCGCGGCCTGTCGTCGGCCGCCTCGGCCGCCAATGCCGCCATCGACCACATGCGCGACTGGGCCCTGGGCACCAACGGCAAGTGGGTCACCATGGGCATCCCGTCGGGCGGCGAATACGGCATCCCCAAGGACGTCATGTTCGGCTACCCCGTCACCTGCGAAGGCGGCGAGTACAAGATCGTGCAGGGCATCGAGATCGACGCCTTCTCGCAGGAGTGCATCAACAAGACGCTGAAGGAACTGACGGACGAGCAGGACGGCGTCAAGCACCTGCTGTAATTTCCGCCAGCGGAAAGAACAAAGGCCTCCTTCGGGAGGCCTTTTTCATGGCTGAATCAGATCAACGGTGAGCGGGCAGGCGGAAGGTCGAGACCGTCTCCACCAGCTGCTGGGCCTGCACCTTGAGGCCGTCGGCCGCGGCGGCCATCTCCTCCACCATGGCGGCGTTCTGCTGCGTCGCCTGGTCCATCTGCGTGACGGCCGTGCCGACCTGGGACACGCCCGCGCTCTGCTCGGCGCTGGACGAGCTGATCTCGCCCATGATGTCGGTGACGCGCTGGATGCTGCTGACGACGCGATCCATGGTCGCGCCGGCCTGGTCGACCAGGGTGTTGCCGCGATCCACCCGCTCGAGGCTCTGCGAGATCAGGGTCTTGATCTCGCGCGCCGCCTCGGCGCTGCGGCCGGCCAGCAGCCGCACCTCGCCGGCCACGACCGCGAAGCCGCGGCCCTGCTCGCCGGCGCGCGCCGCTTCCACCGCCGCATTCAGCGCCAGGATATTGGTCTGGAAGGCGATGCCGTCGATGACCGAGATGATGTCGCCGATGCGGCGCGAGCTGTCGTTGATGCCCTTCATGGTGTCGACCACCTGCTTGACGACCTGGCCGCCCTCGGCCGCCACATGGGAGGCGTTCTGCGCCAGCTGGTTGGCCTGCTGGGCGTTGTCGACGTTGTTGCGCACCGTGGCGCCCAGTTCGTCCATGGACGCTGCCGTCTGCTGCAGCGCGCTGGCCTGGCTTTCGGTGCGGGCACTCAGGTCCTGGTTGCCCGAGGCGATCTCCGAGCTGGCATTGGCGACCGACTCCGAGCCGTCGCGCACCTGCTGCACGATGCTGGCCATGCTGTCGCGCATGGCCTTCACGCCCTGCATGACACTCTCTTGGCTGCTGCCGCGCAGGTCAATGTCGACGCTGAGGTCGCCCTCGGCCAGTTGCCGCGTGATCTCGTTGACGCGGGCGGGCTCTCCGCCCAGCTGGCGCGTGATGCTGCGCGTGATGGCCAGGCCCAGTACCAGCAGCACGCCCGCCAGCACCACCACTCCCAAGCCCGCCTTCCAGACGCGCTGCCAGATCGCCGCGTCGACGGTATCCACGTAGACGCCCGAGCCGATGATCCAGCCCCAGGGCGTGAAGCCCTTGACATAGGACACCTTGGGCACCGGCTGCTCGCTGCCCGGCTTGGGCCACAGATAGGGCAGATAGCCCGCGCCGTCGGCCTTGACGATGTCGACCATCGCGACGAAGAGGGGCTTGCCGGTCGGGTCCTTGTTGTTGTTCAGCGTTTTGCCCTCGAGCTCCGGCTTCATCGGATGCATGACCATGATGGGACTCATGTCATTGATCCAGAAGTACTCGCTGCCGCTGTAGCGCAGCCCACGCACGGCGGCCATGGCGGCCTTCTTGGCTTCATCGTCGGACAGCTTGCCGGCCGCCACCTGGGCGTGGATCTGCGCCACGATGCCGTGGGCCGTCTCCACCGCCTGGCGCACCGCCTGCTGGCGCTCGTTCAGGACCAGCTCCCGCTCCGAGAACAGCAGGATGGCGGCCACCAGCAGCACGCCGAGCACGGCGCCGAAGGTCTGCAGGGCCAGGCGGCGGGAAACTCTGAGCGACTCGAGCTTGAGCATGGCTTTGTCTCCTGGGATCGTTATGGCCTGATGCTGGCACTTCCGGGCCCGACATGACAGTGCGCCGGTGCGCTTTTCACGTCGCGAACATCGCAATTGCGCGACCGGTGTCACGGCCACCGCCATTCCCGGCCTGGGTACAGTGGCGCGATGAGCGCCCTCCTCCATCCCCGTCAGGCCCTGTTCGGCCATGAAGCCACCCGGCCCGCGCTGCCCGTCGTCGACCACTACTGCGGCGTCGAGACCCGCATGCGCAAGAGCCTGGCCCTGCAGGCCGAGCTCGGTCCCGTCTTCGACATCACGCTCGATGCCGAGGACGGCGCCCCCGTCGGTGGCGAGGCCGAGCATGCGCTGCTGATCGCCGAGCTGGCGACCAGCACGGCCAACCGCTTCGGCCGCGTCGGCGCGCGCGTCCACCCCTGGGGCCATGCGGCCTTCGAGGCCGATGTCGACACGCTGATCGCCAGGGCCGGCGACCGCCTGGCCTATCTGATGATCCCCAAGCCCGAGAGCGCCGACGACGTCGACAGCGCAACGGCTGCCATCGACGCCGCCTGCGAGCGCCATGGCAAGCCGAAGCTGCCGCTGCAGGCCCTCATCGAGACCCACGGCGCGCTGCGCGAGGCCTTCCGCATCGCTGCCCATCCGCGCATCGAGTCTCTGTCCTTCGGGTTGATGGATTTCGTCTCGGCCCATGGCGGCGCCATTCCCAAGACGGCCATGGAACTGCCAGGCCAGTTCGAGCACCCTCTCGTCGTGCGCGCCAAGCTGGAGATCGCGGCCGCAGCCCACGCCTTCGGCAAGACGCCTTCGCACTGCGTCGTCACCGAGTTCCGCGACGCCGAGCGGCTGGCGCAGGCCGCCCGCCGCGCCGCGCGCGAGTTCGGCTACACGCGCATGTGGAGCATCCACCCCGACCAGATCCGCCCCATCGTCGAAGCCTTCGCACCGGCCGCCGACGAAGTGGCGGAAGCCGCCGAGCTGCTGCTGGCCGCGCAGGCCGCGAACTGGGCGCCGACGTCCTTTCGCGACCGCCTGCACGACCGCGCCAGCTACCGCTATTTCTGGACCGTGCTGGAGCGCGCCGAGCGCACCGGCCGCCCGCTGCCGTCGGAGGCGCGATCGGCGTTCTTCCCCGTAGCCATCGGGGTAATCGCCAAGTGAGCATGAGCCGGCGTGCACTTCGTCACGCCGACAATGCCTACATCTTTTCACTGCTGCGTGGCCGCTTTGCGGCCATGATGCGTGACAGCTTTCCACCCTTCCTCCCCTACCGACTCCAGATGCCGATGCCCTTGTTTCGCCGCAGCGCCGCTGCCCTGATCCTCTGCGCCGCCCTGCCCGCCCTGGCCCAGACCGCCCCCGCCAAGCCTGCCGCCAAGCCCAAGGCCATCGCCGCCAAGCCAGCGCCGGCCAAGAAGGCCCCGCCGCCGCCGCCCGAGCCCGTGCTGGTCGATGCCGACGAGGCGCAGCTCGCCGCCGCCGAACGCGCCTATCTCGGCAACTACGCCTGCGAGTTCAAGCAGACGGTGGATATCGAAAGGCACCCCAAGGTCGCCGGCTACATCACCGTCGCCTGGCAGAAGCAGTCCTTCGTGATGAAGCCCGTGCTGTCGTCCACCGGCGCGCTGCGTCTGGAAGACGTCACCGGCCGCACGCTGATGATCCAGATCGCCAACAAGTCCATGCTGCTGGACACCAAGATCGGCCAGCGCCTCATCGACGACTGCGTCCACCCCGAGCAGCTCAAGCTGATCGAAGCCGCCAAGGCCGCCAAGATCAACGACCCCGAGGCCGAAGCCGCCGAAGCGGCCCGCAGCGGTCTGGGCATCACGCCGACGGCGCCCGAGGCGCCCGCCGCGCCGGCGGCGAAACCGAGCAAGCCGGCCAAGGCGGTCGCCAAGGCCAAGTGAGTCATCTCAGTTGAAACCCCGAGGGAGGGTCTGCCACGCCCCGGAAGGTTTGCGACATAACCGGCCCGCGAGGGTGTTACACCGCGAAACCGGGGCCACCAGCCCCGGTTTTGCATTGCGCCTACTCGCGGGCCGGTGCTGCCGCAAACGCGGCCCACAGGGGTTTGGCAGATCCTCCCTTGGTATGTAGAATGAATACATACTTTCTGATGCATACCTGAGCCGCCACCTCCACGGCGCTCAGCCGCTGGAGGCCCCATGGAAGCCACCGTTGCCGAACGCGGGCAGATCACCCTGCCCAAAGCCGTCCGAGACGCCCTCGGCCTGACCAAGGGCACGACGCTCAAGGTCGAGCTGGACGGTGGCCGCATCATCCTGCGCAAGAACGTCGACGACGCGCTGGCCAAGCTGCGCGGACGCTTCAAGCTCCCCGAGGGCGTCACCACCGACGACGTCATGCGCGAGCTGCGTGGCCGCGCGCCAGGGGATCCGGTCGAGCCGTGATCGCCATCGACTCCTCGGTCCTCATCGACCTGCTGGGCGGTGACATGGGCGCTGAATCCGCCGAAGACTGCCTGCGTCAGGCGCTGGCGCGCGGGCCGGTCGTCGCCTGCGATGTCGTGCTCAGCGAAGTCGTCTCGGGCCTGGGTTTTGGCGCCGAGCTGCTGGACGCCCTGGAAGGCGTCGGCATCGTCTACTCGCCCATCGAATCCCGCGCGGCCGTTCGCGCCGGCGAAATGCAGCGCCGCTACAAGGAACGCCGCAAGGCCTCCGGCCAGCCGGCCACCGGTCCGCGCACCGTTCCCGACTTCCTCATCGGCGCTCACGCGCTGCTGCAATGCCAGGCTCTGATCACGCGTGACCAGGGCTTTTTTCGCGACTATTTCAAGGGCCTCAAGGTCATCGTGCCTGGGGCTTGATTTCACTGGAGAAGACCATGCTCACCGCCTACCGCCAACACGCCGCTGAACGCGCCGCCCTCGGCATCCCGCCCCTGCCCCTGGATGCCAAGCAGGTGGCCGAGCTGATCGAGCTGATCAAGAACCCGCCGGCCGGTGAAGACGCGGTCCTGCTGGACCTGCTGACCCACCGCGTGCCCCCGGGCGTGGACGACGCCGCCAAGGTCAAGGCCAGCTTCCTGGCCGCCGTCGCCCACGGCGACGTCAAGGTCGACCTGATCTCCAAGGCCAAGGCCACCGAGCTGCTGGGCACCATGGTGGGCGGCTACAACGTGCATCCGCTGATCGAGTTGCTGGACGACGCCGAAGTCGCCGGCGTCGCCGCCACGGGCCTGAAGAAGACCCTGCTGATGTTCGACTACTTCAACGACGTCGCCACCAAGGCCAAGGCCGGCAATGCCAAGGCCCAGGAAGTCATGAAGAGCTGGGCCGACGCCGAATGGTTCACCTCGCGTCCGGAAGTCGAGAAGAAGATCACCGTCACCGTCTTCAAGGTGCCCGGCGAGACCAACACCGACGACCTGTCGCCCGCCCCCGACGCCTGGAGCCGCCCGGACATCCCGCTGCACTACCTGGCCATGCTGAAGAACACCCGCTCCGACGCGGCCTTCAAGCCCGAGGAAGACGGCAAGCGCGGCCCGATGCAGTTCATCGACGACCTGAAGAAGAAGGGCCATGTCGTGGCCTATGTCGGCGACGTCGTCGGCACCGGTTCCTCGCGCAAGTCGGCCACCAACTCGGTCATCTGGGCCACCGGTGAAGACATCCCCTTCGTGCCCAACAAGCGCTTCGGCGGCGTGACCCTGGGCGGCAAGATCGCCCCCATCTTCTTCAACACGCAGGAAGACTCCGGCTCGCTGCCGATCGAAGTCGACGTCAGCAAGCTCGAAATGGGCGACGTCATCGACGTGCTGCCCTATGACGGCAAGCTGGTGAAGAACGGCCAGACCGTCGCCGAGTTCAAGCTCAAGAGCGATGTGCTGTTCGATGAAGTGCGCGCCGGCGGCCGCATCAACCTCATCATCGGCCGCTCGCTGACCGCCAAGGCGCGCGAGTTCCTGGGCCTGCCCGCCTCCACGCAGTTCCGCCTGCCCTCGGCCCCCGCCGAAACCAAGGCCGGCTTCACGCTGGCCCAGAAGATGGTCGGCCGCGCTGTCGGCCTGCCCGAAGGCCAGGGCGTTCGCCCGGGCACCTATTGCGAGCCCAAGATGACCACGGTCGGTTCGCAGGACACCACCGGCCCCATGACCCGCGACGAGCTGAAGGACCTGGCCTGCCTGGGCTTCTCGGCCGACCTGGTCATGCAGTCCTTCTGCCACACCGCCGCCTATCCCAAGCCCGTGGACGTCAAGACCCACCGCGAGCTGCCCGCCTTCATCAGCAACCGCGGCGGCGTGGCCCTGCGTCCGGGCGACGGCGTCATCCACAGCTGGCTGAACCGCCTGCTGCTGCCCGACACGGTCGGCACCGGTGGCGACTCGCACACCCGCTTCCCCATCGGCATCTCCTTCCCCGCCGGCTCCGGCCTGGTGGCCTTTGGTGCGGCCACCGGCGTGATGCCGCTGGACATGCCCGAGTCGGTGCTGGTGCGCTTCAAGGGCGAGATGCAGCCCGGCGTGACGCTGCGCGACCTCGTGCACGCCATTCCGCTGTACGCCATCAAGGCCGGTCTGCTGACCGTCGCCAAGGCCGGCAAGAAAAACGTCTTCTCGGGCCGCATCCTCGAGATCGAAGGCCTGCCTGACCTCAAGGTCGAGCAAGCCTTCGAGCTGTCCGACGCCTCGGCCGAGCGCTCCGCCGCGGGCTGCACGATCAAGCTGAACCCGGCACCGATCAAGGAGTACCTGACCTCCAACGTCGTGCTGATGAAGAACATGATCGCCGACGGCTATGCCGACGCGAAGACCCTGCAGCGCCGCATCGAGAAGGTCGAAGCCTGGCTGGCCAAGCCCGATCTGCTGGAAGCCGACAAGGATGCCGAATACGCCGCCGTCATCGAGATCGACCTGGCTGACATCCACGAGCCCATCCTCTGCTGCCCCAACGATCCGGACGACGCCAAGACCCTGTCCGACGTGGCCGGCACCAAGATCGATGAAGCCTTCATCGGCTCCTGCATGACCAACATCGGCCACTTCCGCGCCGCGGCCAAGCTGCTGGGCGGCCAGCGCGACATCCCGGTCAAGCTGTGGGTCGCCCCGCCGACCAAGATGGACCAGAGCGAGCTGATCAAGGAAGGCCACTACGCCGCCTTCGGCACGGCTGGTGCGCGCACCGAAATGCCGGGCTGCAGCCTGTGCATGGGCAACCAGGCCCAGGTGCGTGAAGGCGCGACCGTCGTGTCCACCTCCACCCGCAACTTCCCCAACCGCCTGGGCAAGAACACCAATGTGTTCCTGGCCTCGGCCGAGTTGGCCGCCATCGCGTCCAAGCTGGGCAAGATCCCGACGGTGGCCGAGTACCACGAGGCCATGGGCATCATCAACAAGGACACGGCCAGCGTCTACAAGTACCTGAACTTCGACCAGATCGAAGAGTACGCAGACACCGCCAAGACCGTGGCCGCCTGAGACTGAAAGGCCTCGCAAGCCAGCCCGCCGCGCGCAAGCCCGGCGGGCCTTTTCCTTGCCGTTCAGCGTGCGTCGCGGTGAGGCGACTGTCATCGATTTGTCACCCGGCGCCGCATGCCCCACGCCTATGCTGACGGCATGAATAACAAGAACAAGAACGACATGGGGAAGGGGTGGCGTGGGCGCGCTGTGGGATTGCTGATCTCTGCGCTGTTCGCCATCGGGTTTGGTTGGGTGGGCGTGGGCGCCCTGGGGTCGCTGACCACCCTGCTCCACAACGCCTGGACGGTCAGGTCATGGCAGCCGGTGCCCGTGGAGGTGCTGGAAAGCGAACTCCGCAGCTCGACCGACCACGAAGGCAGCACCACCTACGCGGTGCAGGCCCGCTATCACTATGAATGGGCCGGCCGCTCCTACGAGTCCACACGCGTCGGGCTGGCGGGCGCCGGCAGCGACAACCTCGACGACTGGCATCACGCCTGGGAAACCCGGCTGCGCGCCGCTCGCGAAGGCGGACCGCCGTTGCAGGCCTGGATCGATCCCATGCGCCCCGAACGCGCCGTGCTGGACCGGGAACTGCGCTGGCGCCAGCTGCTCTTCCTGTCGCCCTTCGCCCTCCTCTTCCCACTGGTGGCCATCGGGGCGCTGTGGGCTGCCTGGGCGAGCCTGACCCACACGGACCGACCCGCACTGCCCTCCACCGTCCCGACGCCGCACAAGCCGCGGCACAACGTCACCGGCCTCTGGCTGTTTGCCGCTGTGATGAGCGTGATGGCCCTGCCGGCCATCGGCATGGCTTCTGCACCGGGCACGCCGGGCTGGGTGGCGCTGATCGCGGGCATGTTCGTCCTCGTCGGCCTGACGCTGGTGCGGGCGGCCCTGAAGGCAACGCGGCGAGCCTGGACCTACCGGGGCGCTGCCGCGGGTTTCCAGCCGGCCCAGCCTCGGGCCGGAGCGGCCTTCCAGGCGTTCTGGACCTTGCCGCCGCGCGACTCGGCCGCCCACGTACGGCAGGCCACCGTGCGGCTGCGGGTCGCCCACTACCGCATCGACGACAGCGGCTCCGGCACGTCGGAGCGGCAGGCAGAACAGTTCACGCAAGACACCCGAACCCTCTCCGGCCCCGATGGGAGCCTGAGGCTGCAGGCCCGCTTCGAGCTGCCCGCCGATGCGCCCAGCCAGGGCGCCCGGCGTTCGGGAGAGAAGGTGGAATGGCGACTGGAGTGGCTGGGCGACCGGGACGAGGTCGTGATGGCCGTGCCCATCCCGGTGCAGGCTGCAGCCGCCACCGACGAGGGCGCAGCGATCGACCGTCTTTCGCGCGACCGGATGCCTGTCAAGCTGGACATTCCTGCGCCGGCATCCGATGACGCCATGCCGTCGCTGCCCGCCGGCATCGGGCTGAGCGAGTCCCCCGACGCGCTGCAGCTCAGCTTCGACCAGGCCGGCTGGCGATGGTTCGGGGTGGCCGCCTTGATCGGACTGGTTGTCGCCTGCACTTCCTCGATGATCTGGCTGGAAGCCGTGCTGCTGGCACTCGGGCTGGGCGCCCTCTCCCGCCGCTGGACGCTGGAAGTGAGGGACGACGGCATCGTGGTGGACCGGGCGTCCTGGCTGTGGCACAGCCGCATCGGCGCGTCCGGATCCAGCCTGGCCGGCCTCTACCAGCGACTGCTCTACAGCGGCAACGACGGACAGGGCCTGGTGCCGCGGCACGCGCTGTGGGCTCGCGGCGTCGACTACGCCCGCGATCTGCGGCTCACGCCCGGCCTGACGGGCAGCGGTGCAACCCAGGTGGCACACATGCTGCGCTGGGCCTTCGCGCAGCGCGCTGGCCGCTTCAGCCCCGGCGCGCTGCGGGACGCGCCGGCCCGCCTGTCCAGGCCGGGCTGGGGATGGCTGGTCTGCCTGCTCTGGCTGGCGCTGCGTTTGTCGGGCAGCTGACCCGTCAGCGCAAGCGGTCGACCAGCTCCTCGTGGCCCTGGTCGCGCGCATGGTCGGCGGCGCTCCAGCCCTGCGGATCGCGGTCCGCCTTGCGCGCACCGGCGGCCAGCAACAGATCGACCATCTCGCGCGATCCGCTGCGCGCGGCCAGCATCAGCGCCGTGCGGCCCCGAGAGTCGCGCGAATGGACCGGGGCACCGGCCTGCAGGGTCGAGCGGGCCGTGGCCAGGTCCGCATGCTCGACGGCCGCCAACAGGATGGCTTCCGAGGGCCCCATGAGCTTTGCAGGGGCCGCATCGGAGGCGGCCAGGGACATGCGAGACCGGTCCGCGACCAGCCCCCCCGCCGCTTCGGCGCGTGCCAGAGTCTCGGCCTGAGGCGGCACAGGCTTGGGCGCGGCCGGCGGCGCGAAGGGCGCCGGTGCTGGTGCGGCCGGCGGCATGACGGGCGCTGCCGCAACGATGGCAGGCGCCTGCGACGTGACAGGCGCTGCGGCCATCGGAGGAGGCTCCACCGCCTCCCGGGCGGCCTCGGTCGCGGTCGTCACCGCGGCTGCCACCTCCGCCCGCCGCTGCGCCGGGCTCGCAGTCGCCACCACCACCGCGGGCGGCGGCACGAAGGCGGGCGGCGGCGCCGGGACGATCTTGGCGGCGATGGGTGGGGCGGCGGCAACGCGTGCGTCCGCGGTTGACCCTGCAGGCGGCTCCGCCTTGGCCACCACCACGGGCTCCGAAGCGGCAGGGGCGGCGGCCACCCGTGGCTCGAGGATTGGCCCCGGATCGGCGGATCGGCCCTTCAAGACCAGCACGGCCGCCACCAGCAGTCCCGTCGCCAGCACGCCCAGCGCATAGGGCTGCCAACGCCAGGCCAGTTCACGGCGCGCCACCGGTGCCGCAGCGACGACCTCGGGCCGAGGCAGCGCCGCCATCAGCCGCGCACGGCGCTGTTCGCGGCCCACATCGTCGCCCAGCAGCGCCTGCGCGTAGGCGGCCTCGGTGGCGTCCTTGGGAGGGATGGGATCGAACTCAGCCATCACGCCACTCGCTCAGTCGATGCCGCAGCGCTTCCCGGGCGTAGCGCAACCGGGTCTTGGCGGTTTCGGGGTGGGCCTGGGTCACGTCGGCAATCTCGGCGAGGCTGAGCTCGACGACCGTGAAGAGCAAGAATGCCTCCCGCTGCTCGACGGACAGGCGCAGCAGGCTGCCCTCCACGGCCTGGACGAGGCGCTTGTGCGCCAGCACCTGATCGGGCCCGGCGGCAGCCGAGGCGAGCAGATCCGGATCGGCCTCGTCATCGCCCTGGGGCGGTCGGGCTCGCAGATGGTCCAGCACGCGGTTGCGCAGCACGGTGTAGAGCCAGGTCGAGAACCTGGCTTTGCCCGGGGTGAAGCTGGCGGCCTTGGCTGCAACGGCCAGCCAGCCCTCCTGGTGCAGGTCTTCCACCGTGGCGCGGTCCGTCGGGTGCAGCATCTGGCGGATGAAGGCGAAGGTCTTGCGGTCGTGGCGGCGGTAGAGCCGGTCGAACGCCGCCATGTCGCCGCGCAGATAGCTGGCGATGAGTTCTTCATCGGACGGTTCACTCGCGGGCATGCGGCGCGGATGCTACGCCGGCGCGAGGGGATCCAGCATGAGGCGAAACCTCACCAGCGCGGCGGCGGGTCGGGCACATAGCCGCCGCTGTTGGGGAAGGAGCGCGGCAACTGCGCGACCGGCCGCGGCATGATGCCGGCCGCCATCAGATTGGCCTGACTGTCGTACTGGATCTCCAGCACCTGGTCGGGCCGGCTGCTGCGCCGCTCGAAGCCGGTGCGCGCGATGGGTGACCACTCCGACGCGCCATGCCCCGTGCCCAGCTTGGCGCGCGCCGTGCGCTCGTCCTCGGCACGGCCGGCGCTTTCCCTGGCGGGCGCCTGGGCCGCATCGGCCGACGCAGCGCCGTTCAGGCGACCCATGATGCTGGGCGCGGCAGGCGCCGCCGACACGACCGGGGCCTCATACGGCACCGGCGCCGGTGGCGCCTCGCGAAACACCGCGGCGCCGATGACGCCCACGTTGGCGGGACGCCCGGTGCGCGCGGCGTAGGACTCGCCCAGGGACGTGAACTCGAAGGCCGCGATGCGCTCGTCACTCTTGCGCCAGCCGGTGATGTCGAAGCTGTCGCCCGGGCTCAGCACATAGCCCGACTGGTTCCAGGCCGCGGTGTCGCCCGTGATGGCGTTGACACCATCCACCGACAACACCACCAGCACCCGTTCGCCGCTGCGATTGCTGAGCCGGATGGCGTAGCGCGCACCGGGCGTGCCTGGGCTGTAGCGGCGCCCTCGGCTGGCGTATTGGGCCAGCGTGGCGCCACTGTCGCGGTCGACGAGTTGCAGGTCGAGCAGGGACGACGGCAGGGCGGCGGCGCAGCCGCCGTGCAGGCCGGCCAGGCTGGTGAGGGCGGCCAGTTGCAGCAGGGCGGTGCGGCGGCGCAGGGGAAGTGGTGAGCTCATGGCGGAACCTTCGCAGGGGTGGTGACCTCTGCTTCTACGCAGCCGCGCGGCAAACAGGGTGAAACCGACAGTTCCAGCCGGTCCAGGCCCTCGCCGTTCCGCAGTTCACGATGCCACGGGCATCGTCTTCGCCGAAGTCGTCGCGTTGGCGCGCGCTCAGGTCAGCGCCGAATGGACCGCCGTCCACTGCCTCATCTGGGTGAGGCGGACAAAGAAAAAGCGGCCTGAAGCCGCTTGTCGTGCTGGGCCGCGCCGCTCAGGCCTTGATGTCCAGCAGCGCGCCGGTGGTGTTGATCTGCGTCTGCAGCACCTTCAGATTCGCCACATAGGCATAGGCGGCGGACTGCTGCTCGACGATCTCGTTGGCCGGGTTGATCTCGCGCTGCGGCGCCTTGTCGACATTGGTCGGCTCGGTGCTGGGGCGGCCCTGGTTGCTGGCGGCCAGATTGGCGATGTTCGCCGACGACGCGCGCAGGCGCTCGTTCGCGGACGAGATACCAGTCAGGGCAGAGGACAGGGCGACGTTCATCGGGATTCAGTCGGTAAGCGCTTCGGCCGTACATCGGCAACGCCTGGCTGAACTTTAGAACATTTGGCGAAAAACCCCGCATTTCCGGGGATCGCCCTGGCGCCAACCGTGAAATCAGCCCGCGAGTTCCTCGTAGCCGCCGGCAGAAACGAACACGCGCACGCTGTCACCGCCGGCTGCCTTCGCCTCGGTACAGGCCAGAGCCGCGCCGCCCAGCACGGCATCCACCGTGCCCAGCGTCGGCTGGATCTGCACGACGCCCAGCGACGCCTTCACGCGGGTGCGGTGCAGGCCCCAGCGCAGGCGGTAGCTGGCGATGGCGGAACGCACCTTCTCGGCAATGATCTGGGCGTAATGCTGGTCGCAGTCGGGCAGCAGGATGGCGAAATGGTCTTCCTCCAGGCGCGCGACGAGGTCGGAGGCGCGCACCTTGCTGATCAGCATCTGGCCCAGGCCGTAGAGGAAATGGTCGCCCACCTCGGCACCCATGTCCTTGATGACTTCGCCGAAGCGGTCCACGTCCACCCACAGCACCGACACCGGCTCGTTGCGGCGGCTGCCGACATGCTCACCCAGGCGGCGCTCGAACTCGCGGCGGTTGGCGAGTTCGGTGACGCTGTCGTGCTTGGCCGTCCAGGTCGGCTGCAGGCGCAGGGCGCGGGCGGCCGTCACGTCCTCGATGATCCACAACGACTCGGCGGTCGGGGCATCCCAGTGCACCGGCGTGGCCTGCAGACGGCCCCAGAAGCGGTGGCCGTCACGCTTGACGTATTCGATCTCCTCGTCAAGAGGTTGGCCGGCGGCGAAGGCCGCAGCGGCGCGTTCATGCAGGGCCGTGTGGGCCAGGTCGGTGGTGTGGACGCCGCGCGTGGCCTGGCCGGACAGGTCGGTGTCGTCGCCGAAGCCGAACAGGTGGTTGAACTCCTCGCTGACGACCTCGAAGCGCTGCCCCGAGACGAAGGCAACGGCCGTCGGCGCCCGCACCAGCAGGGCCCGAAGGCGGGCGGCGGTGGTGTCCTCGGGGGTGGCGGGGGCGGCGCTGCTCATGGAGTCTCCTGGCTGGTCTTTAGTCTCGACTATCGCAGGACTGCCGGGTTTCGGCCATGACGCCGATCACGGCGTTAGAGTCCGCCTCCTTGCCGCGATGCGGCGCCACGACAAGACGCGACGATGCGCTTGCTCCCCGCCTGTTTCTTCGCCCTGCTCTCCGGCCTGACCCAAGCCCAGCAGCTCAGTGAAATCCCTCAGGGCCTGCGAGACGCCACGCCGCGCTGGCACGCACTGACCGGCGCCCGTCTGGTGCTGGCGCCGGGCCAGGTGGTCGAGAACGGCACCCTGGTCATGAAGGACGGCGTCATCGTCGCCGTCGGTGCCAACATCAAGCCGCCGGCAGGTGCACGGGTCTGGCCCATGGCCGGTCGCACGGTCTACGCCGGCTTCATCGACGCCGCCAGCAGCCTGGGCCAGGGCCGCATCGAACCGTCCAGGGCCAAGGGCCTGACGCCGGGCCAGCGCTGGGTGCGCAGCGACTTCCATCAGTCCGCCGCACTGGAGATCAAGCCCGAGGACCTGCGCGCGGCGCGCGAACAGGGCTTCACGACGGCCCTTTCCCTGCCACCCACCGGTGCCGTGTTCCGCGGCCAGAGTGCGCTGATCAGCCTGCAGGATCCGAAACAGGGCGCCGATGCGCGCAGCCTGGTGCTGACGGCCGACGTCGCCCAGCACCTCGCTCACGAGTACCAGACCATCGACTTCGAAGGCGGCGCCCGCGTCGGCGCGCCGAGCTACCCGACCTCGCTGATGGGCAGCATCGCGCTGGAACGCCAGACCCTGCTGAACGCCCGTTGGGCCGCCGGTCCGGCGCCCGCCGGCGAACGGCGCGAGTTCAACGCCGGCCTGGCGGCCCTCTCCTCCGCCGTGGCCGGCAAGCAACCCATCGTCCACGAAGCGCTGGACGAGGAAGACCTGCTGCGCATCGCCAGGCTGCGTGACGAATTCGGTCTGAAGGTGATCGCTCAAGGCACCGGCCATGAATACCGCAAGGCGGGTCAGCTCAAGGCCCTGGGCCTGCCCGTCATCCTGCCGCTGGCCTACCCCGCAGCGCCCGAGGTCGAGCAGCCCGAGAGCGCACTGGATGTGCCCCTGCACCAGCTGCAGCACTGGGAGCAAGCCCCCGGCAACGCCGCGGCCCTGCAGGCGGCCGGCGTCGAGTTCGCGATCTCGACCCAGGGCGTCAAGGACCTGAAGAAGGACTTCTGGCCGCGGCTGCGCCAGGCCGTGCAACGCGGCCTCGCGCCGGATGCGGCCCTGGCCGCGCTGACCACGACGCCGGCCAAGCTGTTGAACCAGCCGCGCCTGGGCCGGCTGGCCGCGGGCCAGATCGCCGACGTCATCGTCGCCAGCGGCGACCTCTTCACCAGCGAGCAAGCCGAGGTCGAACTCGCCTTCGTCGACGGCCAGCCGCTGCCGACCGAAGCCTGGGAGCGTTTCGACGCCCGCGGCCGCTGGACGGTCCAGCCCGCTGGCGGCGCCGAGCAGAGCTGGCAGATTGCCGGCACGCGTGCCAGGCCGATGCTGCAGGTCGACGGCAAGGCCTGCGAGCTGCAGCAGCGCGGTCGCGAACTGCTGCTGCGCTGGCCCTGCGAAGGCGGGCCCAAGGAAAGCCTGCGTCTGGAAGGCCGCGGCACGGTGCTGACCGGTGCGCTGACGCTGCCCGACGGCCGCACCCAGGCCTGGAAGGCGACGCGCATCGCGGCTTTCGAGCCGCCAGCGCCCAAGCCGCCGCTGGCCGTGACGCCCTCGCCTGCCAGCTTCCCGGCCGGCGTTTTCGGCCGCGCCGCGCTGCCCGAGCGGCCCGCAGCCGTCCTGGTACGCAACGCCACCGTCTGGACCAGCGCCGCCGCCGGCAATCTGCCCGCGACCGACCTGCTGGTCCGCGACGGCCGCATTGCCGCCATCGGCAAGGACCTGGCCGTGCCGGCCGGCGCCGTCGTCATCGACGCGGCGGACAAGCATCTGACGCCCGGCCTCATCGACGCCCATTCCCACACCGCCATCAACCGCGGCATCAACGAGTTCGCCCACTCGGTGACGGCCGAGGTGCGCGTCGGCGACGTCGTCGATGCCACCGACATCAGCCTCTACCGCCAGCTCGCGGGCGGCGTGACCAGCGCCAACCTGCTGCACGGCTCGGCCAACGCCATCGGCGGCCAGAACCAGGTCATCAAGCTGCGCTGGGGCCAGGACGCCGAGGCGCTGAAATTCGAGGGCGCCCTGCCCGGCATCAAGTTCGCACTGGGCGAGAACGTCAAGCGCGCCAACTTCCCGCCCAACGACGGCGAAGCGCGCTACCCGACCACGCGCATGGGTGTGGAGCAGGTCATGCGCGACGCCTTCCTGGCCGCGCAGCGTTATCGAGTACAGCGCAAGGCCGACCCCAACACGCGCCGCGACCTGCAGATGGACACCCTGGTCGAGCTGCTGGAAAGGAAGCGCGTCATCCACATCCATTCCTACCGCGCCGACGAGATCCTGATGTTCATCGCCGTGGCCAAGGACTTCGGGCTGGACGTCGCCACCTTCCAGCATGTGCTGGAGGCCTACAAGGTCGCACCCGAGATCGCGTCCATCGGCGCCGGCGCCTCGGGCTTCTCGGACTGGTGGGGCTACAAGGTCGAGGTGCAGGACGCCATCCCCTACAACGGCGCGATGACGCACCGGATGGGCGTGCTGACCAGCTTCAACTCCGACAGTGACGAGCTGGCGCGACGCCTCAACACCGAAGCCGCCAAGGCCCTGCGTTATGGCGGCAAGGCCTGGGGCATGACGGAGGCGGACGCATTGAAGTTCGTCACCCTCAACCCGGCCAGGCAGTTGCGCATCGACAAGCGCGTCGGCTCGCTGGAAGTGGGCAAGGACGCCGACTTCGTCATCTGGAGCGCCAACCCCTTGTCCAGCGCGGCCAAGGCCGAGCAGACCTGGATCGACGGGCGGCGCTATTTCGACCTGGCCGAGGACGCGCAGCTGCGCGAGCGCGACCGCATGGAACGCGCGCGCCTCGTCGCTCTGGCCCTGCCCGAACGCGCCAAGGCCGCGGCGCCCCCCGAGGGGCGCCCGGCGACGCCCTTGAGCGCGGCGCTGGACCAGCTCGAGTTGCAGCGCTGGCTGCACGAAGCCAACCGCGACCGGCAAAGCTATTTCGGCGGCGACGCCTGGCATGAATGCACCGTGGACACGTACTGACATGAAGCTCGTCCTCATCACCGTCTTGCTGACAGCCAGCTTCACCGCCCAGGCCACACCCAACACGCCGCCCCCGCCGCAGCGCGAACCGCTGCTGCTGCGCAATGCCACCATCCACCCGGTCAGCGGCCCCGCCATCGCCAACGGCAGCCTGCTCATCGAGGCCGGCAAGATCCGCGCGATCGGTGGGACCGAACTCGCGGCACCGGCGAACGCCAGGACCATCGACCTCGGCGGCCGCCATGTCTACCCGGGCATGGTCGCGGCCAACACCAGCCTGGGCCTGGCCGAGATCCGCTCGGTCAACGCGTCCACGGACAGCACCGAGACCGGCGCCCTCAACCCCAACGCCCGCGCCCTCGTCGCCTTCAATGCCGACAGCGAGTTGCTGCCCATCACGCGCGCGGGTGGCGTGTTGGCGGCCCTGTCGGTGCCCGAGGCCGGCCGCACCGGCCTGATCGCCGGCACCTCGGCCCTGCTGCAGCTCGAAGGCTGGAACTGGCAGGACATGGCCCTGGTCCCCGAGGCCGGCCTGCACATCGTGCTGCCGCGCATGCGGCTGAACAGCGCCCTCTTCCCCAACCAGCCCGAGGCCCGGCTGGCCGAGATCCGCAAGTCCACCGAGGCTCGCCTCAAGCTGCTGGACGACAGCTTCGAGCAGGCCAAGGCCTACGCCCTGGCCCGCACCGCCGACCCGGCCACGGCCATCGATACGCGCTGGGAAGCCATGCGGCCGGTACTGCCCGCCACGCCCGGTGCAACACCGTCGCGCCCGGTCTTCATGCATGCCGACGACCTCGCGCAGATCCGCTTCGCACTGGACTTCGCAGCCCGCCACGGGCTCAAGCTCATCATCATGGGCGGCGCCGACGCCTGGCGCGTGGCCGACACGCTGCGCGAGCGCCAGGTGCCCGTCGTCATCGACGGCCTGCTGCGCCTGCCCATGCGCCGCGACGACCCGCCGGACGCCCTCTTCGCCCTGCCCGCCCAGCTTGCAGCGGCCGGCGTGCGCTATTGCATTGCCGATGGCGGCCGCGATTCGACCAATGCGCGCAACCTGCCCTTCGAGGCAGCCCACGCCCGTGCCTTTGGCCTCAGCGACGACGAGGCGTTGAAGGCGGTGACGCTCTACCCGGCGCAGATCCTCGGCATCGCCGACAAGCTGGGCTCGCTGGAGGTCGGCAAGCTGGCCAATCTCTTCGTGGCCGACGGCGACCCGCTGGAACCGGAAACGCGCATCGAACGCGTCTTCATCCAGGGCCGTGAGGTGGAGCTCAGCGACCGCCAGACCGCCCTGCGCGACAAATACCTGAAGCGCAACTAGGGCGCGGCCTTGGCCGTCGACGCCGGCGGCGTGGGCGCCGCCGGCGCGCCCAGGCCCATGCGGGAATTCGGTTTGGCGTCGCGCCCATGCTTCCACTGGCGCATCGTGTCCACCGCCACCGAGCGTCGGATGTAGCGGTGCCAGATGAAGCTGAGGTCGAAGATCAGGATGGCCAGCCACCACAGATAGAGGAAGGCCGCGCCGGCCAGCAGCACCGGCCAGACGGGCGGCCCACCTTCCATCTCGACGCCCACCAGCCGCGAAGCGACGATGAAGACGATCACCAGCGTGCCGACGCCGACCAGGCAGCGCCGCCCCCAGTTGGGCTTGCGCGGCAGCAGCCAGCCGCTGAGGGCGATCACCGCGGCAGCGAGCACGGGGGCCAGCCGGCCGGCGAATTCGGAATCCGCGGCCGATACGGAGAACAGCTTCGTCAGCGGCCCGCCAAGGAAATCCGCCGGGCCAGGCGGCAGCCAGTGGAAGAAGGGCCAGGCGCCAGCGGCAAAGGCAACCAGCGACGCCAGATGCCATCGCAGGCCGCCCGTATGCACCAGGCGCGGAAAGCGTGCGGCGGCGGTGATGCCCATCAGCAGGCCGCTCATCAGCAGGATCTGCAGCGGCAGCCGGTCGAAGTTGGAACCGGTCTTGGTGACGCCCTTGTAGAGCAGGAAGACCGCAGCAACGTGCAAGAGAAAGCTGGCGACATAGGGAATGGCCACGCCCACGCGGTCGACCAGCCAGCTGCTGCCGGGCACCTTGGGCTTCACTGCCGGCATCGGCAGCACCACCTCGTCGATGAAGTGACCGAAGACCTCGGGGTCGTTCCAGTAGTCGTTGTGGGCCTTGCCGGGCAGCCAGTAGCGGCTGAAGCCGTAGTCGTGCTCGCTACCGAACTCGAAGGCCTCGCAGCCCTCTTCCTTCAGGAAACCGACCGCCGAATCGAGCTTGAAGCCGATGGGGTCGCCGAGGTCGTAATAGTTGCGCCACTTGATCTTGCGCGTCAGCGCCAGGCGCGGCGCCTTGGCATCACCGAACAGCACCTGGCCTCCCGCGACGCTGGATTTCAGGTCGAGGTCCCGCCACAGCGCGGGCCACAGCACGATGTGCTTGTCGATGGGCGAACCGATGGTCATGTAGCCGCGCACATAGCGGATCCAGCCATCGTCCACCGGCGCACCCGTCGGGTTGTCGGGATCGACGACGGCGCGCCCTGACAGGGCCTCGAGCAGGCCGAGGAAGCTGATGACCGTGCCTTCGCTGTGGGCGACGATGTGGATCTCGGGGTCGCAACCCGGGCAGGCCTGCTGGAAGGTCGCCACGATCTGGGCCAGGGCGCTGTGGAAGCGGTGCAGGATCTTCTGGCGGTAGTAGGGGAAGTCGGTGACGAGTTGCACATCGCCGACGTAGTCGCGCAGCAGCGGGGCCAGCTCGAACTTGAAGATGCCCATGTGGGCGAGCACCGCCAGCAGCTTCTCCAGCACGCCCACGGTCTCGACGATCTCGTCGACGACACCGGTGCCGAGCTGAAAGTCCTCGGGCTTCAGGTGGCCGTCCGGCACCTGCTTGCGGTACTGCGATTCGGCACGGCTGACCACCGTATGACCCCAGGCCTTGGTCTCTTCCAGCGTGTCGTTGGCCTTGACGACCTGGCCGGGGATGTCGGCCCAGTAGACCTCGGCGAAGCCGATGCGGGACAGGGCGTCGTCCTCGTGCGCGTCCAGGCGGCTGATGCGCACGGTCGCCGCCGAGCCGAGGTTGAAATAGCCCAGCGGCATGACGGGCAGCGGCGGCGAGGCCCGGTCGCCGAAACGCCGCGCCACGGAGCGGATGGTGTCGCTGCGCAGCTGGCTGCCGATGCCGTGGATGGCGACGATGATCTTGTCCATCGTCGGCCGGCCCTGGCTGGCACCGGCGATGGAGGCGGCGGCGGCCTTCTGCTGCTGTGCGGCGGTGGAGGCATTCGTCATGAGGGGCTCTCCTGGCGGAAGGCCCTCATGGTGACCTCAAGCTGCCCCTGGCTGCGTCAACAAAGCTAGGGAGAAATCCGCCTGGCCGCCTCAGGGCGCGATCTGCTCCGCGTAGTCGTACAGCGCCGACAGGATCTCCTCGCCGCGCTCGTCCGCCGTCTCGCCGAGCTGGTCGATGCGCTCCATGAAGGCCGACAGCGTCTGTGCGCCGCCCTCGCCTTCGTGCAGACGCGCCGCCAGGTGGTGCTGCCAGCGCTCGGACTCGTCCGCCGACAGGCTCTGAGGAAAGTTGCGCGCCCGCCAACGGAACACCAGCTCGTCCAGCCGCCCGTCCTGAAAAGCCAGCTTTCCCTGGGCAGCACGCTCGGTGAGTTGTTCGGGTGCCGTGGTGCGCACGCGGTTCAACGCACGGCGGTCGTCGTTGCCGATGAAGCCGCCGTAAAGATCCTCGTCGACGTCGGCCGGCGCGAAGGGCTCGCGCTGGAAGACGTCCAGCCACAGGCCGTCGAGCAGGCGGCCCTTCTCGGCCAGCAGCTGCGCGTTGGCGAGCTGGGCTTCGGTGTCATGGCCCCAGCGCTGGGCCATCGCCGGGCTGAGCGTCTTCAGGTTGCCGATGACGATGGGGCTCTTGTTGACGTGGATGGTCTTGATCGGCAGGCGCGTGACGCCTTCGGGCAGCAACTCCTGCTTGGTGAACATGCGCTCGCGGATGGCGGCGGCGTTCAGCGACAGCAGCTCCTCGGGCGAGGCCGAGCAGTCCCAGACGATGAGCTCATTCTTGTTGGTCGGGTGCGGCGCCAGCGGCCAGACCATGGCGATGCAGCCACGCTCGGGGCCGTACATGCCGGAGATGTGCAGGAAAGGCTTGCCGATGCCGATCTCGTCCCACACGGCCTGCTTGCTGCGCAGCTTGACGCAGAAGTCCCACAGCTTGGGCTGGGCCTGGCGCAGCTTGCGCGCCAGCGCCACCGTGGCACGCACGTCGGACAGCGCATCGTGGGCCGCCTCGTGAGCCACGCCGTTGGCGATGGTCAGGTGCTCGAGCTTGAAGCTGGGACGGCCGTCCTCGTGCTTGGGCCACTCCAGGCCGGCCGGGCGCAAGGCATAGGCGCAGCGCACCACGTCCAGCAGGTCCCAGCGGCCGCAGCCGTTCTGCCACTCGCGGCCATAGGGATCGATGAGGTTGCGCCAGAACAGATGGCGGGTGACCTCGTCGTCGAAGCGGATGCTGTTGTAGCCCACGCCGATGGTGCCCGGCGTGGCCAGCACGGTCTCGATGGCGGCGGCGAATTCATGCTCGGGCACGCCCTTTTGCAGGCAATGCTGGGGCAGGATGCCCGTCAGCAGACAGGACTCGGGGTCGGGCAGGTAGTCGGGCGCCGGCTGGCAATACAGCATCAGCGGCTCGCCGATCTCGTTGAGCTCGGCATCGGTGCGCAGGCCGGCGAACTGGGCCGGGCGGTCACGCCGCGGCACGCGGCCGAAGGTCTCGTAGTCGTGCCAGAAGAAGGTCAGGTCGCTCATCCCGCCACGATAGCCGAAGCCTGGGGCTTGACCGGTCGGCACCGGGCCGGCGGAAATGATCGCCTGGCAAGCAGCGCGCAAGCTGCAGACCCGACTCAATGGCAAGAATGGACGTCATGAAAACCCTCAGCCTTGCATTGCTGCTGTGCGCCAGCGCCGCTTACGCCGGCGACGACGCCATTTCCCCGGACCGGCCCGATTTCACCAACGGCCCCGATGTGATGGCCGCAGGCCGTTTCCAGATCGAGACCAGCGGCGCCTGGCAGAAGGACGCTTCCACGCGGCTGCGCTCGACACCGACGCTGCTGCGCTTGGGGCTGGGCCATGACTTCGAGCTGCGGCTGGACAGCGACGGCGCCCTGCGCCAGCGCAATCCGGACGCCAGCGGCCGCGGCGACCTCGGCCTGGGCTTCAAGTGGCAGCTGCAGGACGGCGACGAGAGCAAACCCGGCCTGGGCCTGCTGGTCGATGTGAAGACGCCCAGCGGCAGCGGCGTGTTCAAGGGCCATGGCTTGAGACCGAGCGTGAACTTCCTGGCGCAATGGGAACTGCCCGGAGGCTACTCGCTGGGCACCATGGCCGGCCTCCTCACCGACCGCAACGATGCCGACCAACGCTACACGGCCGCCGTGCTGTCGGCCAGCCTCGGCATCCCGTTGGGCGACAAGCTGCACGGCTTTGCCGAGATCGCCGGCCAGCAGATCGCGTCCAGCCGCAACGGCGGCAATGTCGTCACCGCCGGCACCGGCCTGGCCTGGCAGGTCACGAACGACGCCCAGCTCGACGCGGCCGTCTTCCGCGGCCTGAACCACAACACGCCCGACTGGGCCTGGACCGTCGGCCTGTCGCTGCGGTTCTGATCAGCGCTTCTTGACGACCACGCTGCCGATGGAATAACCCGCACCGAAGGAGCAGATCACGCCCGTGTCGCCGGCCTGCAGATCGCCGCGGTGGTGGTGGAAGGCGATGATGGAACCGGCCGAGGCCGTGTTGGCGTATTCGTTCAGGATCAGCGGCGCGACATCGTCGCCGGCATCCGCACCCACCAGCTTCTTGATGACGAGCTGGTTCATGCCCTGGTTGGCCTGGTGCAGCCAGTAGCGGCGCATCTGCGTCGGCTCCAGGCCAAGCTTGTGCAGGTGGGCCTCGATGTGGGCGGCGGCCATGGGCACGACTTCCTTGAAGACCTTGCGGCCCTCCTGGTAGAAGGTCAGGTCGCGGTCGCTGGGTTCGCGGTCCTCGGCGCGATTCATGAAGCCGAAGTTGTTGCGGATATTGCTGCTGAACTGGGTGGCGAGCTGGGTGCCGAGGATTTCCCACTGGTCCGGACCCGTGGCGTCTTCAGCGCGCTCGACGATCAGCGCCGTGCAGACGTCGCCGAAGATGAAGTGGCAATCGCGGTCGCGCCATTCCAGGTGGGCCGAGGTGATCTCGGGGTTGACCACCAGCACGCACTTGGAAGCCCCGGAGCGCACCGCGTTGAAGGCCTGTTCCAACGCGAAGGTGGCCGAGGAGCAGGCCACGTTCATGTCGAAGCCGTAGCCACCGGCTCCCAGGGCCTGCTGGATCTCGACCGCCATGGCCGGGTAGGCGCGCTGCATATTGGCACTCGAACAAAGCACGGCGTCCACGTCCGCACCGGTCTTGCCGGCCTGTTCCAGCGCCTTGCGGGCGGCGTCGGCGGCAATCTCGGCCATCAGCGAGATCTCGTTGTCGCCGCGCGGCGTGAAGCGCGGATACATGCGGGCCGGATCCAGCACGCCGTCCTTGTCGATGACGTAGCGCTGCTTGATGCCCGAGGCCTTCTCGATGAATTCGACGCTGGAGTGTGTCAAGGCGGCCCGCTCGCCGGCCGCGATGGCCTCGGCATGCTCCGCGTTCTGCAGGTCGGCATAGGCATTGAAGGCCTCGACCAGCTCGGCATTGGTGATGACGTGGGGCGGGCGGTAGATGCCGGTGCCGGAAATGACGACGGGCGGGAATGAAGCTTGCATGAGGAGGACGCCCTGTTGATGTACGAAGCCTGAAATTTTATCGAGCCAACATGGGGCGCCGTCTAAGCACTAGCCTGGGGACCCATGCACGAAGACAGCCTACTCCCTCCCGACGACGCCCTGCGCCTGGCCCTGCACAACGAGGTGCACGCCCGCCCGCCGGCACGCATCCGGCTGCCGGCCGTCATCGTGCACATCGCGGTGCTGAACGACGGCGTCACGCGAGCCGACGAACACACCCACCTGCGCCAGCTGCCCGGCCAGCACGAGCTCGCCCTGGAGGCGCTGAACGCCAACTTCCTGCGCCTGCGCTGCGGCGAGTTCTCGCTGAAGTGGGAGCGCCATGCCGAGTTCACGCGCTATTCCGTCGTGCAGCCCCTGCCGGCCGATGCCGAGCCCAGCGCCCAGACCCTGGATGCGCTGGCCCTGCGCGTGGCGCCGGACTGGCTGGGCCGCATCCCGGGCCGCACCTTCGCCGCCATCAAGCTGGTCATGATCGAGCGACCGCTCACCTTCACGCCCAGCGCCCTGGCCGAAGCCCAGGCCTGGTTCGGCGCCCACGCCGTCGTCGCGTCCACCATGGGCGGGCATTCCCTGGTGGTGACGGATTTCTGCCTGCGCGCGACCGGCTTCGAGCACATGGTGGTGCTGACCGAGCCCGGCACCTCCGCCACCCGCGCCGGCCGCGTCAGCCAACGCCTGCTGGAGCTGGAAACCTACCGGCTGATGGCCTTGCGCGGCCTGCCGGCAGCCAAGTCGCTGGGCGGCACGCTGGCCGAGGTCGAGGCGACGCTGGCCAACATCACGGCGCGGCTGGAGCAGCGCGGGGCGTCCGAGGCCGAGCTGCTGGACGACCTGATCTCGACGGCCGCCCGCATCGAGCATGCGACGGCCTCGCACCAGTACCGTTTCGCTGCGACGCAGGCCTATCACGCCATCGTCGAGACCCGCATCGACGAGTTGCACGAAGGCAAGGTGGCCGGCACGCAGTCGCTGGGCGAATTCATGCAGCGGCGGCTGTCGCCGGCCATGGCGACGGTCAACGCGACGGCGCAACGCTTGGCCGGGCTGTCGCAGCGCATCTCACGCGCCAGCGCGCTGCTGCGCACGCGGGTCGACATCGCCACCGAGGCGCAGAACCAGCAATTGCTGGCCCAGCTCAACAGCGGCCAGGCCACCCAGCTGCGCATGCAGGCCACCGTCGAGGGCCTGTCCATCGCGGCCATCACCTATTACGTGGTCAGCCTGCTGCTCTACTTCTTCAAGGCCTTGAAGGCCGAGGGCTGGTTGCCGGTACAGCCGGAGCTGGCGGCCGGCGCGGCGATTCCCGTCGTGCTGTTCGCCGTCTGGCAGACGACGCGGCGCATCCACCGCAAGTTCTTCAAGCACTGACGGTGACGATCTCCAGGCCCGGTTGGCGCAAGGCGTCGAGCTGGGCCGCGCCGGCCTGCGGCGTGACGAGCAGCGTCGACAAGGCCGACAGCGGCGCCACGCGATAGGGCGAGACCTTGCCCAGCTTGTCGCTGCTGGCCATCAGCACGGTCTCGGCGGCGCTGACCATCAGCAAGGCCTTGACCTGGGCCTCCTCGGCGTCACCGGTGGACAGGCCGAAGCCCGCGTCCACGCCGGTCACACCGAGAAAATAGCAGTCGGCCCGCAGCGCCTGGATGGCCTGGGCCACGCCAGCGCCGACGGCCACGCCGGAATGCTTGAAAAGGCGCCCGCCCAGCATCAGCACCTCCACCGTCGGATGCTCGATCAGCGCCGCGGCGATGACGGGGCTGTGCGTGGCGATGGTCGCGCGCAGCGTGGCGGGCAGCTGCCGCACCATGGCCAGCGTGCTGGTGCCGCCGTCGACGAAGACGAGCTGGCCGTCTGCGATCAGCGATGCCGCATGGCGCCCCAGCGCCTGCTTCTCGTCGACGGCGATGACGCTGCGCCGCGCCAGGTTGGCCAACGCCGGCGACAGCGGTAGCGCACCGCCGTGCACGCGCTGCAGCGCGCCGCGGGCGGAGAGGTCGCGCAGGTCGCGACGGATGGTGTCCTCCGACACGGCCAGCCGCTCGGCCAGCTCGCGCGCCAGCACGCGACCGCTGCGCTGCAGTTCTTCCAGGATGGCCAGGTGGCGTTGTTCGGTCAGCATCTGTGGGCTTGCATGGTTTTGCGTTATTTTGCATGATTCAAATTCAATTCAGGAAATTTCATGCAAACACCGGCTCAAACCCGCATCGCCGACCTGCCCCTGCCCGACCGCGTGCGCGTCCAGCAGGTGCGCCTGCTGTCCGACAACTGGTACACGCTGAAGACCACTCGCTTCGACTTCCTGCGCAGCGACGGGCAGTGGCAGAGCCAGGACCGCGAAACCTATGACCGCGGCAATGGCGCCTGCATCCTGCTCTACCAGCGCGCGCGCCGCCGCGTGCTGCTGACGCGGCAGTTCCGTTACCCGGTCTTCGTCAATGGCTGGCAAGAGCTGATGGTGGAGGCCGTGGCCGGCCTGCTGGACGAGGCCGACCCGCTGAGCTGCATCCGCGCCGAAGCCGAGCAGGAAGCCGGCGTGCGCCTGCGCGAGGCCCGGCCGCTGTTCGAGGCCTATATGAGCCCGGGCTCGGTGACCGAGAAGCTGCACTTCTTCGCCGCCGAGTACGGCGACGACGACCTGGTGGGCGAAGGCGGCGGCCTCGTCAACGAAGGCGAGGACATCGCCCGCTTCGAGATCGGCTTCGACGAGGCCATGCACCAGGTCGACGCCGGCCAGATCGTCGACGCCAAGACGATCATGCTGCTGCGCTGGGCCGAGCGGCATGTCTTCGGGCCGCCGCCGAAGACGGGGCCGTTGCTGGTCTTCATCGCCGGGCCCTACCGCAGCGGCACGGGAGATCGCGAGGACCTCATCGCCGCCAACGTCAAGGCCATGCAGGACGCCGCCGTGCGAGTCGCGGCCCTGGGACATGTGCCGGTGCTGGGCGAGTGGGTCACGCTGCCTCTCATCGAAGCCACGGGCGGCCAACGCGGCGATGCGATCTGGGACCGCTATTTCCACCCTCATGCCCAGGCCGTGCTGGAGCGCTGCGACCTTTTGCTGCGCATCGGCGGCGACTCGGTTGGCGCCGATGCCATGGTCCAAGCCGCATTGGCCCGCAACCTGACGGTGATTCACGATCTCGATTCACTCGTCGCGCGGCCTGCGTAGAATCAATCACCGGGCCCAAATTTGGCGTCCGGTTTTTTTTGTCCGCAGCAGAAACGGACGAAGAGCCGGCAGAGCCAGTCAAGCGCTCGCAGCCCAGGCACGCACTGCAATAACGCGCGCCGCAACTTGCGAACTTGAATCATGGAAATCTTCGACTACGACAACATCCTGCTGCTGCCGCGCAAATGCCGCGTGGAAAGCCGCTCCGACTGCGACACCTCCGTGCAGTTCGGCCCGCACCGCTTCAAGCTGCCGGTCGTGCCCGCCAACATGAAGACCGTCGTGGACGAGCCCATCACCGAGCTGCTGGCCCGCGAGGGCTACTTCTACGTGATGCACCGCTTCGACCTCGACAGCCTGGCCTATGCCAAGGACATGCGCGACAAGGGCCTGCTCGTCTCGCTGAGCGTGGGCGTCAAGCCGGCCGACTTCGAACTGGTCGACAAGCTCGCCGCCGAAGGTGTCGGCGCCGACTACCTGACCATCGACATCGCCCACGGCCATGCCGAGAGCGTGCAGCGCATGATCGCCCACATCAAGCACAAGCTGCCCGAGACCTTCGTCATCGCCGGCAATGTCGGCACGCCCGAAGGCGTCATCGACCTGGAGAACTGGGGTGCGGACGCGACCAAGGTCGGCGTGGGCCCGGGCAAGGTCTGCATCACGCGGCTGAAGACGGGCTTCGGCACCGGCGGCTGGCAGCTGTCGGCGCTGAAGTGGTGCTCGCGCGTGGCCACCAAGCCCATCGTGGCCGACGGCGGCATCCGCCACCATGGCGACATCGCCAAGAGCGTGCGCTTCGGTGCATCCATGGTCATGGTCGGCTCGCTGTTCGCGGGCCATGAAGAGTCGCCCGGCACGACGGTCGAGGTCGACGGCAAGCTCTACAAGGAGTACTACGGCTCGGCCAGCGACTTCAACAAGGGCGAATACCGCCATGTCGAAGGCAAGCGCATCCTGGAGCCGGTCAAGGGCAAGTTCGCCGACACGCTGCGCGAGATGCAGGAAGACCTGCAAAGCTCGATCTCCTATGCAGGCGGCACGCAGCTGGCGGACCTGAAGAAGGTCAACTACGTCATTCTTGGCGGAGAGAATGCGGGCGAACATCTGTTCATGTGATTCCCTGCGGAACGCTGGGGAGCACCTCGCGCTTTGCGCGAGGCCCGCGGGCCGGCGCAGCCAAAATGCGGGCGAACATCTGTTCATGTAAGCCGCACTGATGGACTTCGCCAGCTACCGCCGCCACGACGCCACCTCGCTTGCCGCCGAAGTGGCGGCCGGCAGGGTCAAACCAGAGGCCTTGCTCGACCTGGCTCTGGCTCGCCTGGCCGAAGTCCAACCCCGGCTCAACCCCGTCTGCCGTTTGATGGAAGGCCAGGCCCGCGCCCAGCTCGCGCAGGGCCTGCCCCATGCCCCGCTGGCCGGCGTGCCCTGGCTGATCAAGGACGTGGCCCAGGACTACGCCGGCGTGCCGACGAGCTGGGGCAGCCAGGCCCTCGCCGCCCTGCCGCCGCCGCGCGAACACGCCCATGTCGTGAAGCGCATGCTGGACGCTGGCCTCGTCATCTTCGGCAAGACCAATGCGCCCGAGCTCGGCCTCAAGGGCGTCACCGACCCGCTGGCCTTCGGCCGCAGCAGCAACCCCTGGGACGTGAACCGCACGCCCGGCGGCAGCAGTGGCGGGTCGGCAGCGGCCGTCGCAGCCGGCGTCGTGCCGATGGCGGCGGGCAATGACGGCGGCGGCTCCCTCCGCATCCCGGCGGCCTGCTGCGGGCTGGTCGGGCTCAAGCCTTCGCGGGGTCGTGTCTCCGTCGGGCCGGCGGCCAGCGAAGTCTGGTTCGGCGCCTGCTGCGAAGGGGTCATCTCGCGCAGCGTGCGCGACACCGCCCTGGCCCTGGATGTCCTCAGCGGTCCCGAGCCCGGTGACCCCGTCGCCCTTGCCCGGCCCGCCACGCCCTTCATCGATCAGATGCGCCTGCCACCGCGCCGGCTGCGCATTGCCTGGTGTGCCGACTCTCCCATCGGCGAGCCTGTGCATGACGAAGCCCGGCTGGCCGTCGAGGGCGCGGTCACGCTGCTGCGCAGCCTGGGCCACACCGTCGAGCCGGCCCAACCAGACATCGACGGCCGCGCCCTGGCCAACAGCTTTCTGCACATCTACTTCGGCCAGGTGGCCGCCGCCGTGGACCGCACCGTTGCGCAAGGCGGCCGCGAGGCCGGCTTCGAGCCGCTGACGCGCCTGATCGCCACGCTGGGCCGCGCCACCAGCGCCGCGAAGCTGACGCTGGAGCTGCAGAGGTGGAACGATTTCGGGCGCTGCCTGGCCGCCCTGCATTCGCGCTACGACCTCTACCTGACGCCCACACTGGCCTCGCCACCCGTGCTGCACGGCACCGGCGACACGCCGCCGCTGCAGCTCGCGGCCCTGGGCGTGCTGCGCGCCTCGGGCCTGCTCGGCCTGCTCAAGCGCGCCGGCCTGCTGGACGGCATCGTGCAGCAGATGGCCACCGACAGCCTGCGCCATGTGCCCTTCACCCAGCTCGCCAACCTGACCGGCACGCCGGCCCTCTCGCTGCCGCTGCACTGGACGGCCGACGGCCTGCCGCTGGGCGTTCAGTTCAACGCCGCGTCAGGAGAGGAAGGCCTGCTGCTGCAGCTGGCCGCGGAGCTGGAAGCGGCGCAGCCTTGGTTCGACCGTCTGCCCCCGGCCTTCAGCTGAAACGGATCGAGGCTTCGAAGCCAGGCTCGGCATTGCGCAGCTCGAGCCGCCCGCCATGGGCCTCGGCCACCAGCCTGCACAGGCACAGGCCCAGGCCCACGCCGCCGCCGTGGCGGGTGCGCGCCTCGTCCGGCCGGTAGAAGGGCTGCCCCAACTGAGGCAGCGACTCGGCCGGCACGCCGGGACCGAAGTCGCGCACCGTCAGGCGCACGCCCATGCCATCACGTGCCAGCGTGAGCTGCACGGCCCCGCGAGCCGCATCGTTGTGCCGCAAGGCGTTCTGCACGAGATTGCGCAGGCAGAGCTGCACGCGCAGCCGATCCAGCTTCATCAGCGGCAGATCGGGCTCGATGTGCGGCTCCACGCCTGGTTGAGCCTGCTCCCGCGCCAGCGCGGCGAGATCGCAGTCCGACAGTTGCAGCGCACTGTGCCCACTGCCCAGGCGCTCGCTTTCCAGCAGTGCCGAGATCATGTCGCGCATCTGCGCCAGTTCCTGCAGCAGCGCGTCGCGCGACTCGCCTTCGTCGACCAGCTCGGCATGCAGGCGGGCTCGCGTCAAGGGGCTGCGCAGCTCGTGGCTGATGGCCAGCAGCAGAGCTCGCTTGCCGTCCAGCATGGCCTGGATATCGGCGGCCATCTGGTTGAAGCGCATGGCCAGGTCGCCGATCTCATCGCCATGGATGACGGGCACGCGGTGCGAGAACTCGCCACGCCGGAAGGCCTCGGCGCCCAGGGCCAGCGCATGCAGGGGCCAGACCATGTGGCGGATCATGCCGAAGGCCAGACCCGTGACCACGCACAGCGCGGGCACCGCCCACAGCAGGCCGTAGGGGCTGCCCATGGCGGCCCAGAGGATGAAGCTGCTGAAAAAGGCCAGCAGCATGAAGATGGCGATCAGGCGCGCGCCCAGCGAGTGCTTGAAGCGCTTGTGCTGGTGATGCCAGCGCTGGTGCCAGCGATGCCGCACCCGCCAGCGGTAGTCCCAGTCACGGCCCATGCGCCGGGCGCGCTTGGCCTTCTTGCGCTCCCAGCGCTCACGCCAGCGGTGGTCGTAGGCGTGATGCTTCATGACTTCAATGGCAGGGCAAAGCAGTAGCCAGCGTTGCGCAGGGTCTTGAGCGCCTGCAGCGGCTCCAGCTTGCGGCGCAGGCGGCTGACGAGGATATCGACGGCGCGCGTGAACAGCTCGGCCTCCTGGCCGCGCAGGCGGTTCAGGATGTCGTCTCGCGAGAACACCTTGCCCGGCTCGCGGGCCAGCATCAGCAGCAGCTCGTACTCGGTGCCGGTCAGCTCGATGAGGGCGCCCTCGCCCCTCACCTCGCGACGCGTGGTGTCGATCTCCAGGCCCACGAAGCTGAGCCTGTTCGCGACCTGGGCCACGACGGGCGCGGCCGGCGGCGCAAAGCGCGTGCGGCGCAGGATGGTCTGCAGCCGCGCTGCCAGCTCACGCGGCTCGAAGGGTTTGGGCAGGTAGTCATCGGCGCCCAGCTCCAGGCCGACGACGCGGTCGGTCAGGTCGCCGCGCGCCGTCAGCATCAGGATGGGCATGTCGCGCCAGGCGTCGCTGCCGCCCCGCAGGCGCTTGCAGAACTCGAAGCCATCCATCTCGGGCAGCATGCCGTCGAGGATGAGAGCATCGAAGCGCTCGGCCGCCAGCCGCTCCAGCGCGGCGCTGGGGCGGGTGACGGCTTCGAGCTGGAGGTCGAAGCGCGCCAGGTATTGGGTCAGAGGCCCGGCGAGAGCCTCGTCGTCGTCGATCAGCAGCAGTCGGTGCATGTCGCGATTATTTGGCGCGAACCAGGGTGATGGCTTTCTCGGGACAGGCGCTGACGCAATGACCGCAGGCCTCGCAGGCGGCGGCATTGGGCGTGAAGGCCTGCTCCCAGCCGTGCGCCATGCCGCGCAGCTTGCCGAACAGGTTCAGGTCCTGGCGCTGCCCGGGCGCCAGCTTGCCCAAGGTGAAGACATTGAAGGGGCAGACGGCCACGCAGTCGCCCTTGCCCTCGCAGCGGTTGCGGTCGATGTGGGGCATGAACAGGCCGCGCGGCTGCTTGCCGCAGTGGGCGTCCATCACGAGTTCGCAGCGGCGTCGCCGTGGCGGCGCGAATGGCTGAAGCGCCGCATCATGAAGCGCAGCACCTGGCGCTGCTCGGTGTCCAGCGAATCGAAAAAGTCGGCGAAGGCGCCGATGAGGCCGGGGCCGGCAGCGCGCACCGCATCCAGCTTGGCGTCCAGCAGCTGCTGGGCCGACTCGCGCGGAAACTGCTCGCCGGCGATGAGGCCGACCAGCTCGGGTCCGCGCGCCATGCCCTTCATGGCGTCACGCTGGTTCTGGATCTGCTCGATCCAGGCGGCGAAGCGGCGCTGCTGCTCGTTGTCCAGGTCCAGCTTGGCGCCGACTCGGGCCATAAGGAGGTGGGCGAAACCATCAGCATGGCGGCCGAGATGATGGCCATGGTGGCCGTGGCCAAAGTGGTGATGGAACTCGTGGTGGGCGTGCCAGCGACGAAAAAAGTTCATGGTGTGCTCCGGAGGGCGCTCGAGGCCCGGGGTTGGGATGGCACGCATGTTTCCCGTTAGCGCCTGCCAGAGCATCTCGACGCGGTATCGCCTTTTTTCGTTTTGTTTCGTCCACGGGCCTCGCTAGCACGGCTCGCCGCAACGTCGCCCTCCCCTAACCCGCATGAACGTTCCGCCGCCACAACGTCAAGCATGGCGGGCGGGATTTCCCCAGTCGGCGGCCGGCCAGGACCTCGAAAAATTGAACGAACGGTCGTGCTTTTTTCGGGGGTGGCGACCGTCTTCACATCAACCCCGAGGAGACAAGCCATGAACGTTTCTCTGCAGGGCTGGCGCCGCCGCGCCGCCCGGGGAGCGGCCCTGTTGGGCTGCCTGTTAGCTCTTGGATCCGCCCAGGCCGCCAACCTGAGCTGCCGGGCCGCCACGCCGCTGGAAGCCGTCACCTACACCACGCCGCTGGCCCTGCCCGGCGTGATCTCGCCCAAGGACGGCACCTGCTTCCTCAACGGCCTCAAGGTCACGCGGCCCGACGGCGTGCGCCTGGCGGCCAATGTCTTCCTGCCGGCCGGCGCCAGCAGCGGCTCGGCCACCAAATACCCGACGGTGATCTTCGTCACCAGCTGGGCCGTGGCCGACTTCTTCGAATACCTGGGCCAGCAGCAGCGCCTGGCCCGCGACGGCTATATCGCCGTGGCCTACACGGCCCGCGGCTTCTGGGACTCGGAAGGCACCATCGGCGTCGCCGGCCCGGTGGACGTGGCCGACGTCAGCGGCGTGCTGGACTGGACCCTGGCCCAGACGCCGGCCGACCCGGCCCGCGTCGGCACCGCCGGCATCTCCTATGGCGCCGGCCTGTCGCTGTTGGCCCTGGGCGCCGAGCCGCGGCTGAAGACGGCCGCGGCCCTGTCGGGCTGGGCGACCCTGCTTGACCAGATGTACCGCAACCAGGTGCCCAACCCGACCTGGCTGGACATCCTGCAGATCTCCGGCCAGTTGACCGGCCGCCTGGATCCCCTCGTGGCCGAGTACAACGCCGCCATCCAGAACCCCGACACGCCGGCGTCCAAGCTCGCCGAGATCACCGCCTGGGGCTGGCCGCGCTCGCCGGCCAGCGCCGTGGCGGCCATCAATGCCCGCGGCGCGCCGGTCTTCATCGGCAAGAACTGGCAGGACGACATGTTCTCGCCCAACTCCTCGCTGGCCCTGTTCAGCCAGCTGACTGGGCCCAAGAAGCTGATGCTGCAACCCGGCATCCACGCTTCGGCTGAAATACCGGGCGCGCTGTTCGATGTCGACAACGCGATCTGGGACCAGGCCCACCGCTGGTTCGACCGCTGGCTCAAGGGCCAGGCCAATGGCATCGACAACGAGCCCAAGGTGCTGCTGCAGCCCAAGTTCGCCAGCTACCGGGAGACCCTGTCGACCTGGCCGGCGCCCGAGCTGCGCAACCTGGACTACCAGATCACGCCGCGCGGCGCGGTGCGCTGGGAGCTGGGCTGCTTCTGCTGGCGCGGCATCACCGGCGACCTGCAAACCGGCACCCGCAGCACCAACGGCCGCGACAGCATCAACAACGCTCTGGACACGACGGCCACGACCGGGCCTATCCCCGTGCTATCGCCCCTCGCCGAGAGCGTCGGCCTGCCGGTCATCAACCAGATGACGACCGTGCTGCCGGCCTTCGGCGTGCGCTACGAGGGGCCCTGGCTCAGCCAGGCGCTGAAGCTGCGCGGCGCGCCGACGCTGAAGCTCAAGGCCATCCCGTCGCAGAAGCGCGGCATGCTGGTGGCCTATCTCTATGACGTCGACCTGGTGGGCTTCGGCACGCTGATCACCCATGGCGCCCGCGCCGTGCACGCCGCCACGCCGGGCCAGTCGCAGGACTTCAGCTTCGACATGGTCGCCACCGGCTACGACGTGCCGGCCGGCCACCGCCTGGTGCTGGTCTTCGACACCCAGGACAGCCTCTACGGCCCGCCGGTACGCGCCGGTGAGCGCTTCGACATGGCCCTGGACTTCAGCAGCGGCACGCCGCTGCAACTGAAGCTGCTGACGCGCTGAACCGTCAGAGGGGGCCGCCCAGTGCGGCCCCCTACAATCGCGGGCCCCCGAAAAGCTCTCTTTTCGCCCCAGCTTCACAGCGGGCGACGCCGCGATGACCGAACTTGCCAAGTCCTTCGAACCCGCCGCCCTGGAAGCCCATTGGGGCCCCCAATGGGAAGCCGCCGGCCTCTATGAGCCGACCCTGGACCCGGCCAAGCCCTCCTTCAGCATCCAGCTGCCGCCGCCCAATGTGACCGGCACGCTGCACATGGGCCACGCCTTCAACCAGACGGTGATGGACTCGCTGACGCGCTACCACCGCATGAAGGGCGACAACACGCTGTGGGTGCCGGGCACCGACCACGCCGGCATCGCCACGCAGATCGTCGTCGAGCGCCAGCTGCAGGCCGCCGGCCAGAGCCGCCACGACCTGGGCCGCAAGAACTTCGTCGCCCGCGTCTGGGACTGGAAGCAGGAGAGCGGCAACACCATCACCAGCCAGATGCGCCGCCTGGGCGACTCCGTGAGCTGGGGCCATGAGTACTTCACGATGGACGAGAAGCTCTCGACCGTCGTCGTCGAGACCTTCGTCCGCCTGTTCGAGGAAGGCCTGATCTACCGCGGCAAGCGCCTGGTGAGCTGGGACCCTGTGCTGCAGTCCGCCGTGTCGGACCTCGAGGTGTCGTCGGAAGAGGAAGACGGCTCGCTGTGGCATATCCGCTATCCGCTGGCTGACGGCAGCGGCTCGGTCGTCGTGGCCACCACCCGCCCCGAGACCATGCTGGGCGACGTGGCCGTCATGGTCCATCCCGAGGACGAGCGCTACACCGCCCTGATCGGCAGACAAGTCAAGCTGCCGCTGACGGATCGCGAGATTCCGGTGATCGCCGACGACTACGTGGACCGCGAATTCGGCACCGGCGTCGTCAAGGTCACGCCGGCCCATGACACCAACGACTACGCCGTGGGCCAACGCCACAAGCTGCCGATGATCGCGGTGCTGGACCTGCAGGCCAAGATCAACGATCAAGCCCCCGAGACCTACCGCGGCCTGGACCGCTTCGTCGCCCGCAAGCGCGTGGTGGCCGACCTGGAGGCGCAAGGCCTGCTCGTCGAGGTCAAGAGGCACAAGCTGCAGGTGCCGCGCTGCGAGCGCACCGGCCAGGTCATCGAGCCCATGCTGACCGACCAATGGTTCGTCGCCGTGACCAAGCCCAGCGCCGACGGCAAGAGCATTGCCGACAAGGCCATCGCGGCGGTGGAGACCGGCGCGGTCAAGTTCCACCCCGAGCAGTGGGTCAACACCTACAACCACTGGATGGGCAATCTGCAGGACTGGTGCATCTCGCGCCAGCTGTGGTGGGGCCACCAGATCCCGGCCTGGTATGGCACGGGCGGTGAACTCTTCGTCGCACGCAGCGAGGAAGAAGCGCAAGCCCGCGCCAAGGCCGCCGGCTACCTCGGCGAGCTGACGCGCGACCCCGACGTGCTGGACACCTGGTACTCGTCGGCGCTCGTCCCTTTCTCGACACTGGGCTGGCCGCAGAAGACGCTGGAGCAGGAACTCTTCCTGCCCTCCTCCGTGCTCGTGACCGGCTACGACATCATCTTCTTCTGGGTCGCCCGGATGATCATGATGACGACCCATTTCACCGGACAGGTGCCCTTCAAGGACGTCTACATCCACGGCCTGGTGCGCGATTCGCAGGGCCAGAAGATGAGCAAGTCCGAAGGCAATGTGCTGGACCCGGTCGACCTCATCCAAGGCTGCGACCTCGACACGCTGACGGCCAAATCGACCGTCGGCCTGCGCAAGCCCGAGACGGCGCCCAAGGTGGCCGCCCGCGTGAAGAAGGAATTCCCTGAAGGCATGCCGGCCTATGGCGCCGACGCGCTGCGCTTCACGATGGCGTCTTACGCCTCGCTCGGCCGCAACATCAACTTCGACACCAAGCGCTGCGAGGGCTACCGCAACTTCTGCAACAAGCTCTGGAACGCGACCCGCTTCGTGCTGATGAACACCGAGGGCCAGGACTGTGGCCTCGCCCACGCCGAAGGCCACTGCCCGCCCGGCTACAACAAGTTCAGCCAGGCCGACCGCTGGATCACCAGCGAACTGCAGCGCGTCGAAGCCGTCGTGGCCCAGGGCTTCGCCGAGTACCGCCTCGACAACGTGGCGAACGCCATCTACAGCTTCGTCTGGGACGAGTACTGCGACTGGTATCTGGAGATCGCCAAGGTGCAGATCCAGACCGGTGACGAGAGCCAGCAGCGCGCCACCCGCCGCACGCTGATCCGTGTGCTGGAGACCACGCTGCGCCTGCTGCACCCCATCGCCCCCTTCATCACCGAAGAGCTGTGGCAGACCGTCGCCCCCGTGGCCGGCCGCAAGACCGTCGACTACATCGGCCAGGCGCCCTACCCCGTCGCCCAGCCCGAGCGCATCGACGCCAGTGCGGATGCCTGGATGGCACAGCTGAAGGAAGTCGTCGGCACGACGCGCAGCCTGCGCAGCGAAATGAACCTCAGCCCGAGCGACCGCGTGCCGCTGCTGGTGGGCGGTGACCTCAGCTTCCTGACCGAAGCGGCTGCAGTGCTGAAGGTGCTGGCCAAGCTGGCCGCCGTCGAACTGATTGCCGACGACACCGAGTTCGCCAAGCAGAGCGCGACCTCGCCGGTGCTGCTGCACGGTGCCGCCAAGCTGGCGCTGAAGGTCGAGATCGACGTCGAGGCCGAGCGCACCCGCCTGACCAAGGAGAAGACCCGACTGGAAGGCGAGATCGTCAAGATCGAGGCCAAGCTCGGCAACGAGAGCTTCGTCGCACGAGCGCCGGTTGCCGTCGTCGAGCAGGAGCGCGCTCGCCTGACCGACTACCAGGCCACGGTTGTGCGGCTGACCGAGCAGCTCGCCCGCCTGTCCGCTTGAAGCTTCAGTAGAAGTCGATGGCCGCCTTGCTGGCGGCCTTTTTCTTGTTGCCCCTGGGCGGCGCGCCCAGCAACTCGTCCAGGCCGCGCGCCACCGCCCAGGCGGCGCGCACCCGCGACTCGCGCGTCGTGCCCGCCAAACGCGGCGTCACCTGCAGGGTCGAGACGCCATGCAGCGGCCGGCCCATCTCCAGCCAGCCCGGCTCCAGGCTGTCGAACCAGGCCGCACGCAGCTTGCCGCTGCGCAGGGCCCGGCCCAGGGCGGCCTCCTCGAAGATGCTGGAGTGGCTGAGGCCGACCAGCACCTGGCCGGCCCGCGTGTTCTCCAGCTGGCGCTCGCCGACGAGGCCACGAAAGCGCTCGAAATAGGGCAGCAGCAGCACCACGCCGTCGCTGTGCTCGACGAGGTCGCTCAAGGAGACCGACTCGATGCCCCAGCGCGCCCAGGTCGCGTCGCTGGGATGCATGCCGGGGTCGTAGCCGATGACGCGCGAACCGAAGGCGTGCAGCAGTTGGGCCAGCACCTGGGCGGTCGGCGTCATGCCCAGCACGCCAATCGTGGAGCAACCCAGCTCACGGCCCACCTTGAGGCCGTCGCTGCCTTCCACGGGCACGCGGCGCAGCAGGCTGAGCAGCGCACCGATGGCGAATTCAGCCTCGGCGCTGGCCGTCGAGCTCTGGGAGCGCACCACCTCCACGCCGGCCTTGCGGCAGGCCTCGATGTCGATGTTCTCGGCGCCGCCACTGGCCCGGCCGATGGCGCACAGCGTCGGCGCCCCGCGCAGCAGGTCGGCGTCCACCCTCACCTCGGGCGGCGCGATCAGGGCGCGCGACTCGCGCAAGGCGTCCAGCAGGCCATGCTTGTCGCCAACCAGCTCGGGCGCAAAGCAGGCGTCATGGCGCTCGGCCAGCCACTGCACCACCTCGGCTTCCAACGGTTCCAGGATCAGGACTGTCATTGTTTGTATGTGCCCGACACAAGGGTCAGAGCGTCACAACCCCCGTGACACAATCTTCGCGACCCTGTCAAACCAGTGTATGCCCATGGCCTCCTCGTCCAAATCGCCGATCACCAAAGCCATCTTCCCGGTCGCCGGCCTCGGCACCCGCTTCCTGCCGGCCACCAAGGCACAGCCCAAGGAGATGCTGCCCGTCGTCGACAAGCCGCTGATCCAGTACGCCGTCGAGGAAGCCTATGCGGCCGGCGTGCGCGAGATGATCTTCGTGACCGGCCGCCACAAGCGCCCCATCGAAGACCATTTCGACATGACCTTCGAGCTGGAGGTCGCCCTGGAGCAGTCCGGCAAGCAGGAGCTGCTGGACGTGGTGCGCTCGGTCAAGCCCGATGACATGGAATGCATCTATGTCCGCCAGGCCCAGGCCCTCGGCCTCGGCCACGCCGTGCTCTGCGGCCAGCGCCTGGTGGGCAACGAGCCCTTCGCCGTGCTGCTGGCCGACGACCTGATGGTGGGCCCGACTCCGGACCGGCCCATCCTGAAGCAGATGGTCGAGCAGTTCGCCGACTGGCGCGCCTCCATCCTGGCCGTGCAGGAAGTGCCGGCCGAGCACACCCGCCGCTACGGCATCGTGGCCGGCACGCAGGTCAACGACAACCTGATGGACGTCAACCGCATCGTCGAGAAGCCGGCACCGGAAGTGGCACCGTCACGCCTGGGCGTGGCCGGCCGCTACATCCTGACGCCGGGCGTCTTCCACGAGATCGCCAATCAGCCGCGCGGCGTGGGTGGCGAGATCCAGCTGACCGACGGCATCGCCGGCCTGCTGCGCCGCGAGAAGGTGTTCGCCTACCGCTACGAAGGCAAGCGCTATGACTGCGGCAGCAAGGAAGGTTTCCTGCAGGCCAATGTCGAACTGGCCCTCGCCCACCCGCAACTGGGCCCGGGCTTCCGCGAGTTCCTGAAGGACCTGAATCTCTAAGGCCTTGAGGGACTGACCGAGCGAGCGTAGCGAGCCGCTCTGTCCCCAACTGACTCAGGTTTTCTCAGCGGCGTCGCAAGACGTGGATGAACTCGTCGGCCCGGGTTTCCTGGGCCACGAGTTCATTGCCGGTCTGGCGCGCAAAGGCCTGGAAGTCGCGCGTCGAGCTCGGGTCGGTCGCGACGACGCGCAGCAGCTCGCCGCTCTGCATCTCGGCCAGGGCCTTCTTGGCCTTGAGGATGGGCAGGGGGCAGTTCAGGCCCCGGGTGTCGATCTCGCGTTGGACGTCCATCGCCTCATTCTCGCTTCATGTCTGGGAGGGCTAGCCACTGGGGCTCGATGTTCCTGGACCGCAGCCAGGTCGCCAGCGCCTGGCCCGTGCCCTGGGGCCAGCAGCGCACGTCCTCGGGCGCGATCAGCTTGTACTCGACCAGTTCGGGTGACAGGTGGATCTCGCCACGCGCCGCCGCGTGGTAGGCAATGATGATCTGGTTCATGCGCTGGAAGTCCCAGACGCCGAGCAATTGCAGCGAATCGACCTCCAGCGAAGTCTCCTCGGCGATTTCGCGCCGGATGCCCTCCTCGGGCGATTCGCCGGCCTCCATGAAGCCGGTGATCAGGCCAAAGAAGCGCCCGGGCCAGGCCGCATTGCGCGCCAGCAGCACCCGGCCTTCACGGTCGGTGCATTCGATGACGGCAGCCAGCACGGGGGTCGGGTTGTTCCAGTGCGTGAACGTGCAGGCCGGGCAACGCAGGCGCTCCTTGTCGCCGCCGTCCTCGGCCTGGGTGATCAGGGCCAGTTCGCTCGCGCAGAGCGGGCAGAACTTGAAGGCCGTCATGCAGGGAAGACGCCCGTCGACAGATAGCGGTCGCCGCGGTCGCAGACGATGAAGGCGATGGTCGCGTTCTCGACGCGGCGCGCGATCTGCAGGGCCACCCAGCAGGCGCCAGCCGCCGAGATGCCGGCGAACAGGCCTTCCTCACGGGCGAGGCGGCGCGCCATGTCTTCGGCATCGCTCTGGCTGACCAGCACCAGCTCGTCGATGCCGCTCGGGTCGTAGATCTTGGGCATGTAGGCCTCGGGCCATTTGCGGATGCCCGGGATGCGCGAACCCTCGGCCGGTTGGGCGCCGACGATGCGCACGGCCGGGTTCTGCTCCTTCAGGAAGCGCGACACGCCGGTGATGGTGCCCGTCGTCCCCATGGCGCTGACGAAATGGGTGATCTGGCCGCCGGTGTCTTTCCACAGCTCGGGGCCGGTGTTCTCGTAGTGGGCGCGCGGGTTGTCGGCGTTGGCGAACTGGTCCAGCACCCGACCCTTGCCCTCCTGCGCCATCTGCTCGGCCAGGTCGCGGGCGTATTCCATGCCGCCGGTCCTGGGCGTCAGGATGAGCTCGGCGCCGAAGGCCTTCATGGTCTGGGCGCGCTCGATGGACAGGTCCTCCGGCATGATCAGCACCATGCGGTAGCCGCGGATGGCGGCCGCCATGGCCAGGGCGATGCCGGTGTTGCCCGAGGTCGCCTCGATCAGCGTGTCGCCGGGCTTGATCTCGCCGCGCTCCTCGGCGCGCTTGATCATGCTGATGGCCGGTCTGTCCTTCACCGAGCCGGCCGGGTTGTTGCCCTCCAGCTTGGCCAGGATGACATTGCCGCGGGCGTCGTCGCCGAGCAGGCGCTGCAGTCGCACCAGGGGGGTCGCACCGATGACGTCTTCGAGGGTCGGATAGTTCATGGCGACGATTGTGGCCCCGGTTCAAAGACCAAGCCTTGGCGAGTGCATAATCCAGCCCCTCTCGCCGCGCTGGCGAGTCAGCAGTTTCCGACGGGCCTCGGTGGCGAAATCGGTAGACGCAGGGGACTCAAAATCCCCCGCCGCAAGGTGTGCCGGTTCGAGTCCGGCCCGAGGCACCAACGAAACGGCTGGCCAGTCCCTGGCATACTCAAAATGGTAAGCACCGGCCCTTCCGGTGCAGGCGCCCGCCCCGGGCGCGTCGCCACGCTCCATGCCCCCGCTGCCTTCGGTCACCAAAGCCTTCATCCTGGCCTGCGTCGGCGTCTTTTGCCTCTTTGAGCTCGCACCTTTTCGCGCTTTCGCGCTCTGGTTCCAGCTCTGGCCGCTGAACTCCGGTCTCTTCATGCCCTGGCAGGTGCTGAGCTACGCCTTTCTGCACGGCAGCTTCGAGCATCTGCTGTTCAACATGCTGGGCCTGTGGATGTTCGGCGGTGAACTGGAGCGGGTCTGGGGGCCCAAGCGCTACACGCAGATCCTGGTGGCCAGCACGCTGAGCGCCGCGGCCGTGCAACTGCTGTTCACCTGGGCCATCGGCACCCATGCGCCGACGGTGGGCGCCTCGGGCGCCATCTTCGGCCTGCTGCTGTCCTTCGGCATGCTGTTCCCCAACCGCATCATCGTGCCGCTGATCCCGCCGATCCCGATGAAGGCCAAGTACTTCGTCGCCATCTTCGGCGGGCTGGAACTCATCCTCGGCTTCAGCCGCTCCAGCAGCGTCGCCCACTTCGCCCATCTGGGCGGCATGCTGGGCGCCTGGCTGCTGATCCGCCACTGGCGCTCGCCGCGGCGGCGCGGCTAGAGCCCTTCTCGCGGCGTCGGGTAGTGCAGCTTCAGGCGCAGTTCGCGCTTGAGCCGCGTGTTGGCCAGGCGACGTGATTCGCTCCAGAAGCTCAACTGCATGGCGCTCATGGTCTCGCCGGCCTCGGCGCGTGTGATGCGCGCCGGCCGCGGCAAGCCGGTCAGGTCTGCGGCCAGGTCAAAGTAGTCGCCCATCAGCAACTGGCTGTCGTCGCAGACATTGACGGCGCGCTGAGGCAGGCCGCGCAGCAGCGCCAGCAGGCAGGCGCGAGCCAGGTCGTCGGCCTGGATGTGGTTGGTGAACACATCATCCTCCCGCCTGAGCACCGGCGTCCCCCGCGCCAGCCGCTCGCGCGGATGACCACCCTCGCGGTCGCGGGCGTAGATGCCCGGGATGCGCAGCAGGCTGATGCGGGTGCCATGGCGGCGACCGAAGGCGCGCAGCTGGGCTTCGGCATCGACGCGCCGCGCCGCGCGGTCGGTGGCCGGATTCAGCGCCCGTGTCTCATCGATGAAGTCGCCGCCGCAGTCGCCGTAAACGCCGGTCGTGCTCGCGTACACGAGGGCTTGCGGCGGCCGGCGCGCCAGAGCCGCCAGCAGATGGCGGGTGCGCTCGTCCGTGTCACCCTCGCGCGCCGGCGGTGCCAGGTGCAACACCAAGTCGGCCAGCCCAGCCAGCCGCGCCAGCGTTGCTGGCTCATCCAGATTGCCCACCAGCGGCACGGCACCGGCCGCGCGCAGCTCGGCCGAGCGCGCCGGGCTGGACGTCAATGCGAACACGCGCCAGCGGCCAGCCAGAGCTTCAAGCACTCGCAGGCCGACGTCGCCACAGCCAATGATGAGGAGTCGTGGGGTCATATCAGCGGCGCACGGCCGCCCGAAGGCGCTGAGCGCCCCCTCGGGGGCAGCTCGCCCTGCGAGCGTGGGGGTCAACATGTCTCTCGGGCAAAATAGTGGGCAGTCTACGGCCCCGGGAATCTCATGCGGGGCCGCTGCCTTTTTGGAAACCATGTCCCACCAGATCACCATCCAGCCCGCCGGCCGCGTCTACCAGACCGAGGGCGACGACACCCTGCTCGCCGCCGCCATCCGCAACGGCGTCGGCCTGCCCTATGGCTGCAAGGACGGCGCCTGCGGCTCCTGCAAGAGCAAGCTGCTCGAAGGCGCCGTCATCCACGGCAACCATCAGCCCAAAGCCCTGTCGGCCGAGGAAGAAGCCGCTGGCTTCGTGCTGACCTGCTGCGCCCGCCCCCAGACCGACTGCACCCTCGAAGCCCGCACCGTGCCGGGTGCCGGCGAGTTCCCGGTGCTGAAGCTGCCCAGCCGCGTGACGACGATCCTGAAGCCTGCTGCCGACGTGGCCGTGCTGACCATGCAGTTGGCCGCCAACCAGAACTTCCAGTTCCGCGCCGGCCAGTACGTCGAGTTCATCCTGCGCGACGGCTCGCGCCGCAGCTACTCCATGGCCAATGCGCCGCACTCGCTGCCGGGCCAGATCGAGCTGCACATCCGCCACATGCCGGGCGGCAAGTTCACCGACCACGTCTTCGGCGCACTGAAGGAAAAGGACATCCTGCGCATGGAAGGCCCCTTCGGCAGCTTCTTCCTGCGCGAGGATGCGACCAAGCCCATCGTGCTGCTGGCCAGCGGCACGGGTTTCGCGCCCATCAAGGCCATCATCGAGCGGGCCCGCCACATCGAGTCGACCCGCCCCATGGTGCTGTACTGGGGCGCCCGCAAGCAGGCCGACCTCTACCTGAACGACTGGGCCGCGCAGATCGCCAAAGAGTGGCCGACGTTGAGCTATGTGCCGGTGCTGTCCGAGCCGGATGCCGGCTGGACCGGCCGCAGCGGCTTCGTCCACCGCGCCGTCATGGAAGATCATCCCGATCTCTCCGGCCACCAGGTCTATGCCTGCGGCGTGCCCATCATGGTCGAGTCGGCGCACAAGGATTTCGTCGCCCAATGCAAGCTGCCTGACGAAGAGTTCTACGCGGACGCGTTCACCTCCGAAGCCGACAAGCACGCGGCAGGCTGAACGCGATGTTCGAGCCGCCCTGGACCGATCCTGCCGACGTCGTCGGCGCCCTGCAGCGCAACGGCGAGGCCGTGCTGGCGCCCGCGTCGCTCGACGTGCTGGGCGTGTCGGCGGCCGAGCTCGAGGCGCTGCGCCCCTGCTGGGACGACCTGCCACCCGACGGCTATCTGCGCGACGGCGGCCGCTACCGCTTCCGCCGCCACGGCTGTTTCGTCGCCGAGGGCGGCACGCTGACGCTGGCCCCCCACCGCGCCCACTGGCAGCCGCTGGACTACAACGCCCTGCACGGCGGCATCCAGCGCTGGTTCGTGCCGCTGGGCCAGGAGATGGTCACTTCGCCCGCCTGGACGGCCCTGCTGCTGGGCCTGGCGAAGACGGCCTCGGCGCTCAAGGGCGAGCAGGCCTGGTTCATCGAGGCTCACCCCTTCCGCATCGACACCAGCGACGGCATTGGTCGCCCCACGCCCGAAGGCGCCCACCGCGACGGCGTGGACCTGGTGGCAGTGCTGTTCGTGGGCCGCCATGGCATCAAGGGCGGCGAGTCGCGCGTCTTCCAGGCCCACGGCCCGGCCGGCCAGCGCTTCACCATGACCCAGCCCTGGACGGCGCTGCTGCTGGACGACGCCCGCGTCATCCACGAGACCACGCCCATCCAGCCGGTGGAGCCGGGCGAACGCGGTTGGCGCGACACCCTGGTCATCACGCTGCGAAGCGGCGGGTTCCAGGGGCCCTGATCCGGCCCTGACACCAGATCCGTAGAATCCCGAACGGCCGCGCCAAAAGCGTGGCCGTTTGTCCATCTACTGCCGCGCCAAAAGCGCCCACCGTCATGACCCCGACCTCCCTCTTCGGCCTGCCCGAGCAAGCTGCCCACGAGCGCGTGCTGCTCGCCACCGACCCGGCCACCGGCCTCAAGGCCATCCTCGCCGTGCACAGCACCGCCCGCGGCCCCGCCTTCGGCGGCTGCCGCCTCTGGCACTACGAATCCGAAGCCGCCGCGCTGAACGACGCGCTGCGCCTGTCCCAGGGCATGAGCCTGAAGAATGCGCTGGCCGACCTGCCCTTCGGCGGCGGCAAGGCCGTCATCCTGAAGCCCGAGGGTCAGTTCGACCGCCCCGCCCTGTTCGCCGCCTTCGGCCGCGCCGTGCAGTCGCTGAACGGCGCCTACATCACCGCCGAGGACGTCGGCACGACGACCGCCGACATGCGCGGCATGCAGGCCATGACGCCCTATGTGAGCGGCATCCCGCGCGAAGCTGCCTTCGGTGGCGACCCCAGCCCCAAGACGGCCTGGGGCGTCTTCGTCTCCATCCAGGCCGGCGCCCGCCTCGTGCTGGGCCGTTCGTCGCTTGACGGTGTGCGCGTCGCCCTGCAAGGCCTGGGCGCCGTCGGCTGGCATCTGGCCGAATTCCTGCACCAGGCCGGTGCCAAGCTGGTCGTGGCCGACGTCGACTCGGCCAAGGTCGAGCGCGCCGTGGCCCAGTTCGGCGCCACCGCCGTCAGCGTGGCCGACATCCTGGCCGTCGACGTCGACGTGCTGGCCCCCTGCGCCCTGGGCGCCTCGCTGAACGAGCAGACCGTGCCGACGCTGCGCGCCAAGCTCGTCGCCGGCGCCGCCAACAACCAGCTCGCCACGCCGGCCGACGGCGACGCGCTGCAGCGCCGCGGTATCTGCTATCTGCCCGACTACCTGGTGAACGCCGGCGGCATCATCAGCGTCGCCCGCGAGTACCGCAACGAGGGCGAAGAAAAGGCCGTGATGGCCGAGGTCAGCAAGATCGCCGAGCGTGTCGAGGAACTGCTGCAGCGCGTCCAGACGGCCGACTCGACGCCGGCCCGCGTGGCCGACGACTGGGCCCGCTCCAAGCTCGTCCGCGGCGCCTGAGTCATCCCTAGGTTGGCTGGGTGGTTGCGCCCAGCCAACATCTAGAGAGCCCTCTCGGGTCCAGGGTTTCCCTGGACGGGTTTGTCCTCCGCGTGACATCGTCGCTACGCACAATCCGCTGCGGTTACGCACGATTACGGAGACAGACCCATCATGAGAAATCCACGTCCCGCGGGCGCGCTGCGCCCGTTGCTGGTCGCCCTTGCGCTGCTGCCCCTGGCCCTGACGGCCCAGGCCGCCGGCTACCGTTTCGGCACCCAGAGCGCCGCTGCCGAAGGCACCGCCAACGCCAACGGCGCTGAAGCGGCCGACGCCAGCACCCTGTTCGCCAACCCCGCCGGCATCACGCGGCTCAAGGGTTGGAACTTCTCCGGCGTGCTCGACTACGTCGACCCCAAGACCAAGTTCACCGACGCGGGTTCCTACATCTCCCTGCCCGGTTCCGGCTTCGCGCCGCGCCCGACCAGCACGGCCGGCGACACCATGAGCTTCGCCAAGGGCCAGGCGGTGCCGCATATGTATCTCAGCTATCAGGGCGACGACGGCCTGGCCTACGGCCTGGGCGTGTTCGTACCCTGGGGCACCAAGCTCAACTACCCGGCCAACTGGGGCGGGCGCTACAACCTGCAATCGGTCGAGCTGAAGTCGCTGTCGATCAACCCGAACGTGGCCTGGAAGGCGACGCCCGAGCTGTCGCTGGCAGCCGGCCTGAACCTGCAGTACATGGAAGGCAAGCTGAAGCGCGCGGTGCCGTATGCGTCCGTCTACGCGGCGGGCCTGCTGAACGCCGCCCATCAGGCGGCCGTGGGCGGCGCGCCCGGCCTGGCCCTGCAACTGCAGCAGCAGGCGGCACAGATCTTCGGCGACCCGAGCTATGACGGCTCCATCGCCGTCGACGGCAAGAACTGGGGCCTGGGCTTCAACGTCGCCCTGCTGTGGGAACCCGCGGCCGGCACGCGCGTCGGCCTGAGCTATCGCAGCAGCGTCGCCCAGAAGCTCAAGGGCCATGGCGACTGGACGCAGCCCAGCAACCTGCCGGCCACCGTGCTGGCGGCCATCACCGCCGCGCCCTACAACGGCGTGTCGGCCCTGGATCACAACGACTCCGATGCCAGCCTCTCGGTGCGCACGCCCGAGTCGCTGTCGCTGCATGGCTTCCAGCAGCTGACGCCGACCATCGCCGTCATGGGCGACTTCACGATCACCCGCGATTCGCAGCTGAAGCAGCTGCGCATCGACTTCGCGAACTCGACCGCCGACTCCATCACGGCCGAACACTGGAAGGACAGCACCAAGGTCTCGGTCGGCGCGCAATGGAAGGCCCTGCCCTCCGTGACGCTGCGCACCGGCTTCAGCAAGGACATGTCGCCCGTGCCCGCGGCCACGCGGGGCCCCGCCCTGCCGGATGCGGCGCGCACCTGGTACGCCCTGGGCGCCAACTGGGCCTTCATGGACAGCGCCAGCGTCGACTTCTCCTTCGGCCACGTGACGCTGAAGGACGCCTCGATGAGTGCGACTGACGACGGCGATGGCGTGCAGCCCTGCAACTGCGCCTACTCGACCGTGCGCGGCAACTACAGCTCCAAGGCCACCATCTACGGTGTCCAGTTCAACTACAAGTTCTGAGGAGGCGAACATCATGGATCGCCGCAGTTTTCTTCGCCGCAGCGCCGCTCAAGCGGGCGCCCTGATCACCGCCTCCACCGCCCTGTCCAGCCTCGTCGGCTGCGGCGGCGGTGGCGACGCCGGGACGCCCATCCAGCCGCTGCCCGACATGTTCCCGGGCACGTCGACGCCGCTGCCCGCGACCGCCGCCGCCAGCGGCAGCTTCAAGTTCCCGCAGTCGGTCGCCTCGGGCGACCCCAAGCCGGACGGCGCCGTGCTGTGGGCCCGCGTGGTGCCCAGCACGGCCGATGACGTGACCAGCGCTGCCGGTGCCGGCAGCTACACCGTGACGCTGAAGATCAGCAGCGCCGCGGGCAATGCCGCCCTGCTGGGCACGACCTCGGCCCTGACGGGCACGGTCGACGCCAGTGCCGAAGTGCCGGTCTACGAGTTCTACGACCACAGCCTGCGCCACCGCATCAGCGGCCTGCAGGCCAACACCGTCTACTACTACCAGTTCACGGCCGGCAGCACGGCGTCGCGCGTGGGACGCTTCAAGACCGCGCCCGCCAACGACGCCGACGTCAGCGCGCTGAACTTCGCCTTCGTGTCCTGCCAGGACTGGAGCGTGAACCACTGGGCCGGCATGGACTCGCTGGCGCAGGAGAACATCGACTTCATCGTCCACCTGGGCGACTACATCTACGAAGCCGTGGGCGCGGACTACCAGGCCGGTGGCGTCGAGAGCGCCCACGCAGCGCTGGCCCTGCCCAACGGCACGGCCCTGCCCACGGGTGGCAAGTACGCGACGACCCTCGCCGACTACCGCTACCTCTACAAGCGCTACCGCACCGACCGCCGCCTGCAGAACCTGCACGAGCGCTTCGCCTTCGTGGCCATCTGGGACGACCACGAGTTCAGCGACGACTGCTGGCAGGACCGCGAGACCTACGACAACGGCACGTTCAATGCGACGACCCAGGTCGGCGACAACACCGCCCAGACGCCGCGCCGCCTGGCGGCCAACCAGGCCTGGTTCGAGAACATGCCGGCCGACATCTCGTTCACGCTGGACCCGGGCGCCGGCATCACCGGCATCCGCATCTACCGCGACCTGAAGTTCGGCAAGCTGATGCACCTGGTCATGACCGACCAGCGCCTCTACCGCGCCGACCACCTCATCCCCGAAGCCGCGCCCAGCCCGTTGACGGGCCAGGCCGTCGGCTCCATCGGCGCTCGCTATCTGGTGCCGCAGGCCACGCTGGCCGGCGTCGAAGCCGCCAAGATCGCCGCCGGCGCCACCCTGCCCGACCCGCTGGCCCTGGTCAGCGTGCTCGGCGGCGCGCAGCGCCAGTGGTGGGTGCAGACCATGACCACCTCCACCGCGCAGTGGAAGGTCTGGGGCAACGAGGTCTCGCTGCTGCGCATGGGCATGGACGGCAACAAGATCCCGACCGCGCCCGCCGCCTTCAAGGCCAAGTTCGTGCTGAACGCCGACCAGTGGGACGGCTTCAACGCCGAGCGCAAATACCTGATGGGCCAGCTGCTCGCCAAGGGCGTGAAGAACGTGGTGGCCGTCACCGGTGACATCCACGCCTTCTATGCCGGCGTGGTGATGGCCGACTACGACGCCGCCACGCCCGTGCCGGCCATGGTCGATCTCGTCACGGCCGGCGTGTCCAGCAACTCCAACTTCAGCTACTTCTACAGCGCGGCCACCCAGCCGGCGTTCGCAGCGCTGAAGCCGCTGGTCGCGACCAGCGAGGCCGAGGCCGAAGGCATTGCCATCCAGATGCTGAGCGCCGCCATCGCCATCGCCGCCGGCGTGACCGACCTGAGCAACACCGCGGCCATCCAGGCCGCCGTGCAGGGCGCCATCCTGGCCGGCAAGGTGCCGGCGGCAGCCTTCGCGCCGACGGCGACGCTGTCCAAGGCCATCATCAACACCTTCGACGAGACCCAGAACGGCAATATGGGCACCATCGTCGCGGGCACGATCGCCGCGCTGGCCGGTGCCGGCAAGTCGGTCGCCGCGATGACGCTGTTCGGCCTGATTCAGCAGTCGCTGGCTGCGGCCCTGGGCATCCCGGCCAACTTCGTGCCCGCGTCGGAAGTCGTGAAGCGCCTCAACCCCTTCGCCAACTCGACGACGGGCGTGCCGCCGACGGTCAACAACCCCTGGATCAAGCATGTCGACAGCGACGCCCAGGGCTATGCCGTCGTGTCGCTGAGCAAGACCGAGATGCTCTGCACCTTCAAGAAGATGGCCCGCCAGGCCGGCGGCACGGCGCCGGCGTCGCCGGTGGCCAGCGTCAAGACGGTCCGCGTGGCGACCGGCGTGACCGACGTCAGCGTGGTGGCCAGCCTCTGATCGGCTGCCGACCCCGCAAAGCAAAACGCCCGGCAGTGCCGGGCGTTTTTTTGCTGTGGGAGATCTATTCGCCCAGATACGCGGCGCGGACCTTGGGGTCGTTCAAGAGCGCACTGCCCTCGCCGTCCATCGTCACTTCGCCCGACTCCATCACATAGCCGCGGTTGGCCAGTTGCAGCGCGCGGCTGGCGTTCTGCTCGACGAGCAGCACCGTCACGCCCTGCTGGTGGATGTCGTTCACGACCTCGAAGATCTTGTCCACCATGATGGGCGACAGGCCCATGGACGGCTCGTCCAGCAGCAGCACCTTGGGGCGGGCCATCAGCGCGCGACCCATGGCCAGCATCTGCTGCTCGCCGCCGGACATGGTGCCGGCCAGCTGCTTGGCGCGCTCCTTCAGCCGCGGGAACAGGCCGAAGACCTTGTCGATGTCCGCCTGGATCTCGCCGTCCTTGCGGTTGTAGGCGCCCATCTGCAGGTTCTCGGTGATGGTCATGCGCGTGAAGGTGCCACGGCCTTCCGGCACCATGACCAGGCCCTGCTTGGCCAGGTCCCAGGCGCCCTGGCCCTTGATGGCCTTGCCGAGATATTCCACGCTGCCGGCAGCAATCGGCTGCAGGCCGGTGACCGCCTTCAGCGTCGTCGTCTTGCCGGCGCCATTGGCGCCGATCAGCGACACCAGTTCGCCCTCGCGCACCTCGAAGCTGACGCCCTTGACGGCCTGGATGCCGCCGTAGGCGACCTTCAGGCCGCTGACCTTGAGCAGGGTTTGCTTTGTTGTCATGTCGATCTCTCGATTCACGTCGTGATTTACCCAGCGGCACCCGTGGAACTGGCTTTGCCAGGCCACTGGGTGCGCCCCCTTGAGGGGGAGCGCGAAGCGCTACGGGGGTGGGTCATCAATGCGGCTTGTGGCCAGCGCCCAGATAGGCCTCGATGACCTTCTCGTTGTTCTGCACCTCCGCCGGCGTGCCTTCGGCGATCTGCTTGCCGTAGTCCAGCACCGTCACGCGGTCGCACAGGCCCATGACCAGCTTCACGTCGTGCTCGATGAGCAGGATGGTGCGGCCGTCGTTGCGGATGCGGTCAATGAGCTCGCGCAGCACGACCTTCTCGGTCGCGTTCATGCCGGCGGCCGGCTCGTCCAGCGCGATCAGCTGCGGATCAGTCGCGAGGGCGCGAGCGATCTCGAGGCGACGCTGGTCACCGTAACTCAGCGTGCGCGCCTTGTATTCCGCGTACTTGCCGATGCCGACATAGTCCAGCAGCTCCTGGGCACGGGCCTTGATGGCGGCCTCCTCGGCCTTGAACTTCGGCGTGCGGAACACCGCGCCGATGAGACCGGACCTGGTGCGGATGTGGCGGCCGACCATGACGTTCTCGATGGCCGTCATGTCGGCGAAGAGGCGGATGTTCTGGAAGGTGCGGGCGATGCCGGCCTTGGCGACCTGGTGCACGGCCTGGGGCGTGTAGGGCGTTCCACCCAGCGAGAAGCTGCCGCCGTCGGGCGTGTACAGCCCCGTGATGACGTTGAAGAAGGTCGTCTTGCCGGCGCCGTTGGGGCCGATCAGGCCGTAGACCTGGCCGCGCTGGATCTGGATGCCGACGTCGGACAGGGCCTGCACGCCGCCGAAGCGCTTGGACGCGCCGCTGACGTTGAGAACGATGTTGTCGTGGATGCTCATGGTGTCCCCTCCCTTCACTTGGCGGCCGGCGGAGCGACCTTGCCGTGCTCTGGCGCCGGCCACAGGCCGCGCGGGCGGGCCAGCATGATGCCGATCATGGCCAGGGCCACCAGCAGCTGGCGCAGGATGGACGCATCCAGGCGGCCGTCGGTCATCTGCTGCAGCGGGCCGGCGACGTAGCGCAGCACCTCGGGCAGGGCCGACAGCATCAGCGCGCCGAGGATGACGCCGGGGATATGGCCGATGCCACCCAGCACCACCATGGCGACGATCATGACCGACTCCTGCAGGCTGAAGGACTCGGGCGACACGAAGCCCTGGAAGCTGGCGAACATCGCGCCCGACACGCCGCCGAAGGTGGCGCCCATGCCGAAGGCCAGCAGCTTCAGGTTGCGGGTGTTGATGCCCATGGCCTTGGCGGCGATCTCATCCTCGCGGATGGCCATCCAGGCGCGGCCGATGCGCGACTGCTCAAGGCGATAGCAGATCACCACGCCCGCCACCACGAGGGCCAGGAAGAGGTAGTAGTACAGCGTCACCGAAGGCAGCGTGAAGCCGAAGACTTCCCAGGACTTGCCGAGGTCCACGCCGAAGACGTGGAAGGAGTCGATCTGGCCGATGCCGCGCGGGCCATTGGTCACATTGATCGGGTATTCCAGGTTGTTCAGGAAGACGCGGATGATTTCACCGAAGCCCAGCGTGACGATGGCCAGGTAGTCGCCACGCAGCTTCAGCGTTGGCGCCCCCAGCATCACACCGAAGAAGGCCGCCAGGGCCGCACCGGCCGGAATGACCAGCCACAGCGGCGAATGCAGACCCGTCGGGAACGCAGCCTGGATGGCCTCGAAGTTCTCGCTGAGGTGCGGGCTCGACATCAACGCGAACATGTAGGCGCCGACCGCGTAGAACGCGACGTAGCCCAGGTCGAGCAGGCCGGCATAGCCGACGACGATGTTGAGCCCCAGCGCCAGCAGCACATACAGCAGTGCCAGGTCGATGATGCGGACCGGGCCATTGCCGAGCTGCTGTGCGAACAACGGCACAACCAGCAGGCCGATGGCGGCGGCGAGGAAGGTGAAGATCTTTTTGGTGTCCATGTCCTGGCTCCCTTCAGGCGCGATCGGCCACACGCTCGCCGAGCAGGCCCGAGGGGCGCAGCGTCAGCACGAGGATGAGGGCGACGAAGGCGAAGATGTCGGCGTAGTGGCTGCCCAGCACGCCACCGGTCAGGTCGCCGAGGTAGCCGGCGCCAATCGCTTCGATCAGGCCCAGCAACACGCCACCGACGACGGCGCCGGCCAGGTTGCCGATGCCGCCCAGCACCGCGGCGGTGAAGGCTTTCAGGCCCGGCATGAAGCCCATGGTGTGCTGCACCGTGCCGTAGTTGGCGGCCCACATGAGGCCAGCCACGGCGGCCAGCGCGGCGCCGATGACGAAGGTGGTGGAGATGATGAAGTCGGGCTTCACGCCCATGAGGCCGGCCACGCGCGGGTTCTCGGCGGTGGCGCGCATCGCGCGGCCGAGGCGCGTGTAGTTCACGAGGTACATCAGGGCTGCCAGGATGCAGACCGTCAGGCCCAGGATCAGGCATTGCGTAACGGTGATGACGGGGCCGCCCAGGTCGAAGGGCGTGGTCGGCAGCAGCAGCGGGAAGGGCTTGGGATTCGGCTTCCAGATGATCATCGCCAGCACCTGCAGCAGCAGCGACATGCCCATGGCCGTGATCAGCGGCGCCAGGCGCGGTGCATTGCGCAGCGGCCGGTAGGCGATCTTCTCGACCGCGAAGTTCAAGGTGGCGCAGACGATGATGGCGGCCGCGAGCCCGATCACCATCAGCAGCCAGCCAGGGATGCCGGAGTCCGCCAAGGCCGTGACCAGCGTCCAGCTGACCATGGCGCCCACCATCAGGATCTCGCCGTGGGCGAAATTGATGAGGTTGATGATGCCGTAGACCATCGTGTAGCCGAGAGCGACGAGGGCATACATGCTCCCCAGCACCAGGCCGTTGATGATCTGTTGAATCAGAGTCTCCATAAGGGCTCCAGTTGATTTTGTGTTGGGCGCAGCATGCGCCATGAGACCTGGGACAAATCGCAACCCTCGTGCCAAAACACGGTTCGCGGCGGTGTTTCAAGGGTATTCACCGACGGTCTGAAACAGCCGACCGTTCGATCTATCCCACGAGGGCGGCCCTGGTCAGATTTCACGAGTGTCGGCCACCGAAAACTGGGCGGAAATCCGCACAAACCGCAGCGACCGCGGGCGGTTCTCCGCCAAGGCCTAAAAAACTGCCGCGGCCCCTGTCAAGCACGTTGCGGCGTGTGCACACTAGGCGGCCGTTTTGCCATGCCTGTGTCTGAATCTCCCCGTCCGCGCGCGCTGCGCCTGCTCCGGCTGCTGAGCCGACCGGGCTTCCATCTCTTCCTGACCGGCCTGCTGATGGTGCTCGGCTTCGTGCTCGCGCACCGCTTGAGTGAACGCAGCGGCCGCGACCAGCTGTCGGCGCTCAGCACCGAGAGGCTGGAGCTCTATGCCAGCAACCTCGCTGCCGAACTCGGCCGGCATGCCTCCCTGCCCAGCCTGCTGGCCATCGACCCGACGCTGCTGGCGCTGATGCAGGCACCCGAGGACAGCGAACGCCGCCGCGTCGCGAGCCAGACGCTGGCCCGCGTCAACGTGCGCGCCGGCACCAACCAGATCTTCATCGCCGACAGCCAGGGCCGGGTCTTGTCCGCCAGCGAGACGTTGACCCCGCCGGCGCGCCTGGCCGAGTCCCTGGCCCAGGACCGCAGCCACTTCTTCGCCGCCGACCCCAACACCGGCAGCACCGACTTCTATCTGCTGCACCCGCTGCGCCAGGCCCGTCAGGCGGTCGGCGTCATCGTCGTGCGCTTCAACCTCGCGCCGCTGGAGGCCACCTGGATCGACCTTGGCCTGCGCTCGCAGAACGAGCGCATCCTCGTCGCCGATGACCAGGACGTCGTCATCATGAGTTCGGTGCCGGCCTGGAAGTACACCGTCCTCGGCCACGCCGACCCCTCGCGCCGCCAGGCCCTGCAGGCCAGCGCCCGCTACCCGCAGGCCGTCGGCGCCGACCTCGACCTGCCCGCCTCGCTGGAGGTGCACCAGGGCCAGCAGGTCGCCCTGCCCTTGCCCGGTGCACGCCCCATGCTGGCCCAGCAGCGCCAGCTGGTGCCGCTGGGCCTGCGCCTGGTGGCCCTGTCGGACCTGACGGAGGTCAAGCAGCGTGCCCAGCTCGCCGCCTGGGGTGGCGCGGCCTTCGGCGCCAGCATCGGCCTGCTGGTGCTCTATCTGTCCTCGCGCCGGCGCGCGCTGCGCCAGATCACCAAAGCCCAGACCGAGTTGAGGCTGGCCCATGGCCAGCTCGAGCAACTGGTGGACAGCCGCACCGCCGAACTGCGCCAGACCAATGACGCGCTGAAGACCCAGATCGCCCAGCGCCTGCAGACCGAGGGCGAGCTGCTGCAGGCCAGCAAGCTCGCCGTGCTGGGCCAGATGTCGGCCGGGCTGTCGCACGAAGTCAACCAGCCGCTGACGGCGCTGCGGGCCCTGGCGCGCAATTCGATCCGGCTGCTGGAGAGCGGCCGCCAGGACGCCGTCGCCACAAATCTGAAGCTGATGGACGACATGGTCGAGCGCATGGGCCAGATCACCCGCCAGCTGAAGAGCTTTGCGCGCAAGGCCGACGAGCAGGTCACGGGCGCCGTGTCGCTGCTGGACTGCGTGCGCAACGCCCTGCTGCTGCTGGAGCACCGCAGCCGCGCCATCGACCTGCAGACCGACGTCGACGTGCCCACGGGCCTGCGCGTGCGCGCCGAGGCCAACCGGCTCGAGCAGGTGCTGGTCAATCTCTTCGGCAACGCCATCGACGCGATGCAGCAGGAGACTGAACGCCACCTGCGTGTGCGGGCCACCGCACAGGATGGCGGGCGGCGCGTGCTGGTGCAGGTGCAGGACAGCGGCGCGGGCGTTGGCGAAGAGCAGCTGTTGCATCTCTTCGAGCCCTTTTTCACCACCAAGCCGGCCGGCGAAGGCCTGGGCCTGGGCCTGGTCATTTCGGCCAAGATCGTGCATGAGTTCGGCGGCACGCTGCGCGCGGTGCGTCTGGAGCACGGCATGAGTTTCGAGTTCGACCTCGGGGTCGAAGCATGGGAGAGCCAAGATGTTTGAGGGCTACAAGGTGGTGTTCGTCGAGGACGACCTGCCGGTGCGGGTGAGCCTGACGCAGACGCTGGAGCTGGAAGGCTTCGCCGTCCTGCCCTGCCGCAGCGCCGAGGAAGCCCTGCCCCACATCCAGCCTGGCGCCCCCATCATCGTCATCACCGACGTGCGCCTGCCCGGCATGGATGGCCGCGCCCTGCTCGCCCATGTGCAGGCCACCGACGCGAACATTCCCACCATCCTCATCACGGCCCATGGCGACGTGACCATGGCCGTGCAGTCCATGCGCGCCGGCGCCTACGACTTCATCGAGAAGCCCTTCGCCCCGGAGCGCCTGGTGGACGTGGCCCGCCGGGCCCTGGACCTGCGCACCCTGCGCCACTCGGCCGACGAGCTGCGCACCCAGCTGCAGCGCGCCAGCGGCATCGAGGCCGCCCTGCTCGGCCAGTCGCCCGCCATGCAGCAGCTGCGGCGCCAGGTGCTGAACCTGGCCGGCACTTCGGCCGATGTGCTCATCGTCGGCGAGACCGGCACGGGCAAGGAATTGGTGGCCCGCTGCCTGCACGACCAGAGCGCGAGGCGCGACCGCCATTTCGTCGCCATCAACTGTGGCGGCCTGCCCGAGGCGCTGTTCGAGAGCGAGTTGTTCGGCCATGAGCAAGGTTCGTTCACGAGTGCCGCCAAGCGCCGCATCGGCAAGATCGAGCATGCCAATGGCGGCAGCCTGCTGCTGGACGAAATCGAGACCATGCCCATTGCGCTGCAGATCAAGCTGCTGCGCGTGCTGCAGGAAAGGCGCGTCGAACGCCTGGGCTCCAACGAGGAGCTGCCGGTCAATGTGCGCTTCATCGCCGCCAGCAAGTCCGATCTGAAGGAGCAGGCCGCCAAGGGCGAGTTCCGCAGCGACCTCTACTACCGCCTCAACATCGCCACGCTGCAACTGCCGCCGCTGCGCGAGCGCCGCGAGGACATCCCGCTGCTGTTCGAGCATTTCGTCGCCCAGGCCTGCACCCGCTACGAGCGCACCGCGCCCGAGCTGACGCCAGAGAAGCTACGCGAGCTGATGGCCCATGACTGGCCCGGCAATGTGCGCGAGATCCGCAACGCCGCCGACCGCTTCGTGCTGGCCCTGGACGACCTCGATCCACAAGCCGCCCTGCAGGCCGTGCCCAGCCTGCCGCTGGCCAAGCAGATGGACGTCATCGAAAAGGCCCTCATCGAGCAGGCCCTGCGCCGCGTCCAGGGCAAGGTGCCCGCCGCCATGGAACTGCTGGGCACGCCGCGCAAGACGCTGTACGACAAGCTGAACCGGCACGGCATCCAGCTGGACGCCTTCCGCTGATCAGCGGTATTTCTCGGGATCCGGCGAATCCGTCGGATTCGCGATCACGCGGCGGAAGGCCGCACTCATCGGCAGCTTCAGGTTCAGCCCCTGCGAGGGCAGCGGCGACTCGAACCAGCGGCGGTAGATGGCGTGGATCTCGCCGCTGCGGTAGAGACCGGCCAGCACCTCATCCACCAGCGCCTTGAACTGCGGGTCGCCCTTGCGCAGGCCGATGGCATAGGGCTCCACCGTCAGCGCCTGGTCGGAGATCCGGTAGTCGTCGGCGCCCGGCCCCTGCTGGGCCAGCAGGGCGCGCAGCAGCACGTCGTCCATCAGGAAGGCGGCGGCGCGGCCGCTGCGCAGCAGTTGGAAGCCCTCGGGGTCGTCCAGACCACCCAGGATGCGGATGCCCAGGGCCTGCTGCTCGTTGACCTTGGCCAGGTGCTGGATGCTGGTCGTGCCGATGGTCGACGCGACCGGACGACCGGCCAGGTCGGACAGGCCCTGCACGCGATCGGCGGCCCGCGTCATCAGCCGCGTCTCGGCGATGAAGATGGTCAGCGAGAAGGCCTGGCTGCGCGCGCGCTCGGCCGTGTTGGTCGTGATGCCGCACTCCAGGTCCAGCGTGCCATTGATGACCAGGGGCATGCGCGTGGCCGAGGCGACCTCGACGCGACGCACTTCGAGGTCGGGCAGCTGGAGCTTGGTGCGCACCGCCGCGACGATGCGGTCGCACAACTCCACCGTGTAGCCGGTGGGGCGCAACTGGGCGTCGAGAAACGAGAAAGGCAGGGACGCCGGCCGGTAGCCGATGACGATGACGCCGGTGTCGCGCACGCGGGTCAGCGTGGGGCCGTCGGCGGCATGCGCCGCCAAGCCCAGGCACAGCGCGGCGAGTGCCGCGCTAGCCTTCGCCAGCAGCCTCATCGTCCAGCCGGCGCAGTTCGGCCAGCTTGTCGGCAATGCGCAGCTCCAGACCGCGCGGCACGGGCTCGTACCAGCGCTGGTCTTCGAGACCGTCCGGCAGGTACTGCTCGCCGGCCGCATAGGCATTGGGCTCGTCGTGGGCATAGCGGTAGGCCTTGCCATAGCCCAGTTCCTTCATCAGCCGCGTCGGCGCATTGCGCAGATGCACGGGCACCGGGCGGGACTGGTCCTGCTTGATGAAGGCCTTGACCTCGTTGAAGGCCTTGTAGACGGCGTTGGACTTGGGCGCGATGGCGAGATAGACCACGGCCTCGGCCAGAGCCAGCTCGCCCTCGGGCGTGCCCAGGCGTTCGTAGGTCTCGGCCGCGTCCAGCGTGATGCGCAGCGCGCGCGGGTCGGCCAGGCCGATGTCTTCGCTGGCCATGCGGATCAGGCGGCGCGAGATGTAGCGGGCATCCACGCCGCCATCCAGCATGCGCGCGAACCAGTAGAGCGCGCCATCGGGGCTGCTGCCGCGCACCGACTTGTGCAAGGCCGAGATGACGTCGTAGAACTGGTCGCCGCCCTTGTCGTAGCGGCGCAGCTGCTCGCCCAGCGCACGCTCCAGCAGCGGCTCGTCGATCTGCGCACCCTGGGCCAGCGAGGCCGCGGTGTCGAAGGCATTGAGCAGCCGGCGCGCATCGCCGTCCGCATAGCCGATGAGGCGCTGCGCGGCCTCGGGCGTGGGCTCGGGCACGCCGAGTTCTGCCGAACCGCGGGCAATGAGCTGGCCCAGCTCCTCGGCATCCAGGCTCTTGAGCACCTGCACGGTCGCGCGCGACAGCAGGGCCGAGTTGACTTCGAAGCTCGGGTTCTCGGTCGTCGCGCCGATGAAGGTGAAGAGGCCGGCCTCGACGTGGGGCAGGAAGGCATCCTGCTGCGACTTGTTGAAGCGGTGCACCTCGTCGACGAAGACAACGGTGCGTCGCCCTTGCGCTGCCGCCACCTGAGCGCGCTCGACGGCCTCGCGGATCTCCTTCACGCCGCCCAGCACGGCCGAGATGGCGATGAACTGCGCGTCGAAGGCGCCCGCCATCAACCGCGCCAGCGTCGTCTTGCCGACACCGGGCGGGCCCCACAGGATCATGCTGTGCAGGCGGCCGGCATCGAAGGCCACACGCAGCGGCATGCCGGGCCCGAGCAGATGGCGCTGGCCGATGACCTCGTCCAGGGTCTTGGGCCGCAGCCTCTCGGCCAGCGGGATGCCGGCGAGCGGTGCCGCCGGCGCAGGGGTTGCGTCGGGGATGGGGTCGTCGTCGAACAGCGAACCGCTCACTGCTCGATGAGGTCCGCGCCCGCCGGCAGCTTGAACTGGAAGCGCTCGGCCGCCACGGCCACATTGGCCTGCACCGCGCTGAAGTCCAAGCGCGAGCGCTGGCCGAAGCCGTCGACGATCTCCATCGCCGCCAGCTCCTTGCCCTTGAAGCCGAGCTTGAGGGACTGGATGGTCGATTCAGCCTGCTTCGGCACCGCCTGCACCCAGTCCACACCGCCCTCGGCGGGCTGGGCCTTCAACGTGAAGTCGCGTTCGATGTTGGTGCCGGCCAGCAGGGCGGCCGGCGTCGCACCCAGCGCATCCGCCAGCTTGCGCGAGCTGGCCTGGTTCAGGTCGGCGTCGTAGATCCAGACCTTGTGGCCGTCCGCCACGATGACCTGCTCGAAGGGCTTGGCGTAGGCGAAGCGGAACTGGTTGGGACGCTGGAACTCGAAGTTGCCTGACGACACCTTCTTGCGCTTGCCATCCGGCGAGGTAACGGTTTGCGTGAAGTTGGCCTTGCCGCTCTTCACCTCGCTGGCGAAGGCGCGCAGCGCATCGACGGCGTCGGCATGGGCGACGCCTGCGACCAGCAGCGTCAGGGACAACAGAAATTTCTTCATTCGTCTCGCTTCGGAACAATCAGCTCGCGGCTGCCATTGGCGGCCAGGGCGCCGACGAGGCCGGAGTTCTCCATCTGCTCCAGCAGCCGCGCGGCGCGGTTGTAGCCTATGCGCAGATGGCGCTGCACCAGCGAGATGGACGCCTTGCGATGTTGTAGGACGATGGCGACTGCCTGGTCGTACATGGGGTCTTGCTCTCCGCTGGCCTCGCCGGGCGCCGGCGCCTCGCCGTCGATGCCGTCGAGCACGCCGCCTTCGAGGATGCCTTCGATGTAGTTGGGCTCACCCTGGGACTTGATGTACTCCACAACGCGGTGCACCTCGTCGTCGCTGACAAAGGCGCCGTGCACGCGGATGGGCAGGCCGGTGCCCGAGGGCATGTAGAGCATGTCACCCATGCCCAGCAGCGCCTCGGCGCCCATCTGGTCGAGGATGGTGCGGCTGTCGATCTTGGAGCTGACCTGGAAGGACAGCCGGGTCGGGATGTTGGCCTTGATGAGGCCGGTGATGACGTCCACCGACGGCCGCTGCGTGGCCAGGATCAGGTGGATGCCGGCCGCGCGGGCCTTTTGCGCCAGGCGGGCGATCAGCTCCTCGATCTTCTTGCCGACGACCATCATCAGGTCGGCCAGCTCGTCGATGACGACGACGATGAAGGGCAGGCGCTCCAGCGGCTCGGGATCGTCGTTGTTCAGCGCGAAGGGATTCGGAATGCTGATGCCGTTGGCCTTGGCCTCGTCAATCTTCTTGTTGTAGCCGGCCAGGTTGCGCACGCCCATCTTGGACATGAGCTTGTAGCGCCGCTCCATCTCGCCGACACACCAGTTCAGCGCGTTGCCGGCCTGCTTCATGTCCGTCACGACGGGCGCCAGCAGATGCGGGATGCCCTCGTAGACGCTCATTTCCAGCATCTTGGGGTCGATGAGGATGAGGCGCACATCGCGGGCCTCGGCCTTGTAGAGCAGGCTGAGGATCATCGCGTTGATGCCCACCGACTTGCCCGAGCCGGTGGTGCCGGCGACCAGGCAGTGCGGCATCTTGGCGAGGTCGGCCACGACGGGCAGGCCGATGATGTCCTTGCCCAAGCCCATGGTCAGCTGGGAAGCAGCGTCAGCGTAGACCTGGGAGCCCAGGATTTCCGAGAGGCGGATGGTCTGGCGGCGCGCATTGGGCAGCTCCAGGGCCATGTAGTTCTTGCCCGGGATGGTCTCGACGACGCGGATGGACACGAGACTCAGCGAGCGTGACAGGTCCTTGGCCAGGCCAACGATCTGCGAGCCCTTCACACCGGTGGCCGGCTCGATCTCGTAGCGCGTGATGACGGGGCCGGGCGAGGCGGCGACGACATGCACCTCGACGCCGAAGTCGCGCAGCTTCTTCTCGATGAGGCGGCTGGTCATCTCCAGCGATTCGGGCGTCACCGTCTCCTGGCGGCCGGGCGCGGCATCCAGCAGGTCGACCTGGGGCAGCTTGGCGTCGCCGGCGTCGACGAACAGCGTCTGCTGGCGCTCCTTGGCGACTCGCGTGGACTGCGGCACCTCGACGACGGGCGCCTCGATGACCAGCGGCGCATGCTCGGCTTCGACCTGGCGCTCGATCTGGCGCTCGACCTCGACCTCCTGCTCGCGCTCCTTGACCGCCAGCTCGCCGGCCTTCTGGTCGGCCTTGATTTCCCGCTTCTCGATGCGTTGCTCGCGCAGTTGCTCGATGCGCTCGCCGATGCGCTCAGCCAGGTGGCCCCAGGAGAAGCGGAAGGCCCAGGACATGCCCGTCAGCATCAGCACGATCCAGACGACGCCGGAGCCGGCAAAGCCCAGGCCCTTCATGCCCAGGGGACCGAGCACATAGCCCACCAGCCCGCCAGAATGCTGGCCCGGCAGGCGAGGTTCAAAGGCGTACAGGCGGCTCCACTCCAGCGCGCAGCTCGCGCCGATCAGCAGCACGACACCCGCCCACCAACGGGCGCGCTGGCTCCAGCGCGGCACGGGGGCGACATCATGGCGAAGCAGGCCGGCCAGGCTGCGCAACCAGCCGCGCAAGGCCAGCAAAGGCAACCACCAGGCCGAGAAGCCGAAGATGAACAGCATGCCGTCCGACGCCCAGGCGCCGACGCTGCCGACGCGGTTGGCGACGAGGTCGTGCTTGCCGCTGGTGCTGAAGGCCGGATCGCCCAGGTCATGCGTGGCCATCGCCAGCACGAGCAGGGCCAGGACGAAGGCCGTCAGGGCCAGCCACAGCGGCGTGCGCAGCAGCCGCGACGCGGCCGACGGCGGCGCCGGCTCGCGCTTGGGCGCCTGGCGACGGGTGGGTTTGACGGGGGCGGCAGACTCGCCGGCGGCTTCGTCGCCACCGAGCAGGGAACCGAGGGGAAAACTCATCCCCGCATTGTCGCCGTCAATCGTGGGTCAACCGTTCCTTGATGACCACCGAACCGTTCTCAAGCGTTTCGATGACGCCGCGCTCTTCCAGGTCCTTCATGACCCGGCTGACCATCTCGCGCGAAGCGCCGACGACCTTGGCCATGTCCTGGCGCGAGACCTTGCCGCGGATGAGCTTGATGCCCTTCTCGTCCTCGGCCATGTCCAGCAGGGTGCGGGCGACGCGGCCGTAGACGTCCAGCAGGGCCAGCGACTCGATCTGGCGGTCGGCGTTGCGCAGCCGCGCCACCAGGCCGCGCAGGATGCCGTAGGACAGGCTGCTGCTCTCGGGCAGGCAGCGCGCGAACTCCAGGCGGCCCAGCACCAGCATGTCGGTCTGGACCTCGGCACGCACGGTGGCCGAGTGCGGCTCGTTGTCGATCAGGCTCATCTCGCCGACGTAGTCGCCGGACTGCAGCACGGCCAGGATGACCTCGCGGCCGCGGTGGTCGGCCGTCAGCACGCGGGCGCGGCCGTTCAGCAGGATGAAGAGAGCGTTGGACTTGGTGCCCTGCTCGACGATCAGTTCACCGCGCTTGAAGCGGCGCTTGACGACGCTGTCGGCGATGGACTGAGCCTGATCGGTGGTCAGCATCGAGAACAACGGAACCCGGCGGATCAGGTCCAGGTTGGAAATCATCGCCATATGCAATCTCCAGGTTTGGGGCACCAGGCCGGCGGCAATAAATGCGCCTGCCTAAAATGGCGTGCATTTTGCACACGTGACAGCGCTTGCCTCAATGCTTGGTCTTGGGGTTTTCACCCCAAAGCCGGCTTGCAAGCCCGTTCGACGCCCTCATTTCCCCTGCCATGACCGCAACCACCCAACATCACGGCCTGCTCATCCTGGGCTCGGGCCCCGCCGGCTACACCGCCGCCATCTATGCCGCGCGCGCTAATCTCAAGCCTACGCTGATCACCGGCATGGCCCAGGGGGGTCAGCTCATGACCACGACCGAGGTCGACAACTGGCCGGCCGACGTGATGGGCGTGCAGGGCCCCGAACTGATGCAGCGTTTCCAGCAGCACGCCGAGCGCTTCCAGACCCAGATCGTCTTCGACCACATCAACGCCGTCGACTTCTCCAAGCGCCCCTTCACCTTGACCGGCGACAGCGGCACCTACACCTGCGACGCGCTGATCATCGCCACCGGCGCCTCGGCCAAATACCTGGGATTGGACTCCGAGCAGGCCTTCATGGGCCGCGGGGTCAGTGGTTGTGCAACCTGCGACGGTTTCTTTTACCGCGGCCAGGAAGTCTGCGTCGTCGGCGGTGGCAACACGGCCGTCGAGGAAGCCCTTTATCTGTCCAATATCGCCAGCACGGTCCATCTGATCCACCGCCGCGACAAGTTCCGCGCCGAGCCCATCCTGGTCGACAAGCTGCATGAGAAGGCCGCCGCTGGCAAGATCAAGCTGCATCTCTTCCAGCAGCTCGACGAAGTGCTGGGCGACGCCTCCGGCGTCACCGGCGTGCGCACGCACAACGTCAAGGACGACAGCAAGGCAGAGATCGCCGTGCACGGCTGCTTCATCGCCATCGGCCACCAGCCCAACACCGACATCTTCAAAGGCCAGCTGGAGATGAAGGACGGCTACATCATCACCAAGAGCGGCCTGAACGGCTTCGCCACCATGACCAGCGTGCCCGGCGTGTTTGCCGCCGGCGACGTGCAGGACCATGTCTACCGCCAGGCCATCACCAGCGCCGGCACGGGCTGCATGGCCGCGCTGGACGCCCAGCGCTTCCTGGAACAAGAGAACAGCTGACCCGGCCGTTTTGCCAGCTCCTAGGCTGGCAAGGGGTTTTCCGCTATACTCGCGGGCTTGCCTGCTGGATAGACCGCATCCAACGCTTTCAGCCGAGGATTTAGTAGGCATTTGCGGTCAAAGGGTTGCTCTCCCCGAGCAGCTGGTCAGAGAAGTCAAACCGGAGAAGCGTCATGGCACGCGTCTGTCAAGTCACGGGCAAGAAGCCCATGGTCGGGAACAACGTTTCCCACGCCAACAACAAAACCAAGCGTCGGTTCCTGCCGAACCTGCAATACCGCCGTTTCTGGGTGGAATCGGAAAACCGCTGGGTGCGCCTGCGCATCACGAACGCCGCTCTGCGTTTGATCGACAAGGTCGGCATCGACCAAGTCATCGCCGATCTGCGCGCCAAAGGCGAGCTCTGATCGTCGTTCACTGACTCACTAAAGGAATACGACCATGGCATCCAAAGGCGGCCGCGAGAAGATCAAGCTGGAGTCCACTGCGGGCACCGGCCACTTCTACACCACGAACAAGAACAAGAAGACCACGCCCGAAAAGCTCGAATTCATGAAGTTCGACCCCAAGGCGCGCAAGCACGTCCTGTACAAGGAAATCAAGCTGAAGTGATGCGCCGGGCGGCCCAGCCGCCCTGCTCTCCCAGCTAAACAAAACCCGCCAAGCGGCAACGCTGGCGGGTTTTGCTTTTGGGGGACACGGGGCCCCTGCCCCTCAATGGGTGGCGGCGACCTTGGTACCGAACTCCTGCTGCATCCAGCGGTCGAGCATGCGCTTCTCATAGCGCAGCGGATCGCTGCTGGAATAGCTGTTGAAGCCGTCCTGGTAGTTCATGTCGCGCAACTGGGCTTCGCCCTGCTGGACGACCTTGTCCCCGTCGCGCACCTCATAGTGGAAGGTCATGGCCGGGAGGGTGACGGTACGCATCACGCGCAGCCATTGCATGCGCCGGCCAAAGGGCTCGACCTCGCCGGCCAGGTCGACGTCCGTCACGTCGATGCGCACGTCGCGCCCCGGCAGGCGCTTCGCCGTTTGCTCGACCAGATAGGCCTCGATGTCCTTGAGGACCTCCATCTGCTTGAAGCCGTTGTTGTCCTTGATGTCGGTGAACTTCTCGGGGTTGACGAAATTCACCTTCACGTCGGCCTGTGCGGCGGCGGCCAGCGACAGCAGGCCCAAAGCGATCCAGCGGGTTTTCATGGCAAGCCTCCTAATCGAGTGACTGCGTGCGCCAAGTCTAGGCCAGCCAAGAAAAAAGGGCGCCCCGCGGGGCGCCCTTTACTTGGCGAAACGGTCGTCGCTCAGGCGTGCACGGCGCGCAGGCGCATCGAGAAGGCCTGCAGTTCGGCGATGCCGCTTTCCTCGGCGCGGCGGCACCAGGCCTGCAGATCAGCCACCAGCTGCTCGGCCGACACATTGGTGCGGGTCCACATCTGGCGCAGCTCTTCACGCATGGTCACCAGCTTGTCGATGACCGGGCTGGCGGCGCGGGCATTGGCCAGGTCGCCATGCACGGCAGCCGGAATACGCTCCTGGTCGCGATGCAGCCAGCGCTGGGCCTGCTTGAACTCGGCGAAGCGCGCGCTGTGCTTGCCACCCTCGGCCTTGATGCGGGCCAGTTCGGTGGCGCAGGCGGCCTTCAGGTCACGGGCATAGCTGGCCATGACTTCGTATCGGTTGGCGATCAGCGCCTCCAGCGTGCGGGCATCGGCCGGCTTGATCTCACCCAGGCTCAGCTTGGGCGCCGTCTTGCGGACCTTGGCCCAACCCAGCATCTCCAGGCCGCGGATGTACATCCAGCCGATGTCGAACTCATACGGCTTGACCGAGAACTTGGCCGACGTCGGGTAGGTGTGGTGGTTGTTGTGCAGCTCTTCGCCACCCACGATCAGCGTCCAGGGCGTCAGATTGGTCGACGCATCGGGCGCTTCGAAATTGCGGTAGCCCCAATAGTGGCCGATACCGTTGATGACACCGGCGGCCCAGAACGGAATCCAGGCCATCTGGATGGCCCAGATCGTGGCGCCGATCGCGCCGAAGAGCGCGACGTTGATGATCAGCATCAGAGACACGCCGAGCGCGCTGTGCTTGAGGTAGACGTTGCGCTCGATCCAGTCGTCCGGCGTGCCGCGGCTGTACTTGGCAATGGTCTCGGCGTTCTTGGCCTCGGCGCGGTAGAGCTCGGCGCCCTCGGCCATGACCTTCTTCAGGCCGCGGGTCTGCGGGCTGTGGGGGTCTTCCTCGGTTTCGCACTTGGCGTGGTGCTTGCGATGGATGGCGACCCACTCACGGGTCACCATGCCCGTCGTCATCCACAGCCAGAAGCGGAAGAAGTGGGACGGGATGGGGCCGAGATCCAGGGCCCGGTGAGCCTGGGCGCGATGCAGGAAGATGGTGACAGAAGCGATGGTGATGTGGGTCACAATCAGCGTGTAGATCACCAATTGCCAGACGCTGAGGCCCAGCAGGCCGGAGCCTACCCAGTCGATCAGCGCGTTCAGGATGTCGTTCATGCGTCCAGGACTCCGGCCGGAGCGGCCATGCAAAGGAATGTCAATTGTAGAGGACGGCCCCCAAATTCAAGGGGTCTGGCGCACCGCATTCAGGCGGCGGCGTGCAAATCGACGCGTTCTTTGACCCGGGTCAACCCTGTTTTTCCCAGGCGACCGCGAAAAAGCCGTCCGTGGCGTGTTCGTGAGGCCACAACCGGAGTGCGCCGTTTTCCACGAGTTCGCCGGCCCGCTCGACCTGGGCCTTGACCAGCGCCTCCTCCGCCGGCAGCGGCTTGAAGTCGGGATGGGCGGCGGCAAACTCGGCCGCAATCACCTCGTTCTCGGCGTCGAGCAGGCTGCAGGTGGCGTAGACCAGGCGGCCGCCGGGTTTGACCAGGCGGGCGGCGCTGGCCAGGATGGCGCGCTGCTTGGCCTGCAATTCCGCCACCGCCTGGGGCGATTGACGCCATTTCAGGTCGGGGTTGCGGCGCAGCGTGCCCAAGCCCGAACAGGGCGCATCCACCAGCACGCGGTCGATCTTGCCCGCCAGGCGCTTGATGCGCTCGTCGCGCTCATGAGCGATCTGGGCTGGGTAGACGTTGGACAGCCCGCTGCGGGCCAGGCGGGGCTTGAGCGCATCCAGCCGGTGGCCGGAGACGTCGAAGGCATAGAGGCGACCGGTATTGCGCATCGCGGCCCCCAAGGCCAGGGTCTTGCCGCCGGCACCAGCGCAGAAGTCCACCACCATCTCGCCGCGCTTGGGCGCCAGCAACAGGGCCAGCAGCTGGCTGCCCTCGTCCTGCACCTCGATGCTGCCGTTGGTGAAGAGCTCCAGCTTGTTCAGCGCCGGCTTGCCGGCTATGCGCAGGCCGATCGGCGAGTAGGGCGTGGGCGTCGCCTCGATACCCGCCGCCTTCAGCTGCGCCTGGGCTTCCTCGCGCTTGAGCTTGAGGGTGTTGACGCGCAGGTCCAGCGGCGCAGACTCGTTCATGGCACAGGCCAGCTTCCAGAACTCCACCTCGCCCAGGCGCGCGAGCAGGGGCTCGGCCAGCCAGTCGGGCATGTTGTGGCGCAGCTTGGGGGCCAGGCTTTGCGGGTCGATCGCACTGACCTGCTGCAGCCACTGCTTCTCGGTCGGGTTCAGTGCGCCCTGCAGGAAGGAGTCGCTGCCGCGCCAGGCCAGCATGGCGAGACGGCGCGGCATGGGGCCGCTGCCGCTCTGGGCCAGGTTCTGGAACTTCAGCCGCTCGCGCAGCAGCGCATAGACGGTTTCGGCCAGGCTGGCGCGCTCGCGCTGGCCGAGGTTCTTGTGTTGACGGAAGAAGGCCGAAACGGTGGCGTCGGCCGGCGCGTCGAGCTTGTTGACGGCGGCGATCAGCTCGGCGCACAGCTCCAGCAGGGCATTAGGATGCATCGCCGCATTATCCCAACCTCCCTGAATGAAGCTCTGGACCCAGTTGCGCCTGCGCCCCCGCCTGACGACGGCGATCCTCGTGGGCAGCGCGCTGGCCGCGGCTTGGCCCGGGATGATGAGCCTGCAGACACGACTGCTGATCGGCTGGAATCTCGTCGTCTGGATCTATCTGCCGCTGGCGCTGTGGATGATGCTGGGCCGCGCCGGCTCGGTGGACGTGCAAAGCCGCGCACAACGCCTGAACGAAGGCGTCGTGGCCATGTTGGCCCTGGCCGTGCTTTGCGCGCTGGCGAGTCTTGCCGCCATCACGCTGGAATTGCAGGCCGCCAAGCAGCAGCATGACCCGCGCTATGTGCTGCTCGCCCTGACGACGGTGGCCGGCTCCTGGCTGCTGCTGCCGGTGGAGTTCGGCATCGCCTACGCCAGCCGCTATCACAGCGGCGGCAAGGCCGGGCATGGGCTGGAGTTCCCGGGCGACAACGAAGGGCCGCCGGACTACGGCGACTTCCTCTATTTCTCGATCACGGTGGCGGCGACCTCGCAGACCTCGGACGTCTGCGTCAGCTCCCGCGCCATGCGCCGGCTGGTACTCGTCCAGGCCCTGCTCGCCTTTGTCTTCAACACCGGCGTGCTGGCCCTGTCGATCAATATCCTGGCCGGACTGATCAGTTGACGAGCAGCGCCTGGGCCGCGCCATCCCGGTGGCGCACCACCTCACCATCCCACACCAGCGCATCCTCGACAAACCAACGCACCGACTGCGGATAGATGCGGTGCTCGGCCGTCAGCACGCGGGCCGACAGCGCCTTGGCATCGTCGCCCGCCAGCACCGGCACGGCGGCCTGCATGACGATGGCACCGTGGTCCAGCTCGGCGGTGACGAAATGCACCGTCACGCCGGCGATCTTGCAGCCCATCGCGATCGCCCGCTCATGGGTGTGCAGTCCCGTGAAGGCCGGCAGCAGCGAGGGGTGGATATTGAGCATGCGGCGCGCATAGCGGGCCGTGAAACCCGGCGTCAGGATGCGCATGAAGCCGGCCAGCACGACCAGGTCGGGCGAGAAGCCGTCGATGACGCGGGCCAGTTCGGCGTCGAAGTCCTCGCGGCTGCCGTAGGCCTTGTGGTCGACGACGGCCGTGGCGATGCCGCGGTCCGCCGCGAATTGCAGCCCGCCGGCGTCGGGCCGGTTGCTGATGACGGCAGCCACCGTCGCCGGCCAGCCCTCGTTGGAACATGCCCTGACGATGGCCTCCATATTGGAGCCTCGTCCCGAAATCAGAATGACCAGTCGCTTCATGGGGCCGCAAGTTTAGGGGAGCGACAATCCGCGTCCCATGTCGACGACACCCACCCTCACCCGCCCGCGCGTGCTCTCCGGCATGCGCCCGACCGGCGCCCTGCACCTCGGCCACTACCACGGCGCCCTCAAGAACTGGGTGCGGCTGCAGGATACGCACGACTGCTTCTTCTTCGTCGCCGACTGGCATGCCCTGACCACCCAGCGTCCCAGCGGCGAGATGCTGACCCGCCACGTCTACGAGATGGTGACCGACTGGCTGGCCGCCGGCATCGACCCCGAGCGCTGCACCCTCTTCCTGCAAAGCCGCATGCCCGAGCATGCCGAGCTGTTCGCGCTGCTGGCGATGTGCACGCCCTCCTCCTGGCTCGCACGCATGCCCAGCTACAAGGACCAGGTCGCCGCCGATCCCGAGCTGGCCACCTATGGCTTCCTCGGCTATCCGCTGCTGCAGGCGGCCGACATCCTCATGTACAAGCCCGCCGGCGTGCCGGTGGGTGAAGACCAGGCCGCCCACGTCGAGGTGACCCGCGAAGTCGCGCGCCGCTTCAACCGCCTCTACGCCGAGGCCGCACCGGTCTTCGTCGAACCCCAGGCCCTGCTGACCGAGACCGCCCGCGTGCCCGGGCTCGATGGCCAGAAGATGAGCAAGAGCCTGGACAACGCCATCGCCATGCGCGACGAGCCCGAGGTCGTCACCACCAAGATCCGCACCATGCCGACCGACCCGCAGCGCGTGCGCCGCAGCGACGCCGGCGACCCGGCGCGCTGCCCCGTCTGGCCCCTGCACCAGATCTACAGCGACGAGGCCACCCGCGCCGCCTGCGAAACCGGCTGCAAGACCGCGGCCATCGGCTGCCTGGACTGCAAGCAGCCGCTGATCGAGTCCATCCAGAAGGAACAGGCCCCCTGGCGCGAACGCGCCGCGGCCCTGGACCCGCAGCAGGTGAAGTGGACGCTGGAAGTCGGCACCGAGCGCGCCCGCGCCGTCGCGCGCAAGACGCTGCGCGAGGTGCGCGCGGCGATGGGGCTGGTGGCTTGAGTTCTCCGATCCATGTCACCGACCTCGAGGCCGCCATCAACTGGTGGCGCGAGCGTTCGCCGTCGCCCGATGGCATCAGCGCCGCGCCCGAAGTGCGTGCCCTGGCCGAGGCCTATGCGCTGCTGGCGCTGAGCCGCGCGACCGACATCGACGCCGACAGCCTCAAGCCCAAGGCGCTGGAGGCCTGGCTGGCCTGGTACACGACGACGCCCGACTCGCCCTGCATCGCCATCTGCTCCACCGCCCAGGGCGACCCGGTCTGCAAGGGCTGTGGCCGCACCTTCGACGAGGTGCAGCACTGGCCGGCCCTCGATCCCTTCGAGAAGCGCATCGTCTGGCATCGCATCACGCAGGAAGGTACGGCCTGGCGCTTCAACCGCTACGCAGAGCGGGCCGCGCGATGACCCGCATCCGTTTCATCGACAGCGCCCGCCGCCTCGTACCGCTGGCCTGGCCCGTCCTCGTCGGCCAGATCGCCGTGATGATGTTCAGCACGGTCGACACGCTGATGATGGGCCGTGTCGGCCCGCAGGACCTGGCCGCCTTGGCGGTCGGTTCGGCGGCCTACGTCAGCATCTTCGTCGGCCTGATGGGCGTCGTCCTCGCCGTCGGGCCCATCGCCGGCCGGCAGTTCGGCGCGGATGACCTGCCCGGCTCCGGCCGCAGCTTCCTGCAGGCGCAGTGGCTGGCCGTGCTGCTGTGCGTGCCAGGCTGCCTGCTGCTCTGGTTCCCCGAACCCTTTGTCTGGCTGGCCCAGCTCGATGCCACCCAGGCCGGCAAGGTGCGGGCCTACACCCGTCCCGAAGCCTTCGCGTTGCCGGCCGGCCTGCTCTTCACGGCCTTCCGCGGCTTCTCGACGGCCGTCAGCCGGCCCAAGGCCGTCATGGCCATGCAGCTGACGGGTCTGGCCGCCAAGGTGCCGCTGAACGCGGTGCTGGTGTTCGGTTGGGGTCCCATCCCGGCCATGGGTGTGGGCGGCTGTGGCTGGGCGACCGCCATCGCGATGACGGCCCAGGCCCTGGCCGCCCTGGTGCTGATCCGGCGCGACGCCTTCTACCGGCCCTTCCAGATTCCCCATCTTTGGCAGACGCGCCCGGACTGGCGTGAACTCTTGGGCCTGGTGCGCCTGGGCCTGCCCATGGGGGGCTCCATCCTGGTCGAGGTGACGGGTTTCACCTTCATGGCCTTCTTCATCGCCAGGCTGGGCGCCACGCCGGTGGCCGGCCACCAGATCGCGGTCAATCTGGTCGCGATGATGTTCATGACGGCCCTGGCCCTGGCGACCGCGGCGGGCACGCTGGTGGCCCAGCACCTGGGCGCCGACCAGAAGCGCGAAGCACGCATCGTGGGCCGCCACGCGATGACGCTGGCCGCCCTGGTGGCGGCCGGGCTCGGCGCCATCGTCGCGCTGGCACGCAAGCCCATCGTCGAGCTCTACACCGACAACCCCGAAGCCGCGGCGGCCGCCCTGCCCCTGCTGGTCTGGGTGTGGTTCTTCCACCTCGGCGACGCGCTGCAGACGGTGGCCGCCTATGTGCTGCGCGCCTACCAGGTCGCGACGCTGCCGATGATCATCTACGTCGTCGCGCTGTGGGGCCTGGGCATTGGCGGAGGCTACTTCCTGGCCTTCGGGCGCGATGGCGCCGGCGCCGTGGGCTTCTGGCAGGCCGCCACCGCCGGCTTGATGATGGCCGCGCTGATGCTGAGCCTCTTGCTGAAGCGCGTCTTCGACGAGAACCGTTAGGCCTTCGCCGTCGGCAGGAACAGCACGAAACGGCTGCCGCCGCCGTCGCGAGCCTGGCAGCGCACGCTGCCGCCGTGGCGCTCGGCGATCTGCTTGACCAGACTCAGGCCCAGGCCAACGCCACCGGCCATCTCGGCATGGCCGGGCAGGCGATAGAAGGGCTCGAAGATGCGCTCGCGCAGATCGGCCGGCACGCCGGGGCCGCGGTCGGCCACGACGAATTCATAGCCCCCCGCCACCGGCCGCAGGGCCAGCTCCACCTCGGGACCACCATAGCGGCGCGCGTTGTCGAGCAGGTTGCGCAGGGCGCGGCGCAGCAGGCGTTCCTGGCCTTGGATGCGCGCGGCATCGGTCTCCGGCTCGAAGGCCGCTTCGGCGCGGGCGGCCTCTTCGGCGCCCAGGGCCAGCAGTTCGACGGCATGGGTCTCGCCGACCGCGCTGCCCGCCTCCAGGCGGCTGGCCAGCAGCACTTCCTCGACGAGGGCATCCAGCTCGGCGATGTTGACGTCGATCTCGTGGGCCAGACGCTGGCGCTGGGCCGGCGCGGCGTCGTCCAGCATCGCAAAGGCCATCTTGAGCCGCGCCAGCGGCGAGCGCAGTTCGTGGCTGGCGTTGGCCAGCAGGGTCTGGTGGGAGCGCAGCAGGGTCTCGATGCGGTCGGCCGCCTGGTTGAAGCTGGTGGCCAGGGCCGCGACCTCGTCGCGACCGCCGTCGTCGACGCGATGGCCGAGATGGCCGGCACCGAACTTCTCGACGCCCCGCTTCAAGGCCTCCAGCCGGCGCGTCAGCCGGCGCACGACGGGATAGGCCCCGACCGCGACGCCGATGAAGAGCAAAACCAGCACGACGGCCAGCGTGGACACTGCCGGCGCACCCGGCGACACCGGACGGTGCAGCCAGGGGCCGGTCCAGGGACCTTCGTCCAGGCGCGGCGGGCGAGCGGCACCCGGGCCAGCGGGCGCGGAACTGCCGGAGGCGCCGACCTGGGGGTTGGGCGGCCGCACGGAACGCACCATCTCCAAGCTGCGGCCGTCGCCCAGGTTGGCGCTGACGATGATGGCGCCGGCATCATCGGCACGGCGCACGAACATCTGCGTCGTCGCGATGCGCTTGCCGTCGGCGTCTTCCAGCGCGATGGGCATGCGCAGGCGCAAGCCCCAGTCCGCGAAGGCCGCGGCCTGTTCCTCGCGGGGTGCCGTGGCCGGCGGCAGGGCGAGCTTGAGCAGCGCCGCCATCGCGTTCAGCCTCTCGCCGGCCGCCGACTCGACGTTGCCGCGCTCCTGCTCGATGTGGCGCTGGAACAGCCAGGCGGAGCCGAAGGCGAATGCCAGCAGCAGCGCGACCAGCGTCAGGTAGATGCGGACGTAGAGTGACTTCAAGCCAGGGCGTTCAGGCGGCGTCGGCGTCGGCGTCCTGCTTGCGGGCAAAGACATAGCCGGCTCCGCGCACGGTCAGCACGCGGCGGGGGTTCTTGGGATCGTCCTCGATGACGGCACGGATGCGCGAGATGTGCACGTCGATGGAACGGTCGAAGGCTTCCAGCGGATGGCCCTTCAGCGCATCCATGATCTGGTCACGGCTCAGCACGCGGCCCGGGCTTTGCGCCAGCACGACGAGCAGGTCGAACTGGTGGCTGGTCAGGTCGCAGATCTTGCCGTCCAGGCGCGCCACGCGGGCAGCCAGGTCGATCTCCAGGCGGCCGAAGCGCAGCACCTCGTCGCCGTCGAGCTTGGGCTCCAGGCGGCGCAGCAGGGCCTTGATGCGGGCCTGAAGTTCACGCGGTTCGAAGGGTTTGGCGAGGTAGTCATCGGCGCCCAGTTCCAGGCCCAGGATGCGATCCATGGGCTCGCCGCGGGCCGACAGCATCAGCACGGGCTGGTGGCGCCAGCGCGCGTCACCGCGCAGCCAGCGGCAGAAGTCCAGGCCATCGCCGTCGGGCAGCATCAGGTCCAGCACCAGCAGCTCGAAGCGGCCATGGGCCAGGGCCTCGCGGGCCTGGGCCAGGTTGCCGGCCGTGCTGACTTCGAAGCCAGCGGAGCGCAGGTAATCGCCCACCATACCGGTCAGGCGGGCATCGTCGTCAATCAGCAGCAGTCGGGCACTCATCACCGGGGCCAGCGAAGTAAAGGGAGGCCGGCGCGCGTCCGCGCCGGTGGAACGAAGCTCAAGCATCGCAGAACTCCAGGCAGAGAGCCAATCAACCGGCTTGGTGGGCGGCCATGCGGGCCTGGCGCTTCTTCATGAGCTCGGCGATCTTGGCACGCTGTTCGGGCGTCAGCACACGGGCGGCGTCGATGCTGGCCTGGCTCAGGCGCTTGGAGGCGGTCTCATGCAGGGCGCTCATCTGCACGCGCACGGCCTCGATGGCGGCGGCGTCGATGTTGGTGGCCGTGTAGAGGGTGGCCATCTGCTCGTGCAGCTTCTTGCCGGCGTCGCGCTGACCGGAGAGGTCCTGGCGGGCGGCCTTGAAGATGGCTTCGATCTGGCTGCGCTGGGCATCCGTCGCGCCGACGGCATCGAGCAGATGGTCCATGTGGCCGCCGAACAGGCCGCCGGGCGCCATCATGGCCGGGCCGCCATGGTGGCCGGGCTGGGCGTGGGCGGCAACGCCGCCGAGGACCAGTGCCGCAGCCACGGTGCCGGCGCGCAACAGGTTCTGGATCTGGAAGGCTTTCATCAAAGGTCTCCTGGAAGAAGGGGGAGTGAGGTCATCTTCCAGGGGGCCTGTGTGGCATCTTTGGGCCCAGGGTAAAGAACTGTGTCGGCAACCGAGGGCGGTTTTGCTTTTAGTGAACCGCCCTCACCGGGCGAACCCTTACTTGATCGGCTTGAAACGCATGCGCTTGGGGCGCGCGCCTTCCTCGCCCAGGCGCTTCTTCTTGTCGGCTTCGTACTCGTGGAAGTTGCCATCGAAGAAGAACCACTGCGAGTCGCCCTCGCAGGCCAGGATGTGGGTGCAGATGCGGTCCAGGAACCAGCGGTCGTGGCTGATGACCATGGCCGAGCCGGCAAACTCCAGCAGCGCTTCTTCAAGCGCGCGCAGGGTTTCGACGTCCAGGTCGTTGGACGGTTCGTCCAGCATCAGCACGTTGCCGCCCTGGGCCAGGGTCTTGGCCAGGTGCAGGCGGCCGCGCTCACCGCCGGAGAGCTGGCCGACCAGCTTCTGCTGGTCGTTGCCCTTGAAGTTGAAGCGGCCGAGGTAGGCACGGCTGGGCATGATGAACTTGCCCACGATGATGTTGTCCAGGCCGCCGGAGACGTCCTGCCACACGGTCTTGTCGGCCTCCAGGCTGGCGCGGCTCTGGTCGACGAAGGCCAGCTTGGCGGTCTTGCCGATCTTGACGTTGCCGCTGTCCGGCTGCTCCACGCCCTGCAGCATGCGGAACAGCGTCGACTTGCCGGCACCGTTGGGGCCGATGATGCCGACGATGGCGCCGGCCGGCACCTTGAAGGACAGGTTGTCGATCAGCACGCGGTCGCCGAAGCTCTTGCTGACGTTCTCGAACTCGATGACTTCATTGCCCAGCCGCTCGGCCACGGGAATGAAGATTTCGTTGGTGACGTTGCGCTGCTGGTATTCGACGTCGCTCAGCTCCTCGAAGCGGGCCAGACGCGCCTTGCTCTTGGCCTGGCGGCCCTTGGCGTTGGAGCGGACCCACTTGAGTTCCTCCTTCATCGCCTTCATGCGCGCGTCTTCGCTCTTCTGCTCGGTCTCCAGGCGGCGTTCCTTCTGGTCCAGCCACTCGGAGTAGTTGCCTTTCCAGGGAATGCCGTGGCCGCGGTCGAGTTCGAGAATCCACTCGGCGGCGTTGTCCAGGAAGTAGCGATCGTGGGTGATGGCCACGACGGTGCCGGGGAAGCGCTGCAGGAACTGCTCCAGCCACTCGACACTTTCAGCGTCCAAGTGGTTGGTGGGTTCGTCCAGCAGCAGCATGTCGGGCTTGGACAGCAGCAGTCGGCACAGGGCGACGCGGCGCTTCTCACCACCGGACAGCACGCCGATCTGGGCATCCCAGGGCGGCAGGTTCAGCGCATCGGCGGCCAGTTCCAGCTGCAGATCGGTGTTCTCGGAGCCGGCGGCGGCAATGATGGCCTCCAGTTCGCCCTGCTCGGCGGCCAGGGCGTCGAAGTCGGCGTTTTCCTCGGCGTAGGCGGCATAGACCTCGTCCAGGCGCTTCTTGGCGGCCAGCACGCCGCCAATGCCCTCTTCCACCGCCTCGCGCACGGTCTGGTCGGCGTTCAGGCGCGGCTCCTGCTCCAGGTAGCCGATCTTGATGCCCGGCATCGGGATGGCCTCGCCCTCGTATTCCTTGTCGACGCCGGCCATGATCTTCAGGATGGTCGACTTGCCCGAACCGTTGACGCCCAGCACGCCGATCTTGGCGCCGGGGAAGAAGGACAGCGAGATGTCCTTGAGGATGTGGCGCTTGGGGGGAACCGTCTTGTTGACACGGTTCATGCTGAAAACGTACTGGGCCATGGGGCGATCCTTGGAGCTGAAACAGCGGCAGGCCCCGGAAGAGGGCCTGCATTGCCTGCTATTGTCGCCGAGCCGCGTTTCCAGGAAGCCAGATGCCCCGCTTTTTCGCCGCCCTGCTCGTTCTCGCTGCCGGCCTGACCCAAGCCCAGACCCTGCGCTGGTCCAGCCAGGGCGACATGCAGACCACCGATCCGCATTCGCAGAACGAGGTCATGACCAACAGCCTGAACAACCAGGTCTACGAGACGCTGACGCGGCGCGGCAAGGATCTGGCCCCGATGCCAGCGCTGGCCACGGAATGGACCCAGGTCACGCCGCTGATCTGGCGCTTCAAGCTGCGCCCGGGGGTCAAGTTCCACGACGGCACGCCCTTCACGGCCGACGACGTCGTCTTCTCCATGCAGCGCCTGCGGGATGACAACTCGCCGCAACGCGTCTACGCCAACGCCGTCGGCTCGCCCAAGGCCGTCGACCCGCTGACGGTCGTCTTCACGCTGGACAAGCCCAACCCCATCGTCCCTGAGCTGCTGACCACCCTCTTCGTCATGAGCCGCAAGTGGTGCGAAGAGCACCGGGTGGCGCGGCCGCTGAACTACAAGCAGCAGGAGGAGTCCTATGCCAGCCAGCACGCCAATGGCACCGGTCCCTTCATGCTGGTCAGCCGCCAGCCGGGCGTGAAGACGGTCTTCAAGCGCAACCCCAACTGGTGGAACAAGTTCGAAGGCAATCTGCAGGAATTCGTCTACCTGCCCATCGGCAACGACGCAACGCGCACCGCGGCCCTGATCTCGGGCGAAATCGACTTCGTCCTCGACCCGCCGCCGCGCGACATCGCCCGGCTGCGCACCTTGCCTGACCTCAAGGTTGTCGACGGCCAGGAGAACCGCCTCGTCTACATCGGCATGGACCAGAGCCGCGACAAGCTGCTCTACGGCCAGTCGCCCGACGGCAAGAACCCGCTGAAGGACCTGAGGGTGAGGAAGGCGCTGTATCACGCCATCGACATCGAGGCCATCAAGACCAAGCTGATGAGCGGCTATTCGACGCCCACCGGCGGCCTGACCTCGTCTTCGCGCGGGGCCTACGGCGATCCCAAGCTGGAAAGCCGGCTGCCCTATGACGTCGCCACGGCGAAGAAGCTGCTCGCAGAAGCCGGCTACCCGGACGGCTTCGAGATCACCCTGGACTGCCCCAACAACCGCTACGTCAATGACGAGCGCATCTGCATCGCCCTGGCCAGCATGTGGGCCCAGGTCAAGGTGAGGGTCAAGGTCAACGCCATGCCGCGCACCCTCTACTTCCCCAAGATCGAGAAGTTCGACACCAGTCTCTTCCTGACGGGCTGGGGCGGCGGTTCGACCGATGCCGAGACCATGCTGACGCCGGTGCTGCGCAACCGTGGCGAGCAGGGCGTGGGCGTGGCCAACTATGGTGGCATCGTCAACAACGACGCTGACGCGCTGGCCGCGGCGTCCACCATCGAGGCCGACCCGAAAAAACGCGAAGCCGTCGTCAAGGCGGCCCTGCAGTCTTACCGCGACCAGGTCAACATCATTCCGCTGCACCGCCAGGTCATTCCCTGGGCCATGCGCAAGGAAGTCAGCATCCCGCATTCGGCCAACAACTGGGCAAGCATGGATTGGGTCACGATTCGTAAATAGTTAACCCGCTAGAATGTCTTTCAACGCCGCGCTGACAGTCTTGCGCGGCGTTTCACTTTTTAGAGCCCCCCGCACGCGGCCTGGCTTGCCCGAAGACTGGTGTCGCCTCCCCGGCGGCACGGCGAGCCCCGGTGATTTTCGGCGTGCCCTCCCCTTTCTAGGATTCGATGAGTTTCGACACCCTCGGCCTTGCAGCTCCGCTGCTGAAGGCCATCGCTGACGCCGGCTACACCTCCCCCACCCCCATCCAGGCTCAGGCCATTCCCGCCGTCTTGAACGGCGGCGACCTGATGGCCGGCGCCCAGACCGGCACCGGCAAGACCGCCGGCTTCACCCTGCCCATGCTGCACCGCCTCGCCACCGGCGAGAAGCTGCTGAACAAGCGCGGCAAGATCGCCATCCGCGCCCTGGTGCTGACCCCCACCCGCGAACTGGCCGCCCAGGTCGAGGAAAGCGTGCAGACCTATGGCAAATACCTGCCGCTGAAGAGCATGGTCATGTTCGGCGGCGTCGGCATGCAGCCGCAGATCAACAAGCTGCGTGACGGCGTCGACATCCTCGTCGCCACCCCCGGCCGCCTCCTCGACCACGCGCAGCAAGGCACCCTGGACCTGTCGCAGGTGCAGATCCTGGTGCTCGACGAAGCCGACCGCATGCTCGACATGGGCTTCGTGCACGACATCAAGAAGGTGCTGGCCCTGCTGCCCGCCAAGAAGCAGTCGCTGCTGTTCAGCGCCACCTTCAGCGACGAGATCAAGAACCTCGCCGACCGCCTGCTGAACCAGCCGGCGCTGATCGAGGTGGCCCGCCGCAACCAGACCAACGACGCGATCGCCCAGAAGGTCCACCCGGTCGGCCGCGAGCGCAAGAAGGAACTGCTGGCCCACCTGATCAAGTCGGGCGACTGGCATCAGGTCCTCGTCTTCACGCGCATGAAGCACGGCGCCAACCGCCTGACCGACTACCTGAACGACCAGGGCATCAGTGCCATGGCCATCCACGGCAACAAGAGCCAGGGTGCCCGCACCAAGGCCCTGGCCGACTTCAAGTCGGGCGACCTGACCTGCCTGGTGGCGACCGACATCGCGGCCCGCGGCATCGACATCGACCAGCTGCCCCACGTCGTCAACTTCGAGCTGCCCAATGTGCCGGAGGACTATGTCCACCGCATCGGCCGCACCGGCCGCGCCGGCGCCCAGGGTGAGGCGGTCAGCCTCGTCTGCGTCGACGAGAACGGCTTCCTGCGCGACATCGAACGCCTCATCAAGCGCGAGATTCCCAAGGAGACGGTGCCCGGCTTCGTGCCCGATCCCAACGAGAAGGCCGAGCCCATCGTGCTGGGCCGCACCGTGCTCAACCCCAATGGCAGCCGGGGCCGCAACCCCAACCCGCCGCCTCATGGTGGCCGTGGCGGTCGTCCGGGCCAGGGCCAGGGCCGGGGTGGCCAGCAGGGCCAGGGCCGTGGTGCTCAGCAGCCGCAAGGCCGCGGCGGCCAGCCGCAGGGCCAGGGCCGTCCGGGCGGCAAGCCCGCAGCCCACGCCGGTCATGGTGGCGCCAAGCCGCAAGGCCAGCATGCACCGCGCCCGGCCGGCGGCCAGCCCAGCCGTGACGGTGGCGCACCGCGCCACAACAACGGCCCGCGCCTGACGCAGCCCAAGCGCTGAACAACCTGCCTGGCAACGGCCTGCCCTCTCCGGAGTGCGGGCCGTTTTTTTAGGCCCTGCGCTTCAGTAGATCGTCAGCACCGAGAAGTCGTAGTGGGTATGCCAGGCCCAGCCGCCGCGCCCCGAGCCGCTGCGCGCCATCGTCCTCATCCCCGACAGCGTGGCGGTCGGCGCCAGCGTGTATTCGAGGTCGACGACCTTGCGATACAGGGTGTCCACCAGCAAGGTCGACGTGACCTGGGTGACGCCATAGCCCGCGCCGTCCACCGTCACACCGAACGCCGGCTGCAAGGTCACGACGATCTTCATCGCATGCGTGGCGGCATCGGTGTAGCGGCAGACCGTGTTGGCGACATTGCAGCCCAACGGCTCCAGCGCCGTGAAGGGACTGGGGGCGGCCGATGTGAGGGCCACCGTGGTCTGGGCCGGCGCGGCGGCCGAGGCGGCCAGTGCGCAGAACAGCGTGAGCAGAGCTTTCATGGCGATGTCCTTGCATGACAAGGTGATGCCGCCGTTCACGGGGGGGGGGGGGGGGCGGCTGACCCCTGCGGGCGGCTGGCTCAGCCGTCACTCATGGTGGCGTTGGGATAGAAGGGCAGCGCCCTCACGCGCTTGCCGCTCAGCCGCGCCCAGGCATTGGCCAGGGCCGGTGCCAGCGTGGGCACGCCCAGCTCGCCCACGCCGCCCATCACGGCGCCGCGGCTCAGCAGCGCCGGCTGGGGCATCAGCTTGACAACCACCTGGGGCATCTCGCCCAGGCGGATCATGCGACTGGCGTTGAAGTTGCGCGCCTGGGCCGCGCCGTTGACAAAGGTCTGCTTGCCGTAGAGGGCCGCGTTCAGGCCATGCACGACACCGCCGATGAGCTGGGCCTCCACCGAGTTCGGGTTGACCACCCAACCGCAGTCGATGGCCAGCCAGACCCGCGTGACCCGGGGGCCGGTGCTGGTGGCGCTGACCTCCACCACCTGCGCCACGATGCTGTTGAAGGCCGTGCCGATGGCGATGCCGCGCGCGCGGCCGGTGGGCACGGGGCCACCCCAGCCGGCCGCCTGCGCCGCGGCGTCCAGCACGGCCAGCCAGCGCGCATCGGTCAGCCGCGCGCGGCGGTACTGGTAGGGGTCGGCGCCAGCGGCCAGTGCCAGCTCGTCGACCATGGACTCGACCGCGAAGGTGTTGATGGAGGCGCCCACCGAGCGCCAGAAGCCCACCGGGATGCCGGCCGTGTGGCTGACCCATTCCGTCAGCCGCGCGCCGAAGTCATAGGGCAGCGCCTGGGAGCCCTCGCTGCCCTGGCTGTCGCCCGTGGCCGGCAGCGGCACGCCGCGCTGGCCGAGGATGGACGGCGACACATTGCGGTAGGTCCAGCCCAGCACCTGGCCCGACTTGTTCAGCCCGGCGCGCACGCGCACCAGGGCCATGGGGCGGTACTGGTCGTGGCTGAAGTCTTCCTCGCGCGGCCACATCAGCTTGACGGGCTTGCCGACGGCCATGGCCACCTGCACCGCCTGGGAGATGAAGTCCAGCTCGGCCTTGCGCCCCAGGCCGCCGCCCAGGGCCGTGACGTGGATCGTGACCTGAAGCGCCGTCATGCCGGTCAAGGCCATCACCAGGGTCAGCGCCGACTTGGCCGACTGCGTCGGCGCCCAGACCTCGCAGCCGATGCCGGCCTGGTAATCCACCGTGCAGTTCAGCACCTCCATGCAGGCGTGCGAGACATAGGGCAGGCTGTAGCTGGCTTCCAGCTTCACGTCGGCCGCGGCGATGGCGGCCTCGGGCGCGCCGCTGCTCTCCACCGTGTAGGCCGTGCCGGGGCCGTTGGCCGCGCCGGCCGCATAGGGCGTGGCCGAGGCCATCAGCGCCTGGGCATCGGCCATGAACTGCGTGCTGTTCAATGCCGCTGCATTGGCCGGCAGCGTCCACTTCAGGTTGAGCCGCCGGGCAGCCTGCCAGGCATCCCAGGTGGTCGGGCCGACGACGGCCACCGCGTTGACGTGGCCCACCGCCTCCAGCCCGCGCCCCGTGCCGGGCGCGACCTTGACCGGCACGACGGCGAGCGCGCCACCCGGGGTGGCCGGCGTCGCCGCCAGCACGCCGCCAAACGTGGGGCAGTGGCGGATGGCGGCATACACCATGCCGGGCCGGCGCACGTCGATGCCATAGACCGTGCTGCCGTCCACCTTGGCCGGGATGTCGGCCCGCGGCAGCGGCTTGCCGATGCAGCGCAGTTGCGCATCCGGCACCAGCGGCGCCGCGGCTGGCACCGGCAGCGTCGCGGCGCGCGCGGCCAGCTGGCCATAGCCAAGGCTGCGGCCGCTGGGCAGATGGGTGACCACCGCGTTCGCCGCCGCGTAGTTGGCCCGCGTGGCATCGCCGACCTCGACCATGGCCGAACTGACCAGCATCTCGCGCGCGATCGCCCCGGCGTCGCGCAGCCGCCAGAAGTTGCTGCGGGTGACGCTGGAGCCCACCGTGTTGATGGCCGCGCCGACCGGTGCCGGCACCGCCAGCGACGGCGCCGCGGCCACGACGCGCACGGCGGCGGGGTCCACCATCAGGTCCTCGCAAAGGATCTGGGCCAGGCCCGAGAACGAGCCCTGGCCCATGTCCGAGGCGCCGCTGGCCAGCGTGATGCTGCCGTCGGTGGCGATGGTCAGCCAGGCGTTCACGGCCGTCGCCGTGGCCGCTTCGGCCTGGCCGGCCAACACCAGGCCCAGGGTCAGGCCGGTGCCGGCGGCGAGGAACTGGCGACGGTCCAGGCCGGCCGTTGCAGGGATGCGTGCATTCATGGCGTTCTCCCTCACAGCCCGGCCACGGCCGTCTTGATGCGCTGGTAGGTGCCGCAGACGCAGAGGTTGCTGACCTCGCCCGCGATCTCGGCGCCATGGTGGCCGGCCTTCATCGCCCCGGCCACGCTCATCAGCATGCCGCTCTGGCAGTAGCCGCACTGCGGCACCTGGTGCAGCACCCAGGCCTTCTGCGCCGGGTGGCTGCGGTCGGGCGACAGGCCTTCGATGGTGGTGATGTGCTTGCCCGCAGCCGAGGACACGTCCATGTCGCAGCTCTTCTGCGGCTCGCCGTTGACCCAGACCGTGCAGGCACCGCAGATCTCGATGCCGCAGCCGTACTTGGTGCCGGTGAGGCCCAATACATCGCGCAGCACCCACAGCAGGGGCATGTCGGAGGAGGCAACCGTGACCTGCTGGTCCCGGCCGTTCACATTCAACGTGTAGCTCGGCATCGGGTGCCTCCTTCTCGCTTACGATTTCAAACAAATGCACAAATTGCGCATTTCATGTTGCGCGCCCAGAATCGACCCGTCAAATGGACAAACGTGATGAGTTGTTACTCCCCGCCCTCGAGGCCCTGCTCGTGCCCCTGGCCCGCCTGTGCGTGGCCCATGGCCTGGCGCATGCACCGGTGGAGGAGCTGCTCAAGCGCGCCTTCGTGCGCGCCGCGCGCGAGGCCAGCAGCGGCAGCGGGGCACGCGACGTGAGCCGGGTTGCCACGGCCACCGGCCTGAGCCGGCGCGAGGTGGCGCGGCTCAGCGGCGAGCTGCCACCCCTGCCCGCCCAGCGCCCCAGCCCGGCCGGCCGCCTCTACGCCCACTGGATGACCCACCCCGACTGCGCCGGCCCCGACGGTCAGCCGCTGGCCCTGCCCCGCGGTGGCCCCGCGCCCAGCTTCGAGAGCCTGGCCCAGTCCATCACCCGCCACGTCCATCCGCGCAGCCTGCTCGACGAGATGCTGCGCCTGGGCCTGGTGAGCCTGTCGGACGACGGCCAGACCGTGCACTTCGAGCCCGACCGCGTCACGCCCACCCAGGACGATGCGCAGATGTTCGGCTTCCTGGGCGCCAACGTCGGCGACCACCTCGCCGCCGCCACCGCCAACGTGGTGCACCGCGACCGCCGCCATTTCGAGCAGGCCATCTACGCCGACGAGCTCAGCGAGGACTCCGCCGCGGCCATCGCCGACCTCGCCCGCGCGCAATGGGCCCGCCTGCGTGCCGAACTCATTCCCGAGCTGGAGCGGCTGATCGCCGCCGACCAGGCCGCCGGCCGCCCCGGCACCCACCGCGCCCGCCTGGGTGTGTTCACCTTCCACGAACCCGATCCGGAGCCCTCCGATGCGACGCCTGCCCCCAATCCCCACTGAAGCCCGGCTTTCGCGCCGCCACTGGCTGGCCCTGGCGGGCACCAGCAGCCTGTCGGCCTGCGGCGGTGGCGGCAGCAGCGCCATCGAAGACGCGCCGACGGTCCATCCGCTGGGCGTGTCCACTGGCGGCACGGGCCGCATCCAGAGCTTCATCAGCGCGGCCGTCACCGCGACGGCGCCGCTGACAGTCGGCGGCGTCAGCCTGGCCACCGGCGGCGCCACGCTGACCGATGGCGACGGCGCCCCGCTGCATGGCAACGACCTCGCCGAGGGCATGACGGCCCGCGTGCTGGCCGGCGCCATCGTCGCCGCCTCGGCCCAGGCCTATTCGGTCATCGTCGACACCCAGGTCGTCGGCGGCGCCAGCTGGCTGGACAGCCACAGCCTGCTCGTGCTGGGCCAGCACGTCAGCGTGCCGACGAGCGCGCAGCGCGGCCCCGGCGCCACGGGCACGCCGGCCGACGTGCAGGTCTGGGGCCAGCTCGACCTGAGCGCGGGCCGCATCGTCGCCACCCGGCTGGAACGCGCCCAGCCCAACGACGCGCCCATGCTGCGCGGCCTGCTGAGCGCACGCGGCAGCGACTGGCTGCAGGTCGGCACGCTGCTGGCCCGCGCCGCAGACCCATCCCTCATCCCGGCCGACCTCGCGTCCGGCGCCGTCGTCCGCCTGGTGCTCGGCCCGCCCCTGGCCGACGGCAGCTGGCAGCTGCTGCAGGCCCGCGACGACGCGCTGCGCCCGCCCGATGGCCTGGCCGTCGAACTGCAGGGGCGTGTGACCCAATTCACCTCGACCCGCCAGTTCGCCGTCGACGGCGTCACGGTGGACGCTAGCCACGCGCAGATCGAGGGCCTGGCCCAGCTGCAGGCCGGCGCGGCAGCCGAGGTGCAGGGCCGCATGCGCAACGGCGTGCTGGTGGCCACCGAGGTCGCCGCCGAGGCGCCCGAGCCGCTGGAAATCAGCGGCCGGCTGACCGCGCTCGACACCGCGCAGCAGACCTTCATGCTCAAGGGCTGGCAGGTCCGGTGGACGGCCGCCACCCGCTTCGGCCGCGGCAGCGCCCTGGGCCTGCGCAACGGCCGCGAACTGACCGTCAAAGGCAGGTGGTCGCCCGGCGCCACGGCCCTGCAAGCCCTGCAGATCACGCTGGAGTGAGGCCGGTACTCAGGCAAGATCGGGGGCATGAACTCCCCCGAGCTGACCTGGGTCGCCGGCGGCAGCGGCCTGATCGGCCGCGAGCTGCTGGCGCAGTTGCGCGACGAGCCGGTGCTGGCCCTGGTACGCCGTCCCCTGAGCGGCATCGCCGCCAGCCCGCAGCGGCGTGAAGCCATCGTCGACCTGCGCGCCCTGCCCGCCGACCTGCCAGCACCCCGCAGCGTCTTCATCGCGCTGGGCACGACCATGGCCCAGGCCGGCTCGCGCGAGGCCTTCCGCGGCGTCGACTTCGAAGCCGTCGTCGCCGTGGCGCGCGCCGCCCGTGAGCGTGGCGCCACCCATTGCGGCCTCGTCTCGGCCCTGGGCGCCGACGCCCGCTCGGGCGTCTTCTACAACCGCGTCAAGGGCGAGGCCGAGGCCGCGCTGATCGCGATGGGTTTCGAGCGCCTCGCCATCGCGCGGCCGTCGCTGCTGGACGGCCCGCGGGAAGCCACGGGCCAGCCCCACCGCACGGCGGAAGCCTGGACGCTGCGCCTGGTGCGCCCCGTCGCCGGCCTCATTCCCAAGACCTGGCGTCCCATCGCCGCCGACCGCGTCGCCCGCGCGCTGCGGCTTGCGCTGGCTCAAGCCGGCCCGGCCGTGCAGGTGCTCGAATCCGGCGCCATGCAAACCCTGGGCGCACCATGAAGCTCACCTTTCTCGGCGCTGCCGACACCGTCACCGGCTCGCGCCATCTGCTGACCCTGGGCGAGCAGCGTCTGCTGCTGGATGCCGGCCTCTTCCAGGGCTACAAGACCCTGCGCGAACGCAACTGGATGGCCCTGGGCGCACCGGCCACGCAACTGGACGCCGTGCTGCTTTCGCATGCGCATCTGGATCATTGCGGCTATCTGCCCGCACTGCGCCGCCAGGGCTTCAAGGGCCCGATCTACGCGACATCGGCGACGCGCGACCTCTGCGACGTGCTGCTGCGCGACAGCGCCCATCTGCAGGAGGAAGACGCGCGCCGCGCCAACCGCGAGGGCACCAGCCGCCACGAGCAGGCCCGGCCCCTTTACAGCGTGCGCGAGGCCGAGGCCACGCTGGCGCAGTTCGCGCCCCTGCCCCGCGACGGCCGCCTGACACTGGCCGGCACCGACGTGCGCTTCACGCCGGCCGGTCATCTGCTCGGCGCCTCCTCCATCCATGTCAGCCGCGGCGGCAGCTCCCTGCTGTTCTCGGGTGACATCGGCCGCGTGGGCGACCTGCTGATGCCGACGCCCCAGGTGCCGCCGGCGGCCGACGTGGTGCTGATCGAATCCACCTACGGCAACCGCCTGCATCCGGCCGAGGATGCGCAGGCCCGGCTCGCACAGATCCTGCGCACGACCCTCAAGCGCGGCGGCTCCGTGCTGCTGCCCAGCTTTGCCGTCGGCCGCGCCCAGGCGCTGCTGCTGCTGCTTCAGCGCCTGCGCAATGCCGGCGAGCTGCCACTGGACGTGCCCATCTGGCTGGACAGCCCCATGGCCGAGCTGGCCACCGAACTGACGATCAAGCACGCCCGCCTGCTGCGCATCTCCGCCAGCGAGGCACGCGGCCTGACCGACCGCGTGCGCTACGTCACCAAGCAGGCCCAGAGCCTGAAGCTGGCCGCCAGCCTGGCCGCGCCCCGCGCCAGGCCGTCCGTGGTCATCTCGGCCAGCGGCATGGCCACCGGCGGCCGCGTGCTGAACTACATCGAGACCCTGGCGCCGCAACCGCGGCATCACATCGCCTTCCCCGGCTTCCAGGCCGGCGGCACGCGCGGCGCGCGCATGGTGGCGGGCGAGCGCGAGATCAAGCTGCATGGCCGCTGGGTGGCGGTCAATGCCGAGGTCAGCCATCTCGACGGTCTTTCCGGCCACGCCGACGCCGATGGCCTGATGCAGTGGCTGCGTGCCCTGCCCCGCCCGCCCAGCCAGGTCTTCGTCGTGCATGGCGAACCCGCGGCCGCCGATGCGCTGCGTGGCCGCATCCAGGACGAGCTCGGCCTGTCCGTGCGCGTGCCCCAGCACGGCGAGACCGTCGAGCTTTGAAGGCCACGCCCCTCGTCCCTGCCGAAGTCGATTTCTCCGAGCCCGACGCGCCCGCTTCGCCCGCCTTCAGCGACGTCTATCACTCGCGGGCGGGTGCCCTGGCCCAGTCGCGCCATGTCTTCGTCGCCGGCAACGGCCTGCCCGGCCGCTGGCAGGGACGCGAGCGCTTCGTCGTGCTGGAGACGGGCTTCGGCCTGGGCAACAACTTCCTGGCGACCTGGGACGCCTGGCGGCAGGACCCGGCACGCTGCGAGCGCCTCGTCTTCGTCAGCATCGAGAAGCATCCGCTGCGCCCTGACGACCTCACCCGCGCCCATGCGGCCAGCCCGCTGGCCGCGCTGGCGCGGCAACTCGTGGAACGCTGGCCGCCGCTGACGCCGGGCCTGCACACCCTGGCCTTCGAGGGCGGCCGTGTCGAGTTGCTGCTGGGCCTGGGCGACGCCCGCACGCTGCTGCGCGAACTCGTGCTGGACGCCGATGCCCTCTACCTCGACGGCTTCGCCCCGGCCCGCAATCCGGAGATGTGGGACGAATGGCTGCTGAAAAGCCTGTCGCGCCACGCCCTGCCCGGCACCACCGCCGCCACCTGGAGCATCCACCGGCCGATGCGCCGGGCGCTGGCTTCGCTGGGCTTCGAGGTCGAGTTGGCGCCTGGCTTTGCCAACAAGCCCGAGATGACGGTGGCCCGCTACGCCCCTCGCCACACGCCGCGGCGCCCGGTCGGCCGCGAGCCGCTGGCGCCCAAGGCACGAAGCGCCGTCGTCGTTGGCGCGGGGCTCGCGGGCGCCGCCTGCGCGCTGGCCCTGTCGCGCGCCGGCCTGGCCTGCACCGTCGTCGATGCCCTGCCAGCATCGGCCCAGGCCAGTTCCGGCAATCCGGCCGGCCTCTTCCACGGTACCGTCAACCCCGACGACGGACCGCACGCCCGCTTCAACCGCGCCGCGGCACTGGCAACCCAAGACCTGCTGGCCAGTTTGGGCCTGCCGCATCAGCCGGGGCTGCTGCGGCTGGAGACCCGGCTGGCCCGGGAGCAGATGCAGGCCGCGGCCGGCTACGTCCAGGCCTTCGACGCCGAGGAGGCTGGGGGCCGGGCAGGAACGGCCCTCGCCCATCCGGCCTGGTTCTACCCCGGCGGCGGCGCCCTGGACCCGGCCGCCTATGTGAGGGCGCTGCTGGCCGAAAGTGGTGCGGCGCTGCGCCTGAACACCCCCGTCGCCGAACTGCGCGAGACCGACGGCGGCTGGCAGCTGCTCGACGCGGGCGGCCAGCTCATCGAGGCCGCGCCCCTGGTCGTGCTGGCCGGCGGCCACGGCCAGTTGCCGCTGCTCGGTGAGCTGGCCGAAGGGCTGACCGTGCAGCGCGGGCAGCTGAGCCATCTGCCCGACGCGCCCTGGTGCCCGGCCCTGCCGATCGCCGGCGAGGGCTATGCGATTGCCGATGGCCGAGGCGGCATCTGGTGTGGTGCGACGACGCAGGACGGCGACCTCGACCCCGCCCTGCGCGAGGCCGACCAGGTCGACAACCTCACGCGCTATGCCCGCCTGGCCGGCCTGGCCCGCGTACCCGAAGCGCCGCTGGCCGGCCGCGTCGGCTGGCGTCTCATCGCACCGGACCGCCTGCCGCTGATCGGCGGCCTGGCCCGGCCCGGCGCGCCCGAAGCCGATCAACTGCGCCTGCAAGCCCGCCGATCCGGTCTCGTCGTCTGCACCGGCTTCGCCTCGCGCGGCATCACCTGGGCAGCCCTGGCCGGCCGCCTCGTGGCCGCGCTGGCCCTGGGGTCGCCGCGGCCGCTGGAGGCCGAATTGCTGGACGCTGTCGACCCACTGCGCTTCTCACTCAGGCGCTCGCGCCGTGCAATAGCGGCGGTTTCAGGGCCCTGACTTGCTGTTCAGCGCTGTGCCGTCAAGGCAAACTCATCGGCTGCCGCAATGCCGCCAAGGCTCAACGAGGAGACCCCATGTTCAACAGTTTGCTGGGATCGCGCAGCATTGCGCAACGCCTGACCCTCGTGCTCGGGGTGGTGCTGCTGATTTCCTTCATCGGCTCGACCATCGGCTTCTTCGCGCTGAACCGCGTGGCGACGCAATCGTCGACGATGTACAACGACTACCTCGCAGCCGAGCGCAACGCGACGGAGTACTACCGGCTCGTCAGCGGCGGCGAGGTGCGCGCGATGGCCATTGCGCTGTCCAGCGACCTGACCCTGGGTGACCAGATGGCCCCGCATGCGGCGAAGTCCACCGAGATGGCCAGCGAGATCTTCAAGAAGATCGAGCCCCAGATGGACACCGACGAAGAGAAGGCCTTGATGAAGGCTCTCGACCAGGCCCGCACGACCTACCGCGTCGCCCGCGAGTCCTTGACGAAAACCAAGAAGTCCGGCGACGAGGCCGCCGCCAAGCAAGCCTACGAGAACGAGTTCCGGCCGGCTGTCACCAAACTCACGGAAGCCACGCTGGCCATCGTGAAGTCCCAGCGCGACCAGCTTGATGCCTCCGCCAAGGCGCTGGAAAGCGCCAACGCGAACGCGCGCACCAGCCTCGTCATCTTTGCCCTCATCGCACTGGCCCTGGCCGGTTGGCTGTCGTTGGCCCTGGGCCGCTCCATCACCGGGCCGCTGGGCCGCGCGGCCGAAGTGGCGGAGGCCATCGCGCACTTCGACCTCACCAAGGACATCCCGGCCGGCGGCAGGGACGAAGTGGGCCGCCTGCTCAACGCGCTGCAGGAGATGCAAAGCTCGCTGCAAAAGCTCATCGGCGAGGTGCGCGGCGCGGCCGACAGCATCGGCACGGCCAGCGCCGAGATCGCCACCGGCAACCTGGACCTGAGTCAGCGCACCGAGCAGACGGCCAGCAACCTGCAGAACGCCGCGTCCTCCATGTCGGAGCTGACCGGCACCGTCAAGCAGACGGCCGACGCGGCCATGACGGCCAACCAGCTCGCCAGCTCGGCCGCGACCGTTGCGCAGCGCGGCGGCGAGGCCGTGTCCCAGGTCGTCGCGACCATGGACCAGATCAGCCAGAGCTCGCGCAAGATCAACGAGATCATCGGCACCATCGACGGCATCGCCTTCCAGACCAATATCCTGGCGCTGAACGCCGCCGTGGAGGCGGCGCGCGCCGGCGAGCAGGGCCGCGGCTTCGCCGTCGTGGCCGGCGAAGTGCGCCTGCTGGCCCAGCGCAGCGCCGAGGCCGCCAAGGAGATCAAGAGCCTCATCAGCGCCAGCGTCGAGCGCGTGGACTCCGGCACCCAGCAGGTGCAGGATGCGGGCGCCACCATGACCGAGATCGTGGCCAGCGTGCAGCGCGTGACCGACATCATTGGCGAGATCAGCGCTGCGGCCCGCGAACAGAGCGAGGGCATCGGCGTCGTCAACGGTTCCGTCGTGCAGCTCGACCAGATGACCCAGCAGAACGCCGCCCTGGTGGAGGAGTCCGCCGCCGCCGCCGAAAGCCTGCGCGAGCAGTCGGCCCGCATGGCCGAAGCCATCAGCGTATTCAGGCTCGGCGGCGGCGGCCATCGCCCGGCAGCAGCCAAGGCCCCGGTCCCGCACAAGCCAGCCCCGGTGAAGCCGGCCGCCGTGAAGCCGGCCACCAAGGCCCCGGCTGCGGCCCCACGGCCGGTCGCCAGCCCCAGGCCGGCCGCCGCGCCCGTTGCCAAGGCGGCGCCCGCCGTGGCAGCGCGCCCGACCCCATCCCCGGCCCCCGCACCGGCAGCGGATGACGGCGATTGGGAAACGTTCTGAACGTTCTGCAAACGTCCTGACGCGCGCAAGGTTGCGCGACTGAAGCGGAGCCGGGCCATGTGCCCGGCTCTTTGCGTTGGAAATCCGGGACTACCCGTCACTGGACGAGGCGACGGACGGTCGCCAGTGGTCGGGCCGTTAGGCCTTGCGCATAGTGCGCCAGCACCTCGCGCCCATCCGGCGCGCGGGCCGCTGCCGCAGTACTCCCGCAGCAACACCCCAACCGGAGTTCCACCATGTTCCGAACCAGCCACAAGCTGACCCTGCTCGGCCTTGCCGCCCTCTCGTCCCTGGCCCAGGCGGACAACGCCCCCACCGCCAGCGCCCAGGCCCTGCTGCGCAGCAGCGCCGAGAACTATGCCCGGCAGCTCCCTGGCCTGAGCCTGCATGGCAGCGACCACAGCTATGAGATGCGCCGCGTCGTACAGGACGACGACGGTGGCAGCCACGTCCATTTCGACCGCCGTATCGCCGGCCTGCGCGCCATCGGTGCCGACCTCATCGTGCAGACCGACCGCCACGGCAACCTCGCCGCCATGCAGCGCAGCAACCGCATGCTGCCCAGCGTATCGACCACGCCCAGCATCAGCGCTGCCCGCGCCCTGCTCGCCGTCTTCGTCGAGTACCCGATGGCCGACATCCAGCCGCGCCCCGAGCTCGTCATCTGGGCCCGCGAGGACCTGCCCCGCCTGGCCTGGGAAGTCCGGGTCAGCGGCGACGGCGACGACGGCACGCCTTTCGAGAAGCACATCATCATCGACGCCGGCAACGGCCAGAAGCTCGATGCCTGGGACGACGTCCAGACGGCGGCCGCCAACGGCACGGGCAAGACGCTCTACAGCGGCAATGTCGCGCTGACGACCAACAGCATCAGCGGCGGCTACGAGCTGCGGGACCCGACCCGCGGCAGCACCTACACCATCAACCTGAAGAACAAGACGAGCGGCGGCAGCATCGCCACCGACACCGACAACACCTGGGGCAACAACGCCACCAGCGACACCAACAGCGCCGCCGCCGATGCCCAGTACGGCACCGCCGTCACCTGGGACTACTACAAGAACGTCCACGGCCGCAACGGCATCGCCAATGACGGCAAGGGCGCCTACAACCGCGTCCACTACAGCCGCAACTACAACAACGCCTACTGGTCGGACTCCTGCTTCTGCATGACCTATGGCGACGGCGACGGCAGCCAGCTCAAGCCGCTGGTGGCCCTGGACGTGGCCGGCCACGAGATGACGCACGGCGTGACGAGCCGCACCGCCGGCCTGATCTATTCCGGCGAGTCGGGCGGCCTCAACGAAGGCACGTCGGACATCTTCGGCACCATGGTCGAGTTCTACGCGGCCAACAGCAGCGATGCCGGCGACTATCTGATCGGCGAGAAGATCATGGTGGGCGGCGGTTCGCTGCGCAGCATGGTCAAGCCCAGCAGCGACGGCTCCTCGGCCGACTGCTGGTACTCGGGTGTGGGCAGCCTCAACGTGCACTACAGCTCGGGCGTGGCCAACCACTTCTTCTTCCTGCTCGCCGAAGGCACCAACAGCGCCTACGGCAAGAGCCCGACCTGCGTGGCCGGCAACACCCGCGTCGCCACCGGCACGGGCTCGCTGGCCGGCATCGGCCGGGACAAGGCCGCAAAGATCTGGTACCGCGCGCTGACGACGAAATTCACTTCGTCCACCACCTATGCCAGCGCGCGCACCGGCACCATCGCGGCCGCCAACGAGCTCTACGGTGCCGGCAGTGCCGAGGCGAGTGCCGTGGCAGCGGCATGGAGTGCCGTCGGCCGGAATTGAGCCTCTGGGTTCACTCGGAAGGGGCGTCTTCGGATGCCCTTTTTTTCTGGGCATAGCTGGCCTTGCGGCCCCGTGCGGGATACCAGACCTCGCGCTCCACCCAATGCGCCAGCCGCCCTGCCCGGTCGCTGCGCTGCTCGCGCAACCAGGCCAGAGCCACCTCGTCGAGCACGTAGACACCGTCGCGTTCCTCGCGCAGCGCATCGAGCCGGCGGCGGCGGATGGAGGCTGCCGGCATGGCCGCACCAAGCGCCGTGGCGAGGTCGGCCAGGGCGATCCAGCGCTGGCGTTCGATATCGTCGTCCAGCACGCGGACGGGGTGGCCCTTGAACTGGTAGAAGCGGCCGTGCACCGGCTGCAAGGCCAGTTGCTTCAGGGCTCGGCCGATGATTTCGCCGAGGGTGTAGAGGTCGCCGGCGAAGACCTTGGCCCACAGCATCAGCGTGACCAGCGTGCCGGTCCAGCCGGTGAACCACCACAACGGCAGCGACACGGCCAGGCAGACGACGAAGCGCAGCAGCAGGCTGCGCCACCAATGGTGCTTCTCGTGATCCTCGGCGTCGAAGCCGGCGCCGCGCTGCGGCATGGGCTCAGAAGGTCAGCGTCTTGACGCCATCCGCCCCGCCGAGCAGGCAGACGCTCGCCTTGTGGCGGGCGAACACGCCGACGGTGACGACGCCGGGCCACTGGCTGACCTCGGCCTCGAAGCCCAGCGGATCGGTGATGGCCAGGCCGCGCACGTCCAGGATGTGGCCGCCGTTGTCGGTGACGACGCCGGCGCGCAGGGTCGCAGCGCCACCCATGCGGGCAAAGCGACGCGTCAGCTGGGCTGCCGCCATGGGGATGATCTCGACCGGCAGCGGGAACTTGCCCAGGGTCTGCACGAGCTTGGATTCGTCGGCGATGCAGACGAACTGGTCGGCCAGGTCGGCCACGATCTTCTCGCGCGTGAGGGCCGCGCCGCCGCCCTTGACCATGAAGCCGCGGCCGTCGATCTCGTCGGCGCCGTCGATGTAGACGGCCAGGCGCTCCACTTCGGCCGCGTCGAATACCTTGATGCCGTGCTTGATGAGGCGCTGCGTCGAACGCTCCGAACTGGACACGGCGCCCGGAATCGCAATGCCGCTGGCCGCCAGCGCGTCGATGAAGCAGTCCACCGTGGAGCCGGTGCCGACGCCGAGGATCTGGCCGGCGGGGACGTAGTCCAGGGCCGCGCGGCCGACGAGTTGCTTGAGCTGGTCTTGGTTCATGGGCCGGATTGTCGGGGATGGTCGCGGACGGGCCGCGGCCATCCCTTCCTCCGGCTTACTTCACCGTGACGCTCTTGGCCGCCGAGTCGACGGCGACCTGGGCCTTGCCGTCCCAGGACGTGAAGCGGTACTCGAGCACGTCACCCTTCTTCAGGCCGCCCACCGTGTAGCGGCTGGAGGACCCGTCCTGGCGCATGCGCACCGTCCGGGTCTCGCCGCCGTTGACCGTGTAGTGCACGTCCACCCAGCCGTTTGCCGTGGCGGCGAGTTCGACGGTGCTCGATCCGGTCTGGGCCGAGGCCGTCGGCACTGCCGCCGTCTTGGCCATCGTCGGTGCGCTGACCACCATCGGGGCCACGCCGGCCACGCCCGAGTCCCAGATGATGTCGTCGAAGGCCATCTGGAAAGGCGCGGTCGGGTTGGAGCCGTCCACGCTGAGGAACTCGAACAGTGAGTTCATGGACTGCAGCGCGACCAGCGGCCCGGCAATCTCGGCCACCGGGATGGTGGCCGTGCCCCATTCACCGTTGCGCACCAGGCCGTAGGCCGTGGTGTTGGCGGGGAAGGTCACCCAGCTGTGGTTGGTGTAGTTGTCCAGGATGCCGATCTTGAAGGCGACATTGGCGGGAGCCTTGATCTTCAGCTTGATGTTGCCGCCGCGGAAGCCGCTCATGTCGTGGGCCTGGCGCGACTGGACGGCGCCACCGAACCATTGCCCCGGCGCGAAGTAGTTCAGCGCCAGCACGTTGGAGCCCTCGAACGCCGGGATGTTGCCGCCGCCCATGGAGGCGGTGTTCCAGATGAAGAAGTCCGCCGACGTGCCCAGGGCCTGGCCGTTGTCGACCGGCGTGTTGTCGGTGAAGACACCAAACTTGCCGGCCTCGGGCGTGATGCCTACGCCGAGCTTGACCTCGCCCTTGCCGTCCAGCTCGTAGACGCGCACGTAGTCGACGTACATCGTGGCGGGCAGCGGCGCCGTGACCTGCGCGGGTGTGGCGGCGTTGGTGAAATTGCCGCCCACGGCCATGTTCATCAGCAGGTAGAACGGCGCCTGCAAAGCCGGCGAGCCGACCGTGGAGATGGGCGCCTTGTACATGTCCAGCTCGCGGCCGTTGTCGACCATCGTGAAGCGGATCTGGGTGTCGGTCCAGTAGAGGCGATACAGCACGAAGCGGTTGGCCAGCGAGCGCGACGGCGTCACCCAGTTCTTGGTCTGCCACGCGGTGGAGGCAGCACAGCTTTCATTGCCCGGCACGCAGGCGGCCTGGTTGAAGGTGATGACGTTGGCGCCGACGAACTGGTCCGGCGACACGGCCGGCAGGCCCGCGGGTTGGCGGCCGCCCTGCTCCATGATGTCGATCTCGCCCTTGCGCGGCCAGGCTTGAGGGCTGGTGCCGAGCAGCCACAGCGCCGGCCACAGGCCCACGCCCACCGACGGTGTGGCCGCGCGGATTTCGATCATGCCGTACTGGACCTGCACCTTGCCGGCCGAGTCGAGCTTGCCGGAGGTGAACTGGTTGGCGCCCATCACCTCGCGCTTGGCGGTGATGGCCAGGGCCCGCGTGCCGGGTTCGAAGGGCACGTTGACGATGCCGAGGTTGCCCGGCCGGTAGTACTCCAGCTCCTGGTTGCCGTAGCCGCACAGGCCGATCTGGCAGCCATTGCCGTCGTAGCTCGTCCACAGCGTGCTGTCCAGGCTGGCACCGTTGAATTCCTCGGACCAGAGCAGCTTGCCGATGACGGGGCTGGTGACGCTGGCGGAAGCGAAGGTGCTGGCGGCCAGCAGCAGGCCGCCCAGTACCGCACGCTTGAAGGTTTGACGATTCATGGCATTCATCCTTGAACGTTGGACTTGCGGCGGGCAACAGCGGCGAGCAGCAGGCCGCCAGCGAACATCAGTCCGTAGGTGGACGGCTCGGGCACGGCGCTGGTGACCGTGATGCGGGTGGCCGGCGCGCCGGTGAAGCCGGAGGTGACGGCCTGCCAGTTGCCCGACGACGAGAAGGCCCAGGCAGCGCTGGGTGTGTCGGTGCCGCTCTGCCATTGGCCGGCAAAGTTGGCGTCGGCCTGGGTCACCAGCCAGTAGCTGCCGGCGGCCAGGTTCCAGCCGGTCGGCGTCTGCAGCGTATTGGCCCAGGGATCGCTCAGATGCGTGCTGTAGAGCCAGCTGTTGCCCGTGGGCACATTGCCCTGGCGGGCCATGATGCCGACGGTGATGCCGCCCACACCGTCGATGGACGTGAGGAAGGACTGGAGGGTGGTGGCGCTGCCGATGTCGAAGGCGACCGCGAGGTTCTGGCCCGGGCCGAGCAGCGAGGCCCAGCCGCTGACGTCATCGCCGGGGCCATAGGTGTCGATGACGACGGTGCCGGCGGCGCTGGCATGGGCGGCCAGGCCGCAGAACAGCAGCGAGGCGGCGACCTTGGAGAGGGCGTGGATCCTGGATTGCATGATGGATCTCCCCGATCTCAAGCGCGACGGCGGCGGGCGATGGCGCCGACGCTGGCAAGGCCGGCCAGCAGCAGCGCATAGCTGCTCGGCTCGGGGACGGCGGCCACCTGCAGGCCGAGCGAGAGGTCATCGACCAGGACGGCATTGGGGCGACCGTCCAGGATGGGGCCGACCGCCGTGCCGATCTCGATGAACAGGGCCGTGGTGCCGACGGGGATGGCGCTGGCCTGGAAGCTGACCTGGCTCCAGCTGCTGGTGTTGATCAGGCTCTGGAACTGCTGGTCCAGGCCGGTGCTGATGATGCCGTTGGCACCCATGTAGCGCAGCGTGACGAAGGCGTTGCCGGTGGTGCTGGCGTCGCCCTTGGCCCAGAAGCTCAACCAGGGGGTGTCACCCACATTGGCGGCACCGAGCAGCGGCATGCCGCCATGGCCGACCGAGTCCTGCAGGGCGATGGAGGCATCGAAGCCGTTAGGTGCGCTCAGCAGCAGGGAATGGCTGCCGGAATGGGCGTCGCTGGACAGCGAAGCCGGGCTGTTGGTGGCCGCGGTCAGCCAGCCGGCGGCGATGAAGGGGCCGCTGCCCGCGGTCTCGAAACCGCCGTCGGCAAAGCCATTGGTTGTCGCCGCGCCGGCAGCGCCGGCCAGCGTCAGCGCGGCCAGGGCCACGCTAGTCTTCAGATTCAGCATGTTGTCGTCTCCATGGTTTTGGGGGAGGGAAAAGAAAATCCCTGGCGACGACGTACTGCTGCCGGTCGCCGAAAGTGAAAGCGCTTTCTGAAAGCGCTTTCAACAAACGGCGCGGACGATAGGGGCGCGGCTGATGGCTGTCAATGTGGAGTCCCCTGCCCTGTCCTTGAAGCAGGGGGCATGGGCAGGGAGTCTGCGCGGCAGAGGGCGTAGCCCGCGTTGGGCCTGGCAAGGGAGCAGGCAAGGCGCGAGGAGGCAGTGGGCTCATGCCCACAACGACGAGCAACGCTGCATGCGCTCTTGCCAGGCCCAACCCGAAGGGCCGGGGCGATTTGCGGGGCCATTCGGCGTTGCCAGCTCGTCGTGGGTCCCGACCCCTCGCCTCGCCGGCGCCTTGCCTGGCCTCGCAAATCGCCCCGGCGCGGGCCACGCCCTCTGCCGTGCAGACTCCTAGGCGGCCTGGAACTTGCCGTGGAAGCCGTAGGGCACCCAGTAGGGCAGCCAGGCCCGCGCGACGGGACCGTCTGCCAGGCGCAGCGCGTCGAAGACGCTGAAGAAGCTGCGCCGGCGCTTCACGTCATAGCCCATGCCGACCAGCCAGCCCTCGCCTTCCCGCGTGCTGCCGGGCCTGGGCACCAGCACATGTTCCTCGACGACGACGTCGTTGCCGAAACTGAAGCGCTCGCGGGCACCGGTCTCGATGTTGAGGCGCATCAGGCCGTTGAAGCCCCAGCGTGCGCCGGTGTCGACGGCGGTGGGGTACCAGACGAAACGGTGGCGCCTCGCGACGACGCGCGGGTCGACGACGGGGAACTCGACGGCCTCGTCGCGCGAGGCCAGGCTCAGGCGGCCCGTCTGCAGGTCGATCTCTAGCAGGCGTGCCGTCGACACCTCGCGGCCGCTGCGCTCACCGCGCATCATGCTTTCGGCGCCGGCATTGAACTCGGGCAGCGGCACGCCCTGCACATAGTCGACGCGCAGCAGTCGGCCGTCGTCCCAGGCGTTGCCGAAGTGGAAGACTTGGGCGGCCGGCATCTCGAAGATGCGTCGGCGCGAGAAGTCGGACTTGGCAATGACGAGGACGCGGGTCGGCTGGTCGCCCCCCCAGCGCATGGACTCCAGCATGGACTGCCCGGCCCGCACGGCCGCCATGTCCAGCCGGATGGGCGCGAGCAGGAAGACGAGATGGTGCTGCGAGACCGCGAAGTCATGCAGCATCGCTGGCGCCACGATGTCGTCCAGCACCGCATGGCGGCGCACGCTGCCAGCGGCATCGATCTCGTAGAGAACCAGCCGTCCGTTGGCGGTGCCGAAGTTCCACACCGTCCCGTCGGGCTCGACCTTGGGATGGGCCGAGAAGGGCATGCCGCGCAGTTCCGGAGCCCAGGTCTTGACGCCGCGCGTGGCCAGCGTCGCCGGGTCCAGCTCATAGGCACTGCCGCCCTCCCACAGTGCATAGAGGTGGTCACCCTGCATCAGCACGCTGGTGTTGGCGGCATTGACGCTGTCGGGGCCGCGCACCGGGCGCTGCGCCGGGATGGCGGTGCCGAAGGCGGGCAGCAGGAAGCGGCCGGCTTGCTGCTCGGCGCGGAACTTCTCGGTCTGCACGAAGCGGGCGCGGTGGCTGGCCCGGCCGTCGGCCAGCGTCCAGGCCTGCACCAGGCCGTCGCCGTCGAACCAGTGGCGATAGCGCTGGGTGCCACGCTGCATCAGGCCGGGCCCGTTGCGGAAATAGCGGCCGTTCAGTGCCGCGGGCAGGCGGCCTTCCATGACGGCCTGGGCATCCAGGCTTTCACCGCTGAGGCCGCGCAACGGCGCGAGTTCGGGCGCGTCGGCCGCGAAGGCGTCGGCGGGCAGCCCCAGGGCCAGCAGTTCGGGGCTGAGGCCGCCGGCCAGCAAGGCGGCAAGGAGGGAGCGGCGATTCATCGTCATGGCCGCCTCGCTCAGTTCAGCTTGACCTTGACCGGCGTGCCGGCCACGGGCGTCACGACGGCCTGTTCGAACTTCGGCGGGCCGAAGTTGCCGACGGCGTCATTGGAGAAGCCGATGGGCTCGACCGGGATGCCCATGGGGTTCATGTCCAGGCGGCCGTTGCCGTTGGCGTCCTGGAAGAGGCTGAGGGCCAGCGGACCTTCGGGCAGGTCCTTCAGCACGACGGTGAGCTTGCCGCCGACCGCGGCCTCGAGGCCGAAGCGATGGCCGGACTGGGGCTGGCGCAGCCAGCTCGCCGGCTCGGTGTAGACGCCCACCAGCAGCGAAGCGCCTGCCAGGCGGCTGGTGTCCAGGCCCTCGACCTCCAGGATCACATCGGCGGCTTGGCTGCACAAGGGCAGCAGCACCATCAGAGCGGCAAGCGCTTTGTTCATCGCGGTCTCCAGATTCAGCAGTGGGAATGGCTGAATGATGGAAACCGCCCCGCCGCGGCGCGAGGGCGCTGCGACGGGTGGACAGCTGATGGCGCCAACGGCGCCTGGGCGGCGTCAGCCGCGGCGCTTTTGAACGGCGGCGGCCAGTTCGCGCAGCAAGGGCTCGGTCTGGGCCCAGCCCAGGCAGGCGTCGGTGATGGACACGCCGGGCTTGAGGTCGGCCTTGGTCTGGCCCTCGGCCAGGTCCTGGCGGCCGGGCTGCAGATGGCTCTCGATCATGACGCCGGTGATGCGCGCATCGCCCCCCGCGATCTGGCCAGCCACGTCATGGCCGACGTCGACCTGGCGCTCGTACTTCTTGCTGGAGTTGGCGTGCGAGAAGTCGATCATGACCTGCTCGCGCAGGCCCGAGGCCTTCAGCGCGTCGCAGGCCGCATTCACCGAGGCCGCGTCGTAGTTGGGCGCCTTGCCGCCGCGCAGGATGACGTGGCAGTCGCGGTTGCCGCGGGTCTCGAAGATGGCGGCCGTGCCCATCTTGGTCATGCCCATGAAGGCATGGGCGCTGCTGGCGGCCAGCACGGCATCGCTGGCGACCTTGATGCCGCCGTCGGTGCCGTTCTTGAAGCCGACCGGGCAGGAGAGGCCCGAGGCCAGCTGGCGGTGGCTCTGGCTCTCGGTCGTGCGCGCACCGATGGCGCCCCAGGCGATCAGGTCGGAGATGTATTGCGGCGACAGCAGGTCCAGGAACTCGGTGCCGGCCGGCAGGCCCAGGCCGTTGACGTCCAGCAGCAGCTGGCGGGCCAGGCGCAGGCCCTCGTTCATATGGAAGCTGCCGTCCAGGCGCGGGTCGTTGATATAGCCCTTCCAGCCCACCGTGGTGCGCGGCTTCTCGAAGTAGACGCGCATGACGATGAGCAGGTCGCGCTGAAGCTCGTCCCGGGCGACCTTCAGCAGGCGGGCGTAGTCCATCGCCTGGTCGTGGTCGTGGATGGAGCAAGGGCCGACGATGACGAGCAGGCGGTCGTCGCGGCCATGCAGCACATCGCTGATCTCCTGGCGGGCGCGCTCGACCAGCTCCAGCGTCGCGTCGGGGATGGCCAGCTCTTCGAGCAGCAGGGCCGGGCTGATCAGGGCGCGCACGGCACCGATGCGGGTGTCGTCGGTGCGCGTGGTGTCGCGGGTTTCGTCGCGGGAGCCCGCTTCGCGGTCGTGGTGGGGATCGTCGAGAGGTTTCATGTACGGGCTCCGGAGAAGCCCGCTATTTTCACCGCTTGGCAGCCGCGAAGCACACGGCCAGCGCAGAGAGCGCAAAACCGGCCAGGGCCAGCGGCTCCAGGCGCTCGCCGAGCAGCACAAAACCCATCAGCGCGGACACACCGGGGATCAGGAAGAAGAGACGCGCCACCTGCCCCGCCTGGCCGCGGCGGATCATGATGAACATCAGGCTGAAGGCACCGATGGAGTTGACGAGGCCCAGCCACAGCCAGGATCCGACCAGCTCCAGGCTCCAGTCGATGGCGAAGTGTTCAGTGGGCCAGGCCACGGCAGCCACGGCCAGGGCCGAGACCGCCATCTGCACGCCGGCGCCGCTGCGCAGGTCCATGTGGGCGCAGAAGCGCTTCTGGTAGAGCGTGCCGGCCACGAGGCCGAGCAGACCGACGCCGGCCACGGCATAAGCCGTCCAGGCACCGTTCAGCGGCTTGTCGGCGATGACCAGGGCCACGCCGACCAGCCCGCCCAGCAGCGCCAGCATCTGGCGCGAACCGATGCGCTCGGCCAGCCACAGGTGCGCGCCCAGGGCCGTCGCCAGCGGCATCAGGCCGATGAGGAGGCCGGCCACGCCGGCGCTCAGGCCCCATTGCAGCGCGAAGTAGATGCAGGAGAAGTGCAGCACCTGCATCAGCAGGCCGACGACGGCCAGATGGCCCCAGGCGCGCGCCCGATGCGGCCAGGGCGCGCCAGTGGCGGCGGCCACGGCCAGCAGCACGACGGCGGCGAGGCCGAAGCGCAGGGTCAGCAAGGTCATCGGCCCGGTGTGCGGCAGGGCCAGCTTGCCGGCCACATAGCCGCTGCTCCAGAGCAGGATGAAGAGCAGCGGCAGGCTGGATGCCGCGGCGGCGCTCAGCAGGCGGTCGAAGCGGCCGGGCCGGAAGGACCGGGCGGCACAGGGCGATGACAAGACGGTGATGGACATGGCGGTGACTCCTTGAAGAGACAGGTCCACACTCTAGAAATTAGATATCCAAGACACAATCCAGCACAAATTCGATTCAGAGTTTCCAAACGGAGCACAGTTACCATGGGCCGCCTCGAAGACCTGCAAGCCTTTGCCCGCGTCGTCGACGCCCGCGGCTTCTCCGGTGCTGCCCGCCTGCTGGGCACGACCAAGTCGGCCGTCAGCAAGCAGGTGGTGCGGCTGGAAGACCAGCTCGGCACGCGCCTCTTGCACCGCACGACGCGCAGCGTCAGCCCGACGGCCGAGGGCCGCGCCGTCTACGAGCGGGCGCTGCGGCTGCTGGACGAATCGCTGGCCCTGGAGACCGAACTCGCCGGCCGCCGCGACGAGCCGCGCGGCGTGCTGCGGCTGTCGGTGTCCACGGCCTTCGGCAATCTGCAGTTCACGGCCCTGATGGCCGAGTTCTGCGGCCGCCATCCGCAGATCGACGTGGTGCTGGGTCTGAACGACCGTTATGTGGACCTGGCCGAGGAAGGCTTCGACGTCGTGCTGCGCCTGACCCACAAGCCGTCGGATGGCCTGGTGGCGCGGCGCCTGGCGGCCATCCGCTTCGTGCTGTGTGCAGCGCCGAGCTATCTGCAAGCCCACGGCGAGCCGCAGGCCGTGGCCGACATCGCCGGCCACCGCTGCCTGCGCTTCGGCTATCTGCAGTCGCCCGACCGCTGGCGCTTTCGCCACCCCGAACAGGGCGAAGCCGAGGTCGAGACCCGCGGCGCGCTGCGCTTCGAGAGCGGTCTGACGGCCAACAGCAGCGAGTCCCTGCGCGTGGCAGCCCTGGCCGGCCTGGGCCTGGCCGTGCTGCCCACCTATGCCGTCGGCGCCGACCTGCGCGCCGGGCGGCTGAAGACGGTGCTGCCCGATTGGCAGCCGCTCGGCGGCCTGGCTGACGCCAACACGCTGTACGCCGTCTACCTGCCCAGCCGCCACCCGGCGCCCAAGGTGCGGGCGCTGATCGACTTCATGCTGGAGAAGATGGGCGAGGTGCCGCCCTGGGACCGCCCCGACGGCGGCTGAGTTCGGCCTCAGCCGCGCTTAGCGACAATCGGGGGTTATGCCGCTGATCCCCTACGCCCTCTCTCGCCCCTTCCTGTTCGGTCTGGACCCGGAACACGCCCACGAACTGACGCTGGGCAGCATCGCCAAGCTGCAGAACACACCCGCGCAGCTGCTGTGGTGCGGTGAGCGCGTCAGCGATGCGGTAACGGTCGCCGGCCTGCGCTTCCCCAACCGCATCGGCCTGGCCGCGGGCCTGGACAAGAACGGCCGCTGCATCGACGGCCTGGGCGCCATGGGCTTCGGTTTCATCGAGGTCGGCACGGTGACGCCCAAGGGCCAGCCCGGCAACGACAAGCCGCGCATGTTCCGCCTGCCCGAAGCCAACGCGCTGATCAACCGCCTGGGCTTCAACAACGAGGGCCTGCAAAGCTTCATCGCCAATGTGAAGCGCGCCCACAGCTTCCGCAAGGCCGGCGGCATCCTGGGCTTGAACATCGGCAAGAACGCCGCGACGCCCATCGAGAACGCCGCCGACGACTATCTGCTCGGTCTGGAAGGTGTGCACCCGCATGCCGACTACATCACCGTCAACATCTCCAGTCCCAACACCAAGAACCTGCGCGCCCTGCAGAGCGACGAGGCCCTGGATGCGCTGCTGGGCAAGCTGCAGCAACGCAAGCAGCAACTCGACGCGCAAAGCGGCCGGCGCGTGCCGATGTTCGTCAAGATTGCGCCCGATCTCGAGGAAGACCAGGTCGCCGTCATCGCCCAGACGCTGAAGGCCAATGGCATCGACGGCGTCATCGCCACCAACACGACGATCGCGCGCGACAAGGTGCAGGGGCTGGCGCATGCCAACGAGATGGGCGGCCTGTCCGGCGCACCGGTCTTCGAAGCCAGCAACCGTGTCATCCGCCTGCTGCGCGCGGCCCTGCCGGCCGGCTATCCCATCATTGGCGTCGGGGGTGTCATGAGCGGCCAGGATGCCCGTGCCAAGATCGAAGCTGGTGCCGACCTTGTGCAGGTCTACACCGGCCTCATCTACAAGGGCCCGGGCCTCGTGGCGGACTGCGCGAAGGCCCTGGCCAAACGCTGAAGTTTTCCCATGCGCCTCGCCGCCCTCGCCCTCTGCATCGCGCTGCTCGCCGGCTGCGCGACGCCGGACCGCGATGCGCGGCTGCAGCCCGGTGCGAGCCAGGAAGCCGATGTCGTGGCGATCTACGGCCAGCCCGGCCGCATCTGGCCCGAGGCCGATGGCGGCCGCACGCTGGAGTATTCAACCCAGCCCCTGGGCCAGCACTGCTATATGGTCCGCCTCGGCGCCGATGGCCGGCTGCTGGCCGTCGAGGATGGCCTGGCCCCCGCCGGCCGTGCCCGCATCCTGCCTGGCATGACGCCCGAGCAGGTGAGCCGCGTCCTCGGCCGCGAGCGCTCGCGGGTCTTCTTCCGCAACAGTGGCGAAGACGTCTGGGACTGGACCATCGAGCCCGACCAGACCGGCTATGGCATGCGCTTCAACGTCCACTTCAAGGACGGCGTCGTCCTGCGCACCACGCAGAGCATGGTCTTCCCGAGTCGGCTCTTCCCTGGCTTCGACGACTAGCCTGGCCGATTGGAGCGGGCATGAAAAAGCCCTGGAGCCGGGAGGCTGCAGGGCCGGTAGATCGTGCTGCCCGCCCGCCCGCTCTCCTGAAGCGCGCAGGCCGGCCTGACCCGATCAGGAATCGCGACGACGGCGCGAAGCGAGGAAGCCGACGACACCCAGGCCTGCACCCAGCAGGGCATAGGTTTCGGGTTCCGGCACCGGTGCCGCGGTGGCAGCCGAGCTGATCACGTACGAGGCCGCGCCGGGCGCGCCGCCCAGGACCGAGTAGTAGTAGTTGCCAGAGGCGAGGGACACGGTGTGCACGGACGGTGCACCGCTGAACGTCCAGGCGGCGATGCCGACATCGTCACCCGTGCCCTTCAGGCCATCGGCACCGAAGGAATACAGGCTGTAGGCACCGCCGATGACGGTACCGAAGGACACGACACTGCTCGCGACGCTGGATTGGGAACCCAGCCAGAACGAGAAGGTGTCGAAGATTGCGCCACCCGCCGTGGTGCCCAGACCAATTTCGAGTTGGTCGTGCGTACCCCAGTTGGTATCAGCGGCATAGCTGCTGAGCGTGGTTAGCGCCACCACGGAGGCGGCGGCTATGGTTTTCAACTTCATTGCGTAGCTCCTGACTTTGACGGTCAAGCACAACCGCCGGAAATCATTGTGCGGTGCAGCGAAGTCTGTTGAAGGCCTGGGACACCCCATGGGCTAGGGAGGCCGCCCAGCTATCTTGTAGCAGCTTGTAAGCGGGCGCCCCAGCTTTGTCAGATGTGCACCAAGTCACGGCTGCTTGACACCATCTTCGAGCGGCGCCGCATCATTCCGACGTTAGCCGCGCCACCTTCTGCAGGCCGTCCACGGCCTTGCCCTTGCGGGCCCGCTTGCCGGCATGGGCCGCGAGGGACTGGTTCTTCAGCAGCTCTTCGCGCGGCTTGCCGCCACGGCCGCTGCCGAGCACGCGCAGCTGGCTGGTGAAGCAGGCGACGGACGCGATGCTGTCCTTGGCCTCCAGATCCATCAGCGTCAGGCCCTTGCCGCCCTTGGGCTGGTGCTTGAGCTCGTCCAGCGGGAAGCTCAAGAGGCGTCCCTGGGCACTGAGCACGCCGAGCTGCAGAGCGACGGCGTCGTTGGGCACCACCGCCAGCAGCGGCGCTTCACCCTCGTCCAGGCTGAGGAAGGTCTTGCCGGCCTTCTGGCGGCCGACGAGGTCACCGACCTGGGCGACGAGGCCATAACCGGTCGTTCCAGCGAACACCAGGCGCTGCGTCGGCGCTCCGGCCACGTAATGCGCGATCTGCGAGCCGGTTTCCAGCTCGATCATGGTCGTGATGGGCTGGCCGTCACCACGGCCGCCGGGCAGGGTCGACACCGGCACGGAATAGACCCGGCCATTGCTGCCGACGACGATGAGCGGGTCCACGCTGCGGCAGCGGAAATGCCCCCACAGCGCGTCGCCGGCCTTGAAAGTCTGGGCGGCGACGTCGACCTCATGGCCCTTGAGCGCCCTCACCCAGCCCTTCTGGCTGACGATGACGGTGACGGGCTCGTCGACGATCTTCACTTCGGCGACCACGCGCTTCTCGGCCTGGATCAGCGTGCGGCGGTCGTCGCCGTACTGCTTGGTGTCGGCCTCGATCTCCTTGATGACGGTGCGGCGCAGCGCGGCGGGCGAGCCGAGGATGTCTTCCAGCTTGGCGCGCTCGTCGCGCAGCTTGGACAGCTCCTGCTCGATCTTGATGGCTTCCAGGCGCGCCAGCTGGCGCAGCCGGATTTCGAGGATGTCCTCGGCCTGGCGGTCGCTGAGCTTGAAATGCTCGATCAGCGCCGGCTTGGGCTCGTCCGACTCGCGGATGATGCGGATGACCTCCTCGATGTTCAGCAGCACCAGCTGCCGACCCTCGAGAACATGGATGCGGTCGTTGACATGCGCCAGGCGGTGCTCGGTGCGGCGGCGCACCGTCGTCTGGCGGAAGCCCACCCACTCGGTCAAGATCTCGCGCAGGCTCTTCTGCGTCGGCCGGCCGTCGGCGCCGATCATGGTCAGGTTGACCGAGGCGCTGCTTTCCAGGCTGGTGTGGGCCAGCAAGGCGTTGATGAGGTCCTGCTGCTCGACGGTGCGGCTCTTGGGCTCGAAGACGATGCGCACGGCCGCGTCCTTGCTGGACTCGTCGCGCACGCCATCCAGCACCGCCAGCAGGCTGGCCTTGAGCTGCAGCTGCTCCGCGGTCAGCGTCTTCTTGCCGACCTTGACCTTGGGGTTGGACAGCTCCTCGATCTCTTCCAGCACCTTCTGCGCACTGGTGCCATGGGGCAGCTCGGTGACGACGAGCTGCCACTGGCCGCGGGCCAGGTCTTCGATCTTCCAGCGCGCGCGCAGCTTGAGGCTGCCGCGGCCGCTGGTGTAGGCGGCGCGGATGTCCTCCGGCGCGCTGATCAGCTGGCCGCCGCCGGGGAAGTCGGGACCGGGCACCAGCTCGAACAAGGCGTCATCGGACAGCTTGTCGTCCTTCAGCAGCGCGACGGCAGCGGCCGCCACCTCACGCAGGTTGTGGCTGGGGATCTCGGTCGCCAGGCCGACGGCAATGCCGCTGGCGCCGTTGAGCAGCGCGAAGGGCAGCCGCGCCGGCAGCTCGACGGGCTCCTGCAGGCGACCGTCGTAGTTGGCACGGAAGTCCACCGTGTCTTCGTCGATCTCGTCCAGCAGCAGACGGGCGATGGGGGCCAGGCGGGCTTCGGTGTAACGCATGGCCGCCGCGCCGTCGCCGTCGCGGCTGCCGAAATTGCCGTGGCCGTCGATCAGCGGATAGCGCAGCGAGAAGTCCTGGGCCATGCGCACCAGGGCGTCGTAGACGGACTGGTCGCCATGCGGATGGAAGTCGCCCAGCACGTCGCCGACGACCTTGGCGCCCTTGACGGGCTTGGCGCCGGAGTTGCCGGTCCAGCCCAGGCCGAGCTGCTTCATCGCATACAGGATGCGGCGCTGCACCGGCTTCTGGCCGTCGGCATAGGACGGCAGGGCGCGGCCCTTGACGACGCTGAGTGCGTATTCGAGATAGGCCTGCTGGGCGTAGGCCGCCAGCGTCAGCGCGTTGCTGTCGTCGCCACCACCACCATCGGTGGGGCCGTTGAAATCGATCGTGGTCTGGGAACTCATGGATGCAAGGTCAAGTGCTGCGCGCGGGCCGGTTGGCTCTGCTGCAGCAGGGCCCAGTACAGCTCGAGGACGAGATGCACATGGGCCTGGGTTTCGTCGATATCGGGAACACGGTTGCCGGCGCGGCGCACGGCGCCCTCACCGGCATTCCAGGCCGCCAGCGCCGCGTCGATGCGACCGAAGCGGCGCATCAGGTCGGCCAGCATGCGGGCGCCGGTGTGGATGTTGATGCGCGGCTCGATGAGACGGGCGGCGTCGGCCGGTGTCGCGTAGCGGCTGGCCGTCTCGGGTGTGATCTGCATCAGGCCCGTGGCACCGCGAGGCGACACGGCGTTGCGCTGATAGCCGGACTCGACGGCGATGATGGCCTTCAGCAGGTCGGCGTCCACGCCATGCTGGGCGGCCGCCTCGCGCAGCCAGGGCTGGACGGACTTCACCTCGGGTGCGATCTCCAGCCAGCTCAGCAGGGCGAGGCCCGCGTCGGTCTTGCCGGGCACGCGCTGCATGCCGACGCTGCCGAGTACGGGCGCGTAGCGCGCATCCAGCTGGCGCGGCGCGAAATGGGCCATGCCGGCCGCGTCGACATAGCCCCACAGGTCGGCATGGGCCGGTAGCGCCAGGAAGAGCAACAGCCACGCGAACCTCATGCGGCCTCCGCCCCCAGCGCCACACGGGCCTGGTATTCGCGGTCCAGCAGGGACATGACGATCAGCGAGTCATAGCCGTCGGCGCCGTCGATGGTCACGCGCACGCTTTCACGCAGGCGGCCCTCTTCGACAAAGCCCTCGCTGCGATACAGCTCGAAGGCCCGCGTGTTCAAGGCCTTCACGTCCAGCCAGAAGCGGTGCGCCTTCAACTGCGCGAAAGCCATGGCCTTGAGCTGCCTCACGGCCGCGCGCCCCAGGCCGCGCCCCTTGGGCTGCAACACGAGGCGCTTCAGCTCCACCGAGCCGTTCGGGTTGCGGCAGCCCTGCAGGATGACGAAGCCGATGCGGTCGAGCGCGTCGCCCTCTTCCAGGATGAAGTGGCGCGAGTCCGGAAAGCGGATGGCGCCTTCGTGCTGGGTGCGGTCCCAGGGCGTGATGAAGGGCAGATTGGCACCGTCGCGCTCGAGCGAGACGACCCAGTCCAGATCGGACAGCATGGTGGGACGCAGGCGCAGGCTCATGCCGCTTCAAAACCCTGCAGCACGGCGACGACATTGCGCCCGATGGCCTCGGTGGCATAACCACCTTCCTGCACGAACAGCGTCGGTGCACCGAAGGCGGCCAGGCGCTCGCCCATGCGGCGGAACTCGGGCTCGTCCAGCTTGAAGTGGGAGATGGGGTCGCCGCCATAGGTGTCGACGCCCAGCGACACGATGAGCAGCTCGGGCCGGTAGGCCGTCAGCTTCCCAAGTGCCTGCTCCAACGCTGCAAACCAGTCCTCGTTGGCCACACCCACCGGCAGCGGGTAGTTGGCATTGAAGCCCACACCCTCGCCCGCCCCTGTCTCGTCGGCATGGCCGAGGAAGAAGGGGAACTCGGTGCGCGGATCGCCATGGATGCTGGCGTAGAAGACGTCGGCGCGGTCGTAGAAGATGGCTTGCGTGCCATTGCCATGGTGGTAGTCGACGTCCAGGATGGCGACCCGCTTCAGGCCCGCGTCGCGCGCGGCCTGGGCGGCGACGGCGGCGTTGTTGATGAAGCAATAGCCGCCGAAGAAGTCGGCGCCGGCATGGTGGCCTGGCGGGCGGGTCAGCACATAGGCCGAGCGCTGGCCGGCCAGCACCCGATCCAGGGCCGTCAGCGAGGCCTGGGCGCCGGCATAGGCCGCGGCCCAGCTGCCGGGCGTCAGCGGCGTGCCGCTGTCCATGGAGTACAGGCCCATGCGGGCCGCGAAGCTCGCCGGCTCGACATCGCTGCGCAGCGAGCGCACGGGCCACACGGCCGGGAAGGCGTCGCCCTCGCCACCCGTGGCCAGCCACTCGGCATGGGCACCCTGGATGAAGTCCAGGTAGCGCTTGGCGTGGACACGCTCCAGTGGCGTGCGGCCATGGTCGACAGGCGCCAGCACCTCACCCAGGCCAGCGCTTTGCACCGCCTGCAGGATGTAGTCGGCTCGCGCCGGGATCTCGAACGCCGGCACCAAACGGCCGCGGAAGAACTCATGCGTTGCCGCATGGGCCGCGTGCCCGGCGTTGTAGACCGTCTGCATCAGACGTCGACCTCGATGCTGTCGCCGTGCAGTTCCATCAGCTCGCGGCGCGAGGCGGCTTCGCCCTTGCCCATCAGCTTGTTGAAGGCATCCACCGTGGCGGCGAAGTCGAGCTGTCCGTACTCGACCCGCGACAGGCGGCGTGTTTCGGGGTTCAGCGTCGTGTCCCAGAGCTGCTCGGCGCTCATCTCGCCCAGGCCCTTGAAGCGGCTGATGCTCCACGAGCCCTCGCGGGCGCCTTCCTTGCGCAGCTTGTCCAGCGTCGCGGTCAGCTCGCCTTCGTCCAGCGCATAGAGCTTGGCGGCCGGCTTCTTGCCACGGGCCGGCGCATCGACGCGGTACAGCGGCGGGCGGGCCACGTAGACATGGCCGGCCTCGACCAGCTTGGGGAAATGACGGAAGAACAGCGTCAGCAGCAGCACCTGGATGTGGGAGCCGTCGACGTCGGCGTCGGACAGGATGCAGACCTTGCCGTAGCGCAGGCCGGACAGGTCCGGCGTGTCGCTCGGGCCATGCGGGTCCACGCCCAGGGCCACCGAGATGTCGTGGATCTCGTTGTTCTTGAAGAGCAGGTCGCGCTCGACCTCCCAGGCGTTCAGCACCTTGCCGCGCAGCGGCAGGATGGCCTGGGTCTCCTTGTCGCGGCCCATCTTGGCGCTGCCGCCGGCCGAGTCGCCCTCGACCAGGAAGACCTCGTTCAGCGACAGGTCGCGGCTTTCGCAGTCGGTCAGCTTGCCGGGCAGCACAGCCACGCCCGAGCCCTTGCGCTTCTCGACCTTCTGGCCGGCGCGCTGGCGGGTCTGGGCCTGCTTGATGACCAGCTCGGCCAGCTTCTTGCCGTGCTCGACATGGTGGTTGAGCCACAGCTCGAAGGCCGGCTTCACATAGGCCGACACCAGGCGCAAGGCGTCGCGGGAGTTCAGCCTCTCCTTGGTCTGGCCCTGGAACTGCGGGTCCAGCACCTTGGCGCTCAGCACGAAGCTGGCGCGCGAGAACACGTCGTCGGGCATCAGCTTGACGCCCTTGGGCAGCAGCGAATGCATCTCGATGAAGCCCTTGACCGCACCGAACAAGCCGTCCTTCAGGCCGGACTCGTGCGTGCCGCCGGCCACCGTCGGAATCAGGTTGACGTAGCTCTCACGCAGCGGCGCGCCGTCTTCGGTGAAGGCGACGCACCAGGAGGCGCCCTCGCCTTCCGCGAAGTTCTCGCTCTCGCCGGCGGTCGCAAAGCCCTCGCCTTCGAAGGACGGGACGATGGGGTCGGCCGTCAGCGCCTGGGCCAGGTAGTCGCGCAGGCCGGCCTTGTACTGCCAGGTCGTGACCTCGCCCGTCTTCTCGATCTTCAGCGTGACGATGACGCCGGGCATCAGCACGGCCTTGGAGCGCAGCAGGTGCACCAGCTCATGCCGGGGCAGTTCGGCGCTCTCGAAATACTTGGCCTCGGGCCAGACGCGCACCGTCGTGCCCTGCTTGCGGTCGCCGCCGGCGGCCGGGCGGGTGACGACCTGCTGGACGACGTCGCCATGCTCGAAGGCGATGCCGGCGACCTGCTTGTCGCGCCAGACAGCCACTTCCAGGCGCTTGGCCAGGGCGTTGGTGACGGACACGCCGACGCCGTGCAGGCCGCCCGAGAAGCTGTAGGCGCCGCCCGAGCCCTTGTCGAACTTGCCGCCCGCATGCAGGCGGGTGAAGACGATCTCGACGACGGGCACGCCCTCCTCGGGGTGCAGGCCGAAGGGAATGCCGCGGCCGTCGTCGGCCACGGAGACGGAGCCATCGACGTGCAGGGTCAGGTCGATGCGCTTGCCGAAACCGGCCAGGGCCTCGTCGGCGGCGTTGTCGATGACTTCCTGGATGCAGTGCAACGGGTTGTCGGTGCGGGTGTACATGCCCGGCCGCTGCTTGACGGGTTCCAGGCCCTTCAGAACGCGGATGGAGGCTTCGCCATACTCGGCAGGTTTGGCGGCGGGAGTGACGGGGGGACGGCTCGACATAGGGGCGGGATTCTAAGAAGTAGGATTCGCGGCCCTCGAACCCCGAGTCCTGCCGCTTGAGATTCCTGATCGCTTGCTTGGGTTTTACCTGTATTTTTTCACAGGCCCAAACCCCTCCGCCTCCGCAGCAGCCCTACCAGGCCAGCGCCCCGCTGTCCTGGGAGCTGAAGAACGCCCGCTGGTTTGACGGCCGCCAGATCCAGCGCGGCAACCTGTACGTCGAGAACGGCGTCTTCGTCGCCAAGAAGCCGGCCAAGGTCAACCGCAAGATGGACATGCGCGGCCAGGTCCTCATAGCCCCGCTGGCCGAAGCCCACAACCACAACCTGCAGACGGCATGGGGCTGGGGCCAGTTCGCCGACAAATACATCGACGAAGGCGTGTTCTATGCCGCCATGCTCTGCGGCGACCCGACCGGCGTCGCCGAGGTCAAGCCGCTGGCGGCCACGCCGGCCGCGCCCGACGTCAGCTTCGTGACCGCCTGCATCACCTCGCCCGACGGCTACCCCCTGGCCGCCGTGCTGCCGGAGCCCAGCGCCGAGGCCGCTGCGGCCCAGAACCAGATCGTGCTGGTCGACAGCCCCGAGCAGGCCATCGCGCAGTGGCCGGCCATCAAGGCCCGCGGCGGCGCCTGGCTGCGCATCGTGCTGGCCCACAGCGAGAGGCCGGAGCTGAGACAGCAGCCAGCCATGTTCGGCCGCCTGGGCCTGAGGCCCGACACGGCGGCCGAGCTGACACGCCTGGCCCATGCCGACGGCCGCCGGGTCGTCGCCCATGTCGAGACGGCCGCCGATTTCGATGCGGCCCTGGCCGCCGGCGTCGACGCCATCGCCCACCTGCCAGGCTACGCCAACACGATCGACGAGGCGCCCGACAGCTTCTCGATCAGCGAGGCGGCGGCCGCCCGCGCCGCGCGCCAGCACACCGCCGTCATCACGACGACCGCGGCCACCGCCCTCTTCAAGCTCGACGCCGCACCGCTGGCAGCGGTGCGCGAGGTCCAGCGCGCCAACCTGGCACGCCTGCAGGCGGCCGGCGTGCCGCTGCTGGTCGGCTCCGACGTCTTCATCGCCACCGCCCGGGCCGAGCTGCACGCGCTGGACGAGCTGGGCCTGGACCGCGCCACGCTGCTGCGCCTGGCCACGCAGGACACGCCGCGGGCCCTCTTCCCGGGCCGCAAACTGGGCTGCTTCGAGCCGGGCTGCGAGGCCAGCTTCCTGGTGCTGGGCAGCGACCCGCTGGCCGACCTGGCGCAGGTCGACACGCCGATGCTGCGCGTCAAGCAGGGACGGCTGCTGACCCGCCTGGCGGATGTGGCCGCCTCCAGTTCGCAGGCCAGCACCTCGACCGCCGACCCGCCGAAGAAGGCCGCCGGCAAGAAAAAGGCCGCCACCGGCAAAGCCAAGACGTCCAGCAAGGCCAAGCGGCAGTGACTACATTCGCCCCATGAACACCCCCCGTCCCACTGCCACCGGACTGTCGGTCCAGCAGGTGCTGCTCTGCGGCGCCCTCATCGTCACGATGTCGATGGGCATCCGCCACGGCTTCGGCTTCTGGCTGCAGCCCATCATCACGGAGCGGGGCTGGACGCGTGAGACCTTCTCCTTCGCCATGGCCGTGCAGAACCTGGCCTGGGGTGCGGCCGGCCCGATTGCCGGCATGCTGGCCGACCGCTTCGGCGCCTGGAAGGTGCTGGTCGCCGGCGGACTGATGTATGCGCTGGGCCTGCTGTTGATGGCCGTGTCGGCCCAGCCGCTGACCTTCACCCTCAGCGCCGGCGTCCTGATCGGCATCGCCCAGTCGGGCTCGACCTATGCCGTCATCTACGGCGTGTTGGGCCGCACGGTGTCGCCCGAGAAGCGTTCGTGGGCCTTTGGCGTGGCCGCCGCGGCGGGCTCCTTCGGCCAGTTCGTCATGATCCCCGTCGAGACCTGGCTGATCGGCCACCTCGGCTGGCAGGGTGCGCTGTGGCTGCTGGCCGGCGCGGCCCTGCTCATCGTACCCCTGGCCCTGGGCGTGCGCGAGCGCAATCTGGCGGCATCGACAGCGGGCCACCAGAGCATCGCCCAGGCCCTGCGCGAGGCCTTCGGCTACCGCAGCTTCCAGCTGCTGATGCTGGGCTACTTCGTCTGCGGCTTCCAGGTCGTCTTCATCGGCGTGCACCTGCCGAGTTATCTGAAGGACCATGGGCTGGGCATCGGCGTGTCCACCGGCGCCCTGATGCTGATCGGCCTGTTCAACATCTTCGGCACCTATGCCGCCGGCATGCTGGGCCAGCGTTTCCCCAAGCGCTATCTGCTGTCGGCCATTTACGGCCTGCGCGCCGTGGCCATCGTCACCTTCATCTCGGTGCCGCTGACGCCTCTGAGCGTCTACGTCTTCGCCGCCGTCATCGGCTTCCTGTGGCTGTCCACGGTGCCGCCGACCAATGCCGTCGTCGCGCAGATCTTCGGCGCCCAGCATCTGTCCATGCTGGGTGGCTTCGTCTTCTTCAGCCACCAGATCGGCAGCTTCCTGGGCGTCTGGCTGGGCGGCAAGCTCTATGACGCCACCGGCAGCTACGACGTCGTCTGGTGGCTGGCGGTGGCGCTGGGCGTGATGGCCATGCTGGCCAATCTGCCCGTCCGCGAGGCGCCCATCCTGAGGGCGCAGCCGGCATGAAAGCGCGCCGCTGGCTCGGAGCAAGCCTGGTCATCGCCGTGCTCGCCGTGACGGCGCTGGCGTATCGCCATCCTGCCGTCATGGTGCAGCTCAGCGAACAGATCTGGGCCTGCTTCGGATGAGCGGCTCGCCTTCGGCCTGGTTGCAGCGTTTTGCGCCGACGCCGCCCGGGACGGCTCTGGACGTCGCCTGCGGCTCGGGCCGCAATCTGCGCTGGCTGGCGGACGCCGGCTGGCAGGTCACCGGCGTGGACCGTGACGCCGCAGCCACGGCAGCGCTGCAAAGCCTTGCAAAGATCGTCGATGCCGACATCGAGAACGGCCCCTGGCCCTTCCCGCAGCAGCAGTTCGACCTCGTCGTCGTCTGCAACTACCTGTGGCGGCCGCTGCTCGACGACATCCGCGCCGCCGTCAAACCCGGCGGCTGGCTGATCTGGGAGACCTTTGCCGACGGCCAGCAGACCATCGGCCGCCCGGCGCGCCCCGATTTCCTGCTGCAGCGGGGTGAACTGCTTCGCGTCTGCGCGGGCTGGCGCATCGTGGCTTACGAAGACCTGTTCGAGGCAGGCGTCAACCCGAGATTCGTGCAGCGCGTTGCGGCCGTCCGGTCATCGCCGGCAGCCTAAAATCGACAGATTCCTTCAGACAGTCCCACCATGAAGCCCATCCTTGGCAGCATCGTCGCCCTCGTCACCCCGATGAACGAGGACGGCAGCATCGACTACCCCGCCCTGCGCCGCCTGATCGACTGGCATGTCGAGTCCGGCACGGCCTGCGTCGGCGTCGTCGGCACGACCGGCGAATCACCCACGGTCAGCATGGAAGAGAACCGCGAAATCATTCGCGTCGCGGTCGAGCATGCCAAGGGCCGCATTCCCATCCTGGCCGGCACCGGCGCCAATTCCACGGCAGAAGCCATCGAGCTGAGCCGCTATGCCAAGGAAGTCGGCGCGGACTGCACCCTGTCCGTCGTGCCCTACTACAACAAGCCCTCGCAGGAAGGCATCTACCAGCACTTCAAGGCCATTGCCGAGGCCGTGGACATCCCCATGATGCTCTACAACGTGCCGGGCCGCACCGTCGCCGATATGGCGCCCGAGACCACGCTGCGCTGCGCCGGCCTGCGCGGTGTCTTCGGCATCAAGGAGGCCACCGGCAACATCGAGCGCGCCGCCTTCCTGATCAAGCATGCGCCCCAGGGCTTCCACGTCTACTCGGGCGACGACGGCACGGCCGTCGCGCTGATGCTGCTCGGCGGCCACGGCAATGTCAGCGTGACGGCCAATGTCGCCCCGCGCGAGATGGCCGAGCTGTGCCGCCTGGCCATCGACGGCAATGCCATCGAGGCCCGCAAGGTCCACCTGAAGCTGCTCGGCCTGCACAAGCAGCTGTTCTGCGAACCCAGCCCCGGCCCCGCCAAGTGGGCCCTGTCCCGCCTGGGCCGCTGCGGCGCTGCGCTGCGCCTGCCGATCACGCCGCTGACGGCTGCCGGCCAGGCCAGTGTCGGCCAGGCGATGGTCGAAGCCGGATTGCTCTGAAGGCTCTGGTCTAATGCGCGGCTGCGCCGGCCTTGTCCGGCGTTCTAGTTCCCCGGAGATTTCCAGCGTGATGTCTGTTTCCTCGCTCCGCCCCACGGCGACCCGTCTGGCCTGCACGGCCTTTGTCCTGTCGCTCGCTGGTTGCAGCACCATCGACAGCATGTTCTCGACGGACAAGGTCGACTACAAGGCGGCCTCGCGCCAGACCCAGGGCCTGGACGTTCCGCCCGACCTGACCCAGCTCGCCAAGGACAACCGTGCCCAGGTGCAGGGCGGCTCGATCACGGCGTCTGCCCTGTCCGCCGTCAAGCCGGCCAACTCCACCAACGCCCAGTCCCTGGTGGCCGGCAGCGTGGCCGCCAATGCCACCGGCGACGTGCGCCTGGAGCGCAGCGGCACCGACCGCTGGTTGCACACCTCGGCCACGCCCGAGCAGCTCTGGCCGCAGATCCGCACGTTCTGGCAGGAGCGCGGCCTGGATGTCGTCAAGGAGCAGCCCGAGATCGGCACCATGGAAACCAACTGGGGCGAGAACCGCGCCAAGCTGCCGCAGGACTTCATCCGCTCCACCATCGGCAAGGTCTTCGACGGCCTGTACTCCACCGGTGAGCGCGACATGTACCGCACCCGCATCGAGCGCAGCGCGACGGGCACCGATATCTTCATCACCCACCGCGGCATGCAGGAGGTCTACACCTCCCAGGGCCGCGATTCCACCGCCTGGCAGAACCGCCCGGCCGACCCCTATCTCGAAGCCGAGATGCTGTCGCGCCTGATGCTCAAGCTCGGCGGCAAGGAAGACGCGGCCAAAGCGGTTGTTGCCGACGCCGGCTCGCCTGCAGCGGCCACCACGCCCAGTTCCATGCGCGTGGGTGGCGAGGGCCAGACCGCCCGCCGTCCGCTGTCCGAGGTGCCCGACAGTCTCAGCGTCAACGACGGCTTTGACCGCGCCTGGCGCCGGGTCGGCCTGTCGCTGGACCGCCATGGCTTCACCATCGAGGACCGCGACCGCGCCGCCGGCCTGTTCTACCTGCGCTACGCCGACCCTGAGAAGGCCGGCCAGGACGAGCCCAACTTCTTCCAGCGTCTGTTCGGCGCCAAGGCCTCGACGCCAGTTCGCTACCGCGTCTCGGTCAAGGCCGAGGGCGTCAAGAGCACGGTGCGCATCCTGGACGATCGTGGCCAGGCCATCTCTGACGACAATGCCAAGCGCATCCTCAGCTTGCTGATGGACGACCTGAAGTAAGGCGCCTCCTTCTCCTGAGAAAGTCCTGCCGTGATGCGCTTTTGCAGCCTCGGCAGCGGCAGCGGCGGCAATGCCACGCTGATCGAAGCCAGCCAGGGCATCACGAGCAGCCGCCTGCTCGTCGATGCCGGCTTCAGCGTGCGTGAACTCGTCAAACGCCTCGACCGCGCCAGCTGCGAGCCCGAGGACGTCGACGCGATCTTCATCACCCACGAGCATGGCGACCACATCGGTTGCGCGCTGGCCTTTGCCATGCGCTACCGCCGGCCGCTCATCATGAGCCGCGGTACCTGGCGGGCAGTTGGCAGCGCCGACTTCGACCCGGCCCTGCTGCGCATCGCAAAAGACGGCGACGCGATGCCGCTGGGCGACATGGCGTTGAGGCCCTTCGCCGTGCCGCATGACGCCAACGAGCCGCTGCAACTGGTGCTGGACGACGGCGCGCTGCGGCTGGGCATCGTCACCGACCTGGGATGCGCGCCCGCGGACGTTTCCCAAGCCCTGGCAGGCTGCCAGGCGCTCTTGCTGGAGTGCAATCACGACGAAGGCATGCTGCGCAGCGGGCCGTATCACCCGGCGCTGAAGAAGCGCATCCTGGGCAGCCACGGCCATCTGTCGAACACCGCAGCGGCCGACCTGCTGTCGCGCTGCCTGCACGGGGGGCTGAAGACCATCGCGGCGGCCCACCTCAGTGAGCACAACAACACGCCCGAACTGGCGCGCCAGGCCCTGTCCCAAACCCTGGGCGATGCTCAGTCAGATATTCGCATCGCCCATCCCAAGTTGGGCCTGGACTGGATGGTCCTGAGCTGAGCGGGTCAGCCAAGTCATCCAGGCAAAGTTTTGTAACCGCGCCTGCAATGACCGTCAAAATGTCGCAAAAAAGAAAAAAGCCGCCGCTGCTTGCGCAGCGACGGCTCTTTCCGTGGGGACGAAGCGATTACTTCGAAGCGGCCGAGGCAGCAGCATCGACAACAGCCGAAGCAGCAGCCGAAGCGGCGTCGGCAACAGCCGAAGCGGCTTCCGAAGCGGCCGGGGCCGGAGCGACGACGGGGGCCGGAGCCTCAACCTTGGGTTCTTCCTTCTTGCTGCAGGCGGTCAGAGCAACGGCAGCCAGCAGGGAGGCCAACAGGATCGACTTATTCATTACTTGTCCTCAAACGTTTAAACGACGGTGCACACCATAACTTTGGGGTCGTGCGCCAGTGCTTTTTGCACACTGACTGCCGACCCCGACAGAACAAGACGCGGAAAACCTCGAGCGCTTCCCTCGCCTAGCCAGTGATTATAGGGGTTTGCATGTCGCTAACGCTCACAACCCCAAAGTCGTCGGCGCAAATGAATCGCTGGAACGTTGTGCCAGGGCATCAAACCATTCCAGTCCGCGCAGGCGCTGGCCCGCATCCAGGCTGACTTCGCCGCGCCATAGATGACGGTCGAACAATCGCAGGGTCACGCTGGACTCCGGACCGACAGCCAGCAGCAAGCTCTCCGGCGCCGCTTCCAGCCTCAGCTCGGGCTCGACGGCCCGGGCCGTGACGCAATGCGCGAAGTCGCGACGCCAACGCACGAAGCGCGGGTGGCGACGCTGGACGTCGTCGTATTGCAGGGCCAGCAGATGCAATTGGCGGCCATGACGGGCCCAAGCCGCCAGGGCGGTGAGCGCACCGGCGTCGGACAGCGGCCACTCCTCGAAGCTGGCATCCCAGGCGTGCAGTTCGCGGCAGCCCTGCTCGGCGGCCCAGGCCAGGGTCTCGACGACCAGGCGCTGGAACTCGGCGCGGCCGGCAAAGTTTTGTGCGTTCATGGCGTCATCGGCTGAAGCCAGCCGTCCTCGGTCCATTGATCCAGGAGTTCACGCGCATCGGGCGACAGGCGGGCGACTTCGCCGGCGCTGAGCATGCGGTTGTCCGCCAGGCTGCGCATCAGCGCGGCGTCACGGCCGCCGGCGCGGAAGCTCTCTCCGTTCAGGAAGACATGGGCTGCGTCGTAGAGCATGCGGCTGCGGCGGTCCAGCGCGGCGCCCTGCCCGTCCGGCAGCGGCTCGCCCGGCTCGAACCAGACCGTGGCCTTGGGCTCCGTCAGGGCTTCGCCCAGGGCCCGCTCCAGCGCCTGGGGACGCTGCACCGCGGCCTCGACGGCCCGGCGGGCGAAATCCAGCAGCGCGGCCGGCACGCGGGCGGGTTCGGTGCTCGCCTCCTGGCGCGGGTCGGCATAGAGGCGGCTGGCGCTGTCGACATCGTCCAGCAGCCGCGGCAGCAATTCGGCCGCCATGCCTTCGACGCTGGAGGCGCGAAAGCCGACCGAGCCCGTGATGCAGCCGGCGCCAACGGCGACGCCGTCGTGCGCCCAACCCGGCGGCAGATAGAGCATGTCGCCCGGCTCCAGCACGAACTCCTCTTCGGCCTTGAAGTTGGCAATGATCTTCAGCGGCACGTCGTCGCGCAGCACCGCGTCGCGCTGGGCGCCGATGCGCCAACGGCGGCGGCCGGCAAGCTGGATCAGGAAGACGTCATAGGAATCGAAATGCGGGCCGACGCCGCCGCCATCGCTGGCGACGGACAGCATCAGGTCGTCCAGGCGCGCGTCGGGCACGAAGCGGAACAGGTCCAGCAGGGCGCGCGCCTCGGCCAGGTGCTGGTCCAGCCCCTGCACCAGCAGCGTCCAACCCGGCTTGCTCATGGCCGGCAGGCGGGCGATGGGGCCCTGCTTGAGCTTCCAGTCGCCATCGAAGGCCGTGACGAGGCGGGACTCGACGTCGTCACGCGCGGCCAGCGCGGCGAGCTCCTTCAGCGACGCGGGCGGCGCGACATCGGCAAAGGCCTGGCGCACCAGCAGGGGCTTTTTCTGCCAATGCTTGCGCATGAACTGCGCCGGGCTGAGGCCGGCGAGCATGGGGGTGGGGAGGGCAATCTGCATGCGGCCATTGTGCCGAGGGCGGTGTGGGAAAATTGCCGCCATGCAAGTGACCCGCCCCTGTGTCGTCTCCCTGCGCTGGAGACTCGAAGATGCCCAGGGCCAGCTCATCGACGAGCTGGCCGAACCCATGGAATTCCTGTTTGGCGGCGAGGACCTGTTCGCCAAGGTCGAGGCCGCGCTGGAAGGCCAGGAAGTCGGCTTCCAGGCCGACCTGGCCCTGCAGCCCGAAGAGGCCTTCGGCGACTACGACTCCAACCTGGTCTGCTTCGAGGCGCGCGGCCTGTTCCCGTCAGATGTCGAGCCCGGCATGCAGTTCGAAGGCATGCCCGAAGGCGCCGTCACCGAAGGCATGCCCGAGGATGCGGTCTACACGGTCACCGAGGTCTACCCCGAGCATGTGGTGCTGGACGGCAACCACCCGCTGGCGGGCATCGGCCTGCGCATGCACCTGACGCTGCTGGACGTGCGCGCGGCCACCGAGCAGGAGGTCCAGGCTGGCTCGGTCGGCGAGCCCATCTTCATGGTGCAGACCGGCGCACCGCCGGACGAGCAGCTTCATTGATTGCGGGACAGACCTCGCGCAGCGAGCTCTGTCCTCAACTGATTCAGTAACGGAATTCAGCTCTTGCCGGTGGAGCCGAAGCCCCCGGCGCCGCGGTCGGACGCGTCGAAGCTGTTCACGCGGCGGAAGGTCGCCTGCACGACCGGCACGATGACGAGCTGGGCGATGCGCTCGAAGGGCTGGATGGTGAACTCGGTCTGGCCGCGGTTCCAGCAGCTGACCATCAGTTGGCCCTGGTAGTCGCTGTCGATGAGGCCGACGAGGTTGCCCAGCACGATGCCGTGCTTGTGGCCCAGGCCCGAGCGCGGCAGGATGATGGCGGCCAGGCCGGGGTCGGCGATGTGAATGGCCAGACCCGTCGGGATCAGCGTCGTCTGACCCGGGGCCAGCACGATGGCCTCATCGAGGCAGGCGCGCAGGTCGAGGCCGGCGCTGCCGGGCGTGGCGTAGGCGGGGATCTGCTCGGCCATGCGGGCGTCGAGCACTTGCAAATCAATCGCGTGCATCAGGAAAGTCGTTTCGAGAGTTCTTGGATCAGCTCGCGCGCGAGGCTGAGCTTGTCGGCGCGGGGCAGCTCGCGCTGCCCTTGCTCGTCGATGAGCAGCAGCGCGTTGTCGTCGCGGCCGAAGGTGGCCGGACCGAGGTTGGCCACGATGAGGGGAATGCCCTTGCGGCGGCGCTTGGCGTCGGCATGCTCGGCCAGCTTCTCGCTCTCGGCGGCGAAGCCGACGCAGTAAGGCGGCTTGGGCAGCCTGGCGACGGCGGCCAGGATGTCCGGGTTCTCGGCCATGGCGATGGTCGGGGCCGTCGCACCGCCCTCGGCCTTCTTCATCTTGTGCTCGTGAGCCTGCGCCGGACGCCAGTCGGCCACGGCGGCAGAGGCGACGAAGGCATGCTGATGCGCCGCCAGCGGCAGCACGGCGTCGAACATCTGCTGGGCGCTCTGCACATTGATGCGCTGCACACCGCGCGGCGTGGGCAGGTGCACGGGGCCAGCCACCAGCGTGACCTCGGCACCCGCCTGCGCAGCCGCACGGGCGATGGCGAAACCCATCTTGCCGCTGCTGTGGTTGGTGATGCCGCGCACCGGGTCGATGGGCTCGAACGTCGGGCCGGCGGTGATGAGCAGCTTCTTGCCAGCCAGCAGCTTGGGCGCCAGGAAGGCTTCGACGTCGTCGAAGATCTCCTGCGCCTCGAGCATGCGGCCATCGCCGATCTCGCCACAGGCCTGGTCGCCATTGGCCGGGCCGACGACGGCGGCGCCATCGGCCTGGATCTGCGCCACATTGCGTTGCGTGGCCGGATGGGCCCACATCTCGCGGTTCATGGCCGGCACGACCAGCAGCGGGCATTCATGGATGCGACGGGCCAGTGCGGTCAGGCTGATGAGGTCGTCCGCCCTGCCCTGGGCCAGGGCCGCGATGGCATCGGCGCTCGCCGGCGCCACCAGCATCACATCGGCCTCGCGGCTGAGGTTGATGTGGGCCATGTTGTTGTCGGGCCGCGCGTCCCACTGGCTGGTGTAGACGGGGCGGCCGGACAGGGCCTGCATGGTGACGGCAGTGATGAACTGCTCGGCGGCCTCGGTCATCATGACCTGCACCGTCGCGCCGGCCTTCACGAACAGCCGCGTCAGCTCGGCGATCTTGTAGCCGGCGATGCCGCCCGTCATCGCGAGCAGCACATGCTTGCCATGCATGGGGCTGGTGGGCTGATCCTGCATGGCCTTCACCTCGGCGTCATGGGGCTCAGGGGGCGCTGGCGGCCGCGGCCGGAGCGGCAGCCGTGCCACGCAGCGGGATGCTCTGCGTCCACTGGGCCACGTCCTTGCCCAGCACCAGCACCGCCCGCTCCAGCACCGTGCAGGAGCCCTTGAAGCCGGCGAAGGCACCGCCCATGGTGTCGCGCGTGAAGCCCTTGGCCCCCAGCACCTCGCTGCCCTGGCGCAGTTCGACCCAGACGCTGGCCGACTTGCGATGGCCGATGAAGGCGTTGCCGGCGCTGACGAGGTTGCTGATCTTGATGTCGATGACCGGGCCGGCGGCGGCGTCCAGGGCCGTGACGCGCTGGACTTCCGCACCGGTCTTGGTCAGCTCCGAGGCCAGCGAGGCCGACAGCTGGCGACCCAGTTCCTTGCATTCGTCGACGACATTGCTCTGGATGATGGTGATGTCCTTGTAGCCGATGTTCTCGGGCACCTGGTAGGCAGCGGCCTGGGCGGCGCCCGCGGCGGCGAACAGCGAGAGGACGGCGAGGGAACGGATCATTGCGGGCATGGAAGTCGCGAAGTGAAGAGGCAGGTTGTGTCGGTCGGCGCGGTCGATCAGGCCTTGCGGCGGAACACCAGGTCCCACACGCCGTGGCCCAGCTTCAGGCCGCGCGCTTCGAACTTGGTCAGCGGACGGTAGGCCGGCTTGTCAGCATAGCCGGCCGCCGTGTTTGCCAGAGTCGGCTCGGCAGACAGCACTTCCAGCATCTGCTCGGCATAGGGCTGCCAGTCGGTGGCACAGTGCAGATAGCCGCCGGGGGCCAGGTGTTGCACCAGCTTGGCGACGAACTCGGGCTGGATCAGGCGGCGCTTGTTGTGGCGCTTCTTGTGCCAGGGGTCGGGGAAGAAGATGTGCACACCGGCCAGCACGCCGGGGCCGACCATGTCGCGCAGCACCTCGACCGCATCGTGCTGGACGATACGGATATTGGGGATCTGCTTCTCGGCTATGAGCTTGAGCAGGGCGCCGACACCGGGTTCGTGGACCTCGCAGCCGATGAAGTCATGGTCGGGCAGCGTGGTCGCGATGTCGGCCGTCGCACCGCCCATGCCGAAGCCGATCTCCAGCACCAGGGGTGCCTTGCGGCCGAACACCACTTCGGGGTCCAGACGCTCGGGCTTGTAGGGCAGGACGAACTTCGGGCCCAGCTCGGCCAGGGCCTTGATCTGACCCGTGCCCATGCGGCCGGCGCGCGTGACGAAACTCTTGATGGCCCGGCGCGGCGGTTGCTGCGGGTCTTGCTCGTCGCTCATCAACCCACCTCGGCCATCACCATGGGGGTCGCCGTCACGTCGGCATCGCCCAGCGTGCAGGCAGACAGATACGAAGCGATGGCGCGATCGGCAGCGGCGTCGTCGGCCGCGTGGATCAGCGCCAGCGGCTCACCCGCGGCGACGCGCGTGCCCAGAGGGCGCACCTCGGAGAAGCCGACGCGCATGTCGATGGCATCACCGGCCTTGCGGCGGCCACCGCCCAGTTCGACGATGGCGACGCCCAGGTCGCGGGTCGACATGGTCGTGATGACGCCAGCACGCGGTGCGGCCACGGGCTTCACGACGGGCGCGGCGGCGAGGTAAGCCTCGGGGCGCTCCATCAGGTCGGCCGGGCCACCCAGGGCCACGACCATCTGGGCGAACTTCTCGGCGGCGGCACCGGAGTCCAGCGCAGCCTGCAGCTTGACCCGCGCACCGGCGGTGTCGGTAGCCAGGCCGCCCAGCACCAGCATCTCGGCGCACAGGGCCAGCGTGACCTCGTGCAGGCGCGCCTCACGACGCTCGCCCTTCAGGTAGCGGATGGTCTCGATGACTTCCAGGGAGTTGCCGACATCGCTGCCCAGGATCTGGTTCATGTCGGTGATCAGCGCGCGCGTGCGCAGGCCGGCGCCACCGGCGACGGCGACGATGCTCTCGGCCAATTCTTTGGCGAACTCGGGCGTGGAGGCGAAGGCGCCATTGCCGCACTTGATGTCCATGGCCAGGCCTTCGAGGCCGGCGGCCAGCTTCTTGGACAGGATGCTGGCGGTGATCAGCGGCACGCTCTCGACCGTGGCCGTCACGTCACGCGTCGCGTAGAAGCGCTTGTCGGCGGGCGCCAGGTCGGCCGTCTGGCCGATGATGGCGCAGCCCAGGCTGCGCACGATCTGGTCGAACCTCGCCGGGTCGGGCGTCGTCGTGTAGCCCGGGATGGCTTCGAGCTTGTCCACCGTGCCGCCGGTATGACCCAGGCCGCGGCCGGCGATCATGGGCACATAGCCCCCGCAGGCCGCCACCATGGGCGCCAGCATCAGGCTGACCTTGTCGCCCACGCCGCCGCTGCTGTGCTTGTCCAGCACCGGGCCGGGCATGTCGGGCCAGCGCATGACGCGGCCGGAATTCATCATCGCGCGGGTCAGCAGCACGGCTTCGTCGCGGCCCATGCCCTTGAGGAACACGGCCATGCCGAGAGCAGCCACCTGGCCTTCGCTCCAGGAGTTGTCGACGAGGCCGCGGACGAAGTGGTTGATCTGCGCTTCGTCGAGCGCCTGGCCGTCGCGCTTGGCGCGGATGATTTCTTGGGCAAGCATGGTTCAGTACGCGGAGGTTGTGGCCGCGGATGGGGCGCCGCAGAGCACGGCTTCGATGTCGGTCAGCAGGCCGCTGGCGCCAAAGCGCAGGCGCTGCGGGTTGAGGGCGGCGGCGCCGAGAGCCGCTTCGGCCTGGGCGATATAGCCGGCGGCATCCACCACCGAGCGCACGCCGCCGGAAGCCTTGAAGCCGGCGGCGGGCAAGCCGCTGGCGGCGATTTCCTTCAACATGGTCGCGGCCGCTTCCGGCGTGGCGCCGGTCTTGGTCTTGCCGGTGCTGGTCTTGACGAAGTCGGCACCCGCGGCGAGAGCCATGCGCGTGGCCTGGGCGATGCGCTCGGCCGTGGCCAGTTCGCCGGATTCGATGATGACCTTGAGCGTCAGCGGGCGCGAGGCGAAGCGCACCTCGGACAGGAACTCGGCGACCTCGGTGGTCTGGCCGGCCATCAGCGCGCGGTAGGGCAACACGACGTCGACTTCGTCGCCGCCGGCCTGGGCGATCTCGGCCACATCGGCCAGCGCGCGTTGCAGGTCCAGCGAACCATCCGGGAAGTTGGCAACGGCCGCGACCTTGATCGAAGCCGGCAGCGCAGCCCGGGCCTGGGCGACAAAGCGCGGCCAGACGCAGACGGCAGCCACCTGGCCGTGCGCCGTCTGCGCACGCTGGCACAGCGCGTCGATGTCCGCGGCGGTGTCGGCGTCGTTCAGGCTGGTCAGGTCCAGGCAGGCCAGCGCCGTACGGGCCGCCGCCTTCAGATCGGTGGTCACAGCGCGACGTCCTTGAAGCTGGCGATCAGCGCTGCCAGGAAAGAGGCCGCACGCTCGCCCGACATCTGCGCCTGCTTCAGCGTCAGGTCATGCGTCAGGGCTTCGGCGGACAGGCCGGCAGCCATGTTCGTCATCAGCGCGATACCCATGACCTTGAGGCCGGCGTGGCGGGCCAGGATGGTCTCGGGCACGGTGCTCATGCCGACGGCATCGGCGCCCCAGGCGGCGAACATGCGGATCTCGGCGGCGGTCTCGAACTGCGGGCCCAGGGCCCAGCAATAGGTGCCCTCGCCGAGCATCAGGTTCTCGCGCTTGGCCAAGGCCAGGGCGTGCTTGCGCAGTTCGCCGTCATAGGCGTTGACCATGTCGACAAAGCGATGGCTGCCCTGCTCGCCCACCAGCGGGCTGCGCTGCGGCGCGTTGATGTGGTCAGCGATCAACATCAGACTGCCCGGCGGCATGTGGCCGCGCAAAGAACCCGAGGCATTGGTCTGCACCACCAGCTTCACGCCCCAGCGCTTCAGCGTGCGCAGCGCGCCGGCCATGCCGGTGCAGTCGCCGCTCTCGTAGGTGTGGGCGCGGCCGCGCAGGAAAATGACGCGCTGCTCGCCGATCTTGCCGACGACGATCTCGTTGACATGGCCCTCGACCTTGGGCTGGGGGAAGGCCGGCAGCTCGGTATAGGGCAGGTTCTTGGCGTCCTGCACATGGCTGACGGCACCGGCCCAGCCGGAGCCGAGCACGACGGCGACTTCGGGGGCATTGCCGTACAGGGATTGCAGCTTGTCGACGCTCGCGGTGATCGCGACGTCGAGCTTGTTGTTGTCGATCATGGAAGACCTCAGAAATTCAGATGGGAGGGCCCGAAGCTGTGGGGCAGCAGTTCGGCCAGGGTCCAGCGTTGGCGGATGCCGCCAGGATCGCCGGCAATGATGACGAGCTCTTCGGGGACGGAGAACTCCCGCAGCTTCTGGCGGCAGCCGCCGCAGGGCGTGATGATGCCCGGGCCGGGGCCCGTCACCATCGCCACCCTGGCCTGCTTGCCGCCGGCCATGATCATGGCCGTCAGCGCCGAAGGCTCGGCGCACCAGCCCTGCGGGTAGGACGCGTTCTCCATGTTGGCGCCGATGTGAATGCGATCCTGCTCGTCCAGGATGGCCACGCCGACCTTGTACTTGGAGTAAGGCGCATGGGAGAACTCCCTCGCACGCAGCGACTCGGCGAGGAGCTTGTCCAGCAGTTCTTGACTCAGTTCCATCTCAACGCTCCTTCACATAGGGGCGGCCCAGCGCCTTGGGGGCGATGGCAGAACCAATGAAGCCAGCCAAAAGGACGACCGTCAAGATATAAGGCAGCGCCTGGATCAATTGCACCGGCACTTCGCCGATGCCTGGCAGTTGCACGCCTTGGAGCCGGATGGCCATGGCGTCCAGGAAGCCAAACAGCAGGCAGGCGCCCATCGTCGGCAGCGGCTTCCACTTGCCGAAGATCATGGCGGCCAGCGCGATGAAGCCGCGGCCCGCCGTCATGTTGGGGCTGAACGAAGCGTTCTGCGCCAGCGTCAGATAGGAGCCGGCCAGGCCGCAGAGCACGCCATTCATCAACAGGGCCTGGTAGCGCAGGCCTTGGACCGACATGCCGGCGGCTTCCACCATGGCCGGGTTCTCGCCCACCGCGCGCAGGCGCAGGCCCGGGCGGGTGCGTTCCAGGAAGAACCAGACCGCCGCCACCATCAGGAAGGCGACATAGACCAGCACGTTGTGGCTGAGGAAGCCGTGGCCGAAGACGGAGGCGAACCAGTTGCCGGGCTGGGGCTCGGCAAAGCCCTTGGCGATGGCCGTCAGGCGCACATCGGGGTCGATGGGCGGCGTCTGGCCGCCCTGCTGGAACCAGGCAATGCCCAGAACCACCGTGAGGCCCGCAGCAATCATGTTCAGTGCGACGCCGGAGACGACCTGGTCGCCACGGTTGGTCACGCAGGCAAAGCCGTGCAGCAGCGAGGCCACGCAGGCAACGGCGATGGCGGCCAGCACCCCGTAGGCGGTGGAATGCGTGACCGAGGCGGCTGCCGCTGCGGCGAATGCGGCGAACAGCATCTTGCCTTCCAGGCCCAGGTCGATGACGCCGGCGCGCTCCGACAGCACGCCCGCCATCGCGCACAGCAACAGCGGCGCACTGACGCGCAGCGTGGAGGCGATGACCGAGGCGATCAGGACTTCATCCATGGCGGCCTCCCTTGATCTTTGCGTAGACACGCGCAAACAGCGGCGCGCTGACGGTGGCCATGGCGCCGGAGAACAGCACGATGAGCCCTTGGGCCGTCACGACCATCTCGCGGCTGAAGCCCTGCAACTCGAACGACACCTCGACGCCGCCCTGGTAGAGCACGCCGAAGAGCAGCGAGGCCAGGATGATGCCGACAGGATGGTTGCGACCCATCAGCGACACGGCGATGCCGGTGAAGCCGGCGCCGGCGACGAAGTCCAGCGTCAGCTTGCCCTGCACGCCCGAGATCTCGTTGATGCCCACCATGCCGGCCAGCGCGCCGGAGATGGCCATGGCGATCAGCACCTGGGCCCGCGGGCGGATGCCGGCGTAATGGGCCGCGCGCGGGGCGCTACCGACGGCGCGCACGGCGTAGCCGGCGGCGCTGCGCCACAGGAACCAGCCGACGAAGACGCAGGCGATCAGCGCGATGACGAGGCTGAGGTTGAGCGGCGACGAGGGCAGCTCATAGCCCATGGCAGCCGCGATCTGGTGCAGGGCCGGCATGCGGGCGCTGTCGGCGAACTCGGCCGACTCGACGGCCATGCTGCCGGCCGGGCGCAGCCAGTTCACCAGCAGATAGCCGTTCAGGCTGGCGGCGAGGAAATTGAACATGATCGTCGTGATGACGATGTGGCTGCCGCGCCAGGCCTGAAGATAGGCCGGCAGGGCCGCCCACAGCATGCCGAAGAAGGCCGAGGCCACGACCAGCAGCGGCAGCATGACGACGGCCGGCAGCTTGGCGCCCAGCCACAGGGCCACCAGGGCCACGCCCACGCCACCCAGGGTCGCTTGGCCCTCGCCGCCGATGTTGAACAGGCCGGCGTGGATGGCCACCGCCACCGCCAGGCCCGTGAAGATGAAGGTCGTTGCGTAATAGAGCGAATAGCCCAGGCCGCGCACGCTGCCCAGGGCGCCGTTGAGCAGCACGGTCAGCGCCTGCCAGGGGCTGTGGCCGATGACCATGACGACGAGACCGGCCACGACCAGGGCGATGGCGAGGTTCCACAGCGGCAGCAGGCCGATGTCGATCCAGCGGGGGAGAGTCAAAGGCTGGCTCATGCGGCAGCTCGTTCTTCTTGTGCGGCCATCAGCAGGCCGAGACGCTTCTCGTCGCAGTCCTCGATGGCGAGTTCACCGGTGATGCGGCCGCAGTTCATGACGACGACGCGGTCGGCCAGGGCCAGGATCTCGTCCAGCTCGCTGCTGACCAGCAGCACCGCGCAGCCGGCGTCGCGCAGGGCGCGCAGCTGGTGGTGGATGAATTCGATGGCGCCGATGTCGACGCCGCGGGTGGGTTGGCCCACCAGCAGCACGGTGGGCTGTTCGCCGATCTCGCGGGCCAGGATCAGCTTCTGCTGGTTGCCGCCGGAGAACTTGGACGAGCCCAGGTTCTCGTCGCGCGGGCGCACGTCGAAGCGCTCCTGCATCTGCTTCGTCGCCTCGCGCATGGCGGCATGGTTCATGGACGCGCCCTTGCGGTACTTGGGCAGGCCCTGGTAGCCGAGCGCGGCGGATTCCCAGGCCGGGAAGCTCATGACCAGGCCGACGGCATGCCGGTCCTCGGGCACATGGGCCAGGCGCAGCGGACGGGCTTGAGCCGTATCCAGCCAGGCCTCGGGCGAGAAAGTCTGGCCACCCAGCTCCATGCGGCCACCCTCGGGCGCGCGCAGGCCGGACAGCACTTCCAGCAATTCGCTCTGGCCATTGCCCGACACGCCGGCCACGCCGACGATCTCGCCGGCCTTCAGCGTCAGGCTCACGTCCTTCAACGCCGGCACGCCGTTGGCATGCTTGAGGCTGAGGCCGGCAGCCTGCAGGCGCACTTCGCCGGCATGGACTTCCAGCCCCTCGGGCCGGCCCAGCGTCACCTTGCGGCCCACCATGGATTCAGCGAGCGACTCTTCTGTCCATTGAACGATGGGACGCGTCTCGACGACCTGGCCGGCGCGCATCACCGTCACGGCGCTGCACAGGCTCATGACCTCGCGCAGCTTGTGCGTGATGAGGATGATGGTCGTGCCGCGCTCCCTGAGCTTGCGCAGCGTGACGAAAAGCTGGTCGGTCTCCTGCGGCGTCAGCACGGCTGTCGGTTCGTCCAGGATCAGGATCCTGGCGCCGCGGTACAGGGCCTTCAGGATTTCCAGCCGCTGCAGCTCGCCCACGGGGAGGTCACTGACCAGGGCGTCCAGATGCACCTGCAGGCCGGTCTCGGCCATCAGCGCCTCCAGCCTGGCTCTCACCTTGGCCTTGGACGGCGTCAGGAAGAAGCCGCCCTCGGCGCCCAGCATGATGTTTTCCAGGCAGCTCAGCGTGTCGACCAGCATGAAGTGCTGGTGGACCATGCCGATGCCCAGGCCAATGGCCTGCTGGGAATTGGCGATGTGGACCTGCTGGCCGTTGACCTCGATGTGGCCGGCGTCGGCGTGGTAGTAGCCATACAGGATGGCCATCAGCGTGCTCTTGCCGGCGCCGTTCTCGCCGACCAGGCCATGCACGGCCCCCGCGGCGATGTCGAAGGACACCTCGCGGTTGGCCTGGACTGCGCCGAAGCGCTTGGAGATGGCGTTGAGACGAACGGCGACTGCGGTCATGTGCGAAAGGCTGAATCTGAGTCAGTTGGGGACGGAGCTGCCGGCGGGTACGCCGTCAGGTCCATCCCTCAAAGCTTGCAGCTTCCGTCCGCCATGTAGTCGGCGACCTTCACCTTGCCGCCAATGATGTCGGCCTTCACGGCATCGACCTTGGCCTTCAGCGTCGGGTTCAGCAGCTTGGCGTTGTGCTCGTCGGCGGCGTAGTCCACGCCGCCTTCCTTCAGGCCCAGCACCTGCACGCCGGGTTTCCAGCCCTTGAGCACGTTGTAGACGGCCACGTCCACGCGCTTGACCATGGAGGTCAGCATGGTGCCGGGCTGCAGGTGGTTCTGGTTGCTGTCCACGCCGATGGCGAGCTTGCCGGCGTCCTTGGCCGCCTGGTAGACGCCCACGCCGGTGCCGCCGGCCGCGGCGAAGACGACGTCCGAGCCCTTGGCGAACTGGGCCTTGGCCAGCTCACCGCCGCGGGTCGGGTCGTTCCAGGCCGTGGACGTGGTGCCCGTCATGTTGGAGAAGACCTCGATCTTGGCGTTGGTCGCCTTGGCGCCCTGCTCGTAGCCGCACTGGAATTTGCGGATCAGCGGGATGTCCATGCCACCGACAAAGCCGACCTTGCCGGTCTTGCTGACCATGGCGGCCATGGCGCCGACCAGGTAGCTGCCCTCATGCTCCTTGAAGAGCGTGGACTGCACATTGGGCAGTTCGACCTTGGCGTCGATGATGGCGAACTGGGTCTTGGGGAAGTCCTTGGCGACCTGTTGCAGGGCCGAAGCCTGGGCAAAACCGATGCTGATGATGGGGCTGGCGCCCCGCTCGGCCATGCGGCGGATGGCCTGCACGCGCTGCGTGTCGTTGCTGATCTCGAACTCGAGATAGGTCTTGCCGGTCTCCTTCTTCCACTGCTCGGCACCCTGGTAGCCAGCCTGGTTGAAGGATTTGTCGAACTTGCCGCCCATGTCGAAGATCACCGCGGGCTGCTGGGCGGCAGCCGCGCCGCAGGCGAGCATCAGGGCCAGAGGGAGGCTGGACAGAGCGAACTTCATGGGTGGGCGTGTGGCAAGGCGAAAGGGGCGCATTGTAGAAAACATCCCTCAAGTTTTACTGGGTAGGAAAATACTGATTACCCGACCTTGGCCAACCGTAGCTTGCGGTGGGCCGCCCGGGCGTGCGGCAGCCACCCCAGTGTCGCCCAACGCCGCCACATCAGCAGGCCTCGAATCCACTCATCCGCCGCATAGGCGATCCAGACCCCCACCAGGCCCCAGCCCAGGTGCACGCCCAGGAACCAGCTGCCCCCGGCCAGCACGATGGCCATGGAGGCGGCGCCGGCGATGACGGGGTAGCGGGCGTCGCCCGTGGCCCGCAGCGCGTTGATGACGACGAGGTTGAAGGTGCGCCCGGGCTCCACCAGCACCGTCCACCACAGCAGGGTGCAGCCCATGGCGACGATCTCGGGGTCGGACGTGAACTTCGTCAGCAGCCAGGGGCCGGCAAGCGCAAAGCTGCTGGCCACGAGGAAGGCGACGACGATGCCCAACCCGAGCGACTTGCGCACCAGCTTGTGGGCCGCATGCAACTCCCCGGCGCCAATCATGTGGCCGACCAGGATCTCGACGGCGAAGCCGATGGCCAGGCCGAACATTAGGATCACGTGCAGGAACTGCATGGTGTAGGCGTGCGTCGCCAGGGCGTGGGCGCCGAGCTGGGCCACCGCCGCCAGGCTGGTCATGAAGGCGGCGCGCCAGGCGATGTTCTCGGCCGCGCCGGGGATGCCGATGTGCAGCACCGTGGCCAGCGGCGCCTTCACCAGCCGCCACCAGTCGTGAGCCTTCAGCTTCAGGTCCAGCCGGCCGCGCCACAACGTGATGTGCATTGCAAGGCCCATGCCGCGCCCCAGGATGCAGGCCAGCGCATAACCCGGCAGGCCCAGGTGGGGCATGGCCAGCAGGGCCACGCCCAGCGTCACCGACTGGATGACGACGACGACGAACAAGGCCTCTCGACTGCGCAGATGGGCGCGCATGACGCTGGACATGTTGGCGTTCCAGGCGTCCAGCAGCAGGGCCGGGGCCAGGGCCTGCAGCAGGGTACGGGCCAGCGGCGCGACCTCGGCCGGCGTGTTGACCAGGGACAGCATCGGCCCGGCGGCCACCAGGGCCAGGGCCGCCCCACCCAGGCCCAGCCAGGTGCTCGCGCCGACCACGGCACGGGCCACGGCATCGGCCTGGTCGCGCCGGCCGGCCCCCAGGGCCTGGGTCACCGCCACGCTGACGCCGGCACCGATGACGCGGAACAGCACGAAGAGGGCCGCGAAGACCTGGTTGGCAATGCCGAAGGCGGCGCCGCTGTTGTCCGACAGCCGGGCCGCCAGGCCCGTGCCGATGACGCCCAGGCCAATGCCGAGCAGCAACTCGAGCAGCAGGGGCCAGGTCAGCGGAAAAAGACGCGGGCGAGCGGAAGGCGCGGTCATGCCCGAGCCTTAAAGGCGGAATTCACACAAGTCACGACAAGCTCGCCAGAATGGTCCGGAATCCTAAAGGAGTAACCGTGCCGAAACCCACCGCCGCCCACGCTTTCGCCAGCACCCAGGCCAGCTTCAAGACCGCCTCCGGCAAGTCGGGCCAGTATTTCTCCCTGCCCGCCCTGGCCAAGGCCTTCCCCAACGTGGCGCGCATGCCGATTTCCATGCGCATCGTGCTGGAGAGCGTGCTGCGCAACTGCGACGGCAAGAAGGTGACGAAGGAGCACGTCGAGCAGCTCGCCAACTGGAAGCCCACCGCGGCCCGGGTCGACGAGATTCCCTTCGTCGTCGCCCGCGTCGTGCTGCAGGACTTCACCGGCGTGCCCCTGCTGGCCGACCTGGCCGCCATGCGCAATGTCGCCGCCACCCTGGGCAAGAACCCCAAGACCATCGAGCCCTTGGTGCCCGTGGACCTCGTCGTCGACCACTCGGTGATGATCGACCACTACGGCAGCAAGAAGTCCCTGGACCTGAACATGAAGCTGGAGTTCGAGCGCAACCGCGAGCGCTACGAATTCATGAAGTGGGGCATGCAGGCCTTCGACACCTTCGGCGTCGTGCCGCCGGGCTTCGGCATCGTCCACCAGGTCAATCTCGAGTACCTGGCCCGTGGCGTGCACAAGACCAAAGGGGGCGTCTATTACCCCGACAGCCTGGTGGGCACGGACAGCCATACGACGATGATCAACGGCATCGGCGTCGTCGGCTGGGGCGTGGGCGGCATCGAGGCCGAAGCCGGCATGCTGGGCCAGCCGGTCTATTTCCTGACGCCCGACGTCGTCGGCTTCGAGCTGACCGGCAAGCTGCGCGAAGGCGTGACGGCGACCGACCTGGTGCTGACCGTCACCGAGATCCTGCGCAAGCACAAGGTCGTCGGCAAGTTCGTCGAGTTCTTCGGTGAAGGCACCGCCAGCCTCGCCCTGCCCGACCGCGCGACGATTGCCAACATGGCGCCCGAGTACGGCGCGACGATGGGCTTCTTCCCGGTCGACGACAAGACCGTCGACTACTTCAAGGGCACCGGCCGCAGCAAGGCCGAGATCGAGGCCTTCGAAGCCTACTGGAAGGCGCAGAAGATGTACGGCGTGCCCAAGGCCGGCGACATCGACTTCACTTCCGTCGTCTCGCTAGACCTGGGCACCGTCGCCCCCAGCCTGGCCGGCCCCAAGCGCCCGCAGGACCGCATCGAGATCACCGAACTGTCGAGCAAGTTCGGCGAGCTCTTCAGCAAGCCCATCGCCGAGAACGGCTTCAACCAGCCTGCCGACAAGCTGGCCCAGCCCTTCGTCACCGAGTCGGGCGTCCCGGTGAAGAACGGTGATGTGTTGATCGCGGCCATCACCTCCTGCACCAACACCAGCAACCCCGGCGTGCTGCTGGCCGCCGGCCTGCTGGCCAAGAAGGCGGTCGAGGCCGGCCTCAAGGTCGCGCCTCACATCAAGACCTCGCTGGCCCCGGGCTCGCGCATCGTCACCGAATACCTGGAGAAGGCCGGCCTCCTGCCCTATCTGGAGAAGCTTGGCTTCAACGTCGCCGCCTATGGCTGCACGACCTGCATCGGCAATGCCGGCGATCTGACGGCCGAGCTGAACAAGCTCATCCAGGACAACGACCTGGTCTGCGCCGCCGTGCTGTCCGGCAACCGCAACTTCGAGGCCCGCATCCACCCCAACCTGAAGGCCAACTTCCTGGCCAGCCCACCGTTGGTGGTCGCCTACGCCATTGCCGGCAACGTCAGGCGCGACCTGATGACCGAGCCGGTCGGCTATGGCAAGGGCGGCAAGCCCGTCTTCCTGGGCGACATCTGGCCCACGAGCGACGAGATCTACCAGCTGATGAAGTACGCCATGAACGCCAAGGCCTTCAAGGCCAACTACGACAAGGTGGCCAAGAAGCCGGGCAAGCTCTGGGACGCCATCAAGGGTGTCAAGGGCCAGGTCTACAACTGGCCCCAGAGCACCTATATCGCCCAGCCGCCCTTCTTCGAGGGCTTCACCATGGTGCCCAAGGCGCTGGAAGCCGGCGTCAAGGGCGCCAAGATCATGGCGCTGTTCGGCGATTCCATCACCACCGACCACATCAGCCCCGCGGGTTCGTTCCGGGAGACCACGCCCGCCGGCAAGTTCCTGCTCGCCAACGGCGTCATCAAGGCCGACTTCAATTCCTACGGTGCCCGTCGTGGCAACCATGACGTGATGATGCGCGGCACCTTCGCCAACGTCCGCGTGAAGAACCTGATGCTGCCGGCCCGCGCCGACGGCTCGCGCGAGGAAGGCGGCTACACGCTGAAGGGCGGCCAGCAGACCACCATCTACGACGCCGCGATGGACTACATCAAGGAAGGGACGCCCACCGTCATCTTCGCCGGCGAAGAATACGGCACCGGATCGAGTCGGGATTGGGCCGCGAAGGGAACACAGCTGCTGGGCATCAAGGCCGTCGTCGCCAAGAGCTTCGAGCGCATCCACCGCAGCAACCTGATCGGCATGGGCGTGCTGCCCCTGCAATTCAAACCCGGCGTCAGCTGGGAGTCGCTGGGCCTGACGGGCGCCGAGACGATTGACATCACCCTGGCCGACGAGATCAAGCCCCAGGGCGATGCGGTCATGACCATCACCCGCGCCGACGGCAGCAGCCAGACCGTGGTGCTCATCCTGCGCATCGACACCGCCATCGAGGTGGACTACTACCGCCACGGCGGCATTCTTCCTTTCGTCCTCAGGCAACTGCTGGCCGCGTAGAAACCCGCAAGCCCCAGGCCGAAGAGCCAGCGCGTCGACGATGCGCTGGCTCTTTCTTCATCGCCCCGTCTCTCAGGGGAAACCGCGATTCGTCGTCCCGCCTCCACACCTGTCTAGACAAGATACGCAGCAGGTTTCAGGGACAGGCTTGTCCCAGGATGCGAGAGGCCCGCAGCTCACCAGAATCCGCGGCTTCTTCAACTCAGTGCCCCGACCGGGGGCCGACAGGAGCTTGCATGAAGACCTGGTTCAAGTTGACCGCCGCCGCCTTTGCCGTTGTCGCCACGAGCGCCAGCTATGCCGCCGGCAGCACGGAGTGCCTGGATGTGCGCCTGAGCAGCGCCAACCCCGTCGTCAACGGCGACGTGGACGTCCATGTGGACGTCGCCGTGACCAACCGCTGCCGCAGCGCCGTGCAGGTGCTGCGCTGGCAGCTGCCCAGCGACAGCATGAGCGGCTCCCTGTTCACGGTGACCCGCGACGACAAGCCCGTGCGCTACACCGGCGCCATCATCAAGCGCGCCGCACCGACGGCCAAGGACTATGTCGAAATCGCCGCCGGCGCCACGCTGAACTACCAGGTCGAACTGACCGGCCACTACGACTTCAGCAAGAACGGCCGCTACGCCATCGAGTTCCACAGCGACCGCGGCACCCACGGCTCGGGCGCGCAGTCCATGAACAGCGCCGCGGCCACCTATCTGTGGACGCAGGGCCGCAACGAGAAGCTCGACGCCGCCAGCGCCGATGCCGAAACGGCCACCATGGCACGCGCGGAGGCCACTGCCGCCGCGGCCAGCATCGCCTACACCGGCTCCTGCACCAGCAGCCAGAAGTCCTCGCTTGCCTCGGCCGTCACCGCGGCCACCAACTACTCGGTCAGCTCGACCAACTACCTCAACGGCACGCCCTCGGCCACGCCGCGCTACACGACCTGGTTCGGCGCCTACAGCTCGTCGCGCTGGGCCACCGCGCGCGACCACTACACCAAGGCCCGCAATGCCTTCCAGACCGCCGCGTTGACGCTGGACTGCAGCTGCAAGGACAGCGGCACCTATGCCTACGTCTACCCGACCCAGCCGTACAAGATCTACGTCTGCGGCGCCTTCTGGAGCGCGCCGATGACGGGCACCGACAGCAAGGGCGGCACCCTGGTGCACGAGATGATGCACTTCAACGTCATCGCCAGCACCGACGACTGGGCCTATGGCCAGAGCGCGGCCAAGAGCCTGGCCAAGTCCAACCCGACCAAGGCCCTGGACAACTCGGACAACCACGAATACTTCGCCGAGAACAACCCCGCGCAGAACTGAGTCCGACATCGGACTGGCCTCATCGCCCTGCCGGGCGGTGGGTATGACATCCCTCGTGTTGCGCCGCCTTCGGGCGGCGCTTTTTTCATGGGGGCTGCCGACCGCGCCCTGCGTCGGCTAGGCTCGCTGCCATGATGCGCCTTCGCCGATTCGCCGCAGCCCTCGCGCTGCTCGCCGCCAGCCCGCTGACCATGGCCGCAGCCCCCGCCACCGCCACCGCCGACCTGAGTTGCCTGTTCCAGGCCCTTCCCAAGCCCGACGGCCAGGTGGCGCTGCAGTTCAGGCTGATCAACAGCGGGCCGCGCGAGCTCTATCTGCTGCGCTGGGGCAGCCCCTTCGAGGGTGCCTGGTTCGGCCCCTTCGTGCAGGCCAGCACGGTCGACGGGGAGCTGAGCTTCCAGGGCGCCATGCGCAAGCGCGGCGACCCTGCGGCCGACGACTATCTGCGCCTGGCGCCCGGCCAGAGCCTGAGCGCCGAGCTGGTCCTGAACGACGCCTTCACGCTGCCCACCACCGGCAAGCTGCGCCTGAAGGCCAGCTGGCACTGGCATGACGTCATGACCAGCGGCAAGCCGCCGCGGCCGCGGGCCCGGCACCAGGGCATGGACCAGGACTGCGGCGAAGTCACGCTGACCCGCTGAACACGCCGTCACCTGACGAACGGCAGCCATTGCAGCCAGCGTTACGCTGCCATCCCTTTTTGTCGCCCGCTTTCCATGCCACGCCTTCCCGGCCTCGACCTGCTGCGCAGCATCGCCATCGTCTGGGTGATGTGCTTCCACACCTTCCTCATCGGCGGCCTGGGTCCGGACTGGACCTGGCTGACCCGCTTCGGCTGGGCCGGCGTGGACATCTTCTTCGTGCTCAGCGGCTTCCTGATCGGCTCGCAGCTGCTGCGCAAGCTGCAGCGTGGCGACGCCCTGCACTTGAGCGACTTCTACTGGCGCCGCGCCTGGCGCATCCTGCCCGCCTTCGCCGTCGTGCTGGCGGTCTACGTCGCCTTCCCGGTGCTGCGCGAGGAGCCGAACCTGGAGAGCTGGTGGCAGTTCGCGAGCTTCACGCTGAACCTCTTCATCGACTACGGCCACAACCAGGCCTTCTCGCACGCCTGGTCGCTGTGCGTGGAGGAGCATTTCTATCTGGTCTTCCCGCTGCTGGCCTGGTGGTTCACGCGCCGGCCTTCGGCACCGCGCTTCATCGCGTTGTGCGTCCTGCTGGTGCTGGGCGGCATCGCGCTGCGCGCCGGCGTCTGGCTGCACAACGATGCCCTGCAGCCGCAACGCCCCTGGTTCATCGAGGACATCTACTACCCGACCTGGATGCGGCTGGACGGCTTGCTGGTGGGCGTCATGCTGGCGACGCTGCACGTCTACCGGCCCGGGCTGTGGGCGCGGCTGCAGGCGCGCTCGACAGGGCTGATGCTGGCCGGCCTCGCCCTGGCCGCCCTCGCCTTCACCCTCTTCACCAATCGCACCGGCCTCGCCGCCAACGCCGTCGGCTGGCCCCTGCTGTCCTCCGGCTTCGGCTTCATCGTGCTGGCCGCCAGCGCCTGGCGCCGCCGCGTGCCCGGTGCCGGCTGGCTGGCCGCCGTGTCCTACAGCCTCTACCTGAGCCACAAGCTTGCCATGCACGCCGTGGCCACCTGGATCGCACCGGACCTGCCCCTGCGGGGGCTGGCCTTGTTCCCGGTCTATGCCGCGGTCATCCTCGCCGTCGGCGCCGCCCTGCACTATCTGGTGGAGAAGCCCGGCCTGCGCCTGCGCGACCGGCTGGCCCGCTCGCCGCGCGCCGTTGAAGCTGGCAGCATGCCGGCATGACCACCAAGCCCGGTTCCGAACTGCATCTGCGCGACCTCACCCGGCTGCGCCGCGTGCGCGACCGCATCGACCGGGAATATGCCCAGCCGCTGGACGTCGAGGCCCTGGCCCACGGCGTACACATGTCGGGCGGCCATCTGAGCCGGCAGTTCCGCATCGCCTACGGCGAATCGGTCTACAGCTATCTGATGACGCGCCGCATCGAACGCGCCATGGCCCTGCTGCGCCGCGGCGACCTCAGCGTCACCGAGGTCTGCTTCACGGTGGGCTGTTCGTCGCTGGGCACCTTCAGCACCCGCTTCAGCGAACTGGTGGGCCAGTCGCCCAGCGCCTACAAACGCGACCAGGCCCAGGCCACGGCGGGCATGCCGGCCTGCGTGGCCCGCCAGGTGACCAAACCGATCAGGAATCGAGAAGCGCCGGAAGCGAGCGAAACCTAGACTGCCTTCCATGGACCTAACCCACCACGGAGACTGACACCATGGACATCAGCATTCACTCGAGCTTCCTGCCCCAGACCGACCCCGAGGCGTCGCTGGCCTTCTACCGCGACACCCTCGGCTTCGAGGTGCGCAACGACGTCGGCTACAACGGCCTGCGCTGGATCACCGTCGGCCCGGCCGGCCAGCCCAACACCTCCATCGTGCTGCACCCGCCAGCCATCACGCCCGGCATCACCGAAGACGAGCGCCGCACCATCACCGAGATGATGGCCAAGGGCACCTTCGGCATGCTCATCCTGGCCACGGCCGACCTGGACAAGACCTTCGCCAGGCTGCAGGCCGAGGACGCCGAGATCGTCGAGGAGCCCACCATGCAGCCCTATGGCGTGCGGGACTGCGCGGTGCGCGACCCCGCCGGCAACCTCCTGCGCATTCAAGAAAGAACTTGAAGCCCCTCGCCCAAGGATTACCTTGGTCGGTCCCCCGAGTGGACGCCGATGCTTGCGGCATTGAGCCGCAAGCACATCGCCAGGGCGGGCCGGCTAGAGAGCGGCCCGTCGCTCGGCCCGCAAGAAACTGAACATGACCACAGCTGACAACCACGACCGCATCCGCGTCCAAGGGGCGCGCGAGAACAACCTCAAGGACGTCAGCGTCGACATCCCCAAGCGCAAACTGACGGTGTTCACCGGCGTGTCGGGCTCGGGCAAGAGCTCCCTGGTCTTCGGCACCATCGCGGCCGAGTCCCAGCGCCTCATCAACGAGACCTACAGCGCCTTCGTGCAGGGCTTCATGCCCACGCTGGCACGGCCCGAGGTGGACGTGCTGGAGGGCATCACCACGGCCATCATCGTCGACCAGGAGCGCCTGGGCGCCAACGCCCGCTCCACGGTCGGCACGGTGACCGACGCCAACGCCATGCTGCGCATCCTGTTCAGCCGCGTCGGCACGCCCCAGATCGGCCCGCCCAGCGCCTTCGCCTTCAACGTGCCGTCGGTGCAGGCCACCGGGGTCATCACCGTAGACAAGGGGGAGAGCAGCCAGGCCGTCAAGCAGACCTTCTCGCGCACCGGCGGCATGTGCCCGCGCTGCGAAGGCATGGGCCATGTCAGCGACTTCGACCTGAACGAGCTCTACGACGCCAGCAAGTCGATCAACGAAGGCGCCATCAACATTCCCGGCTACAGCATGGAGGGCTGGTACGGCCGCATCTTCCGCGGCTGCGGCTTCTTCGACCCCGACAAGCCGATCGCCAAGTTCACCAGGCGCGAGCTGCACGACCTGCTGCACAAGGAAGCGACCAAGATCAAGGTCGATGGCATCAACCTGACCTATGCCGGCCTGATCCCGTCCATCCAGAAGTCCTTCCTGTCCAAGGACGTCGACGCGCTGCAGCCGCACATCCGCGCCTTCGTCGACCGCGTCATCACCTTCCAGACCTGCCCGGAATGCCAGGGCACGCGGCTCAGCGAGGCGGCACGCTCCTGCAAGATAGCCAAGCTCAGCATCGCCGACGCCTGCTCAATGCAGATCAGCGACCTGGCCGACTGGGTGCGCGGACTCAAGCAACCCACCGTCGCGCCGTTGCTGACAGCCCTCGTGCATTCGCTGGATGCCTTCGCCGAGATCGGCCTGGGCTACCTGTCCCTGGACCGGCCCAGCGGCACCCTGTCCGGCGGCGAAGCCCAACGCGTCAAGATGATCCGCCACCTCGGCTCGGCGCTGACCGACGTGACCTATGTCTTCGACGAGCCGACCACCGGTCTGCACCCGCACGACATCCAGCGCATGAACGGCCTGCTCAAGCGCCTGCGCGACAAGGGCAACACCGTCCTGGTCGTCGAGCACAAGCCCGAGGTCATCGCGATTGCCGACCATGTCGTCGACCTCGGCCCGGGTGCCGGCTCGGCAGGTGGCGAGATCGTCTACGAGGGCCAAGTCCCGGGCCTGCGCAAGAGCGGCACGCTGACCGGCAAGCATCTGGACGACCGCGCGGCATTGAAGGACAAGACCCGCAAGTCCCACGGCGCGCTCAAGGTGCGCGGTGCCAGCACGCACAACCTGCAGAAGGTCAATGTCGACATCCCGCTCGGCGTGCTCTGCGTCGTCACCGGCGTGGCCGGCTCGGGCAAGAGCTCCCTGATCCACGGCTCCGTGTCCAGGCAGGGCGGCGTCGTCGCCATCGACCAGACCGCCATCCGCGGCTCGCGGCGCAGCAACCCGGCCACCTATACCGGCCTGCTCGACCCCATCCGCGGCGCCTTCGCCAAGGCCAATGGCGTCAAGCCCGCTCTCTTCAGCGCCAACTCCGAAGGCGCCTGCCCGACCTGCAATGGCGCCGGCCTCATCTTCACCGACCTGGGGCCCATGGCCACCGTGTCGACGGTCTGCGAGGACTGCGGCGGCAAGCGCTTCCAGGCCGCGGTGCTCGACTACAAGCTGGGTGGCAAGGACATCAGCGAGGTGCTGACCATGTCGGTCGGCGAGGCCACCGCCTTCTTCTCCAAGCTGACGCCCGCGGCCCACGCCATCCTCGAACGTCTGTCCGACGTCGGCCTCGGCTATCTCAGCCTCGGCCAGCCGCTGACGACGCTGTCGGGCGGCGAACGCCAGCGCCTCAAGCTCGCCACGCAGATGGCCGAGAAGGGCGATGTCTATGTGCTGGACGAACCCACCGCCGGCCTGCACCTGGCCGATGTCGAGCAGCTGCTGGGCCTGCTGGACCGCCTCGTCGACGCGGGCAAGTCCGTCATCGTCATCGAGCACCACCAGGCCGTCATGGCCCATGCCGACTGGATCATCGACCTCGGCCCGGGCGCCGGCCATGACGGCGGCAAGGTCGTCTTCGAGGGCACGCCGGCCGAGCTGGTCAAGGCGCGCTCGACGCTGACCGGCGAGCACCTCGCCGACTACGTGGGAGCGAAGGCGCTCAAGCCTGCACGGGCACGCTGATCTCGAACCAGAACCGGCTGCCCTGGGCCAGCCGGCTCTCGAGCTGGATCTCGCCGCCCATCATGCGCACCAGCTGGCGGCTGATGGCCAGGCCCAGGCCCGTGCCGCCGACGCGCTGCTCGGCGCTGCCGGCCTGCTCGAAGGGCTCGAACAGGCGCACGGCCTGGTCCTCGGCGATGCCGACGCCGGTGTCCTGCACGTCGAAACGCAGCAGGCAGTGGCCGGCTTCGATGTCGGCGCCATGGACGACTTCGGCCCGCAAGGTCACGCCGCCCACATGGGTGAACTTGACCGCATTGCCCAGCAGATTCAACAGGATCTGGTTGAGCCGCTTTTCGTCGGCCAGCACGACGGCCGGCAGCTGCGGATCAAGCTGCAGGTCCAGCGTGATGTGCTTATCCTCCGCCATCACACGCACGATGTCGATGACGGCCTGCAGGCGCGCCACCAGCTCGACCGGGGCTATGCGCAATTCGGCCTTGCCGGCCTCGATGCGCGACAAATCGAGGATGTCGACGATCAGCGTCAGCAGGTGCTGGCCGCTGCTGTGGATGATGTCCAGGCCGTTGCGCTGCTTGGGGCTGAGGCCGTTGTCCATCTTCAGGATCTGGGCATAGCCCATGACGGCGTTCAGAGGCGTGCGCAGCTCATGGCTCATGCGCGCCAGGAACTGGCTCTTGGCACGGCTGGCGATCTCGGCGCGCTCCTTGGCATCACTGAGCTCCAGCGTGCGCGCGCGCACCAGGTCTTCCAGGTGATCACGGTGGGCACCGAGCTCGGCCTCGCGCTCCTGCAGGGCGGCCAGCATGCGGTTGAAGGTGTGGGCCATGGCGGCGATGTCGCGCGGGCCGCCGGCCGGCGCGCGCGCATCGCTGTCGCCTCCCTCGACCTGCTCCATGGCCTTGGACAGGGCGCCCAGCGGCCGCGTCAGCCTCAGGATCAGGAAACGCACCGCCAGCAGGAAGACTGTCGTGAACAACACGGCCACGCCGAAGTTGGCGAGGAAGAGCGAGGCTTGGGTGCGGTGCAGCGTGGCCTTGCTCTGGATGACGCGCACATGGCCCAGCAGTTGCGGCGGGCGCAGCGTCACATCGAAGGGCGAGGCCTCCGGGCGGGTCCAGACCGGGGCGGCGAAGGCCCAGCTGTCCTCGGTCTCCTGATCCAGCCAGGGCTCGCTGGCGGCCCGGTCGGGCGCGATGGGCGTCGCCCCCGCGGGCAGCCGGTCGCGCTCGGGACCCAGGGCCAGCAGCAGCCGGCCCTTGGTATCGCGGATCTCGATGCCCATCACGTCGGGGAAGGCCAGGGAGGCGCGCACCGCCTCCTCGGCGTTGTCGGCCGCCGCATAGAGCAGGGCCAGCGAACTGTTGGAGGCGAGATTGGCGGCCACGCGGCCGCCCTGCTCCATCAGCATGGCGCGTACCTGTCGGCCGCCCTGCCAGGCATTGACCGCGGCCATCAGCAAGGCCAGGCACAGCGTGCCGAGCGCAACGGCCACGCTGAGGTGGCGGCGGAAAGAGGTTTCGCGCAGCCAGCGGGCGTAGACCCGCAGCGGCCAGGACCGCTGCGGCGGCGCGGCGGGCGGGCTCGGCTCCTCGTCGCGCGCGATGGCGGGCGGCTGGCTGTCGAGTGGATAGGGAGGTGTCACTCAGTGGCCTCAGCTGGAGGGATAGACCAGATCGAATCCGGCTTGCGCGGCGGCCGCGTCGATGCCCAGATGCGCAGCGGTGCGAATGTTGATGGCCGCGCGGGCCTGGCGCAAAGGCAGGACGCCCGAGGCGGACTTCGGCGCCGCCAGCAGGCGCTGGGCCGACACCGCCAGCGTGCGGCCGAGCTCGTGGTTGTCGGGGTAAAGCGAGAACAGCGCACCGCGCTTCACATGGGCCAGATGGCTGGAGAACACGGTGATGTTGCGGTTCCAGCCCTCTCTGAGCACCAGGGGCAGCACGGCATTGTCGTCCACCGTCGTGGGGTCCTGCGGCAGCCACAGCGCGTCGCGCGCCGGATCGGCGGCGGCGAGCAGCTGGGTGTAGGCCCGCAAGGACTCGGCCTGGTCGGCCACCTCCTGGGCGGCCAGCTCCAGGCCCTCGGCCCTTGCCGCCTCACGCGCCAATTTCGTCAGCCAGGCATTCAGCTTGGCGTCGTAGACCAGATGCACACGCCGCGCGCCCGGCCTCAGCCGCTTGAGGCGCGCCAGCAGCAGCGCCGGGTCGGGGGCCAGCGTGTGGACGGGAAAGCTGCGCGCCTCCGACTCCTGCACCGACACGACGCAACCCACCAGCACGGACAGTTCGTCGGCCATCGCGGCCGCGATGCGCATGCCGCCGCGGCCCAGGCCGATCAGCACCTTGGCCTCGCGCCTGCGGATGTCCTCGGCGACCTGGGCCGGGTTGGCGTTGTTGGCCACCGCCAGGCTGGTCACCCCGCCGCCGAGCTTGTCCTCGATGCCTTCGATGATGGAGGTGAAGACCTGCCGGAACGGCTCCCCCAGCTCCGGATAGACGACCACCAGCGAGCGCCCCAGTTCCGCCGCGACGGCCGAACCGCCTGCCCATGCCACGGCGCCGCCCAGGGCCTGGCGCAACAAGGCGCGGCGTGTGGCGTCGGCGGGGCAACCAGGCTCAGTCAAGTGAAGAAGTGCTGCGTAGCGAGGTCAGAACGGGTGGGCGGCATTATGCAAATCGCGCGGTCACTTTTTCGCCATGGAGCCTCAATAGCGGTACAGGGCTTGCCCATGGTCGACCACAGGCGAAAGCCTGCTTGAAGCAAACGCGAAGGCTGCGCCCGGCCGCCCAAATTCGCCGCGTCATCCGTCAGGATTTGGCACAACACCCGCCGGCTTTCGCGCCGAAGCCACGCCTGCCCCTCACTTTCCGCTGACGGCCGTTGGCCGCCCCCACAATACGCGCCCATCACCGTTCCCCTCGGAGAAGCTGGCAATGCGACCTTTCTTTGGCCTGGTGGTTTTGGGAAGCGTCTGCTTGACGGCCGGGCCGTTGATCGCCCTCGCCCAAACCCCGAGCGAAGAAGAGGAACTGGCCCAGGTCTACGGCGACAAGACCACCGTCAGCATCGCCACGGGTTCGGCCCAGAGCCTGCGCCGCGCGCCGGCCGTGGCCACGGTGATCACGGCCCAGGACATCGCGGCCATGGGCGCCACGGGCATCGACGAGGTGCTGGAAAGCGTGCCCGGCATCCATGTCAGCCGCAGCAACAACGCTTTTGCGCCGCTCTACCTGATTCGCGGCATCCACAGCGAATTCAACGCCCAGACGCTGATGCTGCTCAATGGCGTGCCCCTGACCACCCTCTTCGTGGGCAACCGCGGCCTGGGCTGGGGCGACATGCCCGTGGAGAACATCGCCCGCATCGAGATCATCCGCGGACCGGGTTCGGCCCTCTACGGTGCCGACGCCTTCTCGGGCGTCATCAACGTCATCACCAAGACGGCGACCGACGTGGGCGGCGCGGACCTCGGCGTGCGCGTCGGTTCGTTCAAGAGCCGCGACGGCTGGCTGCAGTACGGCAGCAAGCTGGGCGACTATGACGTCGCCGCCTATCTGCGCGTGGGCAGCACCGATGGCCAGAAGGAGATCGTCAGCGCCGACCAGCAGACCCTGCTGGACGGCCTGTTCGGCACCAAGGCCAGCCTGGCACCGGGACCGATGAATGTCGGCTTCAAGGCCGTCGATGCCAATGCCGAGATCGGCCGCGGCAAGCTGCGCCTGCGGGGCAGCTACAAGCTGCGCGACGACCTGCAGACGGGTGCCGGCGTCGCCGCCGCGCTGGACCCCGTCGGCCGCTTCAGGATCGAAAGAATCACCTCGGACTTTTCCTGGTCGGACATCGACCTCGGCAGCGACTGGCGGGGCAGCCTCACGGCCAGCTATCTGCACTACCAGCAGACCTTCAATGTGCCGCTGCAGCTGTTCCCGCCGGGCGCCTTCGGCGGCGCCTTTCCCAAGGGCATGCTGGGCGCGCCCAACACCTGGGAGCGGCAGGTCCGCCTGGCGGCGGTGGCCTCCTACAGCGGCATCAGGGGTCACAGCGTGCGCCTGGGCGTCGGGCACGACGACCTCAACATGTACCGCACCCAGGAGTTCAAGAACTTCACCATCATCCCGAGCGGCCCCGCCATCGGCCTGCCCGTGCCCATTCCGAGCGGCGAGGTCAAGGAATTCCCGGTCGAGGAGTCCTACGTCACGCCGCACCGCCGCACGGTCAGCTATGTCTATATGCAGGACGAATGGAGCGTGGCCAAGGACTGGACGCTGACGGCCGGCGTGCGCCACGACCGCTATTCGGATTTCGGCACCACCACCAACCCACGCGTGGCCCTGGTCTGGGACGCCAATCTCGATCTGACGGCCAAGCTGCTGTACGGCCGGGCCTTCCGCGCTCCGGCCTTCACCGAGCAGTACAGCATCAACAACCCCGTCATCCGCGGCAACGCGGCCCTGAAGCCCGAGACCATCAGCACCTTCGAGGCGGCGTTCTCCTGGCAGGCGCGGGCGGACACCCAGCTCAACCTGAGCCTGTTCCGCTACGACATGAAGGACATCATCCGCACGACGGACAGCGGCGGCGGGGCGGCCCAGTTCAACAACATCGGGTCGCAGCACGGCACGGGCCTGGAGCTGGAAGCGCAATGGGACGTGACGCGCAAGCTTCGTCTGAGCGGCAACCTCGGCCTGCAGCGCTCCATCGAGGACATGACGGGCACCGACGCGGGCTATGCGCCCCGCCAGCACCTGAACGCGCGGGCCGACTGGAGCATCACCAACGGCTGGCTGCTCAGCGGCCAGGTCAACCATGTCGCCAAGCGCCTGCGCTCCGCCGGCGATGCCCGGCCGGCCATTCCCGACTACACGACGGCCGACCTCACTGTCCGCAGTGCCCAGAGCCGCGGCAGCTGGGACTTCGCGGTCTCGGTGCGCAACCTGTTCAACGCCGATGCCCGCGAACCGAGCATGGCGCCCGGCGCGGGTCTGCCCAACGACATCCCGCTGGCGCGACGCTCACTCTACGTGCAGGCCGCTTACCGCCTCTGAGTTCTCGAAGCGCACCGGCAGGCTGCTGAAGCCGAACAGCACGAAGGACGACAGCGGCTCGGCCGCGCGGCCGTCGTCCTGGCGCAGCCCACCGAAGCGGCGCAGCAGCGTGGCGATGGCCACGCGCGCCTCCAGCCGGCCCAGGCCCGCGCCCAGGCAGTAATGGATGCCGTGGCCGAAGCTGAGGTGGCGATTGGCCGTGCGGGTGATGTCGAAGCGGTCGGCATGCGGGAAGGCCGACTCGTCACGATTGCCCGAGGCGTTGAACGTCATCACCTGCTGGCCGGCCTTGATGAGCTGGCCGCCCAGCACCACGTCGCACGTCGCGCGGCGGGCGAAGAACAGGAAGGGCGTGTTGAAGCGCAGGGCCTCCTCGATGGCCTGAGGCAGCAGTTCGGGCTCGGCCACCAGTTGGGCCAGCGCCTTCGGGTGGGTCAGCAGCAGCTGCAAGGTGTTGCCGATGAGATTGGCCGTGGTCTCGAAGCCGGCAATCAGCAGCAGGCGGCAGGTGCTGGCGACTTCCTGCAGCGTCAGCTTCTCGCCATCGACCTCGGCGGCCAGCAGTCCGCTGACGAGGTCCTGGGTTGGCGCATCGCGGCGGCTGGCGATGAGGTCGGCCAGATAGGCGTCCAGCTCGTCGACAGCCTGCACGAACTCGGCAGCAGGCACCTGGCCCATCAGCTCCATCTCCGCCGCGCGGATGGCGGGGATGGACCATTGCTTGAACTTGTCGTGGTCGGCTGCCGGCAACCCCAGCAGCGCGGCGATGACGGTGACGGGCAGCGCGAAAGCCAGGTCGCTGACCAGGTCCATGCGTCCGCTGCTCTCGACGCGGTCCAGCAGCGCGTCGGTGATGGCCTGCACGCTGGGCTCGAGATCGGCGATGACCTTGCTCGTGAAGGCGCGGGCCACCAGGCGGCGGAACTGCGTGTGCCGCGGCGGATCCATGAAGACCATCATCTTGCCGTCCGACAGGTCCGACGAGAAGGTCTTGGCGTCACCCAGCACGGTCTGGATGTCGTGATAGCCGTAGACCTCCCACACGCCGAGTTCGGCGTTGAAGTGCACGGGCGTCGTGGCGCGCATCTGCGCGTAGTGCGGATAGGGGTTCATCGTCGGGCTCAGGTTGGTGATGCTTCGGTGGGCCAGCGGCGCTTGGCCGGGCCTTCGTAGTTGATGTGGTCACAGGACAGCGGAAACACCGTGTTCGGCGCCTTTTCTGCTGCCTCGATGAAGCAGGGCGACATGCCGGCCATGAAGACCGGGACCTGGAAGTGGTGCATCTCGGTGGCCGAGAAGCCCAGGTCGGCGCACAGGGCCGACATCAACGCCGCGTAGTTCATGCGCAGCTTGGGGCTGCGCGCCACCAGCTGGCGCTCCACATCCAGCGCGATGCGCAGATGCGGCCCGCCGTCGAGCTGCAGTTCGCGCGCGATGCCCAGCACCCAGGGCAGGCGCTCGTCGATGGTGGCGATGGGCCGGCCATAGCCATAGATGCGGCCCCGGGCCAGCTCGGCCTCGACAAATTCGGTCAGCGCCCCACCCTGCTCTTCGTGGGCGCGGGCACGGATGAAGAAGTCGATGCTGCTGACGTAGGGATGGCCGCCGTAGATGGTGGCCTCGGACAGGGCCAGCGCCGCGGCGATGCCCAGCCCCGGCGTGCTGCGCGCCGAGCCCGCCAAGGCCGCGGTGCGGTTGTTCCAGATGCGGGCGTCGGGGTAGCTGGTGCAGACCCACAGGGCATGCAGCAGTCTGGTTTGCGGTTCGTCATGGTGGCGGCCGGTGATGCCCAGCACATACAGAGCCATCCAGTCGAGATGACGCAGCTCGGCATGCAAGTCCTGGCCGCGGAAGACGGCGCGCGTGCCGACGAAGGCCTGGCCCATGCGGGTGGCCATGCGGTCGGCGCTGGCCACGAGGGCTTCGGGACCGTTCATGCGGCGACTCCCGGATCGTTCTGCAGGTCCAGCGCGAAGAAGGGGAAACTCTTGTGGCCCCGCTCTCGCTGCTCCAGCGCATGGGCCGCGGCGCCGGGCAGGCGCAGCAGCAGATGCAGCATCTCGCCCTGGTCGGGCGTGAAGCCCAGGTCGCCGAAGGCAGCGGCCGCGACACCCGTCATGGCCAGGCCGTGACCGGCTGCGGCTTCCAGCGGAATCCGGCTCTGCATCAACCAGGGCAGGTAGTGGCCATCGCTGAGCGACGCGAGCACTTCCAGGGTGCGCACGACGATGCCGCAGGCCTGCCTGGCGTGGGGATCGAAGCCGGGCGGATGATCGGTCTGCGGCCAGATGCCGGCGCGCTCCACGACAGGTGCGGCCAGCGCGCGCTCCCAGGCCGACGGGCTGCGGCCGCACTCCTGGAAGCGCTGCATGGCAGCCCAGACCTCGCGCGCACCGCCGGCCTTGCCGGCGCCCACGGACAAGGCCGCGATCAAGGCAGCGGCCGACGTCGAACCGCCAACGCCCGCGCACATCGCGGCATGCACCGCGGCATCACGCGGTCCCGGGTTGGCCAACGCCAGCGCCAACGCGTCCAGCAAGCGGGCCTGCCTGGCCGACGGCGCCTCGCCGCGCAGCAGCAGTAAGAGCATCTCCACCCAGCGCGCCTGGCCCAGCATGTCGCCATAGACGTCATAGCCGTGGCACAGGGCGCTGCGAGTCGCAAAGCTGTTGGCAGGTTCCGCGTCCTCGTGCCAGATGCGCGTGTGCACCTGGCTGATCATCGGGCCGTGCCCAGCGTCTTCATGCGCAGATTCATCGGCGGCACTTCCTCGCCGTCGATGCGAACATCCAGCAGCGTCGGGCCGCGGCGCGACAGCAGGGCATCGAAGTCCAGCGCATCGAGGTCCTGCGACGAGCGGATCACATGGCCCGGAATGCCCATGGCGGCGGCCATCATGGCGAAATCGACCTTGGGCAGCTGGAAGCCGATGGGCTCGGCGCCTGCCAGGCGCTGGCCGTGCTTGACCATGCCCAGCGCCCCGTCGTTCAGCACCACATAGAGCACCGGCAGGCCGAGTTCGGCAGCCACCGTGATTTCCTGGCCATTCATCAGATAGCTGCCGTCGCCGGTCATGCAGACGACGGGACAGCGGCGGTTGGCCATGGCGATGCCGACGGCCGAGCCGATGGCCCAGCCCATGGGGGCGAAGTCCATGGTCACGCGCAGCCAGCTGGATGTGCGTGTGCGCCTCTCCTTGCCGGCCGGCAGATAGGCGCCGCCGGGCATGCGGGCGCCGCGCTTGTCATGGGGCGCGAGGTAGTGCACGGCCCAGGCCGCGCTGTTGCCAGCGTCGGCCACGAAGCGGGTCTGGGGCGGGCAGCGCTCCCCCAGCGCGGCGACGAGGCGCTGCGGCTTGACCGGCGCGTCGTCGCTGCGCAGGGCCTGGGGGCTGTCGACCATGGCCTCATAGGCCTGGCGCGCCACCTGCGGATGCATGAAGGGCAGCAGCGCACCCTCCTGCGGCGAGGCCAGCAGCGTCATCAGCTGCTCGCAGACCGACTTGATGTGGCCACGCACATGCAGCCGCGCCATCGGCGAGCGCATCAGGTTCTCGTCGCTGTCGTCCACATGGACGAGGCGGCTGTTCAGCAGGGCCGTGGACCAGCCCCCGCTGCTGAACTCGCCAAAGCCCGTGCCCAGCGCGATGACGAGGTCGGGCTCGCCCTGCAGCAACTCGGCCGCACTGGCGTGGCCGCCGAAGCCGAACACGCCGCGAAAGCGCGGGTGGTGCGGGTTGATGAAGCCCTTGCCATCGGGCGTGGTGATGAAGTGGCCGTCGGTGCGCTGCACCAGCTGCATCAGGTCGTTGGCCGCCTCGCCGCAGCCGTCGCCGATCAGCCAGACCGCCTGGCGGGCCGAGAACAGCAGGCGGGCCAGCTGGCGCACGGCCGGCAGGTCGACGAGGGCCGGCGCGCGGCGCAGCAGGCCGGCGAAATCGGGGGTTTCCACGTCGCTTGAAAGTGGGGCGCGCATGATGTCCACCGGAATGGACAGATGGCTGGGCCCGCTCGGCGCCCGCTGCGCCTGCATCAGCGCGTTGAACAACTTGGTGGGCAGCTGCTCGGCGTGCGAGACCAGGGAGTTGTAACGGGTGCAGGGGCGGAACATCGCCATCGTGTTGATGCCGGTGCAGCTCGACTCCTGCAGCGCGCCCTTGCCGAAGTTCTTGATCGGCGGCTGGCCGGTGATGACCAGCATGGGCACGTTGTTGTCATAGGCGCAGGCCACGCCGGTGATCAGGTTGGTGGCGCCCGGCCCCGAGGTGGCGATGCAGACGCCCAGCTTGCCGGTCTCGCGGGCATAGCCGTCGGCCATATAGGCCGCGCCCTGCTCGTTGCGGGCCACGACGGCCTGCGGGCCGCCGCGGCGGGCGCTGCGTGCGAGGGCGTTGTAGAGGGGCTCGATGGCGCCGCCGGGCACGCCGAAGACGTATTCGACGCCGAGGGCGGCCAGTGCGTCGACGATGAGGTCGGCGGCGTCACGCTGGACAGGCTCGCGCGCCAGGTCGGACGCCCCGACGTAAAACGGGGCGAGAGCGGTGTTGGATTCCACGATGCAGCAGGCGATGGACTCCGTAACAGGCCAGAGGCCCGCACGGCGTCGGGGGAAACAAAAGAGCCCACCTCAAGTGGACTCACGGATGGCCGCGAACGGCCTGCTCCCCCTGCTGCGCGCTCGGGCCTCAGGGCCCGGCGACGTCTAGTGCCCGCGCATGAAGATGGTTAGCAACTGCGCGATGGGACCGGACTGTATCCATTTGAAACTTTTGTACATCCCCGCGAATGCGGGCGGAACGAATTCACGGGGTCAGGGCTTGACCTTGACACCCGCCAGTTGAGCGACTGCCGCCAGTGTCGTCTGGGCCGCGTTGAGGCCCAGCAGAAAATCCTTGTCCGTGTAACTGGAGAACAGATCCGTGGGCTGGTGCCAGTGCGGATTCCAGCCCGCGCCGATCTGCTGGCCGCGTTCGTTCTCCCTCAGCGAGATGGCCGGCACTTCGTCCATGAAGGGCGTGGAGTCGGTGTTGGTCATGTGAAAGCCGACAGCCGCCGGATAGTTCGTCGCGTACTTGTCGTTGGCGGCCCGGAAGTGCCAGGCGAGCTTGGCGGCAGCGTCCGCGAACCTGGACGTCGACTGATACTCGATGTTCACGTCGGCCTCGGCGCGCTGCTCCTTGGGCGGTGCATAGACCGGCTGGCCCTTGGCATCCAGCACCGGCTTGCCATTCGCGTCCAGCTTGGGCACGGGCATGCCGTGGTCGAACATCATCATGTCGTGCTGGATCATGCCCAGCCACTTCGGCTCGGGGTATTTGCCCGACCCTTTGGGCAACTCGATGCCCTGCAGGCCCTTGCGCTGCTCCACATAGGCAGAGGCGCCGTTCAGCCCGGTCTCCTCGTTGTTCCACAGCACGAAGCGGATGGAGCGCTCCGTCGTCACGCCGGGCAGGCTGAAGATGCGCGCCAGCTCCATGACCAGGGCCGTGCCTGAACCGTTGTCGTTGGCCGCCTCGCCCCAGCCGATGCCATCCATGTGGGCGCCCACGATGTACATCTCGTCGGGCCGGGTCGTGCCGACCTTGGTGCAGTAGACGTTCTCGCGCAGGCCGGTGCCGACGGGCGTGGGTTCCTCGTTCAGCTTGCGCAGCCTGTCGTCGGTCTGGGCCATGGGATCGGTGTTGACGCCGATGGGCGCCCGCTTGCCGAACAGCGTGCTGCCGCCCTGCCCGGCCGGACCGCCGGCCAGCGGCGCCCGCGGCGCGGCAGGGTTGCGCCTGGCGGGTTCGGTGAACTGGTACTGCAGCCTCTCGGTGTTGGTGCAGCCATAGCTCTTCAGCTGTGCCTCGATCCAGTCCAGGGCCTTGCGGTTGCGCTCGGTGCCCTGGCGGCGGTCGCCGAACTGGGTCAGGCCCTTGATGGTGGCCTTGTACTTCTCGAGATCGAGATGGGCGACCAGGGTGGCGACCGGATCGGCCTCCTGGGCCGAGACCGGTGCGACGAAGAAGGCGGCTAGCAGCAGGGAGAGGATGGCGGGCTTCATGGCCTCAGCATAGGCCAGCCGCTGCGCCATGCGGCCTCAGGCCAGACCCGCCTTGTCCAGGCCGTACATCTTGTCCTTGGAGCCGGGCGGGTTGCGGAAGGCGACGTTCATGCGGTTCCAGCCGTTGATGGCGGCGACGCGCCAGGTCAGCGTGGACAGCTCTTCCTCGGAGAACAGTTCGCGCGCCTCGGCAAAGGCGGCGTCGGAGATGCCCTCGGGCGCAATGCGGGTCAGCGCTTCGGTCCAAGCCAGGGCGGCGCGCTCCTTGGGCGTGAAGAGCTGGGACTCGCGCCAGATGGCGACATGGTGCAGGCGCAGCTCGCGCTCGCCGTGGATCTTGGCCTGCTTGATGTGCATGTCCAGGCAGAAGGCACAGCCGTTGAGCTGCGACGCGCGGATGTCGATCAGGATGGCCAGGGTCTCGTCCATCTTGAAGGCCATGCTGAAGTCGAGGTACTTCTTGAACAGCTCAGGGGACTGGCGGGAGTAGTCGAGGCGGGCTTCTGGGTGGCTCATGATGGTTCCTGGGTCGATAGGGCCGGCGTGATTGCTGCGCCCACATCCTCAAGACGGATCAGCTTCGCCGCTTGTGACACGCATCCTGATTCCACCGAGCTTGTCGGGGTTGCGCTGGATGTAGACGGCGCCCACCTGGCCCGCCTCGGCGGCCGGCGCCAGGGCAATGGTCTGCACCAGGTGGCCGCCGTTGCTGTCGTCGACGATCAGCACGCCCGGCAGGCCATTGACGTGGGTGGGCACCAGGCGCCAGCCCTGGCTGGTGGGCATCTGCGCAAAGCCGATGAAGATGCGCGCGATCTGTGCGCTGCCATGCAGGGGTTGGGGCACCGCGCTGACCTTGCCGCCGCCGTCGGCCATCATGACGGCGTCGTCGCTCAGCAACCGGGCCAGGGCCGACACATCCTGGCTGCGCACCGCATCCATGAAGGCATGCACCAGACGGTCGGCCTCTTCCTTGGCCACCTCACGCCGCGCATAGTCGGCCTTGACGTTCTTGCGTGCCCGGCTGATGAGCTGGCGGCAGCTGGCCTCGCTGCGGTCCAGGTGGCGGGCGATCTCGTCGTAGTCCATGTCGAACACGTCGTGCAGCAGAAAGGCAGCACGCTCCAGCGGCGACAGGCGCTCCAGGGCCAGCATGAAGGCGATGGAGACGTCCTGGGCGAATTCGGCCTGCTTCTCGGGGCCGGGCACCCAACCAAACAGGGCCTCGTCCTCCAGCATGGGCTCGGGCAGCCAGACACCCACGTAGTGCTCGCGCTGCACGGCGGCCGAGCGCAGCCTGTCCAGGCAGAGATTGGTCACCAGACGCGACAGAAAGGCGCCCTCGTGCTGGACGGTGGAAGCGTCCACCTCGGCCCAGCGCAGCCAGGCTTCCTGCACGATGTCTTCGGCCTCGGCGCGCGAGCCGAGCATGCGGTAGGCCAGGGCCCGCAGGCGGCGCGCGTGGTCGCGGTCAAAGCGCAGGGCGCGGGCGGTGGGCGAGAGGTCGTCGTCGGTCATGGCGGGAGTTTCGTGGCTGAACTCCCTCCTGACGGAACAGCCCCCCACGTTTGTGACTTCAACGACGCGCTGTCTCCACGGCCGCCAGCAGCATCCAGGCCGAATGCGGGATCCACTGCTCCACCCAACGCCATTGCTCGCCATCGGGTCCCGGGCCGAAGGCGATGCCTTCGCCGGTGTCGCTGCCCACGGCGCCGGTGACGCCGTTGGAGATGCCGCCCTTGAACATGTCGCCCGCGCTGGACGCCACCGTCGGCGGGTTGCGCTTGCCGAAGCCGTAGAGCATGGAGATGCCGTAGGGGTTGCGGCCCAGGGTCCAGTCGAGCTGGCTCTGGGCATAGCTGGCCCAGCCGGCCGGCATCTCGACGCCCGGCTGGCGGCTTGCAACGACCATGGCCGTCGTCAGCGATGCCAGGCGGGCGCTCTCGCCCTGCCACCAATAGCCGGTCTCGTTCCTGTGCGGGATGAAGAAGCCTTCCCTCACCTCGCCTTCGGGCTTGCCGTCCTTGCCGGCCAGCTGGAAGGCCTGGCGGGCATAGCCGTAGGGGTTGGAGACGCGCTCGGTGATGGCGAGCTCGTACTTCAGCGCCGACGCGATGGCCGCAGTGGCGCGGCTGCGACGCGCCTCCTGGGTCTCGACGGCAAGGTAGTGCGACAGGCTCAGCACCGGCAGGCCGGCCTCCACCGCGTGGTAGTAGGGCCGCGTGCCGCCATCGCTGATGAAGCCGCCGGCGGCCGTCTGGCGGCCCATCAGGCTTTCGGCGCGCAGCCGGGCCGCATCCAGGAAGCGGGCCTCGCGCGTCGCGTTGAACAGCTCGACGGCCGCCATCAGCGCCGTGTAGTCGTCGATGATGTTCTCGACGCCATTGGCCGTGTACTGGGCGTTGAGCTGCTGCAGATGGTCGAAGCCGCGCACCGCGTCGGCCAGATAGGTCGCGCCGCTGAACTCGCCCTGGCGGCCTGACTGCCTGGCGAGCAGGGAAGCGCGCGCCAGTGACGCGATGGCCATGCCCGCGCCGGCCCGGTAGGCCGAGCGGTAGAGCTGGGTATAGGTCCCCTCCTCGCCCTCGTAGCCGACCACCATGCGCTCGGCCTTCTCGTCGCCCCAGCGATCGAACACCGTCGTGTAGAAATAGCCCTCGGCATCGAGGATGCGGTGCAGATAGTCAGCGCCCCAGAAGGCCTCGTCCTCGGCGCGCTTCAAGAGGCCAGCACGGCGGTAGAGGTCGCTTGAAGTGCTCGCCGTGTAGGCCAGCACCCAGGCCGCCATCGAGGTCTGCTGCGGGTTGAAGAAGTTGGCATAGCCGAGGTGGGACAGGTATTTGCCGGCGTCGCCGCCGGCGTCCTTCCAGCCGCCGTGCACGTCCACGAACCTGTCGGTCTCGAAAATGCGGATGTGGCTGTCCCCCTTGCCCGTGTGGCGGCTGCGGTGGAAGTAGTCCAGACTCTTGTCAGCGATGGTCGTGAACAGGGCTTGGTCACGCACGCGCACGGGCGCCGACAGCGCCCGCTTGCCGCCGAGCGTGGCCTCGACGCGATAGACGCCCGGCACCTGCAGCGCCGAGAAGTCCACCTCGAAATAGCGCTTGCCGGCGCCCCAGGCCGAGAACTCGGGCAAGGCCTTGAGTTCGCCCTGGGCGACGACCTTGCCCGCTGCCAGCACGCGGTAGCGCCCGGCCAGCGCCGGGCCCGTGGACTCGACGACGGCCTTCTTGGGGCCGACGCGCTCCAGCGCCACCTGGTTGAGCTGCACCAGCAGCGGGTCGGTGGGCAGTTGCACCGAGACCGTCGTCACCGGCGCGGCCGCCGCAACCGTCTCAGCGGCCACGCACAGTGGCGTTGCAGCCACCAGGGCCGCTGCCATCAGGATTCGCTTCATTCCCATGCCATGTTCTTGGACCACTTGATGCCCGAGGTCGGGCACTTGCCACTGTTGTTCGGGTAGCTGCTGTTGATGACCGAGTTGACCGTGCTGACGCTGTTCATGGCCGGGTTCTTCTTGTAGATGTCCAGGGCCATGCTGGCGCGCCAGCAGTTGCCCGCATCGTCGCCCAGGCTGGAGGACTTGAGCCAGCGGATGTATTGGTCGGTCAGATAGGTGGCGAAGCAGGTCTCGTTGCTCATGCTGCCGCAGTTGCCGGCGTTCTTGACCGAGGTGAAGGCAGACACGCTGGCGATGGAGCCTGTGTTGACCTGGACCTGGAAGGCCAGGCCGATGAGGTTGTATTTGTCGAAGGCCGTGAAGCCTATGCCCTTGAGCGCGCTCAGCGCCGGCAGCAGCTTGTCGTTGTTGATGTGCGCGTAGTGGCTCATCACGTATTTGTCCTGCTGGGTGTCGAAGGCCGACTGCAGGGCCTTGCAGATCTTGGTGAGGGCCGCGCGCTTGGTGGCGTTGGAGCGGCTCAGGTTGGGATAGGGATCGAGCTGGGTGTCGTCGGCCTTGAAGTTGCTGGCGGACACGCCGGTGACCTGCGCGCCCCAGTTCTTCATGTCGGTGTTGGTGGCGCCCGTCTTGCCCAGCACATAGGGCGAGAAGGCGTTCTTGAAGTACTCGGGGAAGTCGCCCACCGTCGTCACGCCGACCGGGCCGAAGGTGTCGCCGCGGTAGTCGGAAATGCCTTGGCTGGCTTCGTAGTCCACCTCGCAATAGCGCCAGGGGCCCGCGTCCTGGTAGTTGGTGGTGCCGTTCTCCGGGTAGGCATCCATGCTGAGCACGGCCTGCCATTGCGCGACCGTCAGCTTGCGGTTCTTGTCGAACACGTTTCCGTACACACGCGAGTCGCCCACCGGGATCACACCGCTCGCGGCCGCCGGCTGCACCGCCGTCACCAGGGCCTGGCCGCTGGCCGTCTCGGTCTTGGTATAGAGCCAGCCATCCTGCACGAAGGCCGTGGACTTCTCCGCGTTGGAAGTACCGCCGGCCGCGACGGCCAGCGATGAGACAGCGAACAGCGCAAGGGCTGCACAGGAACCGAGAGAACGAATTTGCATGTTTGCCTCAACAGTTGTCAGTGGGCGATGCCACGGGTGGGTTGTGCCAAAGAGCGGCGCGACTGTAGGCGCCCTCATCCCGCGTCGTCAATATTTAAATCCATTGGTTGTTTATATTTGTTTCGCCGCCGAAAGGTCACAAGGCCCGCCCCTGAGCCAGAATGGCACCCACGTCACCCCTGCCCAGCTTCGAGCACGCATGAGAACCACCGGCCGAGGAGCCACCCAACAGTCCAGTGCCCCCTACAACCGCCGCGTGGTGCTGGACTTCATCCGCCAGCAAGGCGCCGCCTCGCGCAAGGACATCGCCGACATGGTGTCGCTGAGCCCCCAGACGGTGGCCAACATCACCAACGACCTCGAGTCCATCGGCCTCATCGTGTCGCGCCGGCAGAAGGTCGACAAAACCCGCGGCCAGCCGCCCATTGCCTTCGAGCTGAACCCGCAGGCCGGCAACTCCATCGGCATCAGCCTGGAGCCGGGGCGCGCCTCGGCCGCCCTCGTCAATCTCGTCGGCGAGATCCTGCACCGCAGCGAAGTCGAGATGGACACCAGCGACCGCCAGCAGATGCTGGCCGCCATGCTGCAACTCGTCGCCCGCCTGCGCCGCGAGTCGACCGAGCGCCTCTGGGGCATTGGCGTCGCCCTCCCCGGCCCGCTGGGCCATACCGACATCAGCTTCATCGGCCCGACGGCCCTGGAGGGCTGGAGCGACCTGTCGGTGCTGGACGAACTGCGTGAAGCCACCGGCCTGCCTCTTTTTTACCGTGTCGACAGCGTTGCCGGAGCGCTCGGCGAGACGCTGTTCGGCGTTGCCAAGAACCTCGACGACTTCTTCTACCTGCACCTGGGCCTGGGCCTGGGCGGGGCTCTGGTCATCGGCCGCTCGGCCTTCCCCGGCGCCGACGGCAACGCCACCGAGATCGGCCATGTGCCCATCGTGCCCGGCGGCACGCCCTGCTACTGCGGCAACCGCGGCTGCCTGGAGCGCTATGTCTCCATGCACTCCCTGGCCGAAGCCCTTGGCGTGAGCGACCACGATGTCTGGACCCTGGATCTGGCCCAACGACTGCAGCAGCCCGGTGACGAGGCCCTGCACCGCTGGTGCCGCCAGGCGGCCGACCGCCTGCGCGACGCCGTCTGCATGATCGAGAACATGCTGGACCCGCGCTCCATCGTCATCGGTGGCTCGGCGCCCAAGGTGCTGGTGGAGCATCTCGTCGCCCTCGCCCAGCCCTGGCACCGCTCGGTGCGCGGCGGCGTGGCGACGCCCGAGACCCGCATCGTGCTGTCCGACCGCCAGGACGATTCCTCCATCCTCGGCGCGGCCGTGCTGCCCATCTACGAGATGCTGTCGCCGCGCCTGGAAGTGCTGCAGCAGGACCGCCGCGGCGACGCCGACGTGGCCGAGCTGCTGGGCCACCGCCCCCCCGCCAAGCGCGCCGGATAAATATTTCAATCCACTGGATTTATTTATTGACATGGCTTCCAGGGCGCTTCTATAGTCGCGCCCCATGGACACGGATCGCGCACTTTTCAGCCCCCAGCTCAGCATCGTTGGCGACGTCGGCGTCGATCTGGTTCTCGGGTCCCTCGATGGCTGGCCCCGCATCGGCACCGAGCTGCTGATGCCGCGCAGCGAACTGCGTGCCGGTGGCTCCGGCGCCAACGCGGCCCTGGCCGCCCGCCACATCGGCCAGCGCACCCAACTCATCTCGGCCGTCGGCAACGACCACTTCGGCCACTGGCTGGCCGAGGAGTTCAACGGCCTGCGCAGCAACCTCGAGGTCTGCGACCGCGAGACCACCATCTCGGTCGGCCTGATGCATGCCTGCGGCGACCGCAACTTCTTCACCACCGAGGGCCATCTGCAGCAGCTGTCGGTCCAGCATGTGCTCAAGCATCTGCTGCCCAGCGACGTGCCTGCCATCGCCCTCTTCACGGCGCCCTTCCTGCTGACCGAGCTGCGCGCCCGCTACGCTGACCTGCTGGCCGAAGCCGCCAGCCGCGGCTACCGCATCGCGCTGGACACCGGCTGGCCGCCCGAGGGCTGGACGCCCGAAGTGCGCGATGAGGTGCTGGCCTGGCTGCCGCATTGCGACCACCTCCTCATCAACGAGCTGGAGGCGCGCAGCATCTCGGGCACCGAGGACCTCGACGTGGCCCTGGTGCTGATCGCCCGCGTGCTGAAGCCCGGCGCCAGCCTCGTCGTCAAGGTCGGCCCGCGCGGCGCCCTGGGCTTCGAAGGCGGCCGACGCATCGAACATGACGCCGAACCGGCCGACATCTTCGACACCATCGGCGCCGGCGATGCCTTCAATGCCGGCTACCTCTCAGCCCGCCTGCGTGGCGCCCATCTCGCCGAGGCCCTGGCCGCCGGCTGCCGCACCGCGCGGGCCATCCTGTCGCGCTTCCCGCGCAAGACCATCAAGGCCGGCGAGTTCTCGGCCTGTGTAGCCTGACACCATGAAGCACCGCGCCCTCATCGTCGGCTACATCCTGGTGATCTGGTTTGTGATCTCCTTCGTCACCAACCTGATCGGGCCGCTGATGCCCATCATCATCCAGGACTTCAAGCTCAGCCTGGCTCTTGCCGGCTTCCTCCCGTTCTCCTTCTTCCTCGCCTATGGTCTCGTCTCGATTCCGGGCGGCATGCTGGTGGAAGCCAAGGGGCCGCGGCTGACCATCCTGGTCGCCTTCATGCTCAACCTGGCCGGGTCGCTGGCCATCGCAATGTGGCCCGGCTATGCCACGGCCATCGCCGGCCTCTTCGTCATCGGCCTGGGCATGGCCCTGCTGCAGGTCGTCATCAACCCGCTGATGCGCACGGCCGGCGGCGAGGCCCATTTCGCCTTCTTCTCGGTGATGGGTCAGCTGGTGTTCGGCCTGGCTTCCTTCCTCAGCCCCATGGCCTTCCAGTGGCTGATGGAGAGGCCCGGCGCGGCCGGCACCCACCTCGTCTGGATCGCCTTCTACTGGGCCTTCGTCGCCGGCTTCGTCGCCCTCATCGTCGCCAACCAGACCCTGCCCCTGCCCCGGGTCGAACTGAAGGACGATGAACGCATGGGCGGCTGGGCGGCCTACAAGGAGCTGCTGGCGCGGCGCGACGTGCGCCTCTTCTTCCTGGGCATCATGGCCTATGTCGGCACCGAGCAGACGCTGGCGAACTGGATGTCGCAATTCCTCGCCACCTATCACGGCGTCTCGGCCACCGATGCCGGTGCCGACGCAGTGGGCCGCTTCTGGGGCCTGATGTCGCTGGGCTGCCTGCTCGGCTTGGTGCTGCTCAAGCTGCTGGACTCGCGCGTCGTGCTGGCCGGCTTCACGGTGCTGGCGATGGGCAGCGCGGCCATCGCCCTCTTCGGCCCCGCCGCCGCATCGCAGCTGGCCTTCCCTGCGTCGGGCTTCTTCCTGTCAGTGATGTTCTCCGTGGTGTTCTCGCTGGGCCTGAACTCCGTGCCGCGCCACCACGGCGCCTTCTCCGGCGTGCTCTGTACCGGCATCCTCGGCGGCGCCATCGCACCCATGATCGTCGGCGTGCTCGGCGATGCCATCGGGCTGCGCGCCGCGATGTCCACCGTCTTCCTGACCCTGGCCTACATCCTGAGCGTCAGCGCCTGGGCCAGGCCATTGGTGCGCAACGAGACCGTCTCGCTGGCGCAGCTGTTCTCACAGACCAAGCCCAGACCAGGGGCCTGATTTCCTGATTCAACAACGCCATGGCTTTCGGGCCAGGACGGCGACCGCCCATACAACGACACAAGGAGCCGAGAGCGATGAGACCGAACCGAGCTGGATTCCAGAAAACCTTCACCGCCGCCGCTGTCAGCCTGCTGGCCAGCACGGCCTTCGCGCAGGACACGACCACCGCAGCGGACAAGGACAACGCCAAGAACGAGTTGCCCACCGTCACCGTCAGCGCGACGCGCGTCAACTCCAATCTGCTGAAGACACCGGTCGCCGTCACCGCCATCACGCAGGAGGCGTTGAGCCGCGAGGGCATCCACGATGTGCGCGGCCTGTCCGGCACGGTGCCCAATCTGCAGATCTCCTCGGGCGCCGACTCCGGCATCCAGATCAACATCCGCGGTGTCGGCTCGACCAACTTCACCGAGATTGGTGACCCCGCCGTCGGCCTGCACGTGGGTGGCCTGTACTCGCCCCGGCCTCAGGGCGCTCTCGCGCTGATGTTCGACCTGGAGCAGGTCGAGGTGCTGCGCGGCCCGCAGGGCACGCTGTTCGGCCGCAACTCCACCGGCGGCAGCGTCAACATCATCCCGGCCAAGCCCGAGTTCGGCTCCACCTACGGCAATGTCGAGGCCGACTTCGGCAACTACCGCAAGCGCCAGATCAACCTGATCCAGAACATCGCCATCAACGACAAGTTCGCGCTGCGCGCCACGGTCAGCAAGGTGCAGCGCGACGGCTGGATCAACCAGCAGCAGGACTTCACCGACGTCAACCTGCCGGCGCACGGTTTCATCGCCGATGGCATTCCCGATGTCGACCAGCGCCGCAACGCCCTCGTCTCCAAGAGCCGCTACTACTACAACCGCGATGAATGGGCGGCCCGCATCGCCGGCCGGCTCAAGCTCAGCGACAACGTCGAATGGCTGCTGGCCTACGAGAAGTTCCAGAACAACGGTGCCGGCGACGTGGCGATGAAGGACTGCGACATGGCGGCCGGCACGGCCTTCGCCTGCACGGGTGGCAAATGGGACGTCAAGATCAACGTGCCCGGCAAGACGGACATGTCCATCGGCACGCTGCGCTCCAACCTGGTGTGGAACCTCAGCCCCAGTAGCAGCCTCGAGTACGGCTTCGCCTTCGCCAACCAGAAGCGCAGCCAGCAGGCTGACGACGACGGCGGCTACCACCCCATCGCCAGCCAGGTGACGGCCAGCCTGCCCGTCGGCCCCGACGGCGACTGGGGCACCTGGCCGATCAGCGACATGACCTCGCTGACGCTGGCTTCGAGCTACAAGTCCAGCGTGCACGAGCTGCAGTTCAAGCACCACACCGACACGCTGCAGCTCGTCACCGGCCTGTTCTGGATGCACGAGAAGAACGCCATCGACTATGCGCAGGAGCAGCTCGTCACGGCGCCCTTCGGCTTCCCGACCAGCCAGTTCTATCACCAGCCCGACCGCCAGATCGACGCCAAGGCCGTCTTTGCCCAGGCCGACTGGAAGTTCGCGCCGACCTGGACGGCGACGCTGGGCGCCCGCTACAGCCTCGACAAGAAGACCGACAAGGGCGGCCAGGTCTTCGGCGGCTGGGACGGCTCCACGCCGGCCTATTACAACGGCCTCTTCCACCCCGGCACGCCGGGCGATCCGGGCTTCCGCGCCCACAACGGCCGCGACCTCACCGAGCAGATGGGGCCCTTTGGCGGCACCGCCGCCTACGCCGAATGGGGCCCGCCGGCCGGCAACGACAACTCGCAGAGCTGGAAGAAGATCACCTACCGCCTGGGTCTGCAGAACCAGCTCACGCCGCTGGACATGGTCTATACGTCCCTGTCCACCGGCTACAAGGCCGGCGGCTTCGGCGACAAGGACGACCGCTGCGGCGGCCATGACTGCGTGGACGGCCCCGCCGGCCCGCAATACACCTTCTTCCCCTACAAGCCCGAGACCGTCACCAACTTCGAGATCGGCTACAAGGGCCTGATGCTGAACAAGCGGCTGAGCCTGTCGGCCACGTTGTTCTTCAGCCGCTACAAGGACATGCAGGTCACCGGCGACAACTTCGCCTCGCGCATCAAGCGCACGGAACCCTGCCCCGCGGAGAACCCGACCTGCGACATCGTCACCAAGTGGCAGACGGTCAACGTCGGCGTCGTCAGCATCCCCGGCCTCGAGCTGGAGCTCGACTACAAGCCCTGGGCCGGCGCCCGCCTGGGGGCCTTCTTCAGCTATATCAACAGCAAGATGAAGGACTACCCGTCCTACAGCGACACCTGGAACTGCGGCGTGCGCGCGGACGTCGGCGCGCCGGCCTGCCCCGAGCCCTATGCCGGCCCCATCCGCGAATTCGCCGGCCGCCAGATCCTGGACATCACCGGCCACCACCTGCCGCTGTCGCCCAAGTACAGCTTCGGCATCAACTTCTCGCAGAGCTTCATGTTCGGCGAGGGCTGGGAGCTGACGCCCTGGGTCAACCTGAAGTGGCAGGACAAGATGTACTTCACGATGCTGAACCTGGACAACCCGCACATCTCCGACGGGCAGAAGGCCTTCACCAAGATCGACGCCAGCCTCAAGCTGCAGGCGCCCAAGACCTGGCACGCCGAGCTCTATGTGCTGAACGCGACCAACCAGATGACCAAGAACGCGGTGCAGGACGGCGGCGGCTTCGTCAGGGCGTACTGGAACGACCCCCGTACCTATGGCATCCGCGTGGGCATCGACTACTGAACCGGTCTGCTTATCATGGCCATGTTCATGAGCAGGACGCGGCCATGCCCTATCGCATCCACTGGGAGCCCGACGGCGTCTATCGGGCCTATTTCGGCGATCTGAGCATCGCGGAACGGCGAGCTTCCTTCGACGTCATCTGCGGCGACCATCGCTTCGACGGCCTGCGCTATGCGCTGACCGACTACCTCGCCGTGGACGCCTACGAAGTTACCCCGGAATCGACGGCCGAGATGGCCGCCCTGCATGTGGGGCCGCTGTTCACCAACCCCGGCCTGCTCATCGTGGCCGTTGCCCGACGACCCGACATCCTCGCGGCCATCGACCAGTTCCGCAGCTACGACTTCATCACGGCTCCCTACCAGGTCTTCGCCACGCTGGCCGAGGCGCGGGCGTGGATTGCCGGCCAACCAGCCTAGGCCTCAAGCCGCGCCATCCACTCGGCGGTGGCGCGGTCTTCGGCGCGCTCCGATGCTGCCAGCGAATCACGGATGCGCTGGCGCTCCGTGGCCGCGCGGTTCTGGCTCATCTTCAGCTTGAGCTCCCAGCGCGTCACGCGGATGCGAAAGCCGACGATGGCGCCCAGCAGCTTGTGCTGGTAGTCCTCCTTCAGGCCACGCCACTGCTCGGCGTATTCGGGCTCGAAGCGACCAATGAGGCGCTTCAGCAGTGCGTCCTTGTCGGCGAGGCCGTCGATGAGCTCGATGTCGCCGTAGGCATGCAGGGCCGCATAGTTCCAGGTCGGCACGTTCTGCGCCGACTCGTAATGCCTGGGACTGACGTAGGCGCCGGGGCCGCTGAAGACGGCCAGCAGGCTCTTCTGCTGCGACAGCCAGCCCCAGTGTGGATTGGCTCGCGCCATATGCCCCTCCAGCACCAGGCCACTCTCTTCCGGCACAACGACCAGCGGCAGGTGGCTGCCGAAGCTCTGCCCCGTCGCGTCCGGTCCCAGCAGCAGCGCCAGCGGATGCTCCGCGATCAGGCGCAAGGCATGGTCAAGATTGGCGGACTTGAAGTGGGCGGGCTGGTACACGGCGGCTCCGGTGAATTCAGATGCCTATCATCGCCGCCATGCTGAATGTCGATGCCCTGCAAACGCTGAAACCCCTGAACACGGCGGCCGATGAAGAGGTCGCCGTCGAAGTGCCCGTGGCCCTGACCGTCAACGGCATCTCGCAGGCCGTCATGCTGGCCACGCCGACCGATCTGGAGGACTTCGCCCTCGGCTTCGGTCTCGCGGAAGGCTGGTTCACGTCGCGGCGCGAGTTGCTCGATGTCGAGACCGAGGTTGGCCCCGAAGGCCTCGAGCTGGCGCTGACCGTGACGGCTGCCTGCGAACAGCGCTTGAAGACACGCCGGCGCACCCTGGCCGGACGCACCGGCTGCGGCCTGTGCGGCGTCGAGAGCCTGGCTCAGCTCAGCGCGCTGCGGCCCGCTGCCGTCCGCGCACCGGCCCTGCTGGCAGGCGCCCTGGACCGGGCCCTGGCTGCCCTGCCTGCCGCGCAACCGCTGAACAGCCGCTGCGGCGGCCTGCACGGCGCCGCCTGGTGCAGGCTGGACGGGGAGCTGCTGCTGGCGCGCGAAGACATCGGCCGCCACAACGCGCTGGACAAGCTGATCGGCGCCCTCTCCCGCCGCGACGCCGACCCGGCCAGTGGCTTCGTGCTGATGTCCAGCCGCGCCAGCTACGAGCTGGTGCACAAGACCGCGATGGCCGGTGCCGGCCTGCTGGCCTGCATGTCGGCGCCCAGCAGCCTGGCCATTGCGACGGCGCGCGGCCTGGGCCTGCAGCTCTGGGCTTTCGTGCGCGATGGCCGCGCGACGCGCTACGCCTGAGAACTGCCCAGGGCCATCGACTCGGACTGCCTGGCCTCGCCTTCGCCCTCGCCGGCCAGGAAGCAGCGCATGACCACCTGGTCGCGCCCGCAGCGCTTGGCCTCGTACAGGGCCTCATCGGCCTCGGCATACATGGTCTCGGGCGTCAGCTGGGAGCTCGGTGCGGCCCACCAGGCCAGCCCGAAGCTCGCCGTGACGCAGCCCAGCGGGCTGCCTTCGTGCGGCAGGGCGAGCGCGTGCAGGGCCGCGCTGAGCTGGCCGACGAACTGCCGCGCCATGTCCGCCGAGGTGGCCGAGAAGATCACGCCGAACTCCTCGCCGCCCAGCCGGAACAGCGCGTCAGTCGAACGCTTGAGGCTGTCCTTGAGCGTCTGCGCCAGGGCCTTGAGGACGGCGTCACCGGCCTGATGGCCGTAGCGGTCGTTGTAGGCCTTGAAGTGGTCCACGTCGAGCATGCACAGGGCCACGGCCTGGCCGCGCTGGGCGCCGGCCAGGGCGGCCAGGCAGACGTCGTTGAAATGGCGGCGGTTGAACGCGCCGGTCAGGGCATCGACGATGGCCAGGTCGCGCAGCTGGCGGTTGGCAGCCTCCAGGGCCCGGGCGTCGTCCTGCAGGCGCTGCTCGTCGGCGCGGCGGCGCGAGATGTCCATGTGGGTGCCGGCCACGCGCAGCGGCCGCCCCTCGGCGTCGCGCTCGAAGACCCGGCCATTGGCCTGCACCCAGACCCAATGGCCGGCGGCATGGCGCATGCGGAATTCGGCCGTGTAGCGCTCGTCGGCACCGCTGAGGTGGCGCTTCAGGGCCATGTTGGCCTCGATCAGGTCGCCCGGATGGCACAGCCTTTCCCAGGTCATGCCGGTCACGGGCTCGAGCTCGGCGAGCTTGCGGCCCAGGATCTGGGCCCAGCGCTCGTTGACGACCAGGCGGCCGTCGTCCATATGCCACTCCCAGGTGCCCGCCGCCGTGCCGTCCAGCACATTGGCCATGCGCTGGCGGTCCTCGGCCAGGTCGGCCTCGGTTCTCTCCAGACGCCGCCTGACGATGAGGCTGCGCGCCACCGCCAGCGCGACCAGCAAGGTCGCCAGGCAGCCTGCTGCCAGGGCCAGCAGCGGCGTGCCGTCGCTCTCCGCGCCCAACGCGACGGCACGAGGCCTGAGCACCAGTTCCCAGGCGCGCCCGCCCACATCGACGCTGAGGGCCGTGTCGCGATCGTCGCCGCGGAAGGGCTCGCTGCCCGCGGAAGAGTAGATGAGACGGTGCTTCTGTTCCTGGTCGAAGACAAAGAGGTCCAGCCCGTTGGCATCGGCGCGCAATGCCGCCTCGGCCATCAGCGCAGGCAGCTCGATGACACCGGCCAGATAGCCCGTCAGCTCCCGACGCCTTTCCTCGACGGTCGCGGGCCGCGCCACCCGATAGACCGGCGCCGACACGGCGAAGCCGCTGATGGCGGCCCCCTGCTGGCCGCGGCGGATCAGCGCGAAGGTCTCGGAGGCGATGGGCACGCCGGCATCTCGCGCGATCAGCTTGGAGCGCATGCGGCGCGGGTCGAAGGCCATGTCCACGCCAACAGCCGCGCCGCTTTCAGGCCAGGAGTAGCGCACCGGCACGTGCACTTCGCGCTCGCGGGCGGGCACGAAGCCTTCGCCCTGGAACTCCGGCGCCGGCTCGACGACCCGGAAACCCGGTTGCTCGCGAGCCGCCTGCCTCTCGAACTCCGCCAGTAGCGCCCGGGGCACCAGCGGCTGCCATTCCAGCAGCGTCAATGGCGATGAATCGGTCACCAGGCCGGCGCCATAGCGCGAGAACTGGGCGCGCGTCAGCTCGGGCTGGGCCGACAGCATCTGGGCAGCCGCCTGGAGCGTCTCGACCACCCGCACCAGTTGCAGGTCGAAGGCGCCGACGACGCTCTGCCCCATCGCAGTCAACAGTTCGCGCTGCTGGCTCGCCGCCTTCAGGGACAGCGAGCGGTAGGCACCCAAGCTGCCGGCCAGACCCACTACGAGGATGAGCACGACCAGCACTGCATCCAGCATCCAGGGCCAAAACCAGCGACGCGGCGGGGCTTTCATGGCCGCGCCTCCAGAGTCGTCACGAGGCGCTCGTAGAACTGGGCCTGCTGGCGCAGGTACAAGGTCGGATCCTTGATCGCCCGGATGCGACCGGAGGCACCCAGGGCCTCGGTGCCGGCTTGCCAGTCGGGATCCGCAGCCACCTTGTCGAGCAGCACGTGCCAACGCTCGACTGCCTGTGCGGACATGTTGGCCGGACCGAGCAGGGCCGACCAGCCCTGCAGTTGCTGCATGTCTCGCAGTCCGAGTTCGGCGGCGTTCTGCAGCTGCGGCAAAGCGCGCAGGCGCCCCTGTGCGGTCGTCATCAGCCCGCGCAGGGCCCCGGACTGCACGGCCGGGGCGATGCTGCGCGCGTTGTTGCAGCTGAAGTCCACTTCGCCGTTGATGAGGGCCTGGGTGGCCAGCGAGCCCTGGCCGAAATGCAGGGGCTTGGCGGCCTCGGCGGGCAGACCGTTAAGCGCCAGCAGATAGCGCACGGCCAGGTTCTGCAGGGTGCCGGCACCGGCGGTGCTGTAGCGCAACTGACCCGGCGTGGCGGCGATGGCGGCCAGCAGCTCACGCAGGGACTGGATCGGCGTGCCGGTGCGAACGGCGCAGATGAGCGGCGCCTGGTCGAGCACCGCGAGCACCGTGAAGTCACTCACGGGCGGGGCGGTGCGAGGCGACAGCGCCGGCAGGATGGCGACGCTGCCCGTGCGGGCCAGCAGCAGCGTCTGCCCGTCGGGCGCGGCCTGCCTGACGGCGCGCCCGGCGGCAGCACCCGACTCGGCGGTCAGATGGATGATCTCGAAACCCTGGCCGCCCACACGCGTCGCGCTCTGCACGAAATTGCGCGCCGAGCCATCGGCCTCACCGCCGGCCATGAAGGGCACGAACACCCGCACCGCCGACGCCGTGGCCGAGGCGGCATGCGCTGCAGCGCCGGCCAGCAAAGCACTGGTCAGCGCCAACAGGGCGCAACTCGCCCTTCCCAACCTATTTCTTGTCTTGATCGCCACCCACCGATCATAAATAAGCGGATCGAGGGTCGATTTGGCAAATTTGAACTCGAAACGGTTAATTCGTGACGAATCGCCCGGAAGCGCCGACGTCGACGACGGGAGGCGCCAAAGAAAAAGCCCGTCACGAGGACGGGCTTTCTTGTACTTGGCGGAGTCGGAGGGATTCGAACCCTCGATGCAGGTTTTGCCCACATACTCCCTTAGCAGGGGAGCACCTTCGGCCACTCGGTCACGACTCCAGCACAGCCGCGCATTCTATACCAGCGCGGAAGCCTCTCAGACAGAAATCAAGCCGCGGTCGCTTCCTGATCCAGATCGAAGGCCTTGTGGAGGGCGCGCACGGCCAGCTCCATGTACTTCTCGTCGATGACGACGCTGGTCTTGATCTCGCTGGTGGAGATCATCTGGATGTTGATGCCCTCCTCCGACAGCGCGCGGAACATCTTGCTGGCCACGCCGACATGCGAGCGCATGCCGATGCCGACGATGGAGACCTTGCAGATCTTGGGGTCGCCGACGACCTTGCTGGCGTTGGTGGCCGGGCCGACGGTGTTCTGCAGCAGCTCCATCGTGCGCGCGTAGTCATTGCGGTGCACGGTGAAGGAGAAGTCGGTCTTGCCGTCGTGGGAGACGTTCTGGATGATGACGTCGATGTCGATGTTGGCCTCGGCCACGGGGCCCAGGATCTGGAAGGCGATGCCGGGCTTGTCGGGCACGCCGAGCAGCGTCACCTTGGCCTCGTCACGGTTGAAGGCAATGCCCGAAACGACGGCTTGTTCCATTTTTTCGTCCTCTTCAAAACTGATCAGGGTGCCGGACTTGGCTTCTTCGTTGATGTCGATGTCCCAGGGCGTGAAGCTGGACAGCACGCGCAGCGGCACGCGGTATTTGCCGGCGAATTCCACCGAGCGGATCTGCAGGATCTTGGAGCCCAGCGACGCCATTTCCAGCATCTCTTCGAAGCTGATGGTGTGCAGGCGGCGCGCCTCGGGCACGATGCGCGGGTCGGTCGTGTAGACGCCGTCCACGTCGGTGTAGATCAGGCACTCGTCGGCCTTCATCGCAGCGGCAATCGCCACGGCCGAGGTGTCGGAGCCGCCGCGACCCAGCGTGGTGATGTTGTTGTCGGCGTCGATGCCCTGGAAGCCGGCGATGACGACGACCTTGCCCTCGGCCAGGTCGGCGCGCACGCGCTTGTCGTCGATGCTCTCGATGCGGGCCTTGGTGTAGGACGAGTCGGTCGCGACCGGCACCTGCCAGCCCGTGTAGCTGACGGCCTGCACGCCCTCAGCCTGCAGCGCGATGGCCAGCAGGCCGACCGAGACCTGCTCGCCGGTGGCGGCGATCATGTCCAGCTCGCGGTTGACTTCCGCGCTCGTGCTGGAAGGCGACAGCTCCTTGGCCAGGCCGAGCAGGCGGTTGGTCTCGCCGCTCATCGCCGAGGGCACGACCACCATCTGGTGGCCGGCGCGCACCCATTTGGCGACGCGCTTCGCGACGTTGCGAATGCGATCGGTGGAACCCATCGAGGTGCCGCCGTACTTGTGGACGATCAGAGCCATGAGATTGAGCGAAGGCTGAAGACGGAGCCGCCGGGACGGCATGCTCGCAAACCCCTGATTTTATGCGGCAGTCCCGCCGTCGCCTTCGCTCTGCGGCAAGGCTGAGTCGTCCAGCCAGCGCAAGGACAGCTGCGGCTCATCTTGATTGGCGAAGGCACGGGCATCCATGCCCAGGCCGGCAACGGCGATCAGGCACTGTCGGGCATCGAAAAGCAGCGGTCCGCCGCGCCGCCAGGGCGGCAGGCCCGCCTCCTGGCAGGCCTTCTTCAAGCTGCGCGGCATGGAGGCCGGTGCGCGTTGGAACTGCTCACCGCCGGCGCGATCGCGCTGAGTCAGCTGAACGAGGCGTTCGGGTGCGATGCCCGGTGAGGCAAGCTCGACTTGCCAGGCACCTTGCCAAGCGGCTTGGCGGTAGAGGCCAGGGCGGCTCAGGTCAAGCGTCGATGCGGGCGGTGACGAAGCCGATTCGGCAGCCCAGTAGAGGCCATCGCGGTAGGCATGCAGGGCACCGCCGGGCGCGGGCCAGGACAAGGTGGCGCCAGGCCGCCATTCGGCCAGCAGACGCTCGACCAGGCTGGCCGGTGCGGCGGTGAAAGTCGACAACCAGGCCCGCAGCGCATTGCTGGCACGGGCGGGCGACAGAGCCGACAGCGCCACGAGATCCAGCCGCTCGGGGTCAGCAATGACAGCAAGATCGGCAGCAGCGACTTCCGCCGCCAGATCCGCAGCCTGCTGCGCCCAACGCGCGGCCTGGGCCAGTGCCGGTTCGGCCGCCGGAAAGGCCGGCCACAGCGTCTGCCGCAGCCGGTTGCGGGCATAGCGCGGGTCGGCATTGCTGGGGTCTTCGATCCAGCTCAGCCCCTTCTCTTCGGCATAGGCCAGGATGACGGCGCGCGGCTGGTCCAGCCAGGGCCGCGCCCAGCAGACGCCGTCGCGCCATTGCGCTTTCGGCATGCCGGCAAGACCCGCCGGGCCGGCGCCGCGCAGGGCCTGCAGCAGAAAGGTTTCGGCCTGGTCCTGGCGATGCTGGGCCAGGACCAGCAGGTCCGCACCGGCCGCCACCGCCATCTCGTGCAGGGCACGATGCCGCCCTTCGCGGGCCCAGGCTTCGACGCTGTCACCCCGCCCCGGCGCACCGCTCAGCCGCGCGCAGGCGAAGTCGGCACCGAAACTACGCGCCACGCGCTCGCAATGCGCGGCCCAGTCGTCTGCCTGCGGCTGCAGGCCATGGTGGACATGAAAGGCAACGACCCTGGTGCCTTGCCCCGCACGGGCGGTGGCATGCAACAGGGCCGTGGAATCGAGGCCGCCGCTGAAGGCGACGGCGACCGCATCACCGGTTCTTGGTGTCGCTGAAGCGGCCATAGGCCTGGACGCGCTCGTAGCGACGGTCCAGCAGCTCGCGGGTCTTGAGGTCGCTGACCTGGCGCAGCGAGTCGCTCAACGCGCGCTTCAGGTTGGACGCCATCTGCTTGGCATCGCGGTGCGCTCCGCCCACCGGCTCGTTGACGATCTTGTCGATCAGGCCCAGGGCCTTCAGGCGGTGGGCGGTGATGCCCAGGGCCTCGGCCGCGTCCGATGCACGCTCGCTGCTCTTCCACAGGATGGAGGCGCAGCCTTCGGGCGAGATGACGGAATAGGCCGCGAATTGCAGCATCAGCACCTGGTCGGCCACACCGATGGCCAGAGCGCCGCCCGAGCCGCCTTCACCGATGACGGTGGCGATGATGGGCACTTCCAGCTGGGCCATCTCGAGGATGTTGCGGCCGATGGCCTCAGACTGGCCGCGCTCCTCGGCACCGATGCCGGGATAGGCGCCCATGGTGTCGATGAAGGTGAAGACGGGCAGGCCGAACTTCTCGGCCAGCTTCATCAGGCGCAGGGCCTTGCGATAGCCCTCGGGGCGCGGCATGCCGAAGTTGCGCAGGGTGCGCTCCTTGGCGTCGCCACCGCGCTGGTGGCCGATGACCATGCAGGCCTGGCCGTTGAAGCGGGCGATGCCGCCGACGATGGCGGCGTCGTCGGCGAAGTGGCGGTCACCGTGGAGTTCCTGGAACTCGGTGAAGACCTCGGCGCAGTAGTCCAGGGTCTGGGGGCGTTGCGGGTGGCGGGCCACCTGGTAGACCTGCCAAGGCGCGACGTTGGAATAGACGTCCTTGGTCAGCTGCTGGCTTTTCTTGGAGAGGCGGTCGATCTCTTCCGAGATGTCGACGGCCGACTCGCTCTGCACATAGCGCAGCTCTTCGATCTTGGTCTCGAGCTCGGCAATGGGTTGCTCGAACTCTAGAAAGTGCTTCTTGCTCATCAGTCGTCCTGATATCAAACACCCACCATCTTTCTACCGCGAGGAGGCGGTAGGACGTGGGCTAGTAATCCACGGGTAGTGGATCCAGGCTGCGCCAAATGTACCAAACCGCAACCGAGCGGTAGGGTGCCCAGGCGTCGCCCACCTCGCGGGCCTCGGCTCGTGACACGGGCTCGCCGGAGAAGTAGTTCTGGCTGATGCCCTTCAGCAGGCCGATGTCGTCCAAGGGCATCACGTTGGGGCGCATCAGATGAAAGATCAGGAACATCTCGGCCGTCCAGCGGCCGATGCCGCGGATGGCGACCAGTTCCTCGATGATGGCTTCGTCGTCCATCTGCGCCCATTGGCGCACATGGACCTGGCCGGAGTCGAAATGCTTGGCCAGGTCGGCCAAATATTCGACCTTGCGGGCCGACAAACCGGCGGCGCGCTGCTCTTCCACCGTCAAGGCCAGCACGGCGGAGGGCTGGAGCTTGGGGCTGAGCGCCACCCAACGGTTCCAGACCGACTGGGCCGCCTTGACCGAGATCTGCTGGCCGACGATGGAACGGGCCAGCGTGGCGAAGGCGTCGCCCCGGCTTTGCAGCCGGGCTTCGCCGAACTGGGGGATGAGCTTCTTCATCACCCGGTCGCGCTTGACCAGATGCTTGCAGGCCTCGTCCCAGTAGGCCGGGATCACTTCTGGCGGCATCAGCTCTTCACCCAGGTCGTGCCGCCGGCACCGTCCTTCAGCGTGATGCCCTTGGCCGTCAGCTCGGCGCGGATGGCGTCGGCGCCGGCAAAGTCCTTGGCCGCCTTGGCCGCGGCACGCGCGGCGATGCGCTCCTCGATCCAGGCCGCCTCGTCGCCCGAGCCACCTTGCAGATAGGCGAGCGGCTGCTGCTGCAGGATGCCCAGCACGCCTGCCAGGGCCTTCAGCAGGCCGGCACGCTGGGGCGAACGGTCACGGTTGACCTCGTTGACAAGGTCGAACAGCACGGCGATGGCGCCGGGGGTGCCGAAGTCCTCGTCCATGGCCGTCTTGAAGGCGGCAGCGCTGGGCTCGGTCCAGTCGATGGCGACATCAGCCGGCGGTACGGCGTCCAGCGCCGTGTACAGGCGAGTAAGCGCTGTGCGGGCGTCTTCCAGGTGGGCGTCGCTGAAATTGAAGGGCCGGCGGTAATGGGTGCGCAGCATGAAGAAGCGCAGGGTCTCGCCGTCGAACTTCTGCAGCACGTCGCGGATGGTGAAGAAGTTGCCCAGGCTCTTGGACATCTTCTCGCCGTCGACGTTCAGGAAGCCGTTGTGCAGCCAGTACTTCGCGAAGTCATAGCCGGCCCCCTGGCTCTGGGCGATCTCGTTCTCGTGGTGAGGGAACTGCAGGTCGGTGCCGCCACCATGAATGTCGAAGGCCTCGCCGAGCAGGGCGCAGCTCATGGCCGAGCACTCGATATGCCAGCCCGGGCGGCCTTCCCCGAAGGCCGCGGCCCACTTGGCGTCGGCCGGCTCCTCGGCCTTGGCGGCCTTCCACAGCACGAAGTCCAGCGGGTCCAGCTTGCCGTCGTCCACCGCCACGCGCTCGCCGGCGCGCAGGTCGTCGATGCTCTTGCCGCTGAGCTTGCCGTAGCCCTCGAACTTGCGCACCGCGTAGTTCACGTCGCCGCCTTCAGCGCGATAGGCCAGGCCACGCTCTTCGAGACGCTCGATCAGCGAAAGCATCTGCGGCACGTAGTCGGTGGCGCGCGGCTCATGGTCGGGGCGCAGCAGACCGACGGCGGCGAAGTCTTCGTGCATCGCGGCCGACATCTCTTGCGTCAGCTGACGGATGGTGATGCCGCGCTCGACGGCACGCTTGATGATCTTGTCGTCGATGTCGGTGATGTTGCGCACATAGGTGACGTCCAGGCCGCTGGCGCGCAGCCAGCGATAGATGACGTCGAACGCCATGTTCATGCGCAGATGTCCCATGTGACACAGGTCGTAGACCGTGATGCCGCAGACGTACATGCGCACTTGGCCAGGCACGAGCGGTTGGAAGTCTTCGAGAGTGCGGCTGAGGGAATTGAAAACGCGCAGGGACATGGGAGAGATACGGGCGGTAGCCACCAACAAGAAGCCCCGCACCGGGTCCGGCCAGGCGGGGCTCATAGAATGAATTCAGTATAGCGGTCGACCCTGACACCGCCCCCCGCTACAACCCTCATGCGCCTGCCCTTCTCCACCCTCCTGCTGCTCGCTGCCTTGGCCGCCACGCCAGCCCGCGCCGACGATCTCGCAAGCGCCCAGCGCCTGTGGCTGGCCGGCCAGAAAACCCAGGCCGTCGAGCAGGTCGAACAGGCCCTGACCCGCCAACCCGACGACCTGCAACTGCGCTTCGCCCTGGGCGTCATGCGCATGGAACTCGGCGAGCGCGCCAAGGCCTTGGACATCTTCACGCGCCTCACGCAGGACTTCCCCGACCTGGCCGACCCCTACAACAATCTCGCCGTCCTGCATGCCGCAAACGGCGAGCTCGACGAGGCCAAGGCCGCGCTGGAACAGGCCCTGCGCCTGCACCCCGAGCATGCCCAGGCCCAGGAGAATCTCGGCGATGTGCTGCTGCGGCTGGCCCTGCGGTCCTACCAGCGTGCCCAGAAGGCGTCACTGATGCCCAGCGACGCGCTGGCCGGCAAGATCAACCGCACGCTGGCCCTGACCCGCGAACTGCGAACCCACTAACCCTCCGCCTCCCATGACCAAGTTCCTTCCCCTCCTCCTCGCCGGCCTGCTGGTCACGCTGGGCGCCGAGGCCCAGACCGTCAAGCTGCAGACAACCGAGGGCGACATCCGCATCCAGCTGGACGCCGAGAAGGCGCCCAAGTCGGTCGCCAACTTCGTCCAGTACGTGAAAGCGGGCCACTACAACGGCACCCTCTTCCACCGCGTCATCGCCACCTTCATGATCCAGGGCGGCGGCTTCGACGCCAAGCTGAACCAGAAGCCCACCAAGCCTCCCATCCCGCTGGAATCGCACAACGGCCTCAGCAATGTGCGTGGCAGCATCGCGATGGCGCGCACCAACGACCCGAACTCGGCCACCTCTCAGTTTTTCATCAACGTCGAAGACAACCTGCGCCTGGACGGCGAACCCGAGGACAAGGCCAGCGGCTATGCCGTCTTCGGCCAGGTCATCGAGGGCATGGACGTCGTCGACAAGATCCGCGCCGCCGAAGTCGCCCCTCACGGCATGCACCAGCACTTCCCGGTCAAGCCCATCTTCATCACCAAGGCTCTCGTCGAGCCCGTCAAAAAATGAGCCAAGTCAAACTCACCACCAATCACGGCGACATCCTCATCGAGCTGGACGCCGAAAAGGCGCCGCTGTCGGTCGCCAACTTCCTCAGCTATGTGCGCAGCGGCCACTACGACGGCACGGTCTTCCACCGCGTCATCAAGGGCTTCATGATCCAGGGCGGCGGTTTCGAAGCCGGCATGAAGCAGAAGTCGACCGAGGCGCCCATCCAGAACGAGGCCAACAACGGCCTGAAGAACGCCCACTACACCCTGGCCATGGCGCGCACCAACGCGCCCCACTCGGCGACGGCGCAGTTCTTCATCAACACGACCAACAACGGTTTCCTGGACTTCAAGTCCGAGAGCCCGTCGGGCTGGGGTTACGCCGTCTTCGGCAAGGTCATCGAGGGCAAGGACGTCGTCGACAAGATCGAGAAGTCCAAGACCGCCGGCCGCGGCGGCCATGGCGACGTGCCCGTCGAGGACGTCATCATCGAGAAGGCCGTCGAGGTTTGATCCACACGCTGACGGCCCCGGCGCAATGGCGGCAGGTCGACCTGCTGTCCGACCTGCACCTCGGGCCGGACACGCCGGGCACCTTCGCCCGGCTTGAAAAATACCTGGCCGAAACGCCGGCCGATGCCGTGCTGCTGCTCGGCGACATCTTCGAGGTCTGGGTCGGCGACGACTCTCGCCACCAGCCCTTCGAAGCCGCCTGCGTCGCCATGCTGAAACAGGCCAGCCAACGGCTGGACGTTTTCTTCATGCATGGCAATCGCGACTTCCTCGTCGGCAACGACATGCTGGCCGACTGCGGCATGACCGCCCTGCCCGACCCCACCCTGCTGTCCGCCTTCGGCGGGCGCTGGCTGCTCGTGCACGGCGATGCGCAGTGCCTGGCTGACACCGCCTACCAGCTCTTCCGCAACCAGGTTCGCTCGCCCCGATGGCAGGCCGAGCTGCTGGCCCAGCCGCTGGCGGCCCGCCAGGCACTCGCCCTCCAGATGCGCGAAGGCAGCCGTGCGGCGCAGGCTGCCCAACTGCAGGCCAGCGATCTCGATGCCGATGTCTGTCGAGCCCTGATGGACGAAGCCGGCGCGACGACGATGATCCATGGTCACACGCACCGCCCCGGCGAGCATGATCTTGGCCATGGCATGAAGCGCATCGTGCTGTCCGACTGGAATCTGGACGCGACGCCGCCACGCGGCGACGTGATCCGCCTGTCGGCCGCCGGTCTGCAACGCCTGCCGTTGTGATCCTGAAGGCCATTCGCAACTGGCGCGAGCAACGCGCCGTCGAGCGCCATGCCATCCCGGATGCGCTGTGGCAGCTGACGCTGCTGCGCTATCCCTTCCTGGCCCAGCGCAGCGAAAACGATCTTGCCGAGCTGCGGCGGCTGTGCAGCCTCTTCCTGTCGACCAAGGAGTTCCACGGCGTCGGCGGCTTCGAGGTCAGCGACGAGGTCGCCGTGGCCGTCGCGGCCCAGGCCTGCCTGCCGGTGCTGCGCCTGGGCCTGTCCTGGTACGACGGCTTTGTCGGCATCGTCATGCACGAGGGCGAGGTCGTCGCCCAGCGCCGCTTCGAGGACGAGGACGGCGTCGTCCACGAGTACGACGAGGAACTGGCCGGCGAGGCCATGGAAGGCGGCCCGCTGATGCTGACCTGGAACGCCATCGCCGTCAGCGATGACCCGGCCGAGTTCGGCGCCGATGCCGTCTACAACGTCGTCATCCACGAGTTCGCCCATGTCATCGACATGCGCGACGGGCTGGCCGATGGCGTGCCGCCCTTGGGTGCAGACGAGCGCGAGCGCTGGATCGCCGTCATCGACGCCGAATGGGAGAAGTTCTGCGCCCGCATCGATGCCGGTGAGGAGACCCTGATCGATCCCTATGGCGGCGAGGCCGTCGAGGAATACTTCGCCGTCGCCGCCGAGGCCTTCTTCGTCGCCCCCGCGGCGATGCGGGCCGAGGAGCCGGCGATGTACGAATTGCTGGCCGGCTTCTTCAGGCAGGACCCCGCCGCCGAATGAAGAAAGGGACGCCTCGGCGTCCCTTCCAGTTCAGCGCGATGAGGCTCAGGCCGTCGTGGCTGGCTCGGCCTTGGGCTTGTTGTCCTTGGCTGCCTTGGGCGGCGTGGGCTGGATGTCCAGCACCGTCTCGCCCTTGTCGTCCACGTCCACGCTGAGGCGGCCACCGTCGACGAGCTTGCCGAACAGCAGCTCGTCGGCCAGGGCGCGGCGGATGGTGTCCTGGATGAGGCGCTGCATCGGCCGCGCGCCCATCAACGGGTCGAAACCCTTCTTGGCCAGGTGCTTGCGCAGCGCGTCCGAGAAGCTGACCTCGACCTTCTTCTCCTGCAGCTGGCTTTCCAGCTGCAGCAGGAACTTGTCGACCACGCGCAGGATGATCTCCTCGTCCAGCGGCCGGAAGGACACGATGGCGTCCAGGCGGTTGCGGAACTCCGGCGTGAACAGGCGCTTGATGTCGGCCATCTCGTCGCCCTGCTGGCGCTGGGTCGTGAAGCCGATGGTGGCCTTGTTCAGGGCCTCGGCGCCCGCATTGGTCGTCATGATGATGATGACGTTGCGGAAGTCGGCCTTGCGCCCGTTGTTGTCCGTCAGCGTGCCGTGGTCCATGACCTGCAGCAGCACGTTGAAGACGTCCGGGTGGGCCTTCTCGATCTCGTCCAGCAGCAGCACGGCGTGCGGCTTCTTGGTGACGGCCTCGGTCAGCAGGCCGCCCTGGTCGAAGCCGACATAGCCCGGAGGCGCGCCGATCAGGCGGCTGACGGCATGGCGCTCCATGTACTCGGACATGTCGAAGCGGATCAGCTCGATGCCCAGGATGTAGGCGAGCTGCTTGGCCACTTCGGTCTTGCCGACGCCCGTGGGGCCGCTGAACAGGAAGCTGCCCACCGGCTTGTCAGGACGGCCCAGGCCCGAGCGCGCCATCTTGATGGCGGCGGCCAGCGCGTCCACGGCGGGGTCCTGGCCAAACACGACGCTCTTCAGGTCGCGGTCCAGGGTCTTGAGCTTGCTGCGGTCGTCGCTGTTGACCGAGGCGGGCGGGATGCGCGCGATCTTGGCGACGATGTCCTCAACCTCGGCACGCGTGATGGTCTTCTTCTGCTTGCTCTTGGGCAGGATGCGCTGGGCAGCGCCGGCCTCGTCGATGACGTCGATGGCCTTGTCCGGCAGGTGGCGGTCGTTGATGTACTTGGCCGACAGCTCGGCCGCGGCCTGCAGGGCGCCCAGGGCGTACTTGACGGAGTGGTGTTCCTCGAAGCGGCTCTTCAGCCCCTTCAGGATCTCGATGGTCTGCTCCACCGACGGCTCGGCCACGTCGACCTTCTGGAAGCGACGGCTCAGGGCCGCGTCCTTCTCGAAGATGCCGCGGTATTCGGTGAAGGTGGTCGCGCCGATGCACTTCATCGCGCCACTGGACAGCGCCGGCTTGAGCAGGTTGCTCGCGTCCAGCGTGCCGCCCGAGGCCGCGCCGGCACCGATCAGGGTGTGGATCTCGTCGATGAAGAGGATGGCGTTGGGCTGGTCCTTCAGCGCCTTCAGCACCGCCTTCAGGCGCTGTTCGAAGTCGCCGCGGTACTTGGTGCCCGCCAGCAGCGCGCCCATGTCCAGGGAGTAGACGATGGCATCGGCGAGGACTTCGGGCACTTCGCCTTCGGTGATCCTCCAGGCCAGGCCTTCGGCGATGGCCGTCTTGCCCACGCCGGCTTCGCCCACCAGCAGCGGGTTGTTCTTGCGGCGGCGGCACAGCACCTGCACCACGCGCTCGACCTCGAACTCGCGGCCGATCAGCGGATCGATCTTGCCGTCCTTGGCGCTCTGGTTGAGGTTCTGGGTGAATTGCTCCAGCGGCGACGCCTTGGCGCTGCCACCCTCGCCTTCCTCGCGCTCACCTTCCTGGCTCCCGGGGGCCTGGCCTTCCGGGTTCTTGGGCGGCTCGGGGTCGGTCTTCTTGATGCCGTGGGCGATGAAGTTGACGACGTCCAGGCGTGTCACGCCCTGCTGATGCAGGTAGTAGACGGCGTGCGAATCCTTCTCGCCGAAGATGGCCACCAGCACATTGGCACCGGTGACTTCCTTCTTGCCGCTGCCGGTGCTCTGCACATGCATGATGGCGCGCTGGATGACGCGCTGGAAGCCCAGCGTCGGCTGAGTGTCCACCTCGTCGCTGCCGCCCACCATCGGCGTGTTTTCCTTGATGAACTGCGTCAGGCTCTTGCGCAGGTCGTCCAGGTTGGCCGCGCAGGCGCGCAGCACCTCGGCGGCGCTGGGGTTGTCGAGCAAAGCGAGCAGCAGGTGCTCGACGGTGATGAATTCATGCCGCTGCTGGCGTGCTTCGACAAACGCCATGTGCAAACTGACTTCAAGCTCTTGCGCAATCATGCGGCCTCCATAATGCACTGCAGGGGGTGGCCGGCGCGCCGTGAGGCGGCCAGAACCAGCTCCACCTTGGTCGCAGCGACGTCCTTGGTGAACACACCGCAGACCCCGCGACCCTCATGGTGGATTTTGAGCATGATCTGCGTCGCCGTATCGAGGTCATGCCGGAAAAATTCCTGCAGAACCATGACTACAAACTCCATCGGCGTGAAATCGTCGTTCAGCAGCAGGACCTGGTAGAGCCGCGGAGGCTCGGTTTTCTGGGTCTGGCGCTCGACGACGACCGCACCTTCGCCCTCGTCCTTGCCCGGCTTCAGGGGAGGCACGGGCGGAGGCGGAGCCGACTGGTTTCGCGGTGAAAAAACGGGGAGCACAGGCATGTCGGGATTCTATCGACGGGGGTATCCCCCCGCCGACCGCAGGCAGTTGGCGACGCCCGGTGAAATTGCAAGCAGCTTCGGGTCAACCCGGCCGGGAAGGTCCTGAATTGACGCCATTTGTCGCGCTACCAAAATCGCGTCCGCCTCTTTTTGGGGGCGCAGCAAAAGAATGGAGACAAGATGATGGCGCTGGGCAAAGTCAAGTGGTTCAACGATGCCAAGGGCTTTGGTTTCATCGAGCCGGAGGCCGGCGGCGATGACGTCTTCGCCCACTTTTCGGCGATCCAGATGGAGGGTTTCCGAACGCTGAAACAAGGCAGCCAGGTCCAGTTTGATCTGGTTCAAGGACCCAAGGGCCAGCTTGCCCAGAACATCACGCCGATGGAAGCCGCTCGCAGCAGCATGGAGCAGCCGCAGGCTTCCTGAGCGGATCACCCCGAAAAAGCCCCGTGAGCCGCAAGGCCACGGGGCTTTCGCATGGCGGGGTGCCATTTCGACGAACGCCCCGGCTTGCTAAAGTCCATGGCTTGCGCGCGGGGCCCTGGCCGCTGCGCGCTGCACGGATTTCCCCCTTACCGGACCACGTTCATGACCGCCGAAAAGACGCCCCAGATTGTTTACACCCTGACCGATGAAGCACCGCGCCTGGCCACCGCCTCGCTGCTGCCGGTCGTCCAGGCCTTCGCGGCCCAGGCGGGCATCGACGTCGTCACCAGCGACATCTCGGTGGCCGGACGCATCCTGGGCCAGTTCCCGGAGCTGCTGAGCGAAGACCAGCGCGCGCCCGACAACCTGGCAGCCCTGGGCAAGCTGACGCTCAAGCCCGAAGCCAACATCATCAAGCTGCCCAATATCAGCGCCTCGGTGGCTCAATTGAAGGCCGCCATCAAGGAACTGCAGGACAAGGGCTACAAGATCCCCGACTTCCCCGAGAAGCCGGAGACGGACGAGCAGAAGGACATCCGCGCCCGCTACAACAAGTGCATCGGCTCGGCCGTGAACCCGGTGCTGCGCGAAGGCAACTCCGACCGCCGCGCCCCCAAGGCCGTCAAGGAATACGCCCGCAAGAACCCGCACCGCATGGACGCCTGGAGCCAGGCCTCGCGCTCGCACGTCTCGCACATGCATGACGGCGACTTCTATCACGGCGAAAAGTCCATGACCCTGGACCGCGCCCGCGACGTGAAGATGGAGCTCATCACCAAGAGCGGCAAGACCATCGTCCTGAAGCCCAAGGTCTCGCTGCTGGACCGCGAGGTCATCGACTCCATGTTCATGAGCAAGAAGGCCCTGCTGGCCTTCTACGAGCGCGAGATCGAGGACGCCCGCAAGACCGGCGTGATGTTCTCCCTGCACGTCAAGGCCACCATGATGAAGGTGAGCCACCCCATCGTGTTCGGCCACTGCGTGAAGATCTTCTACAAGGACGCCTTCGAGAAGCACGCCAAGCTGTTCGAGCAGCTGGGCGTCAACGTCAACAACGGCATGGTGGACCTCTACACCAAGATCGCCACGCTGCCGCAGAGCACCCAGGACGAGATCAAGCGCGACCTGCACGCCTGCCACGAGCACCGCCCCGAGCTGGCCATGGTGGACTCGGCCAAGGGCATCACCAACTTCCACTCGCCCAACGACATCATCGTGGACGCCTCCATGCCGGCGGCCATCCGCAGCGGCGGCAAGATGTATGGCGCCGACGGTCGCCTGAAGGACGTCAAGGCCGTGATGCCCGAGTCGACCTTCGCCCGCATCTACCAGGAGATGATCAACTTCTGCAAATGGCACGGCGCCTTCGACCCCAAGACCATGGGCACGGTGCCCAACGTCGGCCTGATGGCCCAGCAGGCCGAGGAATACGGCTCGCACGACAAGACCTTCGAGATCACCGAAGACGGCGTGGCCAACATCACTGACCTGGAAACGGGCGAAGTGCTGCTGAGCCAGAACGTCGAGCAGGGCGACATCTGGCGCATGTGCCAGGTCAAGGACGCCGCCATCCGCGACTGGGTCAAGCTGGCCGTCAACCGCGCCCGCAACTCCGGCATGCCGGTGGTCTTCTGGCTGGACAGCTACCGCCCCCACGAGGCCCAGCTGATCCGCAAGGTCAAGATGTACTTGCACGAGCACGACACGACCGGCCTGGACATCCAGATCATGAGCCAGGTGCGTGCCATGCGCTACACGCTGGAGCGCGTCATCCGTGGCCTGGACACCATCAGCGCCACCGGCAACATCCTGCGCGACTACCTGACCGACCTCTTCCCCATCATGGAACTGGGCACCTCGGCCAAGATGCTGTCCATCGTGCCCCTGATGGCCGGCGGCGGCATGTACGAGACGGGCGCCGGCGGCTCGGCGCCCAAGCACGTGCAGCAGCTGGTGGAAGAAAACCACCTGCGCTGGGACTCGCTGGGTGAGTTCCTGGCTCTGGCCGTCAGCCTGGAAGACCTGGGCCTGAAGAACAAGAACGCCAAGGCCACCGTGCTGGCCAAGACCCTGGACGCCGCCACCGGCAAGCTGCTGGACAACGGCAAGGGCCCCAGCCCCAAGACCGGCGAGCTCGACAACCGCGGCAGCCACTTCTACCTGACGCTCTACTGGGCCCAGGAGCTGGCCGCCCAGACCGAAGACGCCGACCTGGCCGCCCGCTTCAAGCCGGTGGCCGAGGCCCTGGCCGCCAACGAAGCCAAGATCGCCGAAGAACTGAAGGCCGTCCAGGGCCAGCCGACCGACATCGGCGGCTACTTCCTGCCGGACGTGGCCAAGCTGGACAAGGTCATGCGCCCCAGCGCCACCTTCAACGCGGTCCTGCAGAAGCTGGCCAGCTGATCCGCTGCCGCTCAACCCAGGGGGCGCCATCGGCGCCCCTTTTTGCTTTTAGCAGCCGCGTCGGGTTTTCACGCTCAGGTGAAGTCCGTAATGCAACAGCAAGGCAAGCTCAGCAATCTTTTTATACAGTCTGATACTAGGCGTTGACCTCCTGCAATGCCCCTTTCCGGACGCCGAGTGAAGCACCACGAGGCGCCCCAAAACCCCGGCCCTACGCCGGGGTTTTCCTTTTCAGGCGCCGTTCAGTGCGGCAGGGGCCTGCGGAAGGGATCGGGCAGCGGATGCGGCTTCAAGGCACTCCTGACCCGCTCCACAGTCTCGGGCGAATCCTTGTCGTCGACGGCCACGATCAGCCGCAGCCAGCTCGCCTTGTCGAGGTCGGTCTCGCGGCGGGTCCAGCACCATACCTGGGCACCGCGCTGGCCTGAGCGATCCGCCAGCACCACCTCATCGAAGTCTGCCCCCTCGTAGATCAGCAGCTGTTCTTCGGCAACGTAGGTGTTGGCGTAGTCGGGCATGCCCGGAGTCTAGGCGTTAGACCATCAAGCCGCCATGGCCCGCGCTCATGCGGACGCGGCGTCGACGACTTCGGCCGCCGCACGGAAGGCATCCACCGCTGCCGGGAAGCCGCAGTAGACGCTCGCGTGCAGGAATATCTCCTGCAACTCCTCCGTCGTCACGCCATTGTTCAGCGCGCCGCGCACATGAGTCTTGAGCTCCTGCATCCGGCCCAAGGCCACCAGCATGGACACCGTCACGATGCTACGGGTGCGCAGATCCAGCCCCGGCCGCTGCCAGGTGTTGCCCCAGGCGTGGCGGGTGACCAGTTCCTGCAGCGGCTCGCTGAAGGGCGTGACCTTGGCGAGCGCTGCATCAACGTAGGCATCGCCTAGCACGGCACGGCGGGTGGCAAGGCCTGACGGGTCGAGATCCATGGCTACTCCTCGGCTGGTGCAGCGCAGCATACCGAGACGCCCAAAAGGCTGGTTCCCAAAGCAAGAACCCCATCGCCGCGGGCCGCGATGGGGTTCAGCACGGGAACCGGGCCGAGCGCGGCGCGTCAGGCCATGTGGTCGATCATGACCTGGCCGAAACCGGAGCAGGACACCTGGGTCGCGCCGTCCATCAGGCGGGCGAAGTCATAGGTGACCTTCTTGCTGAGGATGGCCTTCTCCATCGAGCTGATGATGAGGTCGGCGGCTTCCTTCCAGCCCATGTGGCGCAGCATCATCTCGGCGGACAGGATCTCGGAGCCCGGGTTCACATAGTCCTTGCCGGCGTACTTCGGCGCCGTGCCGTGCGTGGCCTCGAACATGGCGATGGAGTCGCTCATGTTGGCGCCCGGCGCGATGCCGATGCCGCCGACCTGGGCGGCCAGCGCGTCGGAGATGTAGTCGCCGTTCAGGTTCAGCGTCGCGATGACGCTGTACTCGGCCGGACGCAGGATGATCTGCTGCAGGAAGGCGTCGGCAATGCTGTCCTTGATGGTGATGTCCTTGCCCGTCTTGGGGTTCTTGAACTTGCACCACGGGCCGCCGTCGATGGGCTGGGCGCCGAACTCCTTCTGGGCCAGCGCATAGGCCCAGTCACGGAACCCGCCTTCCGTGAACTTCATGATGTTGCCCTTGTGCACGATGGTCACGCTGGGCTTGTTGTTGTCGATGGCGTACTGGATGGCCTTGCGCACCAGACGCTCGGTGCCCTCGCGCGAGACCGGCTTGACGCCGATGCCCGAGGTGTTCGGGAAGCGGATCTTCTTGACACCCAGTTCGTCCTGCAGGAACTTGATGAGCTTTTTGGCCTTGTCGCTCTCGGCCTCGTACTCGATGCCGGCGTAGATGTCCTCCGAGTTCTCACGGAAGATGACCATGTCGACCTTGTGGGGCTCCTTCACGGGGCTGGGCACGCCGTCGAAATACTGCACCGGGCGCAGGCAGACGTAGAGATCCAGTTCCTGGCGCAGCGCGACGTTGAGCGAGCGGATGCCACCACCGACGGGCGTCGTCAGCGGGCCCTTGATGGAGACGACATAGTCCTTCAGCACCTGCAGTGTCTCTTCGGGCAGCCACACGTCCGGGCCGTAGACCCGGGTGCTCTTCTCGCCGGCGTAGATCTCCATCCAGTGGATCTTGCGGGCACCGCCATAGCTCTTGGCCACGGCTGCATCCACCACCTTCAGCATGACGGGCGTGATGTCCAGGCCGGTGCCGTCACCCTCGATGTAGGGAATGATGGGGTGGTCGGGCACGTTCAGCGAGAAGTCGGCATTGACGGTGATCTTCTGGCCGCCTTCGGGCACCTGGATGTGTTGGGTCATGGCTAGTGAGCTTTCGCGACAGAGACGGGGAAACGACGAAACCCGGCGAGTTTATGGCCGGCCGTCGCGCTGGCTAGCAGGCCAGCATCACCCGTTGCCAGACCCCGTGGCCCAGGGCCCAGGCCGCGCCGAGCACGAGGGCCAGGCCGGCCAGGCGCAGGGCCAGCACCTCGCCGCCCGTGCCGCGTTTGAGCAGGCGCGCGCGCCACAGCGGCGCAACGATCAGGCCCGGCGTGCTGGCCAGCGCGAAGCCTGCCATCGCCGTCGCGCCGCTCAGCACCGAACCCGACAGACCCGCCAGCAGCAGGGCCGCATGCAGCAGCCCGCAGGGCAAGGCGACCCAGGCCAGCCCGGTGGCGAAGGCATGGCGGGGCTGGGGACGCCAGCGCACGGCGCCCAGCCAGACCGGCATGCGACCGCGCACCAGCAGCGTCAACCCAAGCAGCAGCACGGCCGCCTGCAGCAAGACCCAGGCGGGCTGAAGCAGCATGACGCTCTGGGTGGCGCTGGCCAGGACATGGGCCGACGCAGCCGCGACCGCGCCGGCAGCGGTGTAGCCCAGCAGGCGGCCCGCCAGCAGGCGTGCCGGGCGCCGCCCGCCAGCCAGGGCGCAGGGCGCGCTGCACATGGCCGCGCAATGCGGCATGCCGGCCAGGCCCATCAGCGTCGCCGAGGCGATCAGCGCGGCGTCCATCGCGGTTTCAGAGGATCTTGGAGAAGCGCTGGCGGCTGGCGTCGGTCTGGCAGTAGCGGTCGAACACCATGGCGACGGCGCGGACGAAATACCAGCCCAGCGGCGTCACCTGGACGGCGTCCGGCTCGAGCGTGACCAGGCCCTGGTCCGCGAGTTGGCGCAACCGCTCCAGCTCGGGCGCGAAATAGGTCGGCACGTCGACGAGATAGGACGCCGCGATCGATTCGAACTCCAGCCGGCCCTGGCACATCAGGGCCATGATGACGGCGCGGCGCAGCAGGTCATCGCGGGTCAGGGCCAGGCCGCGCTGGATGGGCAGCTGGTGCTGGCGCAGCGCGTCGTCGTACTCGATCAGCGTCTTGGCGTTCTGCGCATAGGTGGGGCCGACGCGGCTGATGGCCGACACGCCGAGGCCGATCAGATCGCAGTCGGGCTGGGTCGAATAGCCCTGGAAATTCCGGTGCAACAGGCCCTGGCGCTTGGCGACGGCCAGCGGATCGTCGGGCAGTGCGAAATGGTCCATGCCGATGTACGCATAGCCCTCGCCGAGCAGGGAGCTGATGGCGCCCGACAGCATGGTCAGCTTGTCGCCGGCCGCCGGCAGCAGCTCTGCGGCGATGCGGCGCTGCGGCTTGAAGCGCTGCGGCAGATGGGCATAGGCATACATCGCGATGCGGTCGGGCCGCAGCTCGGCCACCTGGGCGATGGTCTGGGCGAAGGACTCCGGCGTCTGCAGCGGCAGGCCGTAGATCAGGTCGACGCTGATGGAGGCGAAGCCGAGCTCACGCGCCGCGCTCATCAGCGCCGCCACCGACTCGCGAGACTGCACGCGATGGACGGCCTTCTGCACGTCGGCGTTGAAGTCCTGCACGCCGAAGGACAGGCGGTTGAAGCCCAGCTGGCGCAGGTGCGCCAAGCGCCCGGCGTCCACCGTGCGCGGGTCGACCTCGATGGACAGCTCCGCGCCCGGCAGCAGCCGGAAATGGCGGCGCAGCGAGGCCATCAGCGCGCCGAGTTCGGCGTCCGACAGAAAGGTCGGCGAGCCGCCGCCCAGGTGCAGCTGCGACACCGGCGCATGCCCGCCCAGGGCCGCGACGACCAGGTCCATCTCCACGTCGAGCGAATCCAGATAGGGCTGGGAGCGCTCGTGGTGCTTGGTGATGATCTTGTTGCAAGCGCAGTAGTAGCAGAGCTGCTCGCAAAAAGGGATGTGCACATACACCGACAGCGGCTGGGCTGCGCCGCGCTGGGCCAGGGCCTGCAGGTGCTGTGGCGTCTGGTGGGCCTCGACGAAGCGGTCGGCGGTCGGGTAGGAGGTGTAGCGTGGCCCCGCCACGTCATGGCGCCGGATGTTGGCGTCGAGCAGTTCGGGGTCCAGCGTTGGGTGGGTCACGGCGTCCATGCAGCCACTGTGCAGTCGCCCCGGGGCCGCGGCCTTGATCCACGTCAAGCGTGCAGCGCAGGGCAGCGCCAAGAATGACGGCAATTGATCCAACCCAAAGACAGCCATGCAGACGCCACTGAAGGACCCCACTGCCATCGAGCCTCTGAAGGTCGCCTGCGCCAGCTGCAATCTGCGTGAGCTCTGCCTGCCCGTCGGCCTCAAGCCCCAGGACCTGGAGCGCCTGGACGGCCTCGTCGCACGGCGCCGCAGCGTGCCGCGCGGCGAGCCGCTGTTCCGCAACGGGGAGCGCTTCGAAGCGCTGTACGCGGTGCGCACCGGCTTCTTCAAGACCTGCGTCGGCAGCGAGGACGGCCGCGACCAGGTGACCGGTTTCCAGATGGCCGGCGAACTGCTCGGCCTGGACGGCATCAGCAGCGACCACCACCACTGTGACGCGATCGCGCTGGAGGACTCGTCGGTGTGCGTCATTCCCTACGCCCAGCTGGAGGACCTGTCGCGCGAATTCAGCGTGCTGCAGCACCAGTTCCACAAGATCATGAGCCGCGAGATCGTGCGCGACCATGGCGTCATGCTGCTGCTCGGCAATATGCGCGCCGAGGAGAGGCTGGCGGCCTTCCTGCTCAACCTGACGCAGCGCCTGCGGGCCCGCGGGTTCTCGGCCTCCAGCCTGGTGCTGCGCATGACGCGCGAAGAGATCGGCAGCTACCTCGGCCTCAAGCTCGAGACCGTCAGCCGTGCCTTCTCGCGCTTTCACGAAGACGGTCTGCTGGAGGTCAGGCAGCGCCAGCTGCGCATCCTCGATCAGGACGGCCTGCAGGCCCTGGTCAACAACAGCCAGGCCTGACGCCCCTCGCCTGGTCTTGCCTTGCTGAACGCAGGCAACCCCAGTCGGTCCCCCGAGGGGACGGCGATGCTTGCGGCCTTGAACCGCAAGCACATCGCCAGACGGGCCGGCTCGGGAACGGCCCAGCGCTCGGCCCGAAATACTGGTGCCCGGTTGGCGGGCGCAAAAAAGGCCCCGCGGGGGCGCGCGGGGCCTCGAGATCAGAGGACGAACAGCAGTCAGCCGACCTTGATCTCGTTACGCACTTCCTTCACGCCGGGCACGGCCTGCACCAGCTGAACGGCCTTCTGGGCCAGGTCGGCGGTGGGTGCAGCGCCCTTCAGGACGATCACGCCAGCACTCGTGCTGCTGACGGTCAACGGCAGGGCTTGCAGGTCCTTGTCCTTTTGCAGGGCGGCCTGGGCCTGACTGGCGATGGCGGCATCACCGGCCGGCTGTGCCTGCGCGACCTGTTCGGCCGGCGCGGTGGAGGGCGCCGGTGCCTGGTCGGCCGCGAAGCTCGCGGTCGCGGCACCCGCCATCAGGGCGGCGGTCAGCAGTCGGGCGAAGGTCGAGGTTTGTCGCATGCGGAATCTCCTGAGATGCGTGAATCGAAAGCGGCACCGGGCGGCGCCACCTCCGCCTTAGCGCAAGGCCTGTGCCAGCTTGCGGTTTCCCTTGCAGATCAAGCACTTGCCGGAGAACTCACGCATGACGAGGGTCGCGAGGCGCACGTTTTGTCGCCGGGTGGCGACGCCTCCCCTGCGGCAGCGGCCTAAGTGCTTGATCCATCTGACAACGTCCTGTCGCCAGACTGCGACGGCTGGGCTAGGGGGCGGCGTCGCCGCGAAACAGCTGCGGGTCCAGGCCATGCTTCTGCAGCAGGCGGTAGAACTCGGTGCGATTGCGGTCGGCCAGGCGGGCGGCCTCGGCCACCTGGCCCGAGGTCAGCTTCAGCAGCTGGTTCAGATAGTCGCGCTCGAAGCGCTGCTTGGCATGCTGATAGTTCAGCACTGCGGTCGGCGGCATCTGCAGGGCGCGCTGCACCTGGGCCAACGGCACCAGCGGCGCGGTGGCCAGCACGCAGACCTGCTCCACCACGTTGAAGAGCTGGCGCACATTGCCCGGCCATGGGGCCGTCACGAGCGCGTCGAGGGCGTCGGGCGCAAAGCCTCGCACTGGCTTGCGATGCCGCCCGGCCAGGGTCAGCAGGAAGTGCTGGGCCAGCAGCGCGATGTCCTCGCGCCTTTCCGCCAGCGGCGGCAGGCGCAGCTGCACGACGTTGAGCCGGTAATAGAGGTCGGGCCGGAACCCGCCCTCGGCCATGGCCAGCTCCAGGTCGCGATGGGTGGCGGACAGCACGCGAACGTCCACGGGCACGGCCTCGTTGCTGCCCACCGGCCGCACGACGCGCTCCTGCAGCACGCGCAGCAGCTTGACCTGCAGGGCCAGCGGCATGTCCCCGATCTCGTCGAGGAAGACGGTGCCGCCTTCGGCCGCCGGAATCAGGCCCTGTCGATGCCCCTGGGCGCCGGTGAAGGCGCCCTTCACATGGCCGAAGAGTTCGGACTCCAGCAGGGCCTCGGGAATGGCCGCGCAGTTCACGGCGACAAAGGGCTTGGCCGCTCGCGGGCTGGCCTGGTGGATGGCGCGAGCCAGCAGCTCCTTGCCGCTGCCACTGTCGCCGGCGATCAGCACGCTGGCGTCCGTCCCGGCCACCAGCCGCGCCTCGGCCAGCACCTCGGCCATGCGCGGGCTGCGGCTGATGATCTCGCTGCGCCATTCACCGTCGCCGTCGAAAGGCAGGGGCTGGGGCGCGTTGACGCGCAGGGCCTGGTTGATCTTGCCCAGCAGCTCCTTGCCGTCGTAGGGCTTGGTCAGATAGGCGTGGGCGCCGCGCGTCGTCGCCTCCACGGCATCCGGAATGCTGCCATGGGCGGTCAACAGGATGACGGGCAGCGAGGGGTGATGGGCGCGGATCTCATCGAACAGGGCCAGGCCGTCCAGTCCGGGCAGGCGCACGTCGGTGATGACCAGGGCCGGCAGGCGCACGGCCAGATGGGCCAGCGCGGCCTCGGCGCTGGAGACGGCCTGCACCGCATGGCCGGCGGCGGTCAGCCGCATGGTCATCAGACGCAACAGGTCGGTGTCGTCGTCGACGACGAGGATGGTGGCTTGAGCGGTCATGCAGGCTCCTGTCGGTCTTAGCGGGCCGAGCGCCGGGCCGCTCCCTAGCCGGCCCGCGTTGGGCGATGTGCTTGCCGGTCAACCCGGCAAGCATCGCCGTCCCCCCTGGGGACCGGCCAAGGTACTCCTTGGACGAGGGGCTTCATCTCGCGCCGGGCTTGGCCGGCAGGGTCTGCTCGATGGCCTTCAGCGCTTCCAGCTTCTCGTTGAGCTGCTCGTTGCGACGCTGGCTGTCGCGCAATTGCTGGCTGAGCTTGTCGATGCTGTCCTGCAGCCGCTTCTGCTCGGCCATGCGCGCCGTTGCCAGGGCCACCAGAGGCTTGAGCGGCTCCGCCTGGGGGTCGCTGGAATTGCCCAGGGCCTCCAGCTGGGCCGTGGCCTGGGCCTGGTCGGCGGCGCTGCGGCCCTGACCGAGCTGCAGGGCCTTGTGCAGATCGGCCACATAGCCCTGCAGGGCCTTGGCGTTGTCATCGCTGGCGACTGGCGCTGGCGGCGGCTCGGGACAGCCCGGCTCGGGCGGCAGGGGCGCGGGCGCCGGCGTCTGGCAGGCCGCCAGCAGCAGGAGCAGGCCCATCTCAAGCAGTCGTCGGGGCGGTATGGACATGATGGGGAAGCTCGATCCGGAATTGGGCGCCGCTCTCGCTGGCAAGCAGCCGGCAACTGCCGCCATGGGCCTGCACGATCTCGCGCACGATGGACAGGCCGATGCCGCTGCCGCGGCGCGCGCCGGGGGGCTGATGGCGGCCCTGGTAGAAGGGGTCGAAGATGCGCTCGACGTCCTCGGGCGCGACACCCGCGCCTGCGTCGATGCAGTCGATGCTGATGCCGGCCGCGTCCTGCGCCAGCAGCAGCCGGATGGTCCCGCCTGGTGGGCTGAAGCGCACCGCGTTGACGAGCAAATTGGCGAGCACGGCGGCCAGCTTGTCGCCGTCGACAAGCGCCGTGGTGTCCGGCGCTTCCAGCTGCACCTGCAAGCCCTTGGCCTGCCACAGCAGGCGCTGCTCGTCGACGACACGCGCCAGCAGGCCCCCCAGTTCCACCGGCTGACGGCGCAGCTGCTGGGCGTCGGAAGCCAGGGCCTGGTAGCTCAGCAGACCTTCGATCTGGTGCTGCAGGGCCGCACTGTTGTCGCCCAGGATGCGCACGATCTCGGCCTGGTCGCCGGTCAGCGGGCCGGCCACGCCATCGCGCAGCAGGGCCGCGCCTTCGCGGATGGAGGCCATGGGCGTCTTCAGCTCGTGGGAGATGTGGCGCACGAAGCGGGTCTTGTCGGACTCCAGCGTGGCCAGGCGCTGGCGCAGCCACTCCAGCTGGCGCCCCAGGCGCCGCAGGTCCACCGGGCCGCGCACATCGACGGGCTGGTCGAAGCGGTTGTCACCCAACCGGCCGATGGCCGCCTCCACATCCGTCAGCGGCCGCAGCAGCCAATGGCCGAAGGCGAGGCCGAGCAGCACGGCGATCACGATGGCGCCGACGACCAGCGCGCTGATGAGGCGGCGCTGCTGCTCCAGTTCGGCCAGCACGGCGTCGCTGCGCCTGTCCATGGCCTGCTGGCTCTGCTGGCTCAGCGCCTGGTTGATGCCGTGCAGGCGGGCGAACAGCGGCGTCAAGCGCTGCAGCGCCACCTGGCGGGCCCGGCCGGGGTTCTGCACGACGCGCCAAGCCGCATCGGCTTGGGCATTCCAGTCGACAAAGAGCTGACGCGCGCCCTGTACGGGAAGCGTGATGGCCAATGCTGCCTGGGTGTCGCGGGCGTCCACCCAAGCGGACTGGAAGCGCTCGCGCAGGCCGGCATCGTCCAGCACCAGGAACTGGCGCGCGCTGCGCTCCATGGCGACGGTGCGCTCAGCCAGGCGCTGCACCTGGGCCGACAGCGCCGCGGCGTCCTGGGAGGCTTCGCGGCCCTGCAGGGCGACATGCTCGAGCGCCAGCATGGCCTGGGCCGCCGCGCCGCCGAGGGCGACCGCAATCAACAGGAAGACGGCCAGCAGGCCCTGGCGGAAGGACAGGCCGTGCAGGCCTTCGCTGCGCAGGCGTTGCCAGGTGGGAGATGGGAGGACGGGAGTGACCAGGGCGGTAGCGGACATCGGGCAGGCTGCGCCCGACCTTGCACCGGGCGCTCCAAATCCTATGAGGCCCGTCGCGCCCAGCCTCTCCCCAGCTTCGCATCCATTGCAACAGCAGGAAACGGGGCTTGACCGAACCCATGCTGCAGCGCAGCAAACCAGGCGTAGGATGGGGTTCATGCGTCCCCAAGTCCTCATCATCGGCTGCGGCTTCGGCGGCCTGGAGGCGGCGCGTGCCTTGCGCGCTGCTGCAGTCGACATCACCGTCGTCGACAAGACCAACCACCACCTCTTCCAGCCCCTGATCTACCAGGTGGCGACGGCCGGCCTCTCGGCCCCGTCCATCGCGGCGCCCATCCGCCATCTCTTTCGCAACCAGCGCAATGTGACGACGCTGCTTGGCGAGGTGACCGGCATCGACGCCGGTGCGAAGACTGCCATGTTGAAGGACGGCGCGGTGCTGGGCTGGGACCATCTCATCGTCGCGGCCGGCGCCACGCACAGCTATTTCGGCCGCGACGACTGGGCCAGCCACGCGCCGGGGCTGAAGACGCTGGAAGACGCCTTCGAGATCCGCCGCCGCGTGCTGTTGGCCTTCGAAGCCGCAGAGCGCGAGGACGACCCGGTGAAGCGCGCCGCGCTGATGCAGTTCGTCGTCGTCGGCGCCGGGCCGACGGGTGTGGAGCTGGCCGGCACCTTTGCCGAGATTGCCCGCCACACCCTGCCCGGCGAGTTCCGCCGCATCGACCCGCGCCAGGCCAAGGTGCTGCTGGTCGAAGGCGGGCCGCGTGTGCTGGCTGCCATGCCTGATTCGCTGAGCGAGAGCGCACGCGAGCAACTCGTCGCGCTGGGCGTGGACGTACGCCTGGGTGCCCGCGTGACCGGCATCGATGCCGAAGGCCTGGACGTCACGACGGGTGCCGGCGCCGAACGCCTGGCGAGCCGCTGCGTCGTCTGGGCCGCCGGCGTGGCCGCCTCACCGTTGGGCCGCGTGCTGGCCGAAGCCACCGGCTGCACGCTGGACCGCGCCGGCCGCGTCCTCGTCGAGCCCGACCTCAGCCTCAAGGGCCATCCCACCCTCCAAGTCATCGGCGACCTCGCCGCCGCGCAAAGCCATGCGCCCGGCCAGGCGCCCAAGCCGGTCCCCGGTGTGTCGCCCGCTGCCAAGCAGATGGGCCGCTGCGCCGCCGCCAACATCCAGCGCCGGCTGCGCGGCGAGGCGACGCAGGCCTTCCGCTACCGCGACTACGGCAACCTGGCCACCATCGGCCGCAACAGCGCCGTCGTCGATCTCGGCACGCCGGCCGGGCCGCTGCGCTTCTCAGGCTATTTCGCCTGGTTGTTCTGGCTGTTCGCCCACGTCTACTTCCTGATCGGCTATCGCAACCGCTTCGTCGTGCTGCTGGACTGGGCCTGGGCCTACTGGACCTACGACCGCGGTGCCCGCGTCGTCGCCAATGCCGCCCTCAATGAGGCCAGCCCGGCGCGCGACGCGCAGGCCTGACGTCGTCCTCGGGCAGGCTCACCAGCAGCAGCGACAGGCTGGCACCCAGGGCAATGACACCCCAGAAGATCAAAAAGCTCAGCGTGTAGATCGCCTGCGCCGACAGTTCGAGGGACGCACCGCCGAACCAGCGCAGGTCGGCCGGGTCGACGACGGCGAAGACGAGGGCTTCCATCACGCCGGCCGCCAGGAAGGACGACCAGACCACCGCCATCGCGAAACGCCTGACGCGCGAGGGGCCGGCGGGACCGTTCATTTCTTCAGGCCTGCCGTGCCGGTGGCGGCGTGGTTGCGAGCCACCAGGGCCGGCACGGGGTCGCCTTCGTGGGCGCGCAGGTCGGCCACGTCATCGGCGGCCTGGGCCGCGGTGTGACGCAGTTCCAGCGGCGGGTCGGGATGGCGGATGGCCAGGCTCAGCGTGTAGAAGCTGGCGATGACGACGAGGGCCGGGCCGGACACGACGAGCCAGAACATGGGCTGGCGCCAGGGCGATGTGGAGGTGGTGGGAATGACGTTCATCGAAGTCTCCTGCCGCGTCAGCGCGGCACGACGAAGGTGGATTTCTCGGCGACGGTCTCGCCGTCGGCTTCGCGCTTCACGCGCCACTGCAGCGCATGGGCGCCGGACTTCAGGGCCAGGGCAGCCTCGGGCGGCATGCGCAGGGACACCGCCACCCAGCGCGCCTCGGCGGGCCCGATCTCGATGGTGTTCGCCTGGCTGATCTTCAGGCCGGGCAGGCCGTCGGCCTCCAGACGGTAGCGCTGCGCCGACTCGGTCGCATTCATGATCTGCAGCCGATAGACGTTCTCGACCCAGCCGTCCTCGACGATGCGGGCCAGGGCGGCACGGTCGCGCACCACGTCGACGCGGAAGCTGTGGCGCGAGGCCAGGCTGTAGAGGGCGCCGGCGCAGATCAGCAGCAGCACCGTGCCGTAGACGAGCACACGCGGCCTGAAAACGCGGCGCCAGCGCTGCGCGCGGCTGAGCCCGTGCTCCAGGCCGTTCTCGGTGTCGTAGCGGATCAGGCCATGCGGCGTGCCCATCTTGTCCATGACGCCGTCGCAGACGTCGATGCAAGCGGCGCAGCTGATGCATTCGTACTGCAGGCCATCGCGGATGTCGATGCCGGTCGGGCAGACCTGCACGCACAGGCCGCAATCGATGCAGTCGCCCACGGCCTCCACGCGGGCCTCGCCCTTCTTGCCGCGCTGGGCGTTCTTGCCACGCGGCTCGCCGCGCACCGGGTCGTAGCTGATGATCAGCGTGTCGCGGTCGAACATCGCGCTCTGGAAGCGCGCATACGGACACATGTATTTGCAGACCTGCTCGCGCATATAGCCCGCATTGCCGTAGGTCGCAAAGCCGTAGAACAGCACCCAGAAGGTCTCCCACGGCCCCATCCCCAGGCTCAGTACCTCGGCGCCCAGTGTGGGGATGGGCGTGAAGTAGCCGACGAAGCTGAAACCCGTCCAAAGACCCATGACGATCCACACGAACTGCTTGCCGGCCTTGCGCCACAGCTTGTCGAAGGACCAGGGCGCCTTTTCCAGGCGCAACCGCGCATTGCGGTCGCCCTCGAACCAGCGCTCCACCCGCATGTAGATCTCGGTGTAGACGGTCTGCGGGCAGGCATAGCCGCACCAGACCCGCCCCGCCACCGCCGTGAACAGGAAGAGGGCGAAGGCCGAGACCATCAGCAGCACCGCGAGATAGACGAAGTCCTGCGGATACAGCACCAGGCCGAAGACGTAGAAGCGACGCGCGGCCAGGTCGAACAGCACGGCCGGCCGGTCACCCCAGCTCAGCCAGGGCAGGCCGTAGAAGACGAGCTGGGTCAGGGCGACGAGGGCCCAGCGCCAGCGCGCGTAGAAGCCGTCCACCGCGCGCGGGTGGATCTTGTCTTCAGAGCGGTAGAGCCGGATGACGGCTTCGGAATCGGCCATGACTCAGTTGCTGAGGCCCCAGACATAAGCCGCCAACACCCGGATCTGCTCGGGCGTCAGTCGCTCGCCGTGCGCCGGCATCACATTGTGCTTGCCGTTGTTGACCATGGCCATGACGGCTTCCTCGCCCCAGCCGTGCAGCCAGATCTTGTCCGAGAGATTCGGTGCGCCCAGGGCTGGATTGCCCTTGCCGCCGGGGCCGTGGCAGGCGGCGCAGACGACGAACTTGGGCTTGCCCAGCTGGGCGTAGAGCGGGTTGTGCGGACTGTCGGACAGCGACAGCACGTAGTGGGCGACGTTGCGCACGTCCTCGCTCGTGCCGACGGCCGGTGCCATCACGGGCATATTGCCTTCGCGGCCCTTGGTGATCGTCTCGGTGATGGTCTCGAAGCTGCCGCCCCAGAGCCAGTCCTTGTCGGTCAGGTTGGGGAAGCCCTTGGAACCCTTGGCGTCCGCGCCGTGGCACTGGGCGCAGTTGTTGGCGAACAAACGCTCGCCGATGGCATGCGCCTTCTCGTCCTTGGCCAGTTGCTCGGGCGCCATGTTGGCGAAGCCGGCATAGACCGGCGCCATCGCGGCGCGGGCCTGGCTGACGTCGGCGGCGTGTTCATTGACGCTCGTCCAAGCCAGCTTGCCGCCGGCGCTGCCCAGGCCCGGATAGAGGGCGAGATAGACGCCGGCGAAGACGATGGTCAGCACGAACAGGCCCATCCACCAAAGCGGCAGGGGATTGTTCAGCTCACGCAGGTCTTCGTCCCAGATATGACCGGTGGTGTTGTCGGCGGCCGAAGGCTGGCGGCGGCTGGCGATGAGCAGCAGCACGATGCAGGCGATGAGGCCCAGCACGGTGGCGGCGGCGACGAAGATCGACCAGCCGGGGCTGATGAAATCGCTCATTGCTCCTCCCCTTGCAGCGGCAGCTCGGCGGCGGCCTCGAAGCGGCCGCGCCAGGCCCAGACGACGATGCCGATGAAGACGGCCAGCGACACCACGGTCACGGCCATGCGCAGTTCATTGATTCCCACGAGAAGCCTCCTTGTTGCTTGGGCCTGCGGTGCCCAGCACCTGCAGATAGGCGACCAGGGCGTCCAGCTCGGTCTTGCCGGCGGCGGCCTGGGGAGCGCCCTGGATCTCGGCGTCCGTGTAGGGCGCGCCCAGGGTGCGCAGCGCCGTCATCTTGGCCGGCAGGGCCGCCGCGTCGACCGGCGCGTTGGCCAGCCAGGAGTAGGCAGGCATGTTGGACTCCGGCACCAGATCACGCGGGTTGTTCAGGTGGATGCGGTGCCAGTCGTCGCTGTACTTGCCGCCGACGCGGTGCAGGTCAGGACCGGTGCGCTTGCTGCCCCACTGGAAGGGGTGGTCGTAGACAAATTCGCCGGCCGTCGAGTAGGCGCCGTAGCGCAGGGTCTCGGCCAGCAGCGGGCGGATCATCTGCGAGTGGCAGTTGTAGCAACCCTCGCGGACATAGATGTCGCGGCCGGCCACCTGCAGGGCCGTGTAGGGCTTCAGCCCGGGAGCGGCCTGCGTGGTCGAGCGCTGGAAGAACAGCGGCACGATCTCGACGAAGCCGCCGACGAAGACCGTCAGCAGCACCAGGATGATCATCAGCAGATTGCTGGTCTCGATGCGCTGGTGGCCGGAATAGCGTTCAGTATTGGTGCTCATGTCGATGCCTCCTTCAGGCATGCGCCAGGACTTGAGGGATGCGGACCTGCTGAGGCTTGCCGGCCTGCACAGTCTTCACGACGTTCCAGGCCATCACCAGCATGCCGGCCAGATACAGCAGGCCACCCGCCAGCCGCGCCACGTAGAAGGGCCAGGTGGCCTTCACGCTCTCGACAAAGGTGTAGACCAGGGTGCCGTCGGGATTGACGGCGCGCCACATCAGGCCCTGCATGACGCCGGCGATCCACATCGCGGCGATGTAGAGCACGATGCCCAGGGTCGCGATCCAGAAGTGCAGCTCGATGGCGCGCCTGGAGTACATCTCCGTGCGGCCGAACATGCGCGGGATCAGGTGATAGAGCGAGCCCATGGAGATCAGGCCCACCCAACCCAGGGCACCGCTGTGCACATGGCCCACGGTCCAGTCGGTGTAGTGCGACAGCGCATTGACCGTCTTGATGGACATCATCGGGCCCTCGAAGGTCGACATGCCGTAGAAGGACAGCGACACGATGAGGAACTTCAGGATGGGGTCATCGCGCAGCTTGTGCCAGGCACCGCTGAGCGTCATGACGCCGTTGATCATGCCGCCCCAGCTCGGCGCCAGCAGCACCAGGCTGAAGATCATGCCCACGCTCTGCGCCCAGTCCGGCAAGGCCGTGTAGTGCAGATGGTGGGGGCCTGCCCACATATAGGTGAAGATCAGCGCCCAGAAGTGGACGATGGACAGGCGGTAGCTGTAGACGGGGCGCTCGGCCTGCTTGGGGATGTAGTAGTACATCATCCCGAGGAAGCCCGCGGTCAGGAAGAAGCCGACCGCGTTATGGCCGTACCACCACTGCACCATGGCGTCCTGCACGCCGGCGTAGGCCGAGTAGCTTTTCCAGAGGCTGACCGGCAGCACGGCGCCGTTGACAAGGTGCAGCAGGGCGACGGCCAGGATGAAGGCCCCGAAGAACCAGTTGGCCACGTAGATGTGGCGGATCTTGCGCCGCCCCACGGTGCCGAAGAAGACGATGGCGTAGGCCACCCAGGCGAGGGTGATCAGCACGCCGATGGGCCACTCGAGCTCCGCGTATTCCTTGCCGCGCGTGAACCCCATGGGCAGCGTGATGGCGGCACCGACGATGACGGCCTGCCAGGCCCAGAAATGGAACCAGGCCAGGCCGGGTGCGAACAACCGCGTCTGGCCGGTGCGCTGCACGACGTGATAGCTGGTCGCCATCAGCGTGCAGCCGCCGAAGGCGAAGATCACCGCATTGGTGTGCAGGGGGCGCAGGCGGCCGTAGCTGAGCCAGGGAATGCCGGCACCGAGTTCGGGCCAGGCCAGCTGGGCGGCGATGAAGACACCCACGGCCATGCCCACCACGCCCCACAGGACCGCTGCCAGCGCAAAGGCACGCACCGGTCCATCCTCGTATGTCGCCCCGGACGCCACCGGGACCTTTTCGTTCGCCATCGCGACTCCTTCAGTCTGATGCAAACGATTCTTCGTGGAGCAGACCTCAGGCGGCTTGATCCTCGTCAAGCAGGATGCGTTCAGCCTCGTTTTCGAATCCGTCGAGTTGGCCGGAGTTCACAGCCCAGCCGAACACGGCCACGATGAGCAGCACCAGGACGACGGAAAAGGGGATGAGGAGGTAGAGGATGTCCATCAGCCTGACTTCAGCGGTTGAGCCTTTGGGCGTTGAGGACGACGAAGAGGGAACTCGTCGCCATGCCGATGCCGGCCGCCAGCGGCGGCAGCCAGCCGGCCAGGGCGAGCGGCACGCAGGCCAGGTTGTAGAGGGCCGCCCAGGCCAGGTTCTGGCGCAGCACGCGGCGGGTCTTCTTCGCCAGGGCCAGGGCTTGCGGCAGGGCCATCAGGCGGTTGGAGACGAGCAAGGCATCCGCCGCGCTGCGGGCCAGCATGGCGCCCTGCCCCATCGCGATGCGCACGTCGGCCGCCGCCAGCACGGGGGCGTCGTTGATGCCGTCGCCCACCATCAGCACATGCTCGCCACCGGCCTGCCACTCGCGCACCGCGGCGAGCTTGGACTGCGGCGTCGCGCCACCGCGCCAATGCACGAGGTCCAGTTGCCCGGCCATGCGTGCCACGGCCGCGGGATGGTCACCCGACAGCAGGCGCACGCGCAGGCCGGCCTTGCGCAAGGCGGTGACAGCTTCGGCCGCATCGGCCCGCGGCGCTTCGGCCAGATCCAGCCACAGCACGCAGCCCTCGCTGCCGAAGGCCAGCCTTGCTGATTCATCGGGACGCTCACGGACCCAGCCCGGCGCGCCCAGGCGCCAGAGCCGGCCGGTTGCGTCCCGTGCCTGCAGGCCACGGCCGGCGATCTCCTGCACATCGGTCCAGACACCCGGGCCCCCGCCGTCGGCCAGCGCCCTTGCATGCGGATGACGCGACAGCGCGGCCAGGCTGCGGGCCCCGGCGAGCAGCGCAACGGCATCGGCGCCCACGGCCCAGTACCGACGCAGCACGAGGCGGTCTTCGCCGAGCGTGCCGGTCTTGTCGAAGACGACGGTGTCGACGGCACAGAGGCGGTCCAGCGCCGACAGGTCGGCCAGCAGCAAGCCGCGCCGCGCCAAGGACCCGCTGGCCGTCAGCCAGGCGGCCGGGGCGGCCAAGGTCAAGGCGCAGGGGCAGGTGACGATGAGCACGGCCACCGCCACGGCGATGGCGCGCGAGGGATCGACCCACCACCAGGCCATGCCGGCCGCCAGGGCCAGCAGCAGCACTGTGGCCGTGAAGCCGGCGGCAACACGGTCAACCAGGCCATGGGCCAGCGGCCGCTGGCTCTGGGCCTGCTGCATCAGGCGCACGATGCCCTGGGCCGTCGTGTCGGCACCGACGCGCTCAACGACGACGACGAAGCTGCCGTCGACGCTGAGGCTGCCCGCGACGACGGCGTCGCCGGCCGCCTTGGCGACCGGTGCGGATTCGCCGGTCAGCAGGGCTTCATTGACCCAGCCCTGGCCGCCGCTGATGCGCCCATCCGCCGCAAACGCTTCACCGGCCACCACGCGGATGCGGTCGCCGACGCGCAGGGCCTCGGGCGGGACGCTCTCGATCGTGCCGTCGTCCTTGAGGCGCTCGGCGGCTGTCGGCAGTGCGCTCGCGACGGCCTCCAGCGCGTCGGCGGCACGATGGCGAGCCCCCAACTCGAACCAGCGCGCCAGCAGCAGCAACGCGACGAACATGGTGAGGGAATCGAAATAGACCTCGCGGCCGAGAACGCCGCCGGGATCGAACAAGGCGCCGGTGCTGGCGATGAAGGTGACGGCGATGCCGAGAGCCACCGGCACGTCCATGCCCAGCCGTCCGGCGCGCAGCTGCCGCCAGGCGCCGCTGAAGAAGGGGCCGGCCGAGAACACCATCACCGGCAGCGTCAGCACCCAGCTGGCCCAGCGCAGCAGGCGGTCGATGTCGGTCGCCAGCTCGCCCGCACCGGCCACATAGGCCGGCGTGGCCATCATCATGACCTGCATCATCAGGAAGCCGGCCACGAAGAGCCGCCACAGCGCCTGGCGCTTCTCGCGGCGGCGCAGTTCGCGCGCCGGCGCGGCGACGTCGGGCGTGGCCTGGTAGCCCGCGGCCTGCAGGGCAGCGAACACGTCGCCCAGGGCGATGCGCGACGGCTGCCAGGTCAGGCCCAGCCGCGCCGAGGCCGCGTTGACCGTGGCCGCCTGCACGCCCGGCAGCTTCAACAGGGCCGCCTCGATGATGCCGGCGCAAGCGCCGCAATGCATGCCCGCCACCTGGAACTGCGACAACGCCGCGCCGCCCGGGCCATCAGGCCAGGTCGTGAAGGGGGCAATCAGAAGCCGCGCGTCGGACTCAGCCGCGTGCAAGCCAGGGGGTGGGGCACTCACGCCGGCAATCTAGGCCGCCCCTGCCCTTGGGCGCTTGACCTGAATCAAGGCAGCGGCCGCCCGCCCATGCAGGAACGCATATTGCGTGAGCTCCTGAGCCTTTCAGCATTTCAGGAGGCCCTCATGTCGGACCTGTCGATACCCGTGGACGCCGCCAATGACGCGTCCGCCACGCAGTTCTCCCACGTCAAGCCCGGCGACACGCCCTGGCGCAGCGACGGGCTCAGAGACTTCTTCCTCTACCGCGACCTCGGCGTGGCCGAGGCCACCGGCGGCAAGGTCATCGCGCACCTTGTGAAGGCAAACATGGCCCCTGAAAAGGGCACGGGCTGGCACCGACATGAGGCGGAGTTCCAGATCGTGCTGATGACCAAGGGCTGGGCCAAGTTCATGTACGGCGACCAGGTGACCCTGGTCGAGGCCGGCGACTGCGTGCACCAGCGCCCGGGCATCGTGCACTACCTCTTCGACTACTCGCCGGACATGGAATACCTGGAGATCGTCTCGCCCGCCGACTTCGGCACCGTGGACATGCCGGCGCCCTGCGAGGTACCGGCGCCCTCCTCCTGGCCCTGATCAGAAATCCATGTCGAGCTGCTCGATCTCGTCGGGCTCGAGCTGGGCCGCAGCCGTCCATTCCTTCAGTTCAGGCATGGCGCTGATGGTCTTGCAATAGGCCATGCAGGCCGGGTTCAGCGGCACGTCATAGGTCTTGAAGCGTGTGGTCACCGGCGCAAAGAAGGCGTCGGCCGCGCTGCGCTTGCTGCCGAACAGATAGGGGCCGCCGTAGCGCGCCAGGCAATCGGTCCAGATCTCGCTGATGCGCTCGATGTCGGGCCTGGCTCCGGCCCAGATCTTGTGGCGCGGGAAATGCCCCTTGAGGTTCATGGGCAGAGACGCGCGCAGATTGGCGAAACCCGAATTCATCTCGCCGCAGATGGCCCGCGCATGAGCACGCGCGACGCGGTCGGCAGGCCACAGGCCCGCTTTGGGAAATACCTCGTTCAGATACTCGGCGATGGCCATGTTGTTCCACACCGTCACACCCTCGTGGCGCAGGCAGGGGACGCGGATGGACGGGGCCAGCAGCAGCAGCTCCTTGCGCGCATCCTCGTCGTCGGGCGAGACCATGATCTCCTCGAAGGCCAGGCCGGCAAAGCGCGTCAGCAGCCAGCCGCGCAACGACCAGGACGAGTAGTTCTTGCTGCTCAGCGTCAGCGTCGCGGCCGCCGCGGCGGCCTTGGGTTTGACGGTCTTGCGGGCTGCGGGCTTGGTGGGCGTGGCAACGGGCATGGGCGTCTCCTCGGCGTTCAGGACCCCCATCTCATCGCAAGGCCCATGCCATGCTGGCGCGCTACTTGCGACGCTCGATGCATCACGGCTTTGCAGGAGCAGGCATGTACCCCGCTTACCAGGCTCACAGCGATCTGATGTGGCCGTTGCGCATGGCCACGCGCTTGTCCCTGCCGCTGCTGGAGCAGTCCGCCGTCGCCGACACCGGCTGGCTGCCTGCGCGGCAGTTGTCGGCCGCCGGGCGGGTCTTTCAGCTGGCCCAGGTCACCCACGCCCGACCGCCCTGGCGCATCGGCGAGATCCACAGCAGCGGCGAGCGCTGGCCCGTCACCGAGGAGGTCACGCTGACGACGCCCTTCGGCACGCTGCTGCGCTTTCGCAAGGACGGTGCGCCATCGCAGCCACGGGTGATGGTGGTGGCGCCGATGTCGGGCCATTTCGCCACGCTGCTGCGCGACACGGTGCGCACCCTGCTGCAGGACCACGACGTCTATGTCACCGATTGGCACAACGTGCGCGACGTGCCGCTGTCGGCCGGCCGCTTCGGCCTGGACGAGTACACCGGCCATCTGATCGACTTCCTGGCCGCCATCGGTCCGCAGGCCCATGTGGTGGCCGTCTGCCAGCCCTGCGTCAGCGCCCTGGCCGCCGTCGCGCTGATGGCCGAGGACGACCACCCGGCCACGCCGGCCAGTCTCACGCTGATGGCCGGCCCCATCGACTGCCGCGTCAGCCCCACCGAAGTGAACAGGCTGGCCACCAGCAAGCCCATCGAGTGGTTCCGCAACAACCTCATCAGCCATGTGCCCTGGCAGCACGCGGGTGCCGGCCGGCGCGTCTACCCGGGCTTTGTGCAGCTGTCGGCCTTCATGAGCATGAACAAGGACCGCCATGCCAACGCCTTCAAGGACTACTACCGCCACCTCGTCGCCGACGAGTTCGACAAGGCCGAGGTCACGCGCATGTTCTACGAGGAGTACCTGGCCGTGGCCGACCTCGCGGCCGAGTTCTACCTGGAGACTGTGGAGCGCGTCTTCCAGACCTACGACCTGCCGCGCGGCGAGTTGATGTTCAAGGGTCGGCGCGTCAACCCCGCGGCCATCCGCCGCACCGCCCTGCTGACGGTAGAGGGCGAGCGCGACGACATCTGCTCGGTGGGCCAGACGCTGGCGGCCCAGGACCTGGCGTCAAGCTTGAAGGCCTATCTGCGCACCCACTACATCCAGCCCAACGTCGGCCACTACGGCGTGTTCAGCGGGCGGCGCTGGCAGCATCAGGTCTATCCGCTGGTGCGGCATGTCATTCAGGTCTCGCAGTAGAGATTCGTTCACCCGAGCACGAAGCGCTTGACGACGGCTGCGGCCTCGACCGGTCGGGTCTGGAGGAGGAAATGAGGCCCGGGCAGTTCGGCCGCCACGATGCCTGGCGAGAGCGCTGCCATCCGCTGGCCCGCAGCGCGCGGCACCACCAGATCGTCCTTGGCCCGCAGATCGAGCACGGGGACGGTGATCCTGCGCAGGTCGGCCGTCGCATCCACATCCAGGACCGCCCTCAGGCGGGCGCGCATGACGGTGGCCGGCAGTTGCCGCATGGCAGCCGCAAGATCGGCATTCAACGCCGGATCAAAATCGCGACCCATGAGCACGCGGCCCAAGGGCATTGTTGGCATGGCCGCCAACGGAATCGCGGGCAGCAGGCCGCCCAACGGGCGCATCGAGGGCCGCGGATTGCAGGCGAAGGTGCAGCACAGCACCAAGCCCCTGAGCCCAGGCGGCGCCTGTGCCGCGATCCGTATGCCTATCGGGCCCGAAAAGGATTCAGCCAGCAACACATAGGGCTTGTCCGCCGGCAAGGCCTCGCGCACGAAGGCCAGCAGTTCGGCGTAGCCCCATGGCCGGTCGACCGGATAGCGCAGCACCCGCGCTTCGATGCCAGTGCCCAGCGCGCTCACGAAGCGCGCGAACAGCTCGCCCGTGCCATCCATGCCGGGCAGCAGCACCAGGGCGCTCACAGGGTCAGCCATCACGGAATCGGGGCGCAAAAAAAGGCCGGCGCTGCCGGCCTTTCCAACGACAACTCGCCTCAGGCGAAGTTGGCTTCGGCGAAAGACCAGTTCACGAGGTTCGACAGGAAGGTCTCGACGAACTTGGGGCGCAGGTTGCGGTAGTCGATGTAGTAGGCGTGTTCCCACACGTCGACGGTCAGCAGGGCCTTGTCGGCGGTGGTCAGCGGCGTGCCGGCGGCGCCGGTGTTGACGATGTCGACCGTGCCGTCGGCCTTCTTGACAAGCCAGGTCCAGCCCGAACCGAAGTTGCCGACGGCGCTCTTGACGAAGGCTTCCTTGAAGGCGGCGTAGCTGCCCCACTTGGCGTTGATGGCCGCGGCCAGGGCGCCGCCGGGCTCACCGCCGCCTTGCGGCTTCATGCAGTTCCAGAAGAAGGTGTGGTTCCAGATCTGGGCCGAGTTGTTGTAGATGCCGCCGGAGCTCTTCTTGATGATGTCCTCGAGGGACATGCTCTCGAACTCGGTGCCCTTCTGCAGGTTGTTGAGGTTCACCACGTAGGCGTTGTGGTGCTTGCCGTGGTGGAACTCCAGCGTTTCCTTGCTGTAGTGCGGAGCCAGCGAGTCGATGGGGTAAGGCAGCGGGGGCAGCGTGTGTTCCATGGTGTGAACCTCAGAGTGTTGGGGGGAAGGGAAACGCGGCGGATTGTAGGGAGAGGGAATCACCCCTGTGGCAAAGGCCGTACCTGCAGGACTTGCATGTCGGCGCTGCCGTCGGCCAGCACGGCGCGCAGCTCGCGACCGGGCTGCAGGGCCTGCACGGAGGTGACCGCCCCGCCCTGGCCGTCGTCCAGCCAGGCATAGCCGCGGGCCAGCACATGCTGGGGGTCCAGGGCGAGCAGGCGGGCTTGCAGGCCGTCGAGCCGGGTGTGCTGGCGGGCCAGGATGTCGCGGTGGGCGCGTTCGTGGCGCTGCTCGAGATGGTTCAGGCGCTGGCCCTGCAGTTCGACGCGACGGCCCGGCGCGGCAGTGGCGCGCTGGGCCAGCAGGGCCAGCAGCCGGCGCTGGCGCGCCAGCGTGTCGCTGGGGCGGGACAGGCGCAGGGCCAGGCGGTCCAGGCGCTGGGCCAGGGACTGCAGGCGATGGTCGGTGCGCAGGGTCAGGCTGCGCTCCAGGCTGGCGAGATGCTGGAGCAGGCTGGCGCGGGACGGCGCGGCCAGTTCGGCCGCGGCCGTGGGCGTGGGCGCGCGCAGGTCGGCCGCCAGGTCGCACAGGGTCACGTCGGTCTCGTGGCCGACACCGCAGACCACCGGCAAGGCCGAAGCCACCAGGGCGCGCACCACACGTTCGTCGTTGAAGGCCCACAGGTCCTCCAGCGAGCCACCGCCGCGCACCAGCAGCAGCACATCGACCTCGGCCCGCGCATTGGCCGTCTGCAGGGCCCGCACCAGAGCCGGCGGCGCCTCGACGCCCTGCACCGGGCTGGGGTAGACGACGACCTCGATCTGCGGCGCGCGGCGCGCCAACGCCGTCAGCACATCGTGCAGGGCGGCGCCGGCCGCCGAGGTGATGACGCCGATGCGCCGCGGATGGGGCGGCAGCTCGCGCTTGGTGTCGGCTTCGAACAGGCCCTCGGCCGCCAGCCGGGCGCGCAGCTTCAGGAACTGCTCGTACAGCGTGCCCGCGCCGGCGCGGCGCATGGCCTCGACGACGAATTGCAGTTCGCCCCGCGGCTCGTAGACGGCCACGCGGCCGCGCACCTCCACCAGCACGCCCTCGCCCGGCGCGAAGTCCAGCAGGGCGGCCGCACGGCGGAACATCGCACAGCGCAGGCTGGCGGCTTGGCCGTCGGCGTCCTTGAGGTTGAAGTAGCAGTGGCCGCTGGCCGCCCGGGTGAAGCCGCCGATCTCGCCGCCGACGGCCACCACGGAAAAGCGTTCGGCCAGGCTCTGGCCCACCGCCTCCAGCAGGCCGGCCACGCCCCAGATACGCCGATTTGAAGCGGCTTCGCGAGGCTCAATCACGCGCAAACCCAATGCCGGCGCGGGCCGGGAAGTCCACAGCCGCGCCAATACTGGGCTGGCGGGCAATTGCGGCTCATTGCGCCTGTCACGGCGCCGTCATGAGCACATAAGGCCTTGTTTTTCAATTCGATTTCCGCTGCTCAAATTGGAGGCAAGTTGTCCAAGGCCTTGATTTGACGGCCTCTGCCGGCCGACCGACCCGGCTTGCCCACAAAGTTATCCACAGCAACGGTGGATTGTGGGAACGCTTTCGCGGACCTGGAGGATGCGCGGCGGGCGCCGAGGCTGGGGCCATAATCCCGCGCACTCTTTAGACGGGGACGACCTTGTTTTCGATCATACAAGCCGCCGGTTGGCCGATCTGGCCCTTGCTCCTGTGCTCCGTGGTGGCCCTGGCCCTGATCATCGAGAGGCTCTCCAGCCTGCGCGCCAGCCGCATCCTGCCGCCGCGGCTGCTGGAGGACGTCATGAACGTCAGCGCCCAGCAGCTGCCGGCGCCCGACATGGTCGACCGCCTGGCGGAGAACTCCGTGCTCGGTGAGGTGCTGGCGTCCGGCCTGCGCGCCGTGACGGCCGAGCCGCAGATGCCCGAGGGCAAGCTGCGCCTGGTGTTCGAATTCGCCGGCCGCCGCGCCGTGCACCAGCTCGAGCGCTATATGAACACCCTGGGCACCATCGCCACGGCCGCGCCGCTGCTGGGCCTGATGGGCACCGTGGTCGGCATGATCGAGATCTTCGGCAGCCAGACGCCCGGCGGCGGCAACCCCGCCCAGCTGGCGCACGGTATCTCCATCGCCCTCTACAACACCGCCTTCGGCCTGATGATCGCCATCCCCTCGCTGATGTTCTACCGCTACTTCCGCGGCAAGATCGAGGAGTACGTCCTGGAGCTGGAAGCCGCCGCCGACCGGTTGCTCGGGCAACTGCGCCGCTACACGGCTTGAGGAGGACGCGATGCGTTTTCGCGCCCCCCACCGCGAGCCGCCGGAGATCAACCTGATCCCCTTCATCGACGTGCTGTTGGTGATCCTGATCTTCCTGATGCTGTCGACGACGTATTCCAAGTTCACCGAGCTGCAGATCACCCTGCCTTCGGCGGATGCGGACAAGCTGAAGGACAGGCCGCAGGAAGTCATCGTCGGCATCGCCGCCGACGGCCGCTTCGTCGTCAACCGCCAGCCGGTGGAAGGCCGCTCGGTGGACATCCTCATCGGCGCGCTGCGCCAGGCCTCGGGCGGCAGCACCGACGCGTCGCTGATCATCTCGGCCGATGCCGCCACGCCCCACCAGGCCGTGGTCAACGTGATGGACGCCGCGCGCCGCGTCGGCCTGACGCGTGTCACCTTCGCCGCGCAGACCGACGCTCGCTGATCGCCTCCAGCAACAGTGGCTGACCGGCGGACCGCTGTCCGCCGCGTTGCTGCCGCTGAGCTGGCTCTACCGCGCGCTGCTGGCGCTGCGAACATTGGCCTACCGCGTCGGCTTCAAGCGCACCGAAACCCTGCCCGTCCCCGTCATCGTCGTCGGCAACTGGATCGTCGGCGGTGCCGGCAAGACGCCGACGACGCTGGCCCTGCTGGAACTGCTGCGCGCGCGCGGCCTGAGCGCCGGCGTCGTGTCGCGCGGCTATGGGCGCGAGGGCGACGAAGTGCAGCTGGTGACGCAGCAGTCGACGGCGCGCCAGGCCGGTGATGAACCCCTGCTCATCCATCTGCGTGGCCGCGTGCCGGTCGCCGTCGGCAGCGACCGCGTCGCCGCGGCACGGGCCCTGCTGGCGGCCCATCCCGAGCTGGACCTGCTCGTCAGCGACGACGGGCTGCAGCACTGGCGGCTGCCGCGGCAACTCAGCCTGCTGGTCTTCGACGAGCGCGGCCTGGGCAATGGCCGCCTGCTGCCGGCGGGACCGCTGCGCCAGCCGCCAGCGGCGCTGGCAGCCGACCAGCTCGTCGTCTACAACGCGGCCTCGCCCAGCACCGCCCTGCCCGGCTTTGTCGCCGAGCGGCACCTCGCCGGCGCCGTGCCACTGGCGGGCTGGTGGGCGGGCGAGAAGGCGTCGATGGACGCTTTGCTGGCTCTGCGCGGCCGCGCCGGCCTGGTCGCCTGCGCCGGCCTGGCCCGCCCGCAGCGCTTCTTCGACATGCTGGCCGGCCTGGGCCTGGCCTTCGACGCCCACCCCCTGCCCGATCACGCCGACTTCACCGCCCTGCCCTGGCCCGCGGATGCCGCCGGCGTGCTGCTGACCGAGAAGGACGCCGTCAAGCTGCCCCCGGTGCGCGTCGGCGCGACGCCGGTCTGGGTCGTGACGCTAGACTTTGCCCCCGGCGCCGGCTTCGAGGCCGCGCTGGATGCCCAACTCCAACGCCTGTTTCCCTCCCGATGGACCCAAGACTGATCGAGATGCTGGTCTGCCCGCTGTGCAAGGGGCCGCTGACGCTGCTGCGCGGCGATGAACCCGCCCTGGCCTGCCGTGCCGACCGCCTGGCCTTCCCGATCCGCGACGGCATCCCGCTGATGCTGGAGAGCGAGGCCAAGCCCTGGGATCCCGACACCGCCAGCGCGCCGGTGCCGCTCGCGCCGTGAGCTTTACCGTCATCGTCCCGGCGCGACTGGCGTCCACCCGCCTGCCCAACAAGCCGCTGGCCGACATCGCCGGGCTGCCGATGATCGTGCGCGTCGCCCAGCGCGCCGCCCTGTCGGGCGCGAGCCAGATCGTCGTGGCGACCGATGCCCCCGAAGTGGCCGCCGCCTGCGCCGCCCACGGCGTGCGCGCGCTGATGACACGCGCCGACCATCCCTCGGGCAGCGATCGCCTGGCCGAAGCCGTCGAGCAGCTCGGCCTGGCCGACGATGCCGCCGTCGTCAATGTGCAGGGCGACGAGCCGCTGATCGCGCCGGCCATGATCGACGCCTGCGCGGCCACGTTGGCAGCTCAGCCCGACTGCGTGATGGCCACCGTCGCGCATGCGCTGACCGATCCTTCCGAGTTCGCGAACCCCAACGTCGTCAAGCTGGTCACCGACAAGGCCGGCCGGGCCCTCTATTTCTCTCGCGCCCCCATCGCCTGGTGGCGCGACGGCGCCGGCCAACCCAACCAGGCGCTGCGCCATGTCGGCCTGTACGCCTACCGCGCTGGCTTCCTGCGCCGCTTCCCCACGCTGGCCGTCAGCCCCTTGGAGCAGATCGAGTCTCTGGAGCAGTTGCGCGTGCTCTGGCATGGCGAGCGCATCGCCGTGCACGTCAGCGAAGAACGGCCGGGACCGGGTGTCGACACGCCCGAGGATCTGGAGCGCGTGAGGCGTCTGATCGCGGGTTGACACGTCAGGCCCTAGAAAGGCCACATGCGATACTTGACCGCTGAATGAAAAGGGACTTTCCACCAAGTCCCGACATGACGAGGAGACCCATGCGATTGATCCTTCTGGGCGCACCCGGCGCCGGCAAAGGCACCCAAGCTGCCTTCATCTGCAAGCAATTCGGCATTCCGCAGATCTCCACCGGCGACATGCTGCGCGCCGCCATCAAGGCCGGCACCGCCATGGGCCTGGCCGCCAAGGCCGTCATGGATTCGGGCGCCCTGGTCAGCGACGACATCATCATCGGCCTGGTCAAGGAACGCATCGCCCAGGACGACTGCGCCAAGGGCTTCCTGTTCGACGGCTTCCCGCGCACCATCCCGCAAGCCGACGCGATGAAGGCCGCCGGCGTGAAGTTGGACTATGTGCTCGAGATCGACGTGCCCTTCGACGCCATCATCGAACGCATGAGCGGCCGTCGCGTGCACGTGGCCTCGGGCCGCACCTATCACGTCAAGTTCAACCCGCCCAAGGTGGCCGGCAAGGACGACGAGACGGGCGAGGACCTGATCCAGCGCGAAGACGACAAGGAAGAGACCGTCAAGAAGCGCCTGGACGTCTACTCGGCCCAGACCCGCCCCCTGGTCGACTACTACTCGCAATGGGCCGCCACCGGCGACGCCAATGCACCCAGGTACCGCCGCATCGAAGGCGTGGGTTCGGTCGACGACATCATGAAGAAGGCATTGGCCGCACTGGCCTGAGCGCCCTTCACCCCAAACAAGCCGCGGCGCCTCTGGCCTCGCGGCTTTTTTGTCGTCCACAATTGACGTTTACGTCAACCAGGAGATCCTCATCATGGAAATCGCAGGCAAGGTGTTCATCGTCACCGGCGGCGCCTCGGGCCTCGGCGAAGGTACGGCCCGCATGTTCGCGGCCCACGGCGCCAAGGTCGTCATCGCCGATCTGCAGGTCGAGCGCGGCCAGCAGGTCGCGGCCGAAATCGGCGGCGTCTTCGTCAAGTGCGACGTCAGCCAGGAGGCCGATGGCCAGGCCGCCGTGGCCGCCGCCACGGGTCTGGGCAAGCTGATGGGCCTGGTCAACTGCGCCGGCATCGCCCCGGCCATCAAGACGGTCGGCAAGGACGGCGCCCACCCGCTGGCGGCCTTCAGCAAGACCGTCACGGTCAACCTGGTCGGCAGCTTCAACATGATCCGCCTGGCCGCCGAAGCCATGTCCAGGAACGAGCCGGAAGCCACCGGTGAGCGCGGCGTGATGATCTCGACGGCCTCGGTGGCTGCCTACGACGGCCAGATCGGCCAAGCGGCCTATGCGGCCTCCAAGGGCGGCGTCGTCGGCATGACCCTGCCCATCGCCCGCGACCTGGCGCGCAACGGCATCCGCAACATGACCATCGCCCCCGGCATCTTCGGCACGCCGATGTTGTTCGGCATGCCGCAGGAAGTGCAGGACGCGCTGGCCGCCAGCGTCCCCTTCCCGAGCCGCCTGGGCAAGCCCGAGGACTATGCCAAGCTGGTGCACCAGATCGTCACCAACGACATGCTGAACGGCGAGGTCATCCGCCTGGACGGCGCCATCCGCATGGCGCCGAAGTGAAGACCGGCACCGCGCAGCCATGAAAAAAGGCCCCGACGGGGCCTTTTGCTTGGGGTGAGGCGCAGCGGGCAAGGCCCGCCGGCTCATCACTTCTTGGCGCTGCGCGCCTGGACCTGCCACAGGCGGGCCAGGTCGCCGGAACCGTCGGTGCCCTTCACGGCGCGCCAGGCGGCCTGGGCCTTGGCGGTCTCGCCGGCGTTGTAGTAGGCCAGGCCTTGGTAGAGCTTGACGTCGTCGGCACGCGTGAAGTTTTCCTTGGCGATGCCGGCGTCGACCAACTGCAGGCCACCGGCCTTGTCGCCGGCGAAGACGCGCGACAGGCCCAGCTTGACCAGTTCGTCACCGGTCTTGGCGTCGTTGGCCGCCTTTTCAGTGGCGGCCGCGCCGGCCTTGGCCTCATTGGACTTCTTGACCATCAGGTCCATCAGTCGCTTGTGGCGTGCCCCCTCGGCGCCCTGACCCAGGATGTTGGCGGCCAGGCCTTGCTCGACGACCTTCTTGCCTTCGTCCGGATAGCCCGCCTGGGCAGCCAGCTGGGCCATTTCCATGTAGTCGTCCGCCGTGCGCAGATTGCCCGTGGCCAGTTGCAGGCGATAGACGTCCAGCGCGAAGCGCGGCGAGAAGCCCTTCTTGCCCTGCAGCCCGCCCAGCACCTGGGCCCACAGCTCCTTGCGGGGATAGTGGTTCAGCAGCAGGCCGATGGCGTAGGACTCGGTCGCGGCGTCACCCTTCTTCTGGGCGGCGTACAGCAGGATGTTCAGCTTGTCCTGGGTCGGTGCACGACCGGCCTTCTCGTCGGCCTGGATCTCGGCCATGGTGTCCTTCAGGACGGCCGTCATGTCGCCCGACTTGAACTGGGCCTGCTGCTGCATCTGCTTGACCGCCGGGCTGCTGCCGCCGGCCGCAAAGTATTTGTTGGCCCATTCCAGCGCCTTCGGCGCGTTGTTGGCGCGCAGATAGGTGCCGGCGATGGCTTCCATGTATTGCAGCTGCTGCGGACCACCGAGCTTGGCCTTCAGCACGTCGAACGAGCGGGCCATGGTGTCGGGGTCGTTCGCACCCATGGCGGCGGAGAAGCGCACGCCTTCGATGGCGTTGGTCTCGGCGGCCGTGCGGCCACCGATGGCTTCGGCATCACGCAGCTTGGCCAGGGCTTCCTTGTACTTACCGGCCTTGACGAACTTGCTGGCGTCGGTCAGCGGCGCGCCGACTTCCTTGCGCACGCTGTCCTGGGCGGCGGCCTGGCTGAATCCGAACTCGGCGCCGGGGGCGCCATTCAGGGACAGGGCCAGGGCGCCAACGGCGACGGCCACCATGGTTTTCAGAGTCTTCAATCTGCTCTCCTGCAAAGCAAAAACGCGCCGCCCTTTCGGGCAGCGCGCATCACAGTATCGTGGTCAGCGGTCCCGAGGACGTCACTTGACGTATTGCTCGTTACCGACCATGCCCATCTTCTTGACGTTGTTCCGCTGGGCCGAAGCCATCACGGAAGCAACGACACCGTAGTCCACCAGCTTGTTCGGCTTGATGTGGATTTCGGGCTGCTGGCTCAGCGGCATGGCACCGACTTCCTGCATCTTGGCGTTGACGGCGTCCGTGCTGTTCGGCAGTGCGTTCTCGTCCCAGTAGACGGTGCCATCGAAGTCGATCATGACGGTGTGCACGACGGGGTCTTCCGTCGGCGGCGTCGTGCTCGGCGGCGGCATGTCCAGGTTGACCGTGTGCAGCTGGATCGGGATGGTGATGATGAGCATCACCAGCAGCACCAGCATCACGTCGATCAGCGGCGTCGTGTTGACGTCCATCATGACTTCGGGTTCACCGCCGCCCGACGAGCTTCCAACATTCATTCCCATTATTCGACTCCTGGGATCAACCGCCGCGAGCCGGCGGCTCGGTGACGAAGTTGATCTTCATGATGCCGGCGCGCTGGCAGGCGAAGATCACGCGACCGACCGACTCGTAGCGCGACTTGTCGTCGCCGCGGATGTGCACCTCGGGCTGCGGGTTCTTGACCGATTCCTTGCCGAGGCGCTTGACCAGCTCCTCCATGTCAGGAACCAGCTTGGTACCCCAGTAGACGTCGCCGCCTTTGCTGACCGAGATTTCGATGTTTTCCGGTTTGGTGACGCGGACGATGTTGGTTTCCTTTGGCAGGTTCACCGCGATCGATTGCGTCACCACCGGCACGGTGATGAGGAAGATGATCAAGAGCACCAACATCACGTCCACGAGGGGCGTGGTGTTGATGGACGAGACCACATCTTCATCGCCGGAAGAGGATCCGACGTTCATGCCCATGGCATTGGCTCCTGAATGAGCTTCAGCTCAGGGATTAGCGCTTGACGGCGCGGTTGCCCATGAGCACGCCGTGCAGGTCGCCGGCGAAGGAACGGACCTGGCTCATGACGCTCTTGTTGCGGTTGACCAGCCAGTTGTAGCCCAGCACGGCCGGGACGGCGACGAACAGACCGATGGCGGTCATGATCAGGGCGGCGCCCACGGGGCCTGCCACCTTGTCGATGGAAGCCTGACCTGCCAGACCGATGGCGGTCAGCGCGTTCAGAATGCCCCACACCGTACCGAACAGGCCGATGAAGGGAGCCGTCGAGCCGACGGTAGCCAGGAAGCCCAGGCCGCCCGAGATCTTGGAGTTGACGTCGGCGACGGCGCGGTCGACGTTCATCGTCACCCAGCTGCTGTGGTCGATGTTCTCGGTCAGGGCGCCTTCATGGTGCTCCGAAGCCTCGATGGCGGCGGTGGCGATGTAGCGGAAGGCGCTTTCTTCCTTCAGGCTGCGGACGCCGTCAGCCAGGCTGGCCTTCTTGAAGAAGGTGGCGCGGACTTCCTTGGCTTCGGACGCCAGCTTGCTGGTGTCCCACAGGCGGACGACCAGGATGTACCACGAGCCCATGGACATGATGCCCAGCAGGACCAGCACGGCCTGGTCGACGATGTTGCCGTGGGCCAGGATGTTGGTCAGGCTGTACGGGTTCTCAGCAGGCTTCGAAGGAGCAGCAGCGGGAGCGGGAGCAGCAGCAGCGTCGACAGCGGCGGCCGAGGCGGCGTCGGCCGGCTTCTGGTCTTGCGCGTGAGCGGGCGAAACTGCCAGGGTCGCGGCCATGGCGATGGCGGCAAGGAAGCCGGTGATGCGAGAAATCATGGAGTCAACTCCTAGGAAAAATTCTGGTTTGATGCGGTTCTGATTGCGCCGGTCTGGCGCCGGGTTCGAAGCGAGGTCTCTTATTCGATCTTGAACTGGAACTCCTGCTCGAACACGTGGTCGCCCGGGCATTCGTAGGTGTCCTGCAGCGTCTGCGTGATGGCTTGCGTCATCGCGCGTTGGGCCTTGCGGTCAACACCACCACGCAAGGGGGTGATTTCGACAGAGGTGACGCGACCCGCCTTGACGGTGGCCACGGCCTTGTAGAGGGCTTCGCCGCTCCAGTTGACGGACGGCACTTCAGGCTTGCCCATCTTGGTGCAGACCATGCCGGCCGTGATCTTGGTCGGCTTGGCGGCCGGCGGCGGAGCCGCGACAACCGGCGGCGGTGCCGGACGGATGTCGGCCTGCGGCGGTTGGACCTGGGTGGAAACGATGGCGGGTGCCGGCGGCGTCGGCGCGGTCACCTGGAATTCGGGCGGAGGGACGAAAGGCGGCGGCGGCGCCTTCATGTCCGGCGGCGGCGGCACTACCTTCTCAGGCGGCGGCGGCGGCTTGACCTTCTCTTCGATCACCTTGACGTCGATGGGGCCGGTGACCTTCTTGACGATATCGCGAGCCAGACCGCTGGCCAGCGCGTAGATGGCGACGACGTGGATCAGGACGACGACGCCAAAGCCCGTGAACCGGGACGCGCCCTGCTTCTCCTGCGCAAAATTCATGCGCGCTCCTTCTTGCAACTACAAATCACAGTCAATGACTCTTCTTGGAAAGCGGCCACTGCCACGGCGGAAGTTGCGTTCCTGCCGTCAACTGGTTCCCGAAGGGCGTGCATTCTAGATCGCGGAGAGAACGATTCCGCCTCGTCGAAAACACGCAGTGCAGCCGGCGTGTAAGGCCTCTTTACACCTGCCCGAGCCAAAAAAAACGCCCGGTGGCAATCAGCCGTCGGGCACGCGTTTCATCGCCACGAACCAGGTGCAGCAAAACTACACCCCCGGCCAAACCTGGCCATGCAAGCATCTTAGCCGTCCGTTTTGTCGCGACTTCCTGGGGCTAACCCGGGCAAGCGAGACAGGCGGATTACATGCAAGCAGACACAAAAAAGCCGCGCCCTGGGGCGCGGCTTCACTCATCAACCCATCAGCTCAAGCTCAGAAGAACTTGTAGTTGATGCGGCCATAGAACTGGCGGCCGATGGGGTTGGTGTAGGTCGGGTCATAGCCGGTCTGGAAGTACAGCGAGTTACGCGAAGCCGGCGGATCCTTGTCCAGCAGGTTCTTGATACCGAAGGTCAGCGACAGCGACTTGGTGGGCTTGAGGCCGAACTGGGTGTCCCAGGTGTAGTAGGCATCAACCTTGCGGACCAGCGGGTAGCTGGCGCCGACGGCCGTCGGGTCGGTGTAGTCCTCGTAGCTGTGGGTGTAGTTGTTCGTCACCGAAGCGCTGAACATGCCACTGGACCAGCTGGCCGTGATGGCATGGCGCCAGCGCGGCACGGCACCGAAGTCCTTGAACTTGCCGAGGTCGTCGGTCTTGGCCAGGCCGGTGTACTGATAGCCGTGGGTCAGCATCAGGGCGCCGTCGAAGTTGAAGCCGACCGTGCCCACGCCAGCCAGCTTGGTGCGATAGGCCGCGTTCAGGTCCAGGCCCGAAGCATAGGTCTTGTCCGTGTTCTCGTACGGCAGGAAGACGTAGGCGATCGGGAAGTCCTTGTTCTGGCTGCCCTTGATGGGATGCGCCTGGTCAGGATCGGCCACCGGGTCGAAGCGGTAGATGTAGTCCTTGTACTTGGCGGCATCGCTCAGCACCTGGATTTCAGACTTGGCGACGATGGGGTCCTTGATCTGGACGTTCCAGTAGTCCACGCCCAGGGTCATGTCCTTGACGGGCGAGAACACGACGCCGAAGGAGAACTGCTTGGACTTCTCGGGCTTCAGGTTGGGGTCGCCCGCGGTGCCGGCCGTCAGCTGGACCTGGCACTCGTCCACCACTTCGCCCACGGGGTTGATGGTGTTGGTGATGGGCACGCCGTTCGGGCAGCGGATCGGGTCGCTCCAGTTGGCGGCCGTGTTGTTGCTGGTGGTCAGGGGACGCAGGTTTTCATACAGCGTCGGGGCACGGTAGCCCTTGGCCACGGAGCCACGCAGGACCAGGTCCTTGTTCGGCTGCCAGCGCAGGCTGGCCTTGGGGCTGAAGTTGTTGAAGCTGGTGCCGAAGTCGTTCTTGTAGTTGTCGTAGCGGGCGGCCAGGTTCATGCTCAGGTCCTTGACCAGGGGCACTTCCAGTTCGCCGAACACGCCATAGACCTTGCGGCCGCTGCTGACGGTCGGCACGGCGCCGCCGCCACCGACTTCGTCGCCGGACTCGAGCACCGGGTCGGAGATCTGGTTCAGCTTTTCCTGGCGATAGGTGACGCCCAGCGCCATGGCCATCGGGCCGGCCGGCAGCTCCATCAGCTCGCGGTTGATGGTGAAGTCGAACTCGGTGGACTTGGACTGGGCAGCCTGCTGGCGGGTGCCGGTCAGCAGGGCGCTGTCGAGCAGGGCCTGGCTGGTGGCGTCCTGGGCACCGAAGACGTTGATCTGGCCCGAATTGACCAGCGGGGTCAGCTTGGCATAGGAGAACTTGCCCGGGCCGAAGAAGATCTCGCCCTTGTTGCGCGAGAAGGTCAGGCCGGTGTTGTAGTCCCAACCTGCGATCGAGCCCTTGGCACCGACCATCAGGCGGTCGGTCTCGGTCTCGGTGATGTCGGAACGGCCGCCGCCGGCGACGGTACGCCAGGTGCCGGTGAGGTTGCCGGTGGGCGTGACGACCATGTCGTTGGCCAGCACCGTGGCTGCAGCCAGCTTGCTGCCGTCAGGCATCGTGTAGCCGGCCGGCAGGGTCATGCCCTTGGGCAGCGTGATGCTCTTGGGATAGAAGCGGCCGGTCGTCGGATACGACATCGGCTTGGTGTAGGGCGCCGGCGAGTAGAACGACTGCTGGCGGTCGCGGTTGTGCATGCCCTCGACGATGAGCTGGTTGTCGCCCGGGAGCTGGACGACCGCGCGGCCCGTGAAGTTGGCGCGCCACTGCTCGGGCACCAGGTCGATGAACTTGACGTAGTCGGTGCCGCACTGCGTGGCGCTGGCGGGGACGCCAAAGGTGGCCAGGCCGAACTCGGGTGCATTGCAACCGGTGTAGCGCAGCGGGTTGACGCCGGTGTACTTGTTGCCCTTGGTGTCCGTGAAGTTCAGGTTCGGGACGCCGTTGCGGGGCGAGGACTTGTTGATGCCCAGGTCCGGACGGACGGCGGTGTTGGCGAAGCTGCGGTCACGCGCCTTGACGGGCGAGACTTCTTCGCGGCCGGCCGTCAGCATGACGTTGTACTTGTCGGCAGCCAGGTCACCGAAGCCCATCACGGCGCTGACATTGTCGACGTTGCCGCCGTGCTGGTCAGACTTGTACTCGGCCCAGGTGACTTCAGCGCCCTGATAGTCCTTCTTCAGGATGAAGTTGATAACGCCGGCAACGGCGTCGGCGCCGTAGGTGGACGAGGCGCCGTCACGCACGATTTCAACGCGCTCGACAGCAGCCAGGGGAATGGAGTTCAGGTCAACGGGGTTGTTGCCGAAGGCGAAGTTGGCCACGCGGCGGCCGTTCAGCAGCACCAGCGTGTACTTGGGGCCCAGGGCGCGCAGGTTGGCGGTCGAGGCACCGCCGGTCGCGCCGACGTTGTTGGCCACGACGCCGCCGCCGAAGCTGGACGGCAGGGTCTGGACCAGATCCTGGACGGTCGTCGCGCCGGTACGGGCGATTTCCTCGCGGTTGAAGGTCGTGATCGGCAGCGAGGTCTCGGCGGACACGCGCTTGATGCTCGAACCCGTGATTTCGATGCGTTCCAGCTTTTGTGCTTCCTGGGCCAGCGCGCTTGTTGCGGCCAGCGCCAGGATGGCGCCAGTGATGGTGGTTGTTTTGAACATGGACACTCCTGAATGGATGGATGCCCGCCTTGGTGGTGAGGCGTGCTGGCCCGATGAGGCCAATCCTTGGCCTGAGCGATCAGCTCAGATTTGGGGTGCCGGAAGTTTGTGCGGGCGCAACATTCGCCCCGCCCCGTAGATGTCCCTAGAGCCATGGGGGGGCGCAGTAAGCCATTGATTTACAAGGGTTTCCAGGAGTTACGACCCCTAGAGTAAAACCCCTAGCCGTTGTCGCGGCGCGACGGGTCAGAAATGAGCCTGGGCACAGCCTTGAGTAAAGCTTGCGTAAAGCTTTCTGAAGGCTGTCTGAGAACTTCTTCACAACTTCCGCGCTCGACAACCCGCCCCGCCTGCATGACGGCGACCTCGTCGGCGATGTATTCGACGACGCCGATGTTGTGGGTGATGAAGAGGTAGGCCAAGCCCTGCTCGCGCTGCAATTCGCGCAGCAGGTTGAGGATCTGGGCCTGCACCGAGACGTCCAGCGCCGACGTCGGTTCGTCGCAGACGATGAGGCGGGGTTCGACCGCCAGCGCCCGGGCGATGGCGATGCGCTGGCGCTGGCCGCCGGAGAACTCATGGGGCCAGCGCTGCAGCGCATCGCGGCGCAGGCCGACCTGGTCGACCAGGCGGTGCAGGCGCTCGCGGCGGGCGCCCGCGTCGAGGTCCGGGCGCAGCGCGATCAGGCCCTCCTCCAGCAGGTCGGCCACGCGCAGGCGCGGGTTCAGCGACGCGAAGGGGTCCTGGAAGATGATCTGGAGTTGCCGCCTGGCCTCCAGAAGAGCCGGACCGTGGAGCTGGAACAGATCCCGGCCTTCGAACAGGGCCTGGCCGCTGATGCTGGCCTGGCGGCGCAGCAGCTGCACGATGGCCTTGCCCGAGGTGGTCTTGCCGCAGCCGGATTCGCCGACCAGAGCCAGGGTGCGGCCGGCATGCAGCTGCAGGCTGATGCCGTCGACCGCATCGAAATGGCGCGGGCTGCGATGAAAGAACGGCGCCTTCAGCGCGAAGCGCACGCGCAGATCGCGCACATCGAGCAGGGGAGCGCCCTCCCCCGTTGCCGCAGGCGGCAACGCCTTCGGAGTCGCCACCTCGCGAGGCAGGGCTGCGCCGGGCTGGCTGTAGAGGAGGCAGCGCACCTGGTGGCGCGGGCCTTCCTCCGTCAGCGCGGGCGGCATGGTCGCGCAATGGCCCATGGCCTTGTCGCAGCGCGGCGCGAAGCGGCAGCCGGTGAAGTCCAGCCACAGCGGCGGCACGGTGCCGGCGATGGCCGCCAGCGGCGCATCGCGGCGCGCCGCGTCCGGCAGGGCCTGCAGCAGCAGCCGGGCGTACGGATGCCTGGGATGGGCGAAGAACTCCGCCGCCGGCGCGACCTCGATGATCTGGCCGGCATACATCAGCGCCACGCGGTGGGCCATGCCACTGACGACGGCCAGGTCGTGGGTGATCAGCAGCACGCCGAGCTGGCGTTCGCGCTGCAGGTCGCGGATCAGGTCGAGGATCTGTGCCTGGATGGTCACGTCCAGGGCCGTGGTCGGCTCGTCGGCGATCAGATAGTCGGGCTCGGCCGCCAGTGCGATGGCGATCATGACCCGCTGCTTCTGGCCGCCGGACAGGCGGAAGGGGTAGTCGTCGATGCGACGCTGCGGCTCGGGGATGCCGACCCGCTGCAGCCAGTCGATGGCCTTGGCCCGCGCCGCCGCGCCGCGCAGCGCCGTGTGCGCCTCGATGGCCTCGACGATCTGGTCGCAGACGCGCATGACGGGGTTCAGGCTGGTCGACGGCTCCTGGAAGATCATGGACACCCGCCCGCCGCGCACCTGGCGCATGCGGCTCTCGGGCAGTGCCAGCAGGTCCTGCCCATCCAGGCGCATGCTGCCGCTGGCGACGCTGCCGTTTTCGGGCAGCAGGCGCATCAGGGCCAGGGCCGTCATGCTCTTGCCGCAGCCGCTTTCGCCGACCAGCGCGAAGGTCTCGCCGCGCGACAACGCCAGGTGCATGCCGTCGATGGCGCGCACCAGGCCGGCGTCGGCATCGAGCTGGACCTTCAGGTCGTCGATCTCAAGCATCGACGGCCCCCTGGCTGCGCCGGAACAGGCGCGGCCGGGCCGAACGCGCCTTGGGATCGAAGGCGTCGCGCACGCCGTCGGCGAAGAGATTGGCCGCCAGCACCAGGCTGACCATGAAACCGAAGGCCGCTGCGAAGCTCCACCAGACGATGGGGTCGCGCGACATCTCGGCGCGGGCCAGGTTGATCATGCTGCCGAAGCTGTTCATGACCGGATCGACGCCGACGCCGACATAGGTCAGCACGGCCTCGTACAGGATGAGCTCGGAGAAGCTCAGCACGACGGTGATCAGCACCAGGTGCATGACGTTGGGCACGATGTGGCGGGCCATGATGCGCAGGTCGCCGACACCGAAGGCCGTCGCGGCCTGCACATAGTCGAGCTCGCGCAGCTTCAGCGTCTCGGCCCGCACCAGGCGGCACAGGCCGGCCCAGCCTGTCAGGCCGAGGATGAGGCAAAGCATCAGCATCTTCACGTCTGAGCGTTCGGCAGCCGTCTCGAAGAGCTCGGGGTTCTTGTCGAAGAAGACCTGCACCATCAACACGCAGGCGGCGATCAGCAGCACATTGGGCACCGAGCTCAGCGTCGTGTAGACGTACTGGATGGCCTCGTCGACCCAGCCCTTGTAATAGCCCGCCAGCACGCCGAGCAGCAGGGCGATGGGCAGGGTGGCCAGCGTCGACAGTGCACCTATGACGAAGGCCGTGCGCACGCTTTTCAGCGCCTGCACGAGGACGTCGTTGCCGGTGCGGTCGGTGCCGAACACGTGGTAGTGCGGCATCAGCGCGATGACGGGGCCGGCCAGCAGCAGGACGACGGCCAGCGTCAGCAGCATGGCGCGCAACGGGTAGAAGGTGCGGTCGGCGGCAAGGTCGCGCAGAGCCGGGCGCCAGCCGCCGTGATGGCGCGCCAGGCCGGCGGCGGTCAGCGCCACCAGGACCAGGGCGACAACGAGGCCGCAGGCCAGGCCGACGCCGGCACGGGCAGCGACGTCGCCGGCCCACTGCATGGCGGGATCCGCCAGATGCGCGCCACCGAATGCCAGGCGCGGGTAGTCGCGCCGCACCTCGCCCCCGGCGTCGATCAGGCTCTCCTTGTTGAAACCGTGCGCGCCCAGCGGCACCGAGTAGCTGACCTCGCGCATCGCGATCTGGCGCTCCAGCAGCAGGTCCAGGGCCGACTGCGTGCGCGTGTCGTAGACCGTGCTGCCATCCGTCGTCGGCAGGGCGCGGCGCAGGTGGAAGCTGTCCACCAGCGTGACGAGCAGGAAGAGGGCCATGACGACGCCGGCGCAGGCGGCCACCGGGTCCCGCAGCACGCGCTGCCAGGTTGCACGCAGATGAGCCTGCGTCCTCACCCTCCAGGCGTAGCCCAGGCCCGCGGCGGTCATCAGCCACAGCGCCAGGTCGGTCCAGAGCAGCACGAACTTCATGAGAGCCTGACGCGGGGATCCACCCACGTGTACGCGATGTCGATCAACGCATTGCTGGCGATGTAGAGCAGCGCGCCGAGGAAGACCATGGTGCGCACGATGGCGAAGTCCTGGCCCGTGATGGCCTCGATGACGAAGGCGCCCAGGCCCGGGATGCCGAAGAAGCTCTCGAACACCAGGCTGCCGAGGAAGACATAGGGCAGATAGCTGCCGGCGCTGGTGATGATGGGGATGAGGGCATTGCGCAGCACATGGCGGCTCAGCACCCTGCCCTCGCTCAGGCCCTTGGCACGTGCGGTGCGCACATAGTCCTTGCCCATCTCCTCGAGGAACATGGCGCGATACAGGCGCGCCTCGCCGCCGAGTCGCGACAGCAGCGACAGAAAGATCGGCAGGACCAGGAAGCGCATGGCGTCCAGCCCCGGCGCGAAGCCGTTCATGGGCACCAGCTTGAGCAGGCGCGCGAACAGGAACTGGCCGACGATGATGTAGAACAGGCTGGAGATCGACAGCATCAGCACGCAGAGCACGACGCCCCAGAAGTCGATGCGGGTGTGCCTGAAGAACACCAGCAGCAACGAGAAGGCGATGCTGACGATGACCTGCAGGATGAAGAGGGGCACGGCCAGCCGCAGGCTGACGCCCATGCGCACCTTGATCTCGTGGCCGATGTTGACGGCCTGGCGCGCATCGCTCTTGCCGAAGTCCAGCGCGAACAGCGACACCGAGCGCTCCCACAGGATGGTGTGGGTCAGGCGTTCACTGCCTTGCCGGCTCTCGTCGAAATACAGCGGCTTGTCATAGCCGCGCTCCTGCTTCCACTTCTCGATCTGCTCCTGCGTCACGCGCTTGCCGCCGATGTTCAGGCGCGCCATGTCGTCGGGCGTGTTGACCGAGAAGAACAGCAGGAAGGTGAAGAGGTTGACGCCGATGAGGATGGCCAGGCCATAGCCCAGGCGGCGCAGTGCGAAGCCCAGCATCAGGCGGCCTCCTCCACCTTCACCGCCGTCGCCGTCTCGCGGGCGCGCCAGGCACGGCGCGTGGCGACGAGGATGGCCAGGCCGCCGGCGGCCAGCAACAGCAGCGGCCACCAGACCGGCTGGTTCCATTCGTGGATGCTGCGGGTGCGCTCCTGGGCATCCACGCGCAGATAGCGGGCGCGGTCGCGCACGACGACGCCGGGCTTGCCGTTGTGCACCCAGCGCTGGAAGGCCACACCCGAGTAGCTCCAGAAGCCCCAGGCCCAGGGCGAATCCGCGCGCACGATGTCGTTCATCTGCGCCATCACCTTCGTCTTCTCGGGCCCGTCCTCCAGCGACTGCAGCTTGCGGAACAGGCGGTCGAATTCCGGGTTGGCATAGTTGGCCGTGTTCTCGCCTTCGTGATGGCTCTTGCTGTTGGGGCCGTAGAGCAGGAAGAGGAAATTCTCGGCGTCCGGGTAGTCGGCGAACCAGCCCCACCAGAAGATCTGGTGCTTGCCCTTGAGGATCTTTTCCTGGAACTGGTTGAAGTCGGTGGCGCGGATGTCGAGCTGGATGCCGAGCTTGGCGAACTGGCGCACCATCCAGTCGTTCTCGGCCTTCAGCTCGGGCGTGATGACGCGCTGGAAGTCGTAGTTCAGCACCAGGGGCTTGCCGGTTCTGGCGTCGCGGCCATCGGGATAGCCGGCCTCGGCCATCAGCTTGAAGGCGTCTTCCAGCGGCCGGCGCACCGGCTTGCCGTTGACGAGCTTGTGCGTGACCGGGTTGAACTCACCCGGTTGGCCCTCCTTGGAGCCATACACGCCGGGCGGGATGGGACCGTAGGCGACGTCACCACCACGGTCACGGAAGATGCGGCCATAGCCCTCTTCCCAGTCGATGGCGATGGAGATGGCCTGGCGCAGGGCACGGTTGCGCTTCTGCTGCTCGGGCGTGTCGCCGCGCCCGACGACGGGGTCCAGCCAGTTGAAGCCGAGGTACCAGCTGCTGATGTCGACATCCATGGGCAGGCGAAAGCCGCGCTGCTCGAAGAAGGCCTTGACCTCGTCGGAGTCGTCGCGATCCACCGCCAGGTTGACGCCCCAGTCGGCGCGGTCCATCTCGGGCAGGTCGAGGTAGCCCTGCTTGAACAGCTCCTTGATCGGCACCTTCTCCTTGACGTTGATGGCGACGACCTTGTCGACGAAGGGAATGCGCTTGCCGCAGTCCGCCAGCAGGCCCGCCTCGGCATCACCGGGACTGCCGTCGCAGGGATAGGTCTCGACCCGGTAGTTGGGGTTGCGGCTCATCACATGGCGGCGGTCCTGCACATACTCCGTCATCATGAAAGCGCCCGTGCCCACCGGCCACTGGTTCCAGGTGAGCGAATTGGCCGCCATGCCGGGCTGAGCGTAGAAGGCGTCCACCTCCCAAGGCACGGCGGCCGTGAAGTTGGTGGCCAGCCAGAAACGCCACTGCGGGTAGCGGCCCTTGAGGCGGATGCGCAGCAGGTGGTCGCCCACGGCCTGGGCGCCGGCCAGCGGCCATTGACGCAAGTCCAGGAAGGGCTTGTCGGCCAGGTTCTCGGGGCTGCCTTCGAGCTGCCTGGCGCTCTCGCGCTTCAACTGCGCGACATAGTCCTTCAGGCCCAACACATGCTCTGCGAACACGGCCTGCAGCGGCGTCTCGATGCGCGGGTTGGCGTGGCGCTTGAGGGCGTAGACGAAGTCCTCGGCAACCACCTCGCGCGTATCCAGCTGCTTGAAGTCGAAGGGGCTGCGCTTGTCGCCCAGCTCGCCGGGCTTGAGGTGGTGATAGAGGTAATGGCCTTGGCCGTCCTTGGCGAAGGCCGGATGGGGCGACCACTTCAGGCCCGGCTTGATGGCGATGTCGTAGACCGCCTCGGCGATCTGCTCGTCCGGCGCATCGTCGGGCAGGCGCTTGCCCTGGGCGTCGAGGTAGTAGGGCTGGGCGATCTCGGACGCGGCACGCGGGATCAGCGTGTAGGGGCGCTTCAGCGGGTGGTAGCCATAGGGCGGCTCGCTGATCTCGTAGGTGTAGGTGCTTTCGGGCGCCGTATACGACGAGGTCGGGTCCAGATAGCGCGGCGAGCGCTCGGCGAAGGCCATGTAGAGCGTGTTCTCGCGCTCGGCGCCATGCGGGTGGGGGCTGTTGTCGCAAGCGGAAAGCACCAGCAGCGCCAACGCGCCCAAGCCTACCTTGATCCAACCACCCAATGCACCCAACGCCAACCCTCGAAAGACAAGCGCCTCGGCAGGCCGAGGCGATGTCGGGATGATAGTCGGGCCACTCGTCTATACAGGCCCCGTCGCGCCGTAAAGGCGGCGAGGAAAACCCGGGGTGACTTCAGTGATGGTCGTGGCCGCAGTCGTCGCCGCAGTTTTCATCATGCTGATGATGCGCGGCATGCGCCAGGCGCGGGTCGGACTGCCAGCCCAGGATGGCCTCGCGGCCCTGCACATAGAGCTCCACCGTGCCGCCCACCGGCAGGCAGACCTTGGTGCGCACATGACCAAAAGGCAGGCCGGTCAGCACCGGCGTCCGGGTGCGCGCACGCAGCATGGCGACGGCGTCCTTGATGCCGTAGCCCCGGTCCAGCGGCGACTTGGCAGCACCGCTGAAGTCGCCCAGCAGCACCGCCGCCTGGCTGTCGATGACGCCGGCTTGCTGCAGCTGCAGCAGCATGCGCTCGACGCGGTAGGGATGCTCGTTGATGTCTTCCAGGAACAGGATGCCGCCCTTGATTCTGGGCCAGTGCGGCGTGCCGAGCAGCGAGCACAGCACCGTCAGATTGCCGCCCCAGAGCCGGCCGCGCGCTTCCAGGCCGTCGAATTCGGCAGTGGGCGCACGGAAGCCCACGGCCTCCAGTGCGCCGCTCATGGCCTCGGTGAAGCAGTCCTGGGTGATCTCGTCGACACCGCCGTCGGCCTCGCTGCGGCCGAAGTCGTCGCAGGCCAGCGGCCCGGCCCACATGGACAAGCCCTTGTGGCGCGCGATCAGGCCGTTCTGCAGGGCAGTGAGATCGCTGTAGCCGACCCAGCGCGTGCCTCGCTCGACACTCTTCGCGATGCGATTCCAGTCCAGCTGGTCGAGCAGGCGCGTCAGGCCGTAGCCACCGCGCGTCGCCAGGGCCACCGAAGGCGCCGCGTCGGCAACGCGGTGCAGGGCCGCCAGCCGGGTCGCATCATCGCCAGCAAAGCGCTGGTGCTTGGACAGCGCATCGGCGTCGATGCTGACCTCGAAGCCGAGCTTCGTCAGCCGCTTGGCGGCGCGCTTCAGGTTCTCGGCCTTGGCGAGCACGCCGGACGGCGTGAACAGCGTGAGTGAGGTCATCAGGTTTCGTCCAGGTGGGTCGCTTCGCCGGTCGGGATGATCCCTTGCCGCTCGGCGCGGCGTGCGCGTGCGGCCTCGCGGCGTTCGGCGAAGAAGTCGCGCAACAGCTGGGCCGAGGCCTCGGCCATCAGCCCGCCTTCAATGCGCGTGTGGTGATTGAGCTGGGGCTGGCCAAACAGGTTGATCACCGAGCCGGCCACGCCGGTCTTGGGATCGGCCGCGGCGAAGACGACGCGCTTGAAGCGGGCATGCATCAGCGCCATCGCGCACATCGCACAGGGCTCCAGCGTCACGAAGAGCTCGCACTCCGGCAGGCGGTAGTTCTCCAGCAGCGTGGCCGCATGGCGCAGGGCCACGATCTCGGCATGGGCCGTCGGGTCGTGCGTCGTGATGGGGCGGTTGTAGCCGGTCGCGATGACCTGGCCGGCGCGAACGATGACGGCACCCACCGGCACCTCGCCCACCAGCCAGGCGTTGTGCGCCTGATCCAGCGCCTGGCGCATGGCGAACTCGTCGGCGGGGGAGAAAAGGATAGGCGGCTCTGTCATCGCGCCGGCAGTTTAGGGCCGGGCTCAGAGGGAAGCGGCGGAACGCGACGCCTGGTCATAGAGCCCCGACAGAAGGCGCATCAACTGGGCGCAGTCGCCGATGTCCTGGTTCTGCTGGCCGCTGTCGGCCAGGGCCTCCATCAGGCAGCGCTCACGCACCTCGCGGTAGGCCTCGCACAGGGCCTGGCCCTGATCCGTTGTCGAATAGAAGGCTTCCTTGCCCACCTTCTCGCTCTGCACCAGGCCCAGGCCGACCAGCTTGCGCAGCGAGTAGGCGACGACGTGGGTGTCTTCCACGTTCAGCACGAAGCAGATGTCGGCCAGCTTCTTCTGCCGGTCGCGATGGTTGACGTGATGCAGCAGCGACACGTCCAGGGCCGCCAGGTCTTTCATGCCGGCGGCGGCCATGCAACGCACCATCCAGCGGTTGAAGGCATTGCTGACGACGATGAGGCCGAACTCGAACTCCGACAACTCGGCGCTCTTGTCCGACACCAGATGCGAAGACGACACGATGCTGCGAACCATGATTGACATCATAAACACGAGTCGAATACAAATCGTATACGTTTTTCAATCATCAACATGAGCGCTTCGTCCCCCGACCTGCTGATTCGCCCCATGGGCGAGGCAGCGCTGTACTGCGCGGTCGACGGGGCCATCGCGCTGGAGCACCAGCAGCGCATCTGGCAGCTCGGCGCGGGCCTGGCCCAGACGACAGGCGTGCTGGGCCTGATCCCGGGCATGAACAACCTGACCCTGACCTTCGACCCGCTGCGGACCGAAGCGGCGTCGCTGGAGCAGGCAGCGCGCGCGCTGTGGGCCAAGCCGTTGAAGCGTCAACAGGCCGGCCGCCTGGTCGAGATCCCGGTCAGCTATGACGGACCTGACCTGGCCGACGTCGCCAGCCATTGCGGCCTCTCCACCGACGAAGTCGTGCGCCGCCACACCGCGGCCGACTACGTCGTCTACTTCATCGGCTTCCAGCCCGGCTTTGCCTATCTGGGTGGGCTGGACGAATCCCTGCACACGCCGCGCCGGGCAGAGCCGCGCGTGGCCGTGCCGGCCGGCAGCGTCGGCATCGGCGGTGCGCAGACCGGCATCTATCCCCTCGTCACGCCCGGCGGCTGGCAATTGATCGGCCGCACCGCCCTGCCCCTTTTCGACCCGCAGGCCGAGCCGCCCACGCTGCTGGCGCCGGGCGACCGCGTGCGCTTCATCGCGGAGGGTCCATGAGCCTCGTGCTGCTGCGCGCCGGCCCGCTGACCACCGTGCAGGATCTCGGCCGCGACACCTGGCGCGACCGCGGCATCAGCCGCTGCGGCGCCGTCGACGACATCGCGCTGAGCTGGGGCAATCTGCTGGTCGGCAACGACATCAATGCCGCCGGCCTGGAGTTCACCCTCGGCCCGGCCACGCTGCGTTTGGACGCCGACTGCTGCGTCGCCATCACCGGCACCGATGTCGACGCCACGCTGGACGGCCGCCCGTTGCGGCCCTGGTGGCGCCACCGCGTGCAGGCCGGCCAGACCCTCAAGCTTGCCGCGCCGCGCGAGCGCATGCGGAGCTATCTGACGGTCTCCGGCGGCATCGCCCTGCCCGAGGCCCTGGGTTCGCGCAGCACCGACCTCAAGGCCGGCTTCGGCGGGTTCGACGGCCGCGCCCTGCGTGACGGCGATGCGCTGCCGCTGGCCGCACCGGCGCGCCTGCCCACCCGCAGCATCGGCATCCAGCCACCCGAGTGGGACGCCAGCGTGCGCGTGCTGCCCGGTCCCGAGCACGACGATTTCTCGGACGCTGCCCGCGCCACCTTCTGGGCCGCCGACTGGCAACTCACGCCGCAGAGCAATCGCATGGGCTATCGCTTCTCCGGCCCCGAACTCCGGCGCGAGCGCGGCGGCGAGCTGGCCTCGCATGGCGTGCTGCCCGGGGTCATCCAGGTGCCGCCTTCGGGCCAGCCCATCGTCCTGCTGGCCGACGCGCAGACCACCGGTGGCTATCCCAAGATCGGCGTCGTCATCCGCGCCGACCTGTGGAAGCTGGGCCAGTTGCGCTTGGGCGGCACGTTGCGTTTCGTTCCCTGCACCCTGGACGAGGCCCGCGACGCGCTGCGCCAACGCCAGGCCACGCTGGATCAACTGAGGACTGCCCTATGCATGTCGACCTGAACGCCGACCTCGGCGAAGGCGCGCCCGACGACGCCGAACTGCTGGCCCTGGTCAGCTCCGCCAACATCGCCTGCGGCTGGCATGCCGGCGATGCACGGCTGATGCAGGCCACGGTGGTGGCGGCGCTGGAACGCGGCGTGGCCATCGGCGCTCATCCCAGCTACCCCGACCGCGAGAACTTCGGCCGCAGCGAGATGCAGCTGACGCCAGAACAAGTGCGGGCCGACGTCATCTATCAAGTCGGTGCGCTGGACGCCCTGGTGCGCGCCGCCGGCGGCCGCCTGCATCACGTCAAGCCGCACGGCGCCCTCTACAACCAGGCGGCGCGCGATCCTGCTCTCGCCGATGCCATCGCCGCCGCCGTTCTCGACGTCAATCCGTCACTCGCCCTCTACGGCCTGGCCGGCGGCGAACTGCTGAAGGCCGCCGAGCGCGCCGGCCTGCGCGCCGTCGCCGAAGTCTTCGCCGACCGCGGCTACCGCGCCGACGGCAGCCTGATGCCGCGCAGCCAGCCCGGTGCTTTCGTGGAAGACACGACCCAAGCGGTCGCCCGCACCCTGCGCATGGTGAGCGAAGGCGTCGTGCAGGCCGTGACCGGAGAAATCGTTCCCCTGCAGGCCCAGACCATCTGCCTGCATGGCGACGGGCCACACGCCCTCGCCTTTGCCCGCGCCATCCACCAGTCCCTCAACCAAGCCGGCGTCGAACTGCGCGCCTGACCCAGGAGCTCCCATGACCGCTGATGTATCCCTCTGGCCGCTGATCGGCGTCGCCGTCGTCATCGTCGGCTTTGTCTTGCGCTTCAACCCGGTCTTGGTCGTGGCCGTCGCCGGCATCGCGACCGGCCTGGCGGCCAAGCTGCCGCTGGACCTCATCCTCGCCAAGCTGGGCACCGGCTTCGTCAAGACGCGCAATCTGCCGCTGACCCTGCTGCTGCCCCTGCCCATCATCGGCCTGCTGGAACGCCACGGCCTGCGCGAGCGAGCGCAGACCTGGATCGCCAGCATCCGCTCGGCGACGGCAGGCCGTCTCCTCGTCGTCTATCTCTTCATCCGCGAACTCGCCGCGGCCATGGGCCTGACCTCGCTGGGCGGCCATGCACCCATGGTGCGGCCTCTCGTCGCCCCCATGACCGAAGCCGCCGCCGAGAAGACCCACGGCCCCATCCCGCAGGCCGTTCGCGACAAGTGGAAGGCCATGGCCTCGGCGACCGACAACGTCGGCCTGTTCTTCGGTGAGGACATCTTCGTGGCCTTCGGCTCCATCGTGCTGATGCAGACCTTCCTGGCCGAGAACGGCGTCGTCACCGACCCGCTGCACATCGCGCTGTGGGGCATTCCGACGGCCATCGCCGCCTTCCTCATCCATGCCGCACGCCTGATCCGCCTCGACCACCGCCTGCCGCAAGACATCGCACGCGCCCGCGCCGAGGAATCCAAATGAACGCCCTCCTCAAGCTCGACCAACTGTTCCTGCTGACCGGCGTTGCCCTGCTCGTCGTCGCGGGGCTGACCTGGCGCGACCGCAGCAACACCAAGCGCTGGAGCAGCGGCCTGTTCTGGGCCCTGTGGGCAGCCATCTACCTGGTGGGCGACCTGCTGCCGCCGGTGGTCTGCGGCCTCATCGTCGTCATGCTCGCGGCCCTGGGCGGCCTGGGTGGCGTGTCCCTGGGCAAGCACGGCACGCGCGAACCGGCCGAGCGCCAGGCCAGCGCCGCCCGCCTGGGCAACAAGCTCTTCCTGCCCATTCTGGCCATCACGGTCCTGGCCCTGGTCGGCACGCTGACGCTGAAGGACGTGCACGTCGGCAGCCTGCTGATCGCCGAGACCAAGAACATCACGCTGATCAGCGTCGGCCTGGGCGCCTTGGCAGGTCTGGTTGCTGCGCTGTGGATGACGCGTGAAACGCCGATGCAGGCCTTGCGCGAATCGCGCCGCCTGCTGGAGACCATGGGCCCGGCCGTCATCCTGCCGCAGATGCTGGCCACGCTGGGCCTGCTGTTCACCGACGCCGGCGTCGGCAAGGCCGTCGCCCATCTCACGACGAGCTACATCCCGGTAGACAACTCGCTGATCGCCGTCGCGGCCTATGCGCTGGGCATGGCCCTCTTCACCATGGTCATGGGCAATGCCTTCGCGGCCTTCCCCGTCATGACGGCCGGCATCGGCATCCCCATCCTGCTCGGCATGCATCACGGCAACCCGGCCGTCATGGCCGCCATCGGCATGTTCTGCGGCTACTGCGGCACACTGATGACGCCCATGGCCGCCAACTTCAACATCATCCCTGCCGCCCTGCTCGAGCTGAAGGACAAGAACGGCGTCATCCGCGCACAGCTGCCCACCGCGCTGATGCTGCTGGCCGTCAATATCGTGCTGCTGAAGGTCTTGATGTTCTGATGCAGGACGAGCTGTTCGGCGGCCCGCCCGAGAAGCGGCAGCGCGGCGTCCATGCGGCGCCGCCCCTCGCCGAAGACCAGGCCCTGGCCGCGTCGTTGTCGCCCCACATCCACCTCGGCACCTCGACCTGGAGTTATCCCGGCTGGGAAGGCCTGGTCTGGTCCGGCAGGCACAGCGAGGCGACTCTGTCCAAGACCGGCCTCACGGCCTATTCCGCCCATCCCCTGCTGCGTGCCGTCGGCATCGACCGCGGCTTCTACCGGCCACTGGCGGCCAGCGACTTCGAGCGCCATGCCCAGCAGGTGCCGGCCGGCTTTCGCTTCACGGTCAAGGCGCCCAGCCTGGTGACCGACGCGCTCGTGCGCAGCGAGGACGGCCGTGGCCAGGAACCCAACCCGTTGTTCCTGGACGCCGCGACGGCGCTGCAGAGCTTCATCGAACCGGTCTACGAAGGGCTGGGCTCCAGCATCGGTGCCCTTGTCTTCCAGCTCAGCCCCCTGCCCGGCCCGCGGCTGGCGACCATGAACGAGCAGTTCGACCTGCTGCACGCGTTGCTGCTGGGCCTGCCCAAGCCGCCCGCCGGCGTCATCGCCGTCGAGGTCCGGGATGCTGCCTGGCTGACGCCAGACCTGGTCGCCTTGCTGAAGGATGCCGGCGCACGCTACTGCGTCGGCCTGCACCCCAAGCTGCCGACGCTGGCGGAGCAACTGCCGCTGCTGCGCGCCCTGTGGCCGGGGCCGCTGGTGGTGCGCTGGAACCTGAACCGCCTGCACGGCCCCTACGGCTACGAAGAAGCCGAGAAGCGCTACGGCGAGTTCAACGAGATGCTGGACCCCGATCCCGAGACCCGCGCCGAACTGGCCCGCATCGTCCGCGGCACGGCGAACGCAGGCCAGGATGCCTTCGTCACCATCTCCAACAAGGCCGAGGGCTCGGCACCGCTGAGCGTGCGGGCCCTGGCCCAGGCCATCGTCACGGGCTGACGCGCCGGGTTCGGCTGGCACGGCGCTTGGCCGGTGCCTTGGCCGCCGGCGGCGTGGCGGGCAGATTGCCGCCCTCGGCCTCCCAGCGGTTGACGTCTTCGCGGTGCTGCTGGCCGTCGTGGCGCACGCGCCGCTGCTGATGCTTGTGGCCCAGGTGCTGGACCAGCTTCATCGCCAGGGCCGAGGTGGCGAGGACGGCAAGAATGGGCTTGAGGATCATGAGGGCCTCCGCTTGCAGGGATGGCGCATCGTCAGCGATCCGCGGCCCGCCGCCCGTCGGCCGGCGGCTTCAGGGCCTGTAGGAACAGGCCTCAGCCCTGCAGGGGCCAGCGACGCATGACCTCGTGCCGCGTCTCGCCCTGGGGGCTTTTGACCAGCACGAATTCACTGGCGATCCAGCCCGGCAGATCGACCGGCCAGGTGGGCGCCCTGCGCTTGTCGTAGCGCAAGGTCAGATGCGGCTCATAGTCATGTTCGGGCGCCGGCAGGCCGTGGGCGAGGAGGCGCTGCACCAGGGCGTCGCGCAGTTCGCGCACGGCCTCCAGGCCCTGGCCGCCGGTCAGCACGAAGGGATGCTTGGTCGCGCCTTCCCGGCCCCAGCTGCTGAAACCGTCGAAGCTCAGGTCGAAGGCCGGTCGGACGACCTCCGATGCGGCGCGCTCGGCACTCTCGACCACCTGCGCATCGGGCTCGCCATCGAAGTAGCCGAAGTAGTGCAGCGTGATGTGGAAGACGCGGCTGGGTCGCAGCCGCGGCTGCAGGCCTCGCGCTTCATGCTCGGCGACGACGAAGCCGGCAATGCGCTTGGCCGTCTCTTCGTCCGGCCGCAGCGCGAAGAAGAGCTTGTGCCCGGTCACGAGCTCAGTTGGACTGTGCGGACGCGGCCTCGGCGGCGCGCTTGGCGGCCTCGTCGATGTTGCTCTGCACCTGCTGGCCGACGGCCTGGGGCTGCGGCAGCGCGCCACCGCTGCCGGCAGCGGCCGCGGAAGCGCCGGGCGCCGCCGGCTTCAAGGCCGTGGCCTGCTTCTTGGCCAGCGACAGCACGATGGCCGCGACGATGACGAGGGCGAGAAGGCTGAAGGCAGCGCGCATGGCGAACGATTGGGGTTGGCGTGGTGGACGAGCATAGCCGCGCCGGGGTAGCGTCACCAAGCTTGATTTGGCGCAAGCCCCTACACGCCAGCCCTCCCTAGCATGGCCTGGCCACTCAAGACCAAGGAGAACCTCATGCTCGAGCGACTGCTTCTGCTCGCCACCGTCGCCGCCTCGATGGCGGTGACCTCTCCCGCGCACAGCGCGACGGATGCCGCCAATCTGCCGGTCATCCGCGCCCAGCTGACCAGCCCGCCCATGGTGCCGCCGCCCACGGCGCGCAAGGCGCCGGCCAAGGTCATCGTCGAGCTGGAAGTGGTCGAGAAGGAAATGCCCATCTCCGAAGGCGTCAACTACACCTTCTGGACCTTCGGCGGCACGGTGCCCGGCAGCTTCATCCGCGTGCGCCAGGGCGACACGGTGGAGTTCCACCTGAAGAACCACCCGAGCAGCAAGATGCCGCACAACATCGACCTGCACGGCGTCACCGGCCCCGGCGGCGGCGCGGCCTCCAGCTTCACGGCACCCGGCCACGAGTCGCAGTTCACCTTCCAGGCCCTGAACGAAGGCATCTACGTCTACCACTGCGCCACGGCGCCGGTGGGCATGCACGTGGCCAACGGCATGTACGGCCTCATCCTCGTCGAGCCGCCGCAGGGCCTGCCCAAGGTCGACCACGAGTACTACGTCATGCAGGGCGACTTCTACACGACGGGCAAGTACCGCGAGAAGGGCCTGCAGCCCTTCGACATGGAGAAGGCCATCGACGAGCGCCCGACCTATGTGCTGTTCAACGGCGCGGAAGGCGCGCTGACCGGTGAACGCGCCATGGGCGCCAAGGTCGGCGAGACGGTGCGCATGTTCGTCGGCAACGGCGGCCCCAACCTCGTGTCCAGCTTCCACGTCATCGGCGCCATCTTCGACAACGTGCGCTTCGAAGGCGGCACGCTGGCGCAGAAGAATGTGCAGACGACGCTGATCCCCGCGGGCGGCGCCGCCATCGTCGACTTCAAGGCCAAGGTGCCGGGCAGCTATGTGCTGGTCGACCACTCCATCTTCCGCGCCTTCAACAAGGGCGCCCTGGCCATCCTGAAGATCGACGGCCCCGAGAACAAGGCCATCTACTCCGGCAAGGAAGTCGACTCGGTCTACCTCGGCGACCGCGCCGCGCCCAACCTCCAGGCCGTGGCCACCGCGACGACCGCGGCCGCCACCGGCACGCTGACGCCCAAGGACCAGATTGCCGCCGGCCAGGCCCTGTTCGCCGGCACCTGCTCGGTCTGCCACCAGGCCAACGGCGCCGGGCTGCCGGGCGTGTTCCCGCCGCTGGCCAAGTCCGACTTCCTGAACCAGGACACCAAGCGCGCCGTCAACGTCGTGCTGCACGGCCTGTCGGGCAAGGTCAAGGTCAACGGCAAGGACTACGACTCGGTCATGCCGCCGATGAACCAGCTCAACGATGACGAAGTCGCCAACATCCTGACCTATGTGTTGAACAGCTGGGGCAACCCGGGCGGCAGCATCTCGGCCGACGAGGTCAAGAAGCAGCGCTCGGCCAAGCCCGCCACGACCAACCAGGCAGGCCACTGATGAGCCTCACCACCGCGCTGACCCTCCTGGCCGGCGCGGCCTATGTCGCGCTGCCGGCCGGCACCCTCAACAGCGTGCTGGCCCGCGACACCGACCGGGAGCCGACGCCGATCGCCGCGTTCAAGCTGCGCGAAACGCCGGTCACCCGCGACGAGTTCCGCCGCTTCCTCGTCAGCCACCCCGAGTGGCAGTCCAGCCGCGCGCCGGCGGTGTTCGCAGGCAGTGGCTATCTGCAGCACGAACCGGACGAGACCGCGGTCCCGGTCACCGAGGTCAGCTGGTTCGCCGCCCAGGCCTATTGCGAGGCGGAAGGCGGCCGGCTGCCGACCTGGTACGAATGGGAATACGCGGCCGCGGCCGACCCCACCCGCACCGACGCACGCGGCGACCCGGCCTGGCTGGCGCGCATCCTCGGCTGGTATGCGCGGCCCGCCAGCGGCCCGCTGCCCGAAGTCGGCGGCCAAGCCAATGTCTACGGCGTGCGCGACCTGCACGGCCTGGTGTGGGAATGGGTGGACGACTTCAACGCCCTGCTCGTCAATGCCGACAGCCGCAGCAGCGGCGACCCCGACAAGCTGAAGTTCTGCGGCGCGGGCGCCATCGACCTGCAGGACCGCCAGAACTACGCGGTGCTGATGCGCATCGCCCTGCTCTCTTCGCTCAACGCCGCCGACAGCACCGGCAGCCTGGGCTTCCGCTGTGCACAGGAGATCAAATGATGATGAAGCGCCTGTTCGCCTGCGCCTGGCTGTGGCTGGCCGGCGTGGCCCTTGCCCTGCCCGGTGACTCCGTCTACCAGCTTGACGCCCAGCTGACCGACCAGCTCGGCCATGCCGTCAAGCTCGACAACGCCCGCGGCCAGCCCGTGCTGATCAGCATGTTCTACACGTCCTGCCAGTTCGTCTGCCCGATGCTGATCGACGCAGCCCGCGACACCCAGGCCGCGCTGAGCGAGGCCGAGCGCAAGCGCGTCAAGGTGCTGCTGATCAGCTTCGACCCGGCGCGCGACACGCCCGCCAAGCTGGAGAGCATGGCCAAGGAACGCGGCCTGGACGCCTCGCAGTGGACGCTGGCCCGCACCGACCCCGCCACCGTGCGCAAGATCGCCGCGCTGCTGAAGTTCCAGTACCGCGCCCTGCCCGACGGCGAGTTCAACCACAGCGCCGAACTCATCCTGCTCGACGGCGACGGGCGCGTGACGGCGCGCACCAGCATGCTGGCTGGGGCGGATGCCAAGCTGGTCGGCGCGATCAAGAAGCAGCTGGCCCAGCGCTAGCGGCGCACGCGGATCTCGACGCGGGCTTCGGCAGCCGGGTACTCGCGCAGGCGCGCCACCACGTGGAAGACCCCTTCCGCGGCGGGTGCGGTGTAGCGCGCCAGATACCGGCCGTCCTCATCACGCGACTCACTGGCTTCCAGCCGGCCACCGGCCTGGCCCTCGACGAGCTGCCAGTCCACGTGGAAAAGAATCGCCTCGCCTCCCTGTGGACGCGCCTTCAGGCTGACCTGCTCGCCCGGCGCCAGCTGCAGTTGCTCGGGCAACAGCTCCAGCCGCGGCGTTGGCACGACCGGCCGCGCGGCCAAAGTGGGCGACGCGCAGCCCACCAGACCCGCAATCAACGCCCCCAGCGCAGCCGCGACGCGCCGACGGCTCCGTGACGTGGCGGTATGTTTCGACATGACAAGCTCCAGTAAAAAAGGGCGGCCCGACAGGCCGCCCCTGGCTCAATGCAAGTGTGATCTCACTGGACGGTGAGCGTGATGTCGTCCAGCACGAAGGACGTCGCGAGCGACGAGTCTTCAGTGCCCAGGAACTTGATGGTCACGGTCTGCCCGATGTAGGCGCCCATGTTCAAGCTCTTCAGCACATAGCCGGAAGCCGCGTTGGCATTGGAGTAGGTCGCCAGCGTCGCCAGCACGGTGCCGGCGCTGTTCAGCACCTGCACCTTCAGCGTGTCGTAGGCCGTCGTACCCGTCTCCTTGGTGTCGATGTGCAGATAGAACGACAGCGTGGCGCCGGACTTGCCTGCGGGGATGCTGACGGTCTGCGCCGCCGAGTCGGTGTGCGAGCTGCCATAGCCGTTGAGCCACAGGAACCAGCTGCCGCCATGCGAGGTTTCGCCGCTGCAGCCGCTGCTGCTGGTCGAGCAAAGCACGCCCGAGGTCAGCGTCCAGGGGCTGGCCGTGCCGCTCTCCAGGCCGGTGTTGCCCAGCAGCTGCGACGAGGTGCTCACCGTGACGGAGCTCGTCTTGGTGTTGCTCGCGCCACTCACGCTGTCGGTCACCGTCTCGCTGACGCTGTAGGTGCCCGATGCGGCGTAGGTGTGGCTCGGGCTGGTCGTCGTCGACGTCGAGCCGTCGCCGAAGTTCCACGCGTGCGAACCGATGCTGCCGCCGGTGTCGGTCGAGGTGTCGGTGAAGTTCGCCGTCAGGCCACTGGTGGTGAACGTGAAGTTCGCCACCGGCGTGCCGCCGCTCGGGCTGACCGTCACCGAGACCGTCTTGGAGCTGGTCTTGCCACTGGCGCTGTCCGTCACCGTCTCCGTCACGCTGAAGGTGCCAGCGGCGGCGTAGGTGTGGCTGGGGCTGGTGGCCGAGGACGTGCCGCCATCGCCGAAGGTCCATGCGCGCGACGTGATCGTGCCGCCGGAGTCCGTCGAGGTGTCGGTGAAGTTCACCGTCAACCCGGTGGCCGCGAACGTGAAGTTCGCCGTCGGCGTGCCGCCGGAGCCCGTCACGATCGGATGCGTCAGATCGCACCGGTTGGTGTCGTTCGACCAGGTGCTCTGCATCGCAAAGCTGCCGGTCGACATTGCCACCAGCGCCGAGGCACCCTGGCCCGAGCTGATCCAGGCGCACTCGTCGGCGTTCTCCTGGCCGTTGTAGCTGGAGCCGGTCTGGTTGATCCAGCCACCCGCCGGGTTCTGGTCGGTGATGGTCTCGGCGTACTCATGGCCGCCCACGAGGGAGAAGCCGTCGAGCACCGAGCTGACCGAGCTCTGGCCGCAACTCGTGCCCGCGTCGGTCACATAGGGCATGTTGGTGAACGCGATGTCGCCGTAGGGCGAGTTGACCGCGCCCCCCGAGAGCGTCGTGTCGCCGGTGTAGTCGTGCCAGGCGCAGAAGCCGCCGTTGGGCGTGTTGAAGCCGTCGGGCTTGGTGCCGGTCGGCGACATGATGATGTACTGCACGTAGCGGTTGGAGGCCGCCGTCGTGTTGCCGAAGTGGGCCGCCGCCTTGACGGCCTCGGCGCCGATCTGGTTGCCGGTCGCGGCCGACGGTGCCGCCGCGGAGTTGTCGTACCAGACGCCGGCGAGCACGCCGCCACCCGTCGGATAGCCGACATGAGGGGCGCCGGCCGGGCAAGTGGTGGCGCCCTTGGCGACCAGCGGGCCGTCGCAGTACTGCGTCATCACGCCGGACCACAGTTCGCCGTTGGTGCCCAGGCCCTTGATCCATTTCTGCATATAGGGCGCTGCACTCTTGGTGTCACCCGTCAGCGTCATGTAGCCACTGGCGTCCGTCCCGGACGTGCCCCATTGGCTGCCCCAGAACACCAGGTAGACGCGCGGCGTGCCGCTGGTGACGCCGATGCCGTTGACGCCACCGTTGTAGCTGAGCGTCTGCGTGCCCGTGGCTGCCGCCACGGCGGCGGAAGCCTTGCCTGCGGCCACGGCGGGGTGCACGGGCTGGTTGGCAGCCGCCCAGGCGCGCATCTTCTCGTGCACCTCGCGAGTTGCGACGACACCGTGGCGATACGGGTGGCCGACGCGCGGCGAATGGGGGTTGACCACGTCGGTCGCATTGCCTGCGTCCTTGGGTTGGCCGGTCGTGTCGGCCGAGGCCAGACCCATCGTGGTACACAAACCAATCAGCGCGGCACCAAGGCCGAGCCGGCGTTTCAAATGATTCATAGCTCCATCTACTCCAGAGTGAGGGTGACTGCTGGGACGAGAAAGATCGACGCTCAGCCAGATGGGCGAGCGCGAGCGCAGATACGCCGCGTGAACACCGATCCCAACGAAACCTCGAGTTCGAGGCGGGCGCGATGCTAGGTGGGGGGCTGGGGCCGGACTTATGCGGGTGATCCCGTCCGTGTTTTCAGCGTCACCGCCGTGAAATGAGGCGGGAAGGCCGCGTCCGCGCCTCGATTGCAGGCGGCATCTTCTCTATGAAAAACGGGGCTTTCGACGCAGGGGCACAGCCTCCCGGCTCACCACTTCTGGACGCTACGCGGCGCCGCTTTTTGAAACACTCGACAGCCAGCCGACAGTCCGCCGAAAGCTTGCGATGTGCAGGGGTTGACAGCCCGCTCGCGATGCCAACGCCGCACTGGCGACCGGACACATCCGGCGCCGCGGCGTAGCTTCGAGATCACTCCCACTCGATGGTCGCGGGCGGCTTGCTGCTGACGTCGTAGGTGACGCGGTTGATGCCGCGCACCTCGTTGATGATGCGGCCCGACGTCCGCTTGAGCAGGGAGTAAGGCAGCTCGGCCCAGTCGGCCGTCATGAAGTCGCTGGTCTGCACGGCGCGCAGGGCCACCACATAGTCGTAGGTGCGGCCGTCGCCCATGACGCCCACGCTCTTGACCGGCAGGAAGACGGCGAAGGCCTGGGACGTCAGCGCATACCAGCTCTTGCCCGAAGCCGGGTCGATGGTGTTGCGCAGTTCCTCGATGAAGATGGCATCCGCGCGGCGCAGCAGGTCGGCATAGTCCTTCTTGATCTCGCCGAGGATGCGCACGCCCAGGCCCGGGCCCGGGAAGGGATGGCGGTAGACCATGTCGGCCGGCAGGCCCAGGGCCACGCCCAAGGCGCGGACCTCGTCCTTGAACAGCTCGCGCAGCGGCTCCAGCAGCTTGAGCCCCAGCGTCTCGGGCAGGCCGCCGACGTTGTGGTGGCTCTTGATGGTGATGGCCTTCTTGGTCTTGGTGCCACCGCTCTCGACGACGTCGGGGTAGATGGTGCCCTGGGCCAGCCACTTGGCGTTGGTGAGTTTCTTGGCCTCGGCCTGGAAGACCTCGACGAACTCGGCGCCGATGATCTTGCGCTTGCGCTCCGGGTCGCTGACGCCGGCCAGCTTGCCCAGGAACTGCTCGCTCGCGTCCACATGCACGACCTTGGCATGCAGGCGGCCGGCGAACATCTCCATGACCATCTGGCCTTCGTTCAGGCGCAGCAGGCCGTGGTCGACGAAGACGCAGGTCAGCTGGTCGCCGATGGCGCGGTGGATGAGGGCCGCCGCCACCGAAGAGTCGACGCCGCCCGACAGGCCGAGGATGACCTCTTCGTCACCGACCTGTTCGCGGATCCTGGCGACGGCCTCGTCGATATAGCTGCCCATCTGCCAGTCGCCCTGGCAGCCGGCGATGTCGCGCACGAAGCGGCGCAGCAGCGCATCGCCCTGCACCGTGTGCGTGACCTCGGGGTGGAACTGCACCGCGTAGTAGCGCTTCTCCTCGTTGGCCATGCCGGCGATGGGGCAGCTGGGCGTGGAGGCCATCAGCTTGAAGCCCGGCGGCATGGCGGTGACCTTGTCGCCATGGCTCATCCAGACCTTGAGCATGCCGTGCTTCTCGGGCGTCTCGAAGTCCTGGATGCCTTCCAGCAGCTTGGTGTGGCCGTGGGCGCGCACCTCGGCGTAGCCGAACTCGCGGTGGTCGGCCGCCTCGACCTGGCCGCCGAGCTGTACCGTCATCGTGAACATGCCGTAGCAGATGCCCAGCACCGGCACGCCGGCGTCCCAGACGGCCTGGGGTGCGCGCAGTTCGTGGTCCTCATACGTCGAGGCGTGGCTGCCGCTCAGGATGATGGCCTTGGGCGCGAACGACTTGATGAAGTCGTCGGACACGTCGTTCGGGTGGATCTCGCAATACACGGCCGCCTCGCGCACGCGGCGCGCGATGAGCTGGGTGACCTGGGAGCCGAAGTCGAGGATGAGGACTTTGTCGTGTTGCATGGTGATCTCAGGCGGTTTGCAAAGCGGTGCGCTGGCCGTGGAAGAAGCGATAGGCCACGATCAGGGCCGTCAGCTGCAGGGCGGCGCAGGTGTAGAAGGGCAGGCCCATCAGCGGGTCGGTGGCGGGGCGGTGCGACACCCAGCCCAGCAGCGTCAGGCCGATGACTGGCGCGATGACGGCCATCAGGCTGTTCAGCGAGGACACGGCGCCCATGGCCTGGCCCTGGTGGTGGGCGCCGGCAGCATTGGAGATGATGCTCTGCACCGCCGCCGTGGCGACGCCGCCGAGCAGGTTGAAGGCGATGACGGCATACATCATCCAGCCCTCGGTCGCGAGGCCGAAGCCGAGGTAGGCCACCGAGGCCGAGCCCATGCCGATGAGGGCCAGGCGCTGCGGGCTGAAGCGCGCCAGCAGCGGCTTGAGCAGCACGCCCTGACTGATGACGGAGACGATGCCGACCGCGAACAGCGACCAGCTGACCTCCAGCGGTCCCCAGCCGAACTTGAACTTGGTGTACAGCACCCAGGTCATGTGCAACATGAACTGGGCCAGCGAGGCCAGCGCGATGACGACGACCAGCGAGCCGACACCCTTCAGCGCCGCCAGGCCGCGCAGGGCCGAGACCGGGTTGGCCTTCTTCCAGTTGAAGCCGGTGCGCCGGTCCAGCGGCAGGGACTCGGGCAGCACGAAGAAGCCGTAGCACCAGTTCAGCACGGCCATGCAGCCGGCCGCGATGAAGGGCCAGTGCACGTCGTAATGGCCCAGCCAGCCGCCGATGACGGGGCCGAGGATGAAGCCCAGGCCGAACATCGCGCCCAGCTGGCCGAAGCGGCGCGCCCGGTCTTCGGCCGGCGTGATGTCGGCCACATAGGCATTCGCGATGGCGATGTTGGCCTGCATGGCGCCCGAGAACAGGCGCACGACGACCAGCATCCACAGCGCCGTCGCGATGGCGGTGACGAAGAAGCTCAGGGCCAGGCCGGCAAAACCCATCAGCAGCACGGGACGGCGGCCGAACCGGTCCGACAGCGAGCCCAGCACGGGAGAGCCGATGAAGTTGGCCACGCCGAAGGCCATGGTGACCATCAGGAAGGCCGAGGTCTGCTCATCGTTGCTGTGCGTGAACGTGCCCACGATATGCGGCAGCACAGGCACCATCAGCCCGATGGAGATCATGTCGATCAGCACGGCGGCCATGATGAAGCCCATGGCCGGGGTGCGTTGCGTGGATGCGCTCATCGTGTTCCTGAAAAGCGAAACGGGGCGATCTGGCGTCGCCCCGTTGTCGCTGTCGGCAGCTTATTCGCTGCGGTAGTTCGGCGCTTCCTTCGTGATCTGCACGTCATGGACATGGCTCTCGCGCATGCCCGCCGTCGTGATCTCGACGAACTCGGCCTTGTTCTGCATGTCGGCAATCGTCGCGCAGCCGCAGTAGTGCATGGAGGCCTTCAGGCCGCCTGCCATCTGGAAGATGACCTGCACGACCGAGCCCTTGTAGGGCACCTGGCCTTCGATGCCCTCGGGCACCAGCTTGGACGTGTTGGGGTTGTTGCCCGTCTCGGCCTGGAAGTAGCGGTCGGCGCTGCCCTTGGCCATGGCGCCCATCGAACCCATGCCGCGATAGCTCTTGAAGGTGCGGCCCTGGTAGAGGATGGTCTCGCCCGGCGCTTCCTCGGTGCCGGCGAAGGCGCCGCCCATCATCACGCAGTCGGCGCCGGCGGCGATGGCCTTGGCCAGGTCGCCGGAGTAGCGCACGCCGCCGTCGGCGATGACCGGCACGCCGGTGCCGCGCAGGGCCGTGGCGACGTTGTCGACCGCGGTGATCTGCGGCACGCCGACGCCCGCGACGATGCGGGTGGTGCAGATGGAGCCGGGGCCGATGCCGACCTTGACGCCGTCGGCACCGGCTTCAACGAGGGCGAGGGCGGCCGCGCCGGTGGCGATATTGCCGCCGATGACATCGACGTTGGGGAAGGCGCGCTTGACCCAGCGCACGCGCTCGACGACACCGGCGCTGTGGCCGTGGGCGGTGTCGACGATGATGGCGTCGACGCCGGCCTTGACCAGCAGTTCGACGCGCTGCTCGGTGTCGTCGCCGAAACCGACCGCCGCGCCAACGCGCAGCTTGCCGTGGCTGTCACGGGCGGCGTTGGGGAAGCTGGTCTGCTTGGTGATGTCCTTGACGGTCATCAGGCCGCGCAGCTCGAAGGCATCGTTGACAACGACGACGCGCTCCAGCTTGTGGGTGTGCATCAGGGCCTTGGCTTCATCCAGCGACGCGCCTTCACGCACCGTGACGAGCTTTTCGGCCGGCGTCATGATCTCGCGGACCTTGGCGTCCATGCGCGTCTCGAAACGCAGGTCGCGGGCCGTGACGATGCCGATGACGCGCTTGCCCTCGACGACCGGGAAGCCCGAGAAGCCGTGCAGGCGAGTCAGCTCGACGACGTCGCGCACGGAGGCATCGGGCGAGATGGTCAGCGGCTCGCGGACGACGCCGCTCTCGTAGCGCTTGACCCGGGCCACTTCGCGCGCCTGCGCTTCGGCGCTGAGGTTCTTGTGCACGATGCCGATGCCGCCTTCCTGCGCGATCGCGATCGCCAGGCGAGCTTCGGTCACGGTATCCATGGCGGCGGACACCAGCGGCAGGTTCAGGGGGATATTGCGCGACAGGCGGGTCGCAAGACTGGTGTCGCGGGGCAACACCTGGGAGAACGCTGGCACCAACAGAACATCGTCGAAGGTGAGCGCTTTGCCGAGAAGGCGCATGAGGAAAGCTCCAGACGCAAAGCGGCATTATACGGAGGGTCAGATGACCCGCCCTGCCCTGCGGGCGCGGAAGGCCTTCGCAAAGCTGTGGGCAACGGTTGCGCCCCAGCGTGAGTTGCGTCGCGTTTGCAACCATTGCTCACAGGTGAACAGGCTCTAAACTGGCCGGATGCCTCGCCAAGCCCTCCGCCAAGCCCTTCTCGTGCTGCTCTGCCTCGTCGCTGCCGGCGCCGCCCAGGCGCAATGGAAGTGGCGCGACGCCAAGGGCAATGTGCAGTACAGCGACATGCCGCCGCCGGCCGGCACGCCCGAGAAGGACGTTCTGCAGCGGCCCTACCCGGCCAAGCCCACCATCGTCGTGGCACCGTCCGGGGCTGCGGCCAGCGCCGCCTCGGCGCCCAAGGCGGCCGCCAGCGCGCCCACCAAGGCCGAACTCGAAGCCTCGGCACGCCAGAAGCAGGACCAGGACAGCGAGACCTCCAAGAAGAAGGAAGAAGAGCGCCGCATCGCCGCCCAGCGCCGCGAGAACTGCAGCCGCGCCCAGGCCAATCTGCGCGAACTGCAGAGCGGTACGCGCCTGACCCGCACCAACGACAAGGGCGAACGCGTCTTCATGGACGAGGGCCAGATCGCCGCTGAGGTCGGCCGCGCCCGCGACGCCATCACCAGCGAGTGCCGCTGATCAGGCCTTGCCCGCCTGCGGCCGGTGCCGCGACACGATGCGTTCGCCGCGCTTGGCATAGCGCAGCCGGCGGGCCTCCTTGGGGTCGACGGTCAGCGGCCGGTAGACCTCGATGCGGTCCCGCTCCCTGAGCAGCATGCCCAGCGGCCTCACCCGGCCCCAGATGCCGATCCGCAAATCCTCGAGCGCCTGGCTCTGCGCCGCCATGAAGTCGGCACAGCCGCGCAGCGCGCCTTCGAGCGTGGCGCCCTCCTCCACCTCCAGCCAGCGGTGCTGAACGTCGCCGGCGGCCGGACTCCAAACCAGTTCAACGCGCACCGTAGAGGCTTTCCGCGCGCTGCACGAAGCTGTCGACGAAGGTGTTGGCGATGCGATCGAAGACGGGGCTGACCACCGCCTCCAGGGCGCCGCTGTTGAAGGCATAGCTCAGCTCGAAGGCGATCTTGCAGGCCGTGGCCTCGGCATCCGCACCGGGCTTGTTCAACGGCAGGAACTGCCAGAGCCCGTCCAGCTTGGAGAAGGGCCCGTCGACCAGTTCCATGCGCACGGTGCGGCCGTCCTCGTTGAGGTTGCGCGTCGTGAAGGCGTGGCGCACGCCGGCGTAGGCGAGGTGCAGACGAGCCGTGACGGTGTCGGTCTCGCGCGCCAGCACCTCGACCTCGTTGCACCAGGGCAGGAATTCGGGATAGCGCTCCACCGCGGTGACCAGCTCGTACATCTCACGCGGCGTGTACCAGAGCAGAACTGACTTTTTGACCTGCTTCATAGAATGACGGGATTGTAAGAAGGGCTCCAGGCCCCAGATCCCACTTCATGTCCATCGCCGAGAACCGCCGCGCCCGTTACGACTACCACATCGAAGAGCAATTCGAGGCCGGTGTCGTGCTCTCTGGCTGGGAGATCAAGGCCATCCGCGCCGGCCAGGTCCAGCTGACCGACGGCTACGTGATGATCAAGGACGGCGAGCTGTTCCTGATTGGCTGCCGCATCAACGCGCTGCGCAGCGCCTCCACCCACGTCTCACCCGAGGCCGACCGCACCAAGAAGCTCTTGATGCACAAGGCCGAGATCAAGCGCCTGGTCGGCAAGGTCGAGCAGCGCGGCTTCACGCTGGTGCCGCTCAACCTGCACTACAAGGGCGGCCGCGTGAAGGCCGACATCGCGCTCGCCAAGGGCAAGGCCCAGCATGACAAGCGCGAGACCGAGAAGAAGCGCGATTGGGAACGCGAAAAAGGACAGTTGATGCGGCACGCATCGACCGGCCGCAAGGCCTGAGACGCGCAGCGGCTCATTGGACTTTTCGCCAAAAGGGCCAGTTGATGCGGCACAAGGTGTCAGCCAAGGGCTGACAGGGCCTGCTCGATGTCCGCCTTGAGGTCGTTGCCGTCCTCGAGGCCAATGGCGAACCGCACCAGGGTGCCGCCATCGAAAGGCAGCGGCAGGTCGCGGCTGCGGCTCATGTCGTAGGGCACCGCCAGGCTCATCGGGCCGGCCCAGGAATAGCCGATGCCGAAGAGCTGCAGGGCGTCGACAAACGCATCCACCTGGGCCGCGCTGTAATCCGCCCTGAAAACGGCCGAGAACAGGCAGGCCGCGCCTGCCCCGCCGACGGCCAGCCAGTTCTCATGGCCCGGCGAACCGGGGATGGCCGGATGGAAGACCTGAGCCACCTCGGGCCGGCCGGCCATCCAGCTCGCCAGTTGCCGCGTCACGCGGTCCTGGGTCTCGTAGCGCAGCTGCATGGTCGGCAGGCCGCGCAGCACCAGCTCCACGTCGTTCTGACCCAGGCCGTAGCCCAGGTGTTCGTGCGCGTGGTTGAGCCGGTCGTGCAGCTTGCGGTCACGCGTGCAGACAGAGCCCATCAGCACATCGGCGCCGCCGCTGGGGTATTTGGTCAGGGCCTGCATGACGATGTCGGCGCCCAGGCCCGGGTGGGTCGTCGGCGCCGGCTCGAAGCCGTTGAAGGCCAGGCCCGCACCCCAGGTGTTGTCCAGGGCCGTCGTGATGCCGCGGGCGCGGCAGACGGCCAGCGTGCCCAGCAGGTCCGGGAACTCCAGCGTGATCGAGCCCGCGGCCTCCAGCCAGACGAGCTTGGTGTTGTCACGCAGCTCCGGCACCGTCAGCGGATCGTAGAAGCGATGCGTGACGCCCCATTGCGGCAGCCAGGACTCGGTCAGGTAGCGGTTCTGGCCGTAGACGTTGTCCGGCACCAGCACCTCGTCGCCCGGGCGCAGGATGGCCAGCGACGGCAGCGTCACCGCCGCCAGGCCACTGGGCACCAGCAGGCAGTGCTCGGCATGCTCCAGCGTCGCCAGACGCGCGGCCAGGGTGTAGCTGGTGGGCGTGCCGTGCAGGCCGTAGCGGTAGGTCAGACCATCGCGCGGCCGGGGCTTGTGCAGGTCGGCCGTGTCCTTGAAAAGCACGGTCGAGGCCTTGGCCACCGGCACGGGCACCGCGTCCCAGCCTTCCGGGGCGCGGTAGGGGTGGTGGATGAGCTGGGTGCTGGGAGCCTTCTTGCTCATCAGACCAGGCTCGCCACCAAATCGTGGCCGTCCGCGGCAACGATTCGTGCGCGAACAAAATCGCCCACCTTCATCGTCTTGCTGGCCTTCTCGGGCGGCAGGATCTTCACGGTGCCGTCGATCTCGGGCGCGTCCGCGTAGGAGCGACCCACGCCGCCCTTGCGGCCCAGGGCCGGCGCGGAGTCGACGAGGACCTGCAGGGTCTGGCCCACGCGGGCCTGCAGCTTGGCGGCCGACACCTGTTCAGCCACCGCCATGAAGCGCGCGCGGCGCTCCTCGCGCACCTCGGTGGGCAGCGCGCCGGGGATGTCGTTGGCGCTGGCGCCTTCCACCGGCGAATAGGCGAAGCAGCCGGCGCGGTCGATCCTGGCTTCCTGCATGAAGTCCAGCAGATGCTGGAACTCGGCCTCGGTCTCGCCGGGGAAGCCGGCGATGAAGGTCGAGCGGATGACCAGCTCGGGGCAGGCCTCGCGCCAGCGCAGGATGCGCTCCATGTTCTTCTCACCGTTGGCCGGGCGCTTCATGCGCTTGAGCACGTCGGGGTGGGAATGCTGGAACGGCACGTCGAGGTAGGGCAGCACCAGGCCCTGGGCCATCATCGGCAGCACCTCGTCGACGTGCGGGTAGGGGTAGACGTAGTGCAGGCGCACCCAGGCGCCATAGGGCTTGGCGATCTCGCCGAGCTGGGCGACGAGGTCCAGCATCTTGGTCTTGACCGGCTTGCCGTCCCAGAAGCCGGTGCGGTACTTCACGTCCACGCCATAGGCCGAGGTGTCCTGGCTGATGACCAGCAGTTCCTTCACGCCACTCTCAAACAGCGCGCGGGCCTCGTTCAGCACATCGCCGATGGGTCGGGACACCAGGTCGCCGCGCATGCTGGGGATGATGCAGAAGGAGCAGCGGTGGTTGCAGCCCTCGCTGATCTTCAGATACGCGTAGTGCTTGGGCGTCAGCTTGACGCCAAAGCTGGGCACCAGGTCGACGAAGGGGTCGTGGGGCTTGGGCACATGGGTGTGCACCGCGTCCATGACCTCCTGGGTGGCATGCGGGCCGGTCACGGCCAGCACGCTGGGATGGATCTCGCGCACCAGGCTGCCGGCGTCCTTGCTGGCGGCACCTGCCTTGGCGCCCAGGCAGCCGGTCACGATGACCTTGCCGTTCTCGGCCAGGGCCTCGCCAATGGTGTCCAGGCTTTCCTTGACGGCATCGTCGATGAAGCCGCAGGTGTTGACGATCACCAGGTCGGCGCCGGCAAAGGTCTTGGAGGTTTCATAGCCCTCCGCACGCAGTTGCGTGAGGATGAGCTCGGAGTCTGTGAGGGCCTTGGGGCAGCCCAGGGACACAAAGCCGATCTTGGGCGCGGCGACCGGAGCGGCGGTGGTGGCGGATTCGTTCATCCGCCTATTTTCGGCGATGTGGCGGGGAACCGTGCCAGGCGCTCAAGCACGCCCGCCGGAAATGCCTATTTCTTGGTGCCAAACGGGAACATCACCCCCGCCTGCTTGAGCTGCTCCTGCCACTGGTTCATCAGCGTCTTGGACTGCTCGGCATAGCCCCCCATCAGGCCGGTCCAGGCTTCGGGCGTGAAGGGCATGCCCGGCGTCTGCTCGGAGAAGCGCGACTGCATGTCGGTGAAGGCCTGCATCTGGCGTTCCAGCAGGCCGCCCATGACGCCCTGCATGGCATGGCCGTAGAAACGGATGATCTGGGCCAGGGAGTTGGTGGAGAACATCGGCACGCCGCCCGTCTCTTCCTCCAGGATGATCTGCAGCAGGATGGAGCGCGTCAGGTCTTCCTGGGTCTTGGCGTCGTGCACCTCGAAGTCGACGCCTTCCAGCACCATGCGCTTCACGTCGGCCAGCGTGATGTAGCTGCTGGTCTGCGTGTCGTAGAGACGGCGGTTGGGGTATTTCTTGAGGACGCGCAGACCGGGCTTGCTGTCGCCGGTCTGGGCCTGATCGGGTGCCGCTTTCTTGCGGGCTGTCGCCATGCGGTGATCTCCTGTGCAGTGCAGCAAATTCTAGGCAGACGATCATGGTGACCCGGAACGGGTTTACCTGGGGCCGAAACAACAATACTCCGGCGACGCTCCGGGCCATCGGCAAGTGAGTTGGCACGCGTGCCGGAAAGCCTCCCGCTTTCCCTTGTAAATCAAGAGCTTAGCCTGCATCGCGCGCACGGGTTGCGTCGATGCTGGTGACCTGATCGCAGCGCTTGCGCCGGCCGGCGCGATGCAGCATCGGCTCGGTTCACCGTCCATCGGCACGCACGTCTGACACTTCGCCCAGCGCCTCGACCCGAGTCTGCGTTGACGCAGCCATGTCGCATCGGCGCCCCAGGGAGAATTGCCATGCGTATCCAACCAAGAACGGCCGCCCCACCCGGGCCGACCAGGCGGGCTTCGTGCCGCGCGCCCGGGATCGGGTGAGGCCGTGGCGGCGCCGCTCACCGCGCGCGAACTCGAGGTGCTCGAGGCCATGGCCAAGGGGCTCGATTGCAAGGACATCGCACGCGCTCTGTGCATCAGCGAGCTCACGGTGCGCAAGCACCGCAGCAACATGCTCGGCCGGTTCAGCATGCACAACGCCGCGGCGCTCGTGGCCCACGCGAGGAAGCTTGGCTGGCTGAGCGAGGCCCGCGCACCTCCAGCAGCTGCCGCTGTCGCCTCGTGAGCAGGAGGTGCTGACGCACGTGCTGGCAGGTCGCACCAGCAAGGAGATCGCCCGCCTGCTGTGCCTCAGCGATCTGACCGTGCGCAAGCACCGCGAGAACCTGCTGCGCAAGCTGGGCCTGACGAGCACGGCCCAGCTGTTGGCGCTCGCGCCTGCGCCAAGTGACGAAGGCACCACCTGACACCAAGATCCGTCCCTCAGCAGATCCCACTGAATACGACATTAGGAGTATTGCTGCCACCCTGGCCGCTCCGCATGATGAGTTCCATCGATCGCGGGCATCCAGCACCGCGACCTCGGCTCACCAGGGGGAGCTCATGTGGGTTGACACCACGCCGCTGCGCGCGCCGCAATCGCTGCGGCTGCCACATCCGCGGGATGCGGTCCCGACACCGGCGGAACGCGCCGGAGGTCTGACGGCCTTGCAGGCGATGACGAGCGGCGAGGCCGCCGTGCGAGTCGCGCTGCTCGACGGGCCGGTCGACCAGACCCATCCGTCCCTGCGAGGTGCACGGCTGCAGGTCCTGGCTCCGCCGGCCATCACGCCCTCGGACGGCCCGTCGCTGCGGCACGGCACGCAGGTCGCGAGCATCCTCTTCGGCCAACCGGGTTCGCCTGTGCACGGGGTTGCGCCGCACTGCACCGGGCTGGTCATCCCGATCTTCGAAGACACGGTCGGTGGCATCGTCCCGTGCAGCCAGGCCCGGCTCGCCGCTGCGATCCACACCGCACTGGCGCACGGCGCCCACGTCATCAACGTCAGCGCGGGCGAGCGCTTGCGCAACGGCCCGGTGGACCAGCGCCTGATCGACGCAATCGCCGCCTGTGCGGCCGCCAACGTGCTTGTGGTCGCCGCAGCGGGCAACGACGGATGCGACTGTCCGCATGTTCCCGCGTCGCTGGCGCCCGTGCTCAGCGTCGGCGCTGCGGACGCTGACGGCGTGCCGCTGGCGAGCAGCAACTGGGGCGCCGAATACGAGGGGCGCGGACTGCTGGCACCGGGCGATCAGGTCCTGTGCGCCGAGGTCGGCGGCGGCGCCCGAATGAGTGGGACGAGCGCAGCGACGCCGCTGGTGGCCGGCGTCGCCGCGCTGCTGCTGAGCCTGCAGTGGCGGCGCGGTCAGCGGCTCGATCCCATCGGCATCGGACGACAGCTCCTCGCCCACGCGGCCCCGTGCGATCCGCGCCACTTCCCGCAGTGCGACCGCCACCTGGCCGGCGCGCTGCGTCTCCCGCCCATCGTCAGGTCCCTTCAGGAAGGAAACCCCGTCATGTCCAGCATCGCCCAAGATCCGACGCCGCCGTCCTCCGACGCCCCCGGCCAAACCACGTTCAACGACGAGGCTGCCGCGGCGAAAGCCGGCCTGTCGCCGTCTTCGTGCAGCTGCAAGGACACCGGCTCCGCCGCAGCAGCAGCGCCCGTGCGCGTCTACGCGCTCGGCGCGCTGGGGTACGACTTCGGCACCGAATCCCATCGCGACGCCTTCGCCCAGGCGATGCCGGCGGAGGCGAACTCGCCACATGCGCCCACACAGGTACTGAAGCACCTGCACCAGCAGCCGCATGAAGCGCAGTCGCTGATCTGGACGCTGAACATCGACGGCACGCCGGTCTACGCGCTTGCACCGTCAGGCGCCTACGCCGCCACGGTCTTCGACCGTCTGCGCGAATTCCTCGAGGCCCAGATCGCAGGGCGGGCGCGCATCGTGTCGGTGCCGGGTCATCTCGCGGGCCAGATGCGTCTGCAATCGGGACAGCTGGTGCCGCTGCTCGTTCCCGTGCTGAGCGGCATGTACTGCTGGTCCACCGATCACATCGTCGAGCAGGCCGTCGGCCAGCGACCTGACGACCCGTCCAGCCAGGCGGACTTCGACCGGCGCGCGCAATGGCTGCGCAATTTCCTGTCGCGCGTCTATTTCGACCTCCGCAACCTGGGCCAGAAACCGGAGGACCGCGCGCTGAACTTCTCCGCTACCAACGCATTCCAGGCCGCCCAGGTCATGCGCGAGGTCGCGATGGACGAGCAATCGGAGCTCAACACGATCACCGTGCGCAGGAGCCCGATCTGCCGGCCGGACTCCGACTGCTACGACGTGCAGCTGCGCTTCTTCAATCCGCAGAACACGCACATGGCCGACCGCGTCTTCCGGTTCACCGTCGACGTGAGCGGCATGGTGCCCGTGAGCATCGGGCAAGTCCGCTCCTGGTACGAGCGCTGAACGACGCCAACGATCGATCCGCCTTCACCCATCGCCTCCGCGCGATCCCGTGGTCTCGCGATCACGCCCGGCCTCCGTCGAGGCCATCGCCCGGCGCCTGCGCGCCGGATCTCCGTCAGCACGCCCAGGGAGGGCATCCCCATGAACCATTCGCCCAGATCCCCGCCTGCGCTCGCACGCCGGCCCTTCACGCCGTCGCCCCCGGGCCGCACGGCTCTTCCCATCGATCAAGGAGTACATCCATGACATCGCTTCCGTTTGCCGCGCCAGTGGCGCGCGATCCTTACGCTCCGGCGGCCCGCTGGGCCGCACCGGTCGGCTTGCTGCCGTCGGCCTGCACCGCCGCGCAAAACCAGCTCATCGGCGAGTGCCTCGGCAATGGCGAGCAGATCGTCGGCAAGTTCAATTGCGCGGCCTGCTGCGCATTGCGCGGTGCCCTCATGTGGCGCCACCCGGCAACCGGCCAGGCCGTCGCCTGCCACTGAGCCCTCGTCCGCCCCGGGAGCCGCGGCCTTGACCGCACGGTCAGTGCTGGCCCGGCTCCCTGTCCATCCACCTTCAGGGAATCAACACCATGTCAGACCAAGCCATGTTCAGCCAGCTGTACAACGCCCTCGTCGGCAACCTCGGCACGCCGAACTTCCAGTTGCTCGGCACGCCCAAGGACTTCAGCTGGAACACCGCCCCGACCGGGCAATGGGATCCGGCGGCCTACCAGGTCGTCAGCGGGATGCCGCAGTGGTCCGCGATCGGCCAGTCCGGCAGCCTCGACGCGACGCTGTTCGATGCCGTCCGCCAAATCTTCGGCCATGTGACCTTCAAGGTCAGCCCCGAGCAGCAGGCCAACCTGAACGCGCTCACCAACACCTGCGTCGAGAAGAGCAACGCGATGGTCAAGGCCAACAGCGACATGAACCAGGTCTACCTGAGTTCCAAGCAGAACGGCGGCGTGATCTTCGCGGCGCGCTATCCGGACATCAACGCCTGGATCAACAACGCGCCCGAGGCCGCGGCCTATGTCAAGACCATCCAGGCGGCGACCGATGCCTACAACCAGGCGGTCAAGATGAAGCTCGAGCTGGAGCGGGCCGGCATGCCCAGCGACCTGCAGCGGGCCATCGACATGATGCAGATCCCATCAGGCGATCCGGCCACGGCCAACGCGCCGGCGGGCTGGACCAAGGTGCCTGACGGCGCTGGCATCCTGCGCTGGCAGCCGGACTTCCGCATCGACACGACCGGCTCCAACTGGCGCGCGGCGCTCAGCCAGGGCAGCGCCGGCGCGTTCTCGATCTCGCTGAAGGCATCGGAGTCCAGCAGCGACTTCAAGTCCTCGTTCGCGAAGGGCTCGGCCAGCGTCGGCAACCTGTTCTGGAGCGTCAATGCATCCGGGGGGTGGAGCAAGTCCGATCTTTTCAACCAGGACTCGAGCTCGTCGGTGACCATCAGCTGCGAATCCTCGACCCGGGTGAAGGTGGATCCGGGCGACTGGTATCCGGGCGGCTTCCTGAGTGCGCTGGGCAAGGCCCAGCAGGGGCCCAACGCCCAGGGCTACACGATCGTCGCGCCGTGGGTGGCCAATGGCGGGCCGGGGTCGAGTTCGCTGTTCGGCCCCAACGGCATCGTCGCCGCGCGAGTGTCGGAGCTGCTGGTGGTCTACAAGCCGTCGTTCGAGATCACGATGAGTGCCAACAGCTATCAGCAGAACAAGCAGGCGTTTGATGCGAGCGCGGGCGTGCGCATCGGGCCGTTCACTTTCGGCGGCTCCGGCGGGCACGAGAGCGAGTACACGAAGAGCACTGCCAAGGCCAACACCTTCAGCGGCGGCAGCACCTCCGAGAACCCGCAGATCATCGGCGTGATCGTCGATTTTCCTGGCGTCGCCTGACCCGAAACCCGCGGGCGGCGCAAGGGATGGAGGAGGCACCGCCCGCACACCGGAGCATGATCATGAGCGTGATCCAGCAGTTCCTGGCTGGCCTTGACAACGTGATCCCGGCGCCGCCGCCGAGGCCCGTAGCCGGGCGCCGGCGTGCTCTTGCAGCCACCGCACCACCGCCCCTGCTGCCGGGACAGATGGTGATACCGGCCACGGCCTGGAGCTGGCCGGATCCGGTCATCGGGACGACGGGCAGTGCGCAGTTCCATTTCGCCGACGCCGTCCCCCAGTCCACGGTGGACGGGGCGCTCTATCAGCCCTCGTCGCGCAGCTTCTCGCAGAGCTACATGACCTTCCTGCGGGTGCTTGCCAGCAGCAGGTTCCCGTATCCGGATCTGCTGCAGACCGCGCTGCAGCAGATCGCGCCACCCACGGGCGACCCCGCCACGGCACCGACCCCCCCGGGGTGGACCAAGGTGACCGAGGCTGGATACGCCCAGTGGCGGCCCATCTGGACGCTGCAGCCGCCGAGCGCATCGGCATGGATGGCAGCCGTGGAGGCGGGGACCCTCCACAACCCGAACTCGCTGCGACTGGCGCTCAATGAAGTACCGGGCGGGGGCGTTCAGTCGCCTGCGCCATTGCGCGCCCTGGGCGCCGACGGCAGCGATCTGCCGCTGCCCGCGGCGACGCTGGACACGGTGACGATCACCGCGGCGTGCTGGGACCAGGTGTTCGTCTATCCCGGCAGCTGGTATGACGCGTCGATGCTGGCGCTGGGCCGCAGCCTGCTGCCTGACCCCAGCGCGTTCTTCGGCCCGAATGGCCTGATGGCAGGCCGGGTCGCAGCCTTCTATGTGGCCTTGAGCCCCAGCTTCGATTTCACCGCGGCGGCACCTATCCCGGGCGCCCTTCGACAAACCCTGGACCAGGCGAGCACGGTGCTGGCGATGGGGGTGCCGGTCCGGCGTTCGCCCACGGACGGGACGCAAGGCCAGGCCCTGCTGCTCGAAAGCGCCTGGACCGCCCCGGCCATCGTGGGCGTGCGAATCGAGATGCCGCCGTGACGTACCAGTGGGGCGTCAGGTCACTGAGGCCCATGCCGGCAGGACGCCGGCGCGGAATGGAAAAATGCCTCGGATCCGAAAGGACCCGAGGCATTTTTGACCTACCAATTTGGTAGGCGCGATTGGATTCGAACCAACGACCCCCACCATGTCAAGGTGGTGCTCTAACCAACTGAGCTACGCGCCTGAAGAGCTGCGCACTATAGCATGGATTTTTGGGTCTCGTCCAGATTCACTTCCGACGCGCCGAACGGACGCCCGAAATCGCGCAGAGGTCGCGCAGCACCTTGGCGAGCTTGGACGCATCGGACAGTTCCAGCGTGAAGCTCATCCAGGCCGTGTCGCCACCACCGGCCTTGGGCTTCACGGCGCCCGGCTTCATGGACTGCGTGTTCACGGCGACGACGTTCATCTTCTCTTTCGCGAACACTTCCAGCACGTCGCGCAGCAGGCCCTGGCGGTCGCCGGCTTCGACGAGCACGTCGACGGGATAGACCGGCGCGTTTTTTCCCGATCCACCCGCGCCCTCCCCACCTCCCCACTCCACCGCGATGACGCGTTCGGGCGAGCGGCGCTTCATCTCGGCGAGGTTGCTGCAATCGCTGCGATGGATGGCCACGCCCTTGCCGCGGGTGACGAAGCCCTCGATGGCATCCGGTGGCGCGGGCCGGCAGCAGCGCGACAGCGTCGTCAGCAGCGAGTCGATGCCCACCACCAGCACGCCGCCCCGGTTGCCGCTGGCACTGCGCGTATGCCGCTGCGCCAGCAACTCGTTCTCGTCGGGCACCGGTTCGGGCGGGCGCAGCAGCAGCTCGATATTGCGCAGCGAGTATTCGTCCTTGCCGACGACTTCGAACAGCGCGTCTGCACCCTTGAAACCCAGGCGCGCGGCCAGTTCGTCGAGCTTGAGGGCCGTCTTGCCTTCGCGCTGCAAGAGCTTCTCGACCAGCTCGCGCCCCTTGGCGATGGTCTGGGTCTGCTGCAAGGCATTGAACCAGGCGCGCACCTTGGCGCGCGAGCGCTGGCTCTGCAGATAGCCGAGTTCGGGGTTGAGCCAGTCCAGCGACGGCCCGCCCTCCTTGGTCGCGATGATCTCCACGGTCTGGCCGCTGTGCAGCGGCGTGTTCAGCGGCAGCATCTGGCCGTCGATGCGCGCGCCGCGGCAGCGGTGCCCGAGGTCGGTGTGCACCGAGTAGGCGAAGTCCACCGGCGTGGCGCCCGCCGTCAGCTCGACGATGGTGGCCTGGGGCGTGAAGACATAGATGCGGTCATCGAAGCTGGGCGCACCCTCGGCATGGGTCGCGTCGCGCTCCCACGCCAGCAGCTGGTTCAGCACCGCCTTGCGGGCCCGCGCCACCTGTTCCTCGAACTCCCCGGCCGCACTGACACCGGCATAGCCACGCGCACCGGCCTCCTTGTAGGCCCAGTGCGCCGCCACGCCATGCTCGGCATGCTCGTGCATCTCGCGGGTGCGGATCTGCACTTCCATGGCCTTGCCGTCGGCGCCGAGCACGACGGTGTGCAGGGACTGGTAGCCGTTGGCCTTGGGCTTGGCGATGTAGTCGTCGAACTCGCCGGGCACCGGCGTGTAGACCTCGTGCAGACGGGCCAGGGCCGCATAGCAGTCGGCCACGCTGGCGACGATGACACGCAGGGCCCGCAGGTCGAAGACGCGGTCCAGGGACAGATCCTTGCCCTGCATCTTCTTGTGGATGCTGTACAGATGCTTGGGCCGGCCCTGCACCTCGGCGGCAATACCCTGGCCGTAGAGGTCGGCCTGCAGGGCCGCGCGCGCGGCCTCGACGCGCTGTTCGCGCTCGACGCGGGTCTCGTGCAGCCCCTTGGCCAGGGCCTTGTAGGCCTCGGGCTCGCGAAAACGGAAGGCCAGGTCCTCCAGCTCCCACTTGATCTGCCAGATGCCCAGCCGGTTGGCCAGCGGCGCGAACACCGCCTGCGATTCGGCCGCCAGCTCCGGCGGGCAAGGCTGCTTGCTGGCGGCATACCAGCGCAGCGTCTGCAGCCGCGAGGCCAGCCGCAGCATGACGACACGCAGGTCGCGCGAGAAGGCCAGCAGCATCTTGCGCACACGCTCGGTCTGCTCGGCGCGGATGTCGGCACGGCGGTCGGTCTGCACCTTGGCGTCGCGTGCGGCGCGCTGCAATTGCACCAGGCGGCGCGTATGCGTGACCAGGCTGGCATAGCTGTCGCCGAAGGCCTTGGCGACGACCTCCTCGGGCTTGCTGAGGAAATCCGCCGCATAGACCAGATAGGCCGCGGCCTGCAGCTCCTGGGCGCTGCCCACGGCATGCAGGATGGCGGCGACGCCGTCGGCATGCGACAGCGCGTTCTCTCCCGTGTCCAGCAGCTCGCCGGCCAGCAGGGGCTCGGCAAACGCGCGGGCCCGCACCACCTCGGCATTGGAATGTTCCGCGCCCGCGTCCAGCAGGGCGACGATGGGCGCCGTGGCGGCGCCCTCGGGCATCAAGCCGGTCTTCATGAACTGAGGAAGTCCCTCACGATGGCGATCTGGTCAGCGTGAATCAGGGTGGGGGCGTGGCCGACGCCGGGCAGCTCGACCAGGCGGGCGCTCGGGCCGCGCTGGGTCATGGCACGTGCGGTCTCGGCGGTCAGCAGGTCGGACTCGGCACCACGGATCAGCAGCGTCGGGCAGCGCAGCTGATCATAGGCAGCCCACAGCGCGGCCTCGCCGGCGGCCACGAGCTCGGGCGTCACGGCCGAGAAAGACAGCGCGATGGAAGGGTCGTAATGCAGCTTCCAGTCGCTGCCGTCCTGGCGGAACAGCGGCTCGGACAGTTGTAGCCACTCTTCGTCGGTGTGCGGGCCAAAGCCCTCGGAGATGCTGCGCAGATAGGCCGCGCCCTCCTCCACCGATTTGAAGCGCGCCGGCTTGCCCAGATAGGCACCGATGCGCTGCAGGGCCTCCAGGCGGATGGCCGGGCCGACGTCGTTCAGCACCAGGCGGCGGATGGGGCTGGCGACACCGTCAGGGCGGTGCAGCGAAGCCAGGCCCAGGCCGATCAACCCGCCCATGGAGGTGCCGACCCAGTCCACCTGCTCCACATCCAGGCGCGCCAGCAGGGCCATCATGTCCGAGACATAGCTCGGGATCTGGTAGCCGGCCGGCGAGCGCAGCCAGTCCGAATGGCCGCGGCCGACGACATCGGGGCAGATGACGCGGTAGCGGTCGCCCATGGCGCGGGCCAGGGCGTCGAAATCCCGACCCTGTCGCGACAGGCCGTGCACGCAGACGAGCACGGGAGCGTCCGGGCTGGGGCCGGCCCATTCCCAGTAAGCCATGCGGTGCAGGCCGGTGCTGTCTAGGCAATTGACGAAGCGCAGTTGAGGCTGGGTCATGATGCAATCCTTTGAAACGATCGTAGCAACCCAGAAGGACCCTCCATGTTGAAAGGCAAGACCGCCCTCGTCACGGGCTCGACCAGCGGCATCGGTCTCGGTGTCGCCCTCTCCCTGGCCCGTGAAGGCGCCAACATCATCCTGAACGGCTTCGGCGATGTCGAAGGCCCCAAGGCCGAAGTGGCGGCCCTGGGCGTCAAGGTCGGCTACCACGGTGCCGACATGAGCAAGCCGGGCGACATCGCCGCCATGGTGGCGTACGCCGATGCCGAGTTCGGCGGCATCGACGTCCTGGTCAACAACGCCGGCATCCAGCATGTGGCGCCGGTGCAGGACTTCCCGGTCGAGAAGTGGGACGCCATCATCGCCATCAACCTGACCTCGGCCTTCCACACCACCCGGCTGGCCCTGCCCGGCATGCTGAAGAAGAGCTGGGGCCGCATCATCAACATCGCGTCCACCCACGGCCTGGTGGCGTCGGCGCAGAAGTCGGCCTATGTGGCGGCCAAGCACGGCCTGGTGGGCTTCACCAAGAGCATTGCGCTGGAAACGGCCACGAGTGGCGTCACGGTCAACGCCATCTGCCCGGGCTGGGTGCTGACGCCGCTGGTGCAGAAGCAGGTCGACGCGCTGGCCGCCAAGGACGGCGTCGACAACGACGAGGCCAAGCGCCGCCTGCTGGCCGAGAAGCAGCCCTCGCTGCAATTCACGACGCCGGACGAGCTGGGCGCCCTCGCCGTCTTCCTGTGCTCGGACGCTGCGATCAACGTCCGCGGCCAGGCCTGGGCGATGGACGGCGGCTGGACCGCGGTTTGACTATTTGTTGAGCTGAACGCTGCCGCTGACATTCACCGTCACGGTCGCCTTGCCCGCCTCGGTCGGCAGGGCTTCGTCGCCGCCCGCGGCCTTCATGCGCATCAAGCCCATGACCGGCCGCGGCCCGGCCTCTTCGCTGTTGATGCTGACCTCGCCGACCACGTAGCTGCCATAGCCGAACTGCCTGGCGTAGTCGGACGCCTTGGCGCGGTAGCGCGAGATCGCCTGGGCGGTGATGTCACCCTCGGCCTTCTCGCGAGCCTCGCGCGACAGGCTGTAGCCGACGCGGGCGATGCCCAGGGTCGTGATGCGGCCGGTCAGCTGCGCGATGGTCGCGGTGTCGCGCCCTTCCACCAGCAGCTCGGCGCTGCCCTGCCAACCGTTGAGCTTGCCGGTCCGCGGGTCGTTGCGCGGATACAGAGAGAAGCTGCCCGTCTGCACGTCCACCTGGCCCGGCTTGGCCACCTTGCGCGCTTCGGCCAGGGCCGCGTCCAGGGCCTGCTTCAGGCCCGATTGCACGCTGGCGGCGTCCGCCCCCTCGCGCGTCGTCGAGAAGGCGACGCCCAGCACGTCACGCGTCACCTCGGCGCTGGCGCTGGCCGACAGGCTGAGCCGCTCGCGCGGCGGCCCATCGTTGGCCGCATGGGCCGACAAGCTCAGAGCCAAGGTGGAGAGGGCGAGGACTGCGCGCATGGGGAACTCTCTTTGCAAGGAGGGAAAGCCCAGATTACCCCGGGTGTTTGGCAACGAGCTGTAACTGCTGCCTGATGTCCTACACGGCGGGGTTTCAAAACCTGCTCACAATGCCGCTGTTACAAATTCAGGAACCGCGATGAACAGCAGCGCGACACCCCGTCCCAATCGAATCCTCGTCGTCGACGACGACGCCCGCATCCGCGACCTTCTGCGCCGCTATCTGACCCAGGAAGGCTTTGAAGTGCTGCTGGCCGAAGACAGCCGCGCGCTGAACAAGCAGCTGACCCGCGAGACCGTCGATCTCATCGTGCTGGACCTGATGCTGCCCGGCGAGGACGGCCTGACCATCTGCCGCCGCCTGCGCGCCGCCAACGACCAGACGCCCATCATCATGCTGACCGCCAAGGTCGAGGACGTGGACCGCATCGTCGGCCTGGAGGTCGGCGCCGACGACTATCTGGCCAAGCCCTTCAACCCGCGCGAACTGCTGGCCCGCATCAACGCCGTGCTGCGCCGCCGCCCGCCGCCGGAAGCCCCGGGCGCGCCGAGCAAGGAACCGATGACGGTGACCTTCGGCCCCTTCGAGTTCGACCTGGCCCTGCGCCGCCTGACCAAGAACGGCGAGCAGCTGCCGCTGACGACGGGCGAGTTCTCCATGCTCAAGACCCTGGTGCGCCACCCGCGCCAGCCGCTGTCCCGCGACAAGCTGGCCCAGTTGGCGCGTGGCCGCGAGTTCGAGCCCTTCGACCGCAGCCTGGACGTGCAGATCTCGCGCCTGCGCAAGATGCTGGAGGCCGACCCGGCCCAACCGCGCTACATCCAGACCGTCTGGGGCGTCGGATACGTCTTTGTGCCTGACGAGAACACCTAACGGTGAGCCCCTCGCCCAACCTTGACTTGCTGAACGCAGTCAAGCCTGGTCGGTCCCCCGAGGGGACGGCGATACTTGCCGGCTCGACCGGCAAGTACATCGCCAAACGGGCCGGCTAGGGGCGGCCCGGCGCTCGGCCCCAACACCATTCAACAGATTGATGGCCCGGCCTCATCTCGCACTCAATCTTTTCTGGCGCACCTTCGCCTGGCTGGCCCTGCTGCTGGCCGGCGCGGTGCTGGCTTGGCAGTACACCTTCAAGCTGCTGGAGGCCCAGCCGCGCGCGCTGGAGTCGGCCGAGCAATTGGCCGGCCTGGTCAAGCTCAGCCGCATCGCGCTGGAGCACACCGACCCCATCAACCGCGTCGCCGTCATCAGCTCGATGTCGCGCGGCGACACGGTGCAGGTGCGGGTGGCCGAGACCAGCGACCGCTGGCTGCCCTATGACACCAGCCCCTTCGCCAAGCAGCTCGCCGCCGAGTTGCGCAGCACGCTGGGCCAGGACACGGTCGTCGCGCGCAGCGTCAACGACGTGTCGGGCCTGTGGGTGCGCTATGTCGTCGGCGAGGATGCCTTCTGGCTGAGGACCAGCGCCACGCCGCTGTCCATCTCGCTGGCCAGCAACTGGTGGTGGGTGGTCATCGCGCTGCTGGCCACCGTGGTCGGCTCGGCCCTGATCGCCCGTCTCATCAACCAGCCGCTGCGCGAGCTGGCCGAGGCCGCCGGCCGCATCCGCGAGGGTGAGTACGACTCGCGCCTGGACGAAAACACCATGACCAGCGAGATCCGCGAGGTCAACATGGGCTTCAACCGCATGGCCCGCGAGCTGGCCAAGCTGGAGGAAGACCGCGCCGTCATGCTGGCCGGCATCTCCCACGACCTGCGCACGCCGCTGGCACGGCTGCGGCTGGAGACGGAGATGAGCGTCAATGACGAGCAGGCGCGTCACTTCATGGCCCAGGACATCGACCAGCTCGACGCCATCATCAGCAAGTTCATGGACTACGCGCGGCCCAACGAGACCCAGCTGCGCGAGGCCAGGCTCACCGACATCGTCGAACGCGAGGTGCAGGGCTTCCGCGACCCCGACCAGATCCGCTTCCGCGTGCAGGTGAGCGAGGCCCTCAAGGTCTTCGTCGACGACACCGAGCTCGGCCGCGTGCTGCTCAATCTGTTCGAGAACGCGCGCCGCTACGGCCACGCCGAAGGCGAGCCGGCCCGCGTGGACGTCAGCGCCTCGCGCCAGGGCTCCTGGGTCGAGGTGAAGGTGCGCGACCACGGCCCCGGCGTGCCGCCCGACCGCCTGCAGCGCCTCACCGTGCCCTTCTACCGGGGCGACGCCGCCCGTACGGCCGCCAGCGGCGCCGGCCTGGGCCTGGCCATCGTCGAGAAGTCGGTGCAGCGGCTGGGCGGCACGCTGTCCATCAGCAACGCCCAGGGCGGCGGCCTCATCACGGTGCTCAAGCTGCAGGCCGCCTGAGGGAATCGGGGCCACAGGCCGCAACGCCGAGCTGGCCGGCGTCGGCGTGCGCCGCCCCCTCAGTGCGCGGCGGCGGGCGCCTCGCCCAGGGATTGCGCCAGCTGCCTCTCCAGCTCCTGCTCGACGCTGATGACGGCGTTCAAGGTGAGATGGTAGGAATGCAGGGCCTTGAGCAGGTCCACCGGGTCGCCACGACCGAACTCGGCATCCACGGTGGCGTCGGTCAGCCGCGAGAACGATGCGATCGAGCTGAAGGTGGTCTGGATGGACTGCTGCGCATCCCGCTGGGACGTGTAGGCCTCGGAAAGCCGGCGCAGGTCCTTGACCGGCATGTGGATGAGGGCCTGGTCGGCCAGGGCCGTGTCCCAGGCATCGCGGCGCAGGCCCGGCATGGAGACGCTGATGCGCAGCTTCCCGGTCAGCAGCGTGTACAGGGCCGCCGGCTTGGCCTGGCCCTGCTCGATCAGCTTCTTGACCTCGGCGTAGACCCCGTTCAACTGCTCCATCGACTCGCGGTTCTGCTTCAGGGTCTGGCGCGACTCGGCCAGGTTGGTCCGCAGCTCGACCTCCACCTGCTCGATGGTCTGACGCGCCAGCTTGTGGTGGTGCAAGGCCTCGAAGCCGGCTTCCAGCCCCAGGGCGGTCAGGATGCCCAGCACGATCATCACGTAGTGGATGCCGAGTTCCTTCAGGTTGGTCGGGGCGTGGGTCGGCGGTTCAACATGCATGGCGACGCGGGCTGCAGAGTCAGAGGGCGCGCGATGTTAGCGACTCCGCCGCCGCGAAGCGCGCGCCCTGCCGCGGACGCTCAGAGCTGGCCTGCGCCGATCTTCTGCAGGGTCGAGATGGACGGCGTGAAGAAGTATTCCCCGCCGGTCGTCGTCACGAAATGCTGGACCTGGATATTGGGCTTGGCGGGATCGAGCTGGAAGGGACCGCTGGCGCTCTGGGCAATGATGGGGTCTTCACCGGGCTGGCCCCCGTTGGCGTTGGGCGGGAAGCTGGGGTTGTTGACCCAGGCGCTCTGCACGAACTCGAACTGGTCCTCGATGCTGCGCTGGTAGCACTGGAAGACCAGGCCACGCGGATCGCCGGCCAGCCCGCCGACCTTGGCGCCGAAGGATCCGCCGAAGGGGATGCCGCGGCGCAGCAGCCGGTGGGTCTGGGTGTCGGACTCGCTGTTGGCCTTGCCCGCGGGCGTCTCCTCGTCGCGCGGATAGGCCTTGCGGATGTGGGAAGCCATCGGGCAGACGGCGCCCAGCGGGTCATCCCCGAACTCGAAGTTGTTGTTGAGGGCATCGCTGTCGGCGACGCCGGGCTGGAAAGCTTCGGGGTCGGTCGGCGAGACGCGGAAAGGCGCCGGCTGGTAGTCACGCTTCTCCAGCGGGCAGCCGCTCTTGTAGCGGCCGACCAGCTTGGCACCCATCAGATGCGGGTGCAGGCCGTTCTGAGCCGCCAGCGTCACGACGTGATTCTGGAAGGCCGGCACGTCCTGTGCGAGCCGGCGGAAGACGAGGTAGGAGCCGTTTTCCGTCCAGACCGGGCCCGACGTGCTGGGCGCGCCGGGCTCGGGATTCATGCCGTCTTCGCCGGGCCCCCGGGCCACCGGGATCTGGGTCGGGTATCCGAGCACGAACTCGCCGGGGTGCAGCAGATCCTGACCCGGGTGGCCCTGGTCGGGGTTGGCCACGGGATCGTCGGGAAAGTTGATGCCGCGGATGCCCGGCTGGGAGACGCCGTCCTTGAAGCCGAAATGCTCATGGCCGGCCTGGCCCGGCAAGTCCATGCGCGTGCGCCCCTCGACGACCAGCAGGCTGTCGACGCCCGCAATGAAGGCCGCCGTCGCGCGGATATTGGCCAGGCGCAGCTTGAGGCGGGCCTCCGAATCGGCGGCGACGCACATCAGGGCGTGTACGCCCCCCGGTGCGTTGAAGGGTGCGATCCAGTGCGCGGGGTCGCTGCTGCCCGTGTCGTTGAGCAGCGTCTTGCGCCTTGCCATGCCATCACGGAAGGCCGGCGGGAAGCTCGCCAGATCGGCGGCCGCGAGGCCCAGGGCCGTCATGCCGGCGAAGGAGATCGACAGATTGGTCCATTCCGCCTCGATGAAGCGCTCGGGCTCCTTGCCTTCGGCCTTCAAGGCCTTGAACTGGGCGTTGAACTTGAGCACGTTCTCGCTGCTGGACACCGCGATGCCGAACTCGTTGGCCTCGTCGGCGATCTCCTGGATCCAGGCGCGCGCCGCCGCGGGATGCTTGAACCTCAGGACGACGAAGTCCTGGAAATCCTTGTTGAAGGATCCGATGACATTGCCCTGGATGTCATCGAGCTTGAGTGTGGCCATGGCTGCTCCCCGGTTGGATGGAGCGCCGCGCGCTCCAGGGGCGGATATTTGCCGAGGGCCCCGGCCGGGTCATCCCAAATTCTGCGGAGCCCGGCCGACGACGCTCCAGGCTTCAGGCCAGGGCGCAAAGCAGGCAGACGGCCCTCGCCTCGATGGCCCGGCCCTCGCCCACCGGCCCCATCTTCTCGGCCGTCTTGGCCTTCACATTGATCTGGCCGACGTCCACGCCCAGCACCTCGGCCAGCCGGGCGCGCATGGCGCCGACGTGCGGCGCCATCTTGGGCGCCTGGGCAATGATGGTGGTGTCCAGGTTGACGAGCTGCCAGCCCGCCTCGCGCACGCGCCGGTAGGCCTCGGCCAGCAGCACCATGGAATCGGCGCCCTTGAACTCGACGGCGGTGTCGGGAAAGAGCTTGCCGATGTCGCCCAGGGCCGCGGCACCGAGCAGCGCATCGGTGATGGCATGGGCCAGCGCGTCGGCATCCGAATGGCCGAGCAGGCCATGGCTGTGCGGGATGGTGACGCCGCCGAGGATCAGCGGGCGGCCGGTGACGAGCTGGTGGGTGTCCCAGCCTTCGCCGATACGCAAGGAGGTCAAGGCAGTCGGGATGGTCATGCAGGGATTGTCGGGGAGACAGGCGGGCGGCCGCGCGCTACGCTGCGCGCGACTTCAGGGAGAGGAATGAGATTCGGCGTCCGTCTGTTGCCGGTGCTGCTGGCGCTGCTCTGTGGCTCGGCCCGGGCTCAGCAATTGCAATTGCTGGTCTTTCCCAACCCCGGCCTCTTCGACGTGGCCCCTGACGGCACGGTCGGCGGACCCGGCGCCGAGTTGCTGGCCAAGCTGGGCCGGGTGGGCGCGCTGCAGCTGAGCATCCAGGCCCTGCCCATCCCGCGCGCGCTGGCCACCGCCGCCTCCACGCCCAACGCCTGCCTGGTGGGCCTGTCGCGCACGCCGGAACGCGAAGCGGGCTACCTCTGGGCCGGCCCGCTGGCCAGCGGCGCCCTGGTCATCTACGCCCGCGCCGACGAGACCGCAAGCCTGCAGAGCCCGCTGGACCTGCGCGGCCACGGCGTCGTCGTGCAGCGCGAATCCGCAGCGGCCACCTGGCTGCGCGAGCAGAACATTGCCGCCCAGGAAACCAACAACTCGGTGGCGGCCCTGCGCATGCTGCAGGCGCGCCGCGCCGATTTCTGGTTCTCCAACGAACTGGTCGCCGAGCCCGTGATCCGCGCCGAGGGCGGCGTGCCGGTCAAGGCCCAGCTGACGCTGCGCCGCGTCGACGCCTACGTGGCCTGCCACCTCGCCACGCCTTCGGCGTCGGTCGAGAAACTGCACCAGACCATCCAGAAGCTGCGCCGCCAGGGCGAGCTGGCGGAGTTCGGCCTGCGCTGACGCTGCTATGGTGCGGGCCGCCATGAAACGCCTGCTCCTCCCGTTCCTCGTCTTGCTGCTGATCGCCGGCTCCGCGCTGGCCGCCGAACCGCCTCCGGGACAACGTCCCAAGATCGGCCTGGTCCTGTCCGGCGGCGGTGCCCGCGGCCTGGCCCATATCGGCGTGCTGCGCGTGCTGGAAGAGATGCAGATTCCCGTGGACCTCATCGTCGGCACCAGCATGGGCGCCGTCGTCGGCGGGGCCTATGCCTCGGGGCGCAGCGTCGACGAGCTGGAAACCCTGGTGAAGAACGCCAACTGGAACGCCATCCTGGCCGACCGGCCGGCACGCGAGCGCCTGTCCATCCGTCGCCGCGAGGACGACGAACGCCTGCCCTCGCGCATCGAGTTCGGCTACACGCCGCAGCGTGGCGCCCTGCTGCCCGGCGGCGCCGCCGCCAACGGCCAGCTGGAGGCGACGCTGTCCTCGCTGATCCCGGCCACGCGCGCCGACGACCCGCTGCGCCGCCTGCCCATCCCCTTCCGCGCCGTCGCAACGGACCTGCTGTCCGGCGCCATGCTGGACCAGGCCGACACGCCCCTCTTCGAGGCCCTGCGCGCCTCCATGGCCGTGCCCGGCGTGTTCGCGCCGCTGCGCGTCAACGGCCGCCCGCTGGTGGACGGCGGCCTGGTGCGCAACCTGCCCATCGACCTGGCCCGCCAGCTCGGCGCCGACATCGTCATCGCCGTCAATGTCGGCACGCCGCTGCTGGAAGACCGCGAGATCACCAGTGCCGTCATGGTGGCCAACCAGATGCTGCAGATCCTGACCGAGCAGAACGTGCAGCGCTCGCTGCGCGAGCTGCAGCCCCAGGACATCGTCATCGACCCCGACCTCCCCGGCATGGGCTTCATGGACTTCTACCGCGCCGACGAGGCCATGGCCACGGGCCGGCGCGCCGCCCTGGCCGCCGGTTCGCGCCTGGCCGCCCTCGCCTCGCCCGCCGCCCAGGCCGCCCTGCAGGCCAAACGCCTCGGTACGCCCGAGTCCGCCCTGTCCGCCCTGCCCCTGGCCGAGCTGAAGATCAGCGGCACCCAGCGCGTCAATGTCGAGGCCCTGCGTGCCGAGCTGGCCCTGCAGCCGGGCGAGGCCGTCGGCCGCCCCGAGCTGACGCGCGCCGTCGAACGCCTGGACGGCACAGGTGATTTCGAGCGCATCGAGACCGAGATCGACGACCGCGACGGGCGTCGCTTCGTCGAGTTCAAGCTCACCGAGGCCGACTGGGCCGCCAGCCGCGTGCGCTTCGGCCTGGAGCTCTACAGCAACTTCGCCGACGCCAATCGCTACTCCCTGGTCGGCATGCATGTCGCCAACTGGCTCAACCGCTGGGGGGCCGAGCTGCGCACCGTCGCCCGCATCGGCTCGACCCGCGGCCTCAACACCGAGTTCTATCAACCGCTGGGCCCCGGCTCCAGCTGGTTTGCCGCGGCCAAGGCCGGCTTCGAGGCCGGCAGCAACGACGTCTTCAATCAGGGCCAGCGCGCGCTGCGCCTGTCCAGCAGCCTGGCCAACGCCCAGCTTGAACTGGGTCACCGCATCGCCGGCCTGGGCGACCTGCGCTTCGGTGTCGGCCGCCTGCGGGCCGCGGACGAAGTCATCCTGCCGGCGCCGCCCGGCGGCGGCCGACGCTCCCAGCTCTACAGCCAGCAATACCTGGAACTGCACACCGACACGCTGGACTCCCTCGCCTTCCCCAGCCGCGGCCAGTGGACGACGGCCCGCATCGAATGGCTGCACCCGCGCGGCGAAGACAGCGTCATCAATGCCTCGCTGATCGGCCTGTCGGCCTTCCGCCTGGGCGAATGGGCCGGCCAGCTCTATGGCGAGGCGGCCCACGCGGAGCGCGGCCAGGCACGCTCGCTGGGCGGCTATCTGCGCCTGTCCGGTACGCCCGATGCGTCGCTGGTGGGAGAGAACATGACCCTGCTGCGCGTCGTCATGGCGCGGCGCATCGGCGAGATGCCGGTGGGCCTGGGCCATGCGGTGCGCATCGGCTTCTCGCTGGAGACGGGGGCCATCGGTGCGGGCTCCGGGCTCAAGCTGTCCAACCTCCCCAGCAGCGGCTGGAAGCAGGCCGTCAGCGGCTTCCTCAGCGTGGACACGCGCTTCGGTCCCTTCTTCCTGGCCCTGGGCGCAACGCGTGGCGGCGAGACCGCCGCCTACCTGCTGCTCGGCCCGACGTGGTGAATTGGCATTCAAGCCACGGCTTCTTTGGTCGATAAGTCCGGCGAGAGTCCCTGCAGCATGCAGGCTGGCCCCCATCGGGCATTCAGGAGAAGAACCATGATGACCGCGTCGTTGAAGAAGACCGCCCACGTCCGTGGCCTGCTGGCCCTGGGCACCCTCGTGCTGCTGGGAGGTACCGGCATGCGCGCGGTGCAGGCCGCCGACAACGCGACCGCCTCGGCGACCGCCGTCGTGCTGCAGCCCATCGCGGTGGCCAAGTCGGCCGACCTGGTGTTCGGCAACGTGGTCGCCGGCAACGGCGACGTGACGGTGGCCACCGACGGCACCCGCACCAAGAGCGGCACGACCGCCCTGCCCACCGGCGTCACGGCCAACGCGGCGCGCTTCGACGTGACCGGCTCCGGCAACAACACCTTCTCCATCGACTACACCGGCAGCGACACCGTGCTGACCGACGCCAGCCTGAACACCATGGCCGTCGACTGGATCACCGAGGCCGTCGCCACCGCCTCACCCACCGGCAAGACCGACCCGACCACCGATGCCGCGACCGGCACCCTGGCCTCGGGCGCCGCCTACATCTACGTGGGCGGCAAATTGACCGTCGGTGCAGCCCAGGCAGCCGGCAGCTACACCGGCGTCGTCAAGGTCACCGTCGCCTACAACTGAAGGCGGCTGTCATCCTCGCAGCCATGACGCGCGCCTCCTGCGCCCTGTGCGCGGCCGCTGGCCTGCTGTGCGCCTTCACGCCCCTGGCCCCCGCCCTCGCGGCGACGGCCTCGGCCCAGGCCAGCGCCACCGTCGTCGTGCCGGTCACGGTCACAGCCTGGCTGGGCGTGCCCATCAATGTGCAGGACCTGCTGCGGGCCCAGGACGCGCCCGCCGGCCCCGCCACCGGTGCCCTGGTGCCCCGCATCGTCAGCCCGACCACGCCTGCCGCGCTGCGCGCCCTGCCGCAGTGGATCACGGCCGCCGTGGAGTCGCGCCAGGCCTTCGGCATGGAGATCGTCGCCGCCGCCGGCTCGGCCCTGCTGCCAAGTGGACCGGCGGCGGCCATCTCCTTCGGTGCGGCAGGCAGTGATGGCGACGACGAGCCGCCCCTGGTCATCACCATCGCCTTCAATTGACATGAAGCGCTGCCTGCCCTGGGCCCTGTTGCTGGCCTGCGCGGCCGCGCAGGCGCAGACGCTGGTCAACAACGGCGCCCTGTCCTTCGGCGCCTTCACGGCCGGCAGCGGCGGCAGCATCACCGTCGCACCCGGCGGTGGGCGCATCAAGACGGGCAGCGTCATCCTCGTCAACCAGGCCGGCACGGCCAGCGCCGCGCAGTTCACCATCAGCGGCACGCCGAACGCCGTGTTCGTCATCTCCCTGCCCATCGACGGCAGTACCTTCCTGACGGATGGCGGCAGCGGCAGCATGGCCTTGAACAGCTTCACCAGCAGCCCGTCGGCGACGGGCGTGCTGTCCGGCGGCGGCACCCAGACCATCAATGTCGGTGCCACGCTCAGCGTCGGCAACCTGCAGGGCACGGGCGCCTACAGCGGCGCCTTCCAGGTCACGGTCAACTACCAGTAGCGAATTGCCCCGCGATTGCGGTGCTTTTGCGGGCTTTGCGGCCCTCAAGTCCTGGCGACCATGCCGGCATGCGTGCAACACCCAAGCTTTTCCTGCTGGCGGCCCTCGGGCTGCTGCTGTCGCGCGCCGCCTTCGCGGACCTGATGCTGTTCCCGACCCGCATCGTCTTCGACAAGCAGCAGCGCGCCGCCCAGGTCGAGCTGATGAACCAGGGCAAGACGCCCGAGACCTACCGCATCAACCTCGTCAACCGCCGCATGGGCCCGAACGGCGAGTTCATCGCCATCGAGCAGCCCGGCCCGGGCGAGCAGTTCGCCGATGCCATGCTGCGCTACTCGCCGCGCCAGGTCACCATCCCGCCCGGCGGCTCGCAGACCGTGCGCATCCTGCTGCGCAAGCCCGAGGACCTCGCCGCGGGTGAGTACCGCTCCCATCTGCAGTTCGACCGCGTCGCCGAAGCCAGCGGCGCCAGCAGCGTCGAGGACGTCGCCAAGCGCGGCGTACAGGACGTCGGCGTCAGCATCCAGGCCCTGGTCGGCGCCTCCATCCCCGTCATCGTGCGCCAGGGCGACACCTCCGCGAGGCTCGACCTGTCCGACCTCGCCGTGCAGCCGCCGGCCGCAGGCGGCCCCGGCCTGCTGTCCTTCCAGATGAAGCGCGACGGCAACCGCTCGGTCTATGGCGACCTGCTCGCCACCTTCACGACCACGGCCGGCGTGACCTTCGAGGTCGCGCGCGCCGGCGGTGTCGCCGTCTATGTGCCCAATGCCAGCCGGCGCGTGCAGTTGCCGCTGCAGCTGCCCTCCGGCAACGCCCTGCCCGCCGGCACCCTGAAGCTGGCCTTCCGCGAGCGGCCCGAGTCCGGCGGCAAGCTGCTGGCCGAGACCGCCCTCGTCCTCCCCTGACGGGCCGGCGCCCGCGCGCCATGGCCCGCCGCGCCCTCCTCCACCTCGCCCTCGCAGCCCTGGCCGCATGGCCACGGCTCGCCACGGCCGGGCCGGACGACGCGCCCACGCCGCTGCGCCAGCTGGAAGTCCAGGTCGACGGCCGCAAGCTGGCCGAGCCGGTGGACGTCTTCCAGACCGACTACCAGGTGCTGCTGCCGCTGTCCGCCGTGTCGCGCATGCTCGGCCTGGACGTGCGCGTGCAGTCCGCCACCGGTCGCGCCGCCGGCACCCTGCCCGGCTCGGGCGAGCCCTTCTGCCTGGACCTCGTCGAGTCCAGCATGCGCATCGGCGAGCGCCGCCTGAGCTTCGAGCCCCGCCTGGCCCAGGCCATCGGCAGCGATATCTATGTGTCGACCCAGCTGCTGGCCCGCTGGCTCAACCTCGAGCTGGCCGTCGACCTGCCGCACTGGCAGCTGCGCCTGCGCGCGCGCGATGCCGTCGCCACCAAGGCAGCGCCGCCGTCGCCGCCGCGCGGGCCGGCCCGCATCGACGAGAACAACCTGCTCGTGCTCGAGGTGATGCTGGACGGCCAGGTCATCTCGGACAGCTTCTCCGCCTACCAGGACGGCACCCAGACCCTGCTGCCGCTGGGCGAGCTGTCGCGCCTGCTGACCCTGTCCATCCAGGTGCGCCCCGACCGCGGCAGTGCCGAGGGCCGCCTGCCGCGCGACCGCGCCTTCGCCCTCAACCTGCCCGAAGCCCTGGTCAGCGTGGGGGGCCGCGAACTCAACTTCGAACCGCGCCTGGCCGGTGTCGTCGGTGACGACATCTATGTGTCGCGCCAGCTGCTGACGCGCTGGCTGCCCCTGGACCTGCAGCTGGATCTGTCCACCCTCAAGCTCAAGGTCGTGCCGAGCGAGAAGCTGCCGCTGCAGGAAAGGCTGGAACGCGAGCGTCTGGCCGCCAACCTGGCCGGCATGCAGGCCGCCGAGCGGCCCAACTACCCCTACGCACCGTCCACGCCGGGCCTCATCGGCGTGCCTTCCATCGACCAATCCCTGGGCGCCGATGCCCGCTTCGGCAAGCACTCGCGCCAGTACAAGGGCGCCTACACGGCCTATCTGACCAGCGACCTGCTCGGCATGGAGGGCTCGGCCTACGTGCTGAAGACCCAGGGCAAGGCCACGCCCGACCTGCGCGTGACCCTGGCCCGCAACGACCCCGACGCCGGCCTGCTCGGCCCCATGAAGGCACGCTCGGTGGCCCTGGGCAACCTGGCTCTGCCCAGCGTGCGCAACGTCATGCAGGGCAGCGCCAAGGGCAATGGCGTGGCCGTCAGCAACCGGCCGCTGGACCAGCCCAACAGCTTCGACCGCCACAGCCTGCGCGGCGACCTGCCGCCGGGCTGGGACGTGACCCTGTACTACAACGACCAGTTGCTGGGCTACCAGTCCTCGCGCGCCGACGGCCAGTACGCCTTTGACGACCTGCCGCTGTCCTTCGGCCCCAACGAGTTCCGCCTCGTCTTCCACGGCCCGCTGGGCCAGCTGCGCGTCGAGAAGCAGAGCTTTCTGCTCGACCAGGCCAGCGTGAAACCCGGCGAGGTCTTCTACACCCTAGCCTCGCAGATCGCCGACGACGGCTCGGTGCGCAGCGTGGCCCAGGCCGACATCGGCTTGGGGCAGAAGCTGACCGGCAAGCTCGGCCTGGTGCGCCGGCCGCGCATCGTCGGCGGCGTTGCGACCGAATCGCTGGACTACGGCCAGCTCGGCCTGCTCGCCTATCTCGACGCCATGATCCTCAGCGGCCAGCTGACCGGCATGAAGGGCGGCGCCCTGGGCGAGGTCGGCCTGAAGACGCGCCTCGGCGGCTTCGCCCTGGACGCCCTGCATACCCAGCGCCAGGGCGGCTTCGTCAACGACCAGTTCAGCGTGCGCCGGCGCGACGAGCTGAAGCTGCAGGGCGGCGTCAAGCTCGGTAGCCTGCCGCGGCTGATGCTGGACATCACGGCCCTGCGCAACACCATGGACTACGGCGGCAACGACCTGCAGCTGGGCCTGCGCACCTCGCTGATGCTGTGGGGCACGGCCCTGTCCAACAGCCTGCGCTGGCAGCACAGCGGCGACCAGACGACGACCGACGGCGCGCTGCAGATCAGCCGCCGCGTCGCCGACATCGGGCTGAACGCCCAGTTCAATTACCGGCTGCAGCCCGGCAGCAGCCTGCAGGCCGTGGCCATCAGTGCCGACCGCAACCTGGCCGATGGCTACCAGCTCAGCGCCGGCCTGCTGCGCAGCATGGACTCGGGCCTGACCCTGGTGTCGGCCGGCCTGGCCAAGAACCTCGGCAGCTTCGGCCTGGCCCTGAGCGCGAGCTATTCCAGCCAGCGCGAGCTGGCCCTGGGCCTGCAGCTCTTCGTCGCGCTGGACCGCGACCCGCGCAGCGGCCGCTGGCAGTTCGACGGCCAGCCCCTGGCCGGCACCGGCGCCGTGTCGGCCCGCGCCTTCGTCGACCGCAACATGAACGGCATCCGCGACCCCGGCGAGGAGTTCGTGCCCAATGCCGGCTTCATCCTCAACGGCGGCGGCCGCCACCCACGCCTGACCGATGCCGGGGGCCTGGCCTTGCTGAACCGCCTGGCCCCGGGCCGCTATGCCGACATCGCGCTGGACCCCGCCACGCTGGAAGACCCCCAGTGGAAACCGCTGACACCCGGCGTGCGCGTATTGCCGCGCCCGGGCCGCGTGGAACAGCTCGAGTTCCCCGTCATCGTCACCTCCGAGGTCGAGGGCACCATCTACCTCGTCGAGGCCAAGGGCAGGAAGCGCGGCATCGGCGATGCGCAGGTCGAGCTGGTCAATGCCAAGGGCGAGGTGGTCGCGACGACGACGAGTTCCGCCGACGGCTACTACCTCTTCCACCAGGTCACGCCGGGCGCGCTGCGCCTGCGCATCGCGCCCGAACAGGCCGCCAAGCTCAAGCTCAAGGGGGCGCTGGAGCGGGTCCTGGACGTGCCGGCCAACGGCGACTTCCTCAGCGGCGAGGACCTCGAGCTCAGGCTTTAGGGTCTGTTAGCGCTGGGCAATGGACCCATTGCCGTAGCGCTAACAGACCCTCAGCCAGCGCTCGGCCAGCTCGAAATCCTCGGGCCAGGTCACCTTGAAGTTGGCCATCGAGGCCCGCACCAGCCGGGGCGCAAGGCCGAGGGCTTCCACGGCGCTGGCTTCGTCCGTGGCCGCGGCACCCATGGCGGTCAACGCTTTCTCGACCAGCCCGAGGCGGAACATCTGCGGCGTCTGCGCGGCCCATTTGTCGCGGCGGTCGATGGTGGCGGTGACGCGGCCTGCAGCGTCACCGGCCTTCAAGGTGTCGGCAATAGGCTGGGCCAGCAGGCCACCGACGGTGTCGGGCAGGCAGGCATCGATCAGGGCGTCAACCCAGGCCGGCTGCAGCAGGCAGCGGGCGGCGTCATGCACCAGCACCCAATCGTCGTCGCTGGCGCCACGGCGGCGCAATTCGGCCAGACCGCCCAGCACGCTCTCGGCGCGGCTGGCGCCACCGACGCGGGCGATCCAACCGGCATGGCGCGGCAAGGCGGCTTCGAAGCGGTCGTCCGCGGGCGACAGCACGACCAGCGTCTGCACGATGCGCGGCACGGCGGCCAGCGCCGCCAGGGTGTGGGCCAGCATGGGCTGGCCGGCGATCTCGACATATTGCTTCGGCATGCCGGCACCGGAACGCTCGCCGATACCGGCGGCGGGCACCAGGGCGAAGCAGCGTGGGGAGGAGACAGTCATCCGCGGATTAGAGCAACAGGTAGTCGACCGGCTCCAGGGCCGGCGGCAGGTTGGCGTCGCCCAGGGCCTGGCGCAGGTCGATCTCGATGCCTCGGCAGATGGCGTCCAGCGGCAGGTCGTTGGCCTCGGTACCGAAGGGCTCCTCGATCTCGTCGCCCAGGGCGTCCAGGCCGAAGAAGGTGTAGGCCACGATGGCGACGACCAAGGGCGTCACCAGCCCCAGCGTGTCGACGAGGCCGAAGGGCAGCAGGAAGCAGTAGAGATAGGCCGTGCGGTGCAGCAGCAAGGTGTAGGAGAAAGGCAGCGGCGTGTTCTTGATGCGCTCGCAGCTGGCTGCAGCGGCCGTCATGGCAGACAGCGTCGAATCGATCTGCACGGCGCGCTGGCTGTCGAGCAGGCCGTCGCGGCGGCACCGGGCCAGGTCGGCGCCCTGGCTCATCATCAGGGCGGCGGGCCGATTGCGTGCGCTGCCCAGGGCCTGGCGTTCGGCCGGAAGCAGCAGGCCATCCAGCCCGTCATCGGGTTGGTCGCGCAGCAGGCCTTTCAAGGTGACGCTGAAGGCCACGGCGCGCAGCAGCAGGCGCACGCGCGCATCGCCCAGGTCGCGCGAGTCGGCCAGCGGCGCGGGCCAATCGACGAGGTGCAGCACCTGGCGCGCCAGATTGCGCGAGCGCAGCAGCAATTCGCCCCAGAGCTTGCGCGCCTCCCAGTAGCGGTCATAGCAGGCGCCGTTGCGAAAGCCCAGGAAGATGGCCAGGGGCAGGCCCATCAGCGTGAAAGGGATGGTGGAGACGAGGACGGCGCGGTGGTCGACCAAGGCGCGATGGGTGGCCGTCACGACGATGGCCAGCAGCACATTGGCCAGCAGGGTGCCGCGGATGCGCGCCAGGATGGAGCCACGCAGCACGAAGAAGAGCTTCAGGCCCGAGGGCCGCTCGCGAAGAATCATGCCGGCATTGTCGCCAGCGCATGCTGCACCGCGGCCAGCACCGCCTGCGGCGCTTCGACCTGCGGGTAGTGGCCCACGCGCGGCAGCTCGACAATGCTGGCCGGGATTTGAAGCTCGCGCAGCCTTGCGATCATGTGGGCGCCCGAGATGGGATCGGCACTGCCGTTGATGACGGTCAGCGGCACGGGGCAGCGCTGCAGGGCGCCGACCCAGCGCTCGCGGTTCTCGCGGCGCTCGACCATGTAGCGGATGAGCCCGGGCAGCGCCAGGCGCCCATCGTCGCGGCTCATCAATTGCCACATGGCGTCCAGCTCGGCGGCCGTCGGCTTCACGTCGCCGGCAATCGCCGTCAGATTCGCACCCAGTTTGGCGCGACTGGACAGGCGGGCGATCAGCGGGCCCAGCGGCGACAGCAGCAGCTTTTGCAGCAGCACCGGCCGGTGCGTCTCCGGGAAGAGCCCCCCATTGAGCAGGATGACGCTGCGCAGCTTGACCGGCAGGCGACCAGCCATGGCACGGGCGATCAGCTCCTGGGCGACGGTGTCGCCAAGGTCATGGGCCAGGATGGCGCACTCGCCGACGCCGGCCTCGGCCAGGGCCGCAAGAAACAGATCGGCCTGCTCCGCCACCGTGTAGCGATGCCCACGCGGCTTGGCCGAGAAGCCCAGGCCCAGCATGTCGGCGGCGACGAGGCGATGCGTCTGGGCCAGGTCGGGCCAGAGCTTGCACCAGTCCCAGCTCGCGGTCGGGAAGCCGTGGATGAGCAGCAGGGCCGGCGCGCGGGCCGGACCGTCGGTGCGCAGGAAGACGCGCTGGCCCTTGAACTGGAAGTAGCGCCCCTGCTCCCGCCAGGTCTCGATGTCGGGCGTCACGCGTCGTGCCCGGGGTTCTGGCGTGCCAGGCGGCGCAGCAGGCCGGGCCAGGCCAGCTCGGCACCCGAGCCACGCATGACCTTGTCGCTCTGGGCGCGGATGCCGGCCAGGATCTGCTGCGGAATGCGGATCAGCTCGCCACCGCCGGCCTGGGCCGCGATCTGGATCTCGCAGGCGCGCTGCAGCATGAACATTTTGAGGAAGGTGTCGGCGGCGCTGTGGCCCAGGGTCAGCAGGCCATGGTTGCGCAGCATCATCAGCGAGGTCCTGCCAAGGTCGCGCACCAGGCGGGACTTCTCGTCGGGGTTGAGCGCCACGCCTTCGTAGTCGTGATAGCTCAGGCTCGCCAACGGGAAGAGGCTGTGCTGGGAGATGGGCAACAGGCCTTCGCGCTGGGTGCTGACGGCGACGCCGGCCACCGTGTGCAGATGCATGACGAAGAGGGCATCGTCGCGCGCCTCGTGCACGGCGCTGTGGATGATGAAGCCGGCCGGGTTGACGTTGTAGTCGCTGGGCACGACCTTCTCGCCGGCGGGGTCCACCTTGACGAGGCTGCTGGCGCTGATCTCCTCGAACATCATCCCGTAGGGGTTGATGAGGAAGTGATGCTCCGGCCCCGGCACGCGGGCCGAGATGTGGGTGAAGATCAGGTCGTCCCAGCCCTGCAGGGCGGCCAGCCGGTAGAGGGCGGCGAGATCGCAGCGGACGGCCCATTCATCGGCGCTGATGTGCTCGGGCTTGGCCATGGTGTCTCCTCACAAAAAGGGTCGAGCCAGCATAGCGCCGACAATCGGGGCGCTTCTGTCACCTGCGTTCCCATGCTGATTGCCGATCTCCGCCAGCGCCTGCGCGCCCTCGGCGCCAACCCCGCCCACGAAAGCCGCGTGCTGCGCCATTGGGTGCAGGCCCTGCCCATCGAGGGTGGCAAGCGGCCGCTGCAAGGCTGGCTGCCCAAGGCCGTCTACGAGGCCCTGCCCGGGCTGATGGCTGAGCTGGAGGGGCTGGTTACGCTGCGCAGCGAGCACGCCGGCAGCGACGGCCAGTCGGCCCGGCTGCTGCTGGGGCTGAACGACGGCCAGACGGTCGAGACCGTGCTGCTGCCGCGCGAAGGCGTCTGCGTGTCCAGCCAGGTCGGCTGCGCGGTGGGCTGCCGGTTCTGCATGACGGGCACCGAAGGCCTGATCCGCCAGGTCGGCAGCGCCGAGATCGTGGCCCAGGTCGTCATCGCGCGGAAGAAGCAGCCCAGGCTGCGCAAGGTCGTCTTCATGGGCATGGGCGAGCCCTCGCACAACCTCGCCAATGTGCTGGACGCCATCACCCTGTTGGGCCGCGAGGGCGGCTTCGCCCACAAGCAGCTGGTGTTCTCCACCGTCGGCGACGAGCGCGCCTTCGAAGCGCTGAACACCGCGGAGGTGAAGCCGGCCCTGGCCCTGTCCCTGCACACGACGGATGCTGCCAAGCGTGCCGAGCTGCTGCCGCGTGCGCCACGTCTTTCGCCCGAGGATCTGGTCGAGGCCGCCGACGCCTATGGCCGGTCCAGCGGCTACCCCATCCAGTACCAATGGACGCTGCTGGAGGGCGTCAACGATGGCGCCGAGGAACTGGACGGCATCGTGCGCCTGCTCAAGGGCCGCTATGGCCTGCTGAACATGATCCCCTTCAACAGCGCCCCCGGCCTGCCCTTCACGCGGCCGAGCTGGGAACGCGCCAAGGCCATCGCGGCCGAGCTGAGCAGCCGCGGCGTGCTGACCAAGCTGCGTGACTCCGCCGGCCAGGATGTCGACGGCGGCTGCGGCCAGCTGCGAGCCCGCGAAGCCGTCGGTCGCCCCGCTCGCGTGGTAAGGATTCACGCCTGATTCGAGGGTATCCGGCAAGCCGGATACATGCGGTTCCACCCGCAGAATCGCGGCGCCGCAGCCAAGCTGCGACGAGAAGAGCCACCTCGGAGACCCCATGACCCAGCCCCAGACGCTCGCCGCGCGCGTGCGCCTCGCCACCCTGATCGCCGGCACGGCCCTGTGCCTGCAGGCCTCGGCGGCCACCACGGCCACCAAGTTCGAAACGACGACCCAGCTGGGCGGCAGCACCCTGCTGCTCAACGGCAAGGGCACCCGCGTGCGTCTGGTGTTCAAGGCCTATGACATGGGCATGTACACGACCCGGCATGTCGGCAGCGCCGCCGAGCTGCTGGCCCTGCCCGGCCCCAAGCGTCTGCAGTTCACGGCCCTGCGCGAACTGCCCGGCACCGACCTGGGCCGCCTCTTCCTGCGCGGCATCAGCGACAACACGCCCAGCCAGCAGATGACCCGCCACACGCTGGCCACGACCCGGCTCATCGAGGTCTTCTCCGGCAAGGCCAAGCTGATGCCCGGCGACACCTTCACGATGGACTTCGTGCCTGGCAAGGGCACCCAGTTCTACATCCAGGGCCAGCCCCAGGGCGAGCCCATCGGCGACGACGAGTTCTTCGTCATGGTGCTGAAGATCTGGTTCGGCGAGTCGCCGGCCGACAGCAATCTGCGCGACGCGCTGCTGGACGGCGGCAAGAACTGAAGCACGGGGCTTGACCCTGGACCGGCTCCAGGGTTTCAAATGCCGGGCATGCCCCGACCGTCGCAGGGCCCCAGACATAATTCCTCCATGACACGGCTCGTCGCCCTGCTGCTCGCCTTGCTGCTGCCGCTCCAGTTCGCCTGGGGCGTGGCCGCGGCCTACTGCGGGCACGAGACCGGCGCGCAGACGTCCCAGCATGTCGGCCACCACGCCCACGAGCACCAGGCGGACGAGGCGGCCAAGAAGCCCGCCACCGCCAAGCTCGCCGTCGACAGCGACTGCTCGGCCTGTCATGCCACCTGCTCGGTCATGCCCCCCGCGGTCGCGCCCGGCCTGCAAGGCCTGGCCCTGGGCGACCGCCCTGACCTGCCCACCTCCGACGCCCAGGCGTCCGCGCCCGCCCGGGCGCCCGACCGCCCTCAGTGGCTGCGTCTCGCCTAGCCGGCGAGACGACAGGAGGAGCTCCCACCCCAGCCCGTCTCGCCGAATCCCTGGTTTCAACCTGATGAGATTCGATGCGAAGACATCTTCTTCGGCCGCTCGGCCTGGCGGCCGCATGGCTCTGCCCATTTCTTTCCGTCCACGCCCAGCAGGCCGCGGACCTCACCCTTGACCAGGCGCTGGACCTGGCGACATCACGAAGCTTCGTGGTGTCGGCCGCGCGGCGCGAACTGGAAGCCCAGGACGGCACCGTCCGGCAGGCCGGCGCCCGGCGCAACCCCGAGTTGGCCGCGGGCGTCGAGGACACGCGCAGCGCGACGCGCACCACGACCACCACGCTGAACATCCCGCTCGAGCTCGGTGGCAAGCGCGCCGCGCGCGTCAACGCCGCCCAGCGCTCGCGCGACCTCGCCCAGGTCGAGCTGGCCCATGCCCAGGCCCAGGTGCGCTCGTCGGCCATCGCTGCCTGGTTCGCGGTGCTTGCCGCGCAGGAACGCACCAAGCTGGCGGCCGACTCGGCCGAACTCGCCACGAGCGGCGCTCAGGCTGTGTCCAAGCGGGTCGCTGCCGGCCAGGTTTCGCCGGTGGACGCCACGCGCGCCCAGGTCGACCAGGCCAATGCGCGGCTGGAAGCTGTCGAAGCGCAAGCCGAGTTGACGACGGCCCGCCATGCGCTGGCGGCGTTGTGGGGCGACACCCAGCCTCGCTTCGACAGCGTGGCGGGAGACGTCAACGCCATCCCCGAGCGAGCGCCCCTGGACGAGCTGATGGGCCGGCTGGAGGAGGCGCCGGCCCTGCTGGCAGCACGCACCGAGGTCGACCGGCGCAAGGCCCTGGTGGACGTCGAGCGCAGCAAAGCGGTGCCCGATGTGACGCTGAGCGTCGGCGCCAAGCGTGACAACGAGAGGGGCCGCACCCAGGCCATCGTCGGCCTGTCCATCCCGCTGCCCCTGTTCGACCGCAACCAGGGCGCTGTGCACGAAGCCAGCAAGCGAGCCGACAAGGCGGAAGACGAGTATCAGGCGGCACGCCTGCGCGTCCGGGACGAGCTGCAAACGGCGGCCATCCGACTCTCCATCGCCCGCACCTCGCTGCAGACCCTGCAGTCGACCGTGCTGCCCGCGGCTCAACAGGCCTATGACTCTTCCCGCCAGGGTTTCGAGGCCGGCAAGTTCGGCTTCCTCGACGTCATCGACGCGCAGCGTGCCCTGCTGCAAGCACGAGCGCGCTATCTGAGCGCGCTCAACAACGCTCACCAGGCCGCCACGGCCATCGACCGCTTGCTCGGTCGCTAAGGAACAAGCCCATGGAAATCACGAAGAAACAGCGCGTCGCGATGGCCGTCATCGTCCTCGTCGGCCTGCTGGCCGGCGGCGGACTGCTGCTGAGTGGCCGGCACGCAGCCGGAGACGGCCACGACCATGAAGCCAACAAGCCCATGGCTGAACACGACGAAGGCCTCGTCAAGCTCAATGCCGAGCAGATCGCCAAGGCCGGCATCGCCGTGCAGGTCGCAGGGCCTGCCCCACTGCAGACCGCGACCGAATTCAGCGGCGAGATCCGCTTCAACGAGGACCGCACCGCCCACGTCGTGCCGCGCCTGGCCGGCGTGGCCGAACAGGTCGTCGCCAATCTCGGCGAGACCGTGCGCAAGGGCCAGCTGCTGGCCGTCATCGCCAGCCAAGCCCTGTCCGAGCAGCGCAGCGAGCTGCTGACCGCCCAGGAGCGCCGCGATGCCGCCCGCATCACCTACGAGCGCGAGAGAAAACTCTGGCAGGACAGGATTTCCGCCGAGCAGGACTATCTGCGGGCCCAATCGGCGCTGCGCGAGGCCGACATCGCCGTGCGCAACGCCACCCAGAAGCTCGCCGCCGTCGGCGCGACCGGCTCTTCGGCCAGCCTCAGCCGCTTCGAGCTGCGCGCGCCCTTCGACGGCACGGTGGTGGAGAAGCACCTGGCCCTGGGCGAAGCGGTCAAGGAAGACGCCAGCATCTTCACCGTTTCCGATCTGCGCACGGTCTGGGCCGAGTTCAACGTCGCGCCCAAGGACCTCGCCACGGTCCGCGTCGGCCAGCGCGTCTCGGTCTCGTCGACGGCCTTCGAGAGCAAGGTGGCGGGTCGCATCTCCTACGTCGGCGCGCTGCTGGGCGAACAGACCCGCAGCGCCCGCGCGCGGGTGACTTTGACCAACCCGGATGGCGCCTGGCGCCCCGGCCTCTTCGTCACCGTCTCGGTGTTCGGCGAGAACCAGGAGCTGCCGCTGACCGTTCCCGCCGAGGCCCTGCACCAGGCCATGGTCTTCAGGGCCGTCCCCGGCGGCTTCGAGGCAACGCCGGTCAAGGTCGGACGTTCAGACGGCCATGTGGTCGAGGTGCTGAGCGGGCTTCACGCCGGCGATCAGGTCGCGGTGAAAAACAGCTTCGTCCTCAAGTCCGAGCTCGGCAAGGCCAGCGCCGGTCACGAGCATTGAGAAGGGGGGAAGCATGTTTGAACGTCTCATCCGCTTCTGCATCGCCCAGCGCTGGGGGGTCATGCTGGCCGTGCTGGCCATGGCCGGCCTTGGCGCCTACAGCTACACCAGGCTGCCCATCGACGCCGTCGTCGACATCTCCAATGTCCAGGTCGTCGTCAACAGCGCGGCTCCCGGCTATTCGCCGCTGGAGACGGAGCAGCGCGTCACCTACCCCATCGAGACCGTCATGGCCGGCCTGCCGGGGCTGGAGCAGACGCGCTCGCTGTCGCGCTATGGCCTGTCCCAGGTCACCGTCATCTTCAGGGAGGGCACCGACATCCATTTCGCGCGCCAGCTCGTCAACCAGCGCCTGCAGGAGGCGCGCGAGCGACTGCCGGCCGGCGTGATGCCGAGCATGGGCCCCATCTCCACCGGCCTCGGCGAGATCTATCTGTGGACCGTCGAAGCCGCGAAGGACGCGAAGAAGGCCGACGGCACGGCCTACACGCCCACCGACCTGCGCGAGATCCAGGACTGGGTCGTCAAGCCGCAGCTGCGCCATGTGCCCGGCGTCACCGAGATCAACGCCATCGGCGGCTTTGCCAAGCAGTACGTCGTGGCGCCCAACCTCGAACGCCTCGGCGCCTTCGGGCTGAGCCTGGCCGACGTCGTCAACGCGCTGGAGAAGAACAACGCCAACCTCGGCGCCGGCTACATCGAGAGGCGCGGCGAGCAATACCTGGTGCGTGCGCCGGGCCAGCTCCGGTCCGTCGAGGACATCGCCGACGTCATCATCGGCACGGCCCAAGGCCAGCCCATCCGCGTTCGCGACGTGGCGACCGTGGAGCTGGGTCGCGAGCTGCGCACCGGGGCCGCCACCGAAAACGGTGAGGAGGTCGTGCTGGGAACGGTCTTCATGCTGACGGGCGAGAACAGCCGCGCCGTCTCGCGCGCCGTCGACCGGCAGATGGAGGCCATCAACAAGACGCTGCCCGCCGGCGTCAAGGCCGTCACCGTCTACGACCGCACGACGCTGGTCGACAGAGCCATCCGCACCGTGCAGAAGAACCTGGTCGAAGGCGCCCTGCTCGTCATCGCCGTGCTGTTCGCCTTCCTAGGCAACGTCCGCGCGGCGCTGATCACGGCCCTGGTCATCCCGCTGTCCATGCTGTTCACCTTCACGGGCATGGTCCGTTATGGCATCAGTGCCAACCTGATGAGCCTGGGCGCGCTGGACTTCGGCATCATCGTCGACGGGGCCGTGGTCATCATCGAGAACGCGGTGAGGCGCCTCGCCCATCTTCAGGCCCTGCACGGCCGAGCGCTGACGCGCGCCGAGCGCTTCCAAGAGGTGTTCGCAGCCGCCAAGGAGGCGCGCCGGCCGCTGCTGTTCGGCCAGCTCATCATCATGGTGGTCTATCTGCCCATGCTGGCCCTCACCGGCGTGGAGGGCAAGATGTTCCATCCCATGGCCTACACGGTGCTGCTGGCCCTGCTGGGCGCCATGCTGCTGTCGGTGACCTTCGTCCCCGCCGCCGTGGCCCTCTTCATCGGCGAGCGCGTGACGGAGAAGGAAAACCGCCTGATGGCCTGGGCCAGGCGCGTCTACGAGCGGGCGCTGAAGGCGACGCTGGGCAACGCGCCCGTCGTGATGACCTTCGCGGCCGTCATGGTGGCCCTGTCCGTCGTCGTGGCGACCAGGCTGGGCAGCGAATTCGTGCCCAAGCTCAACGAGGGCGACTTCGCCATCCAGGCCCTGCGCATTCCCGGCACCAGCCTGACGCAGTCGGTGGCGATGCAGAAGCAGCTCGAGGCAGCGCTGAAGAGCAAGTTTCCCGAGATCGAGCGCATCTTCGCCCGCACCGGCACGGACGAGATCGCGGCCGACCCGATGCCGCCCAATATCAGCGACGGCTACATCATGCTCAAACCGATGGACCAGTGGCCCGAGCCGCGCAAGACGCGCGACCAGCTTCTGGCGGCCATCCGCGAGGAAGCCGCCAAGCTGCCGGGCAGCAACTACGAGTTCTCCCAGCCCATCCAGCTGCGCTTCAACGAGCTGATCAGCGGCGTGCGCTCGGACGTGGCCGTCAAGGTCTTCGGCGACGACAACGATGTGCTCAATGAGACGGCCAACAAGATGGCCGCGACGCTGCAGAAGGTGGCGGGCGCCACCGAGGTCAAGGTCGAGCAGACGACGGGCCTGTCCATGCTGTCGGTCAACATCGACCGGGCCAAGGCCGCGCGCTACGGCCTGAACATGACCGAAGTGCAGGAGGCGGTGGCAACGGCCGTCGGCGGTCGTGAGGCCGGCACCTTCTTCCAGGGCGACCGGCGCTTCGACATCCTCGTGCGCCTGCCCGACGAGGTGCGCCAGGACGTCGAGGCCCTCAAGCGCCTGCCCATCCCTTTGCCGAAGAGCGGCGGCGAAGGTCGAGCGGCGTACATCCCGCTGGGCGAGCTGGCGACGTTTGACGTCGCGCCGGGTCCGAACCAGGTCTCGCGCGAGAACGGCAAGCGCCGCGTGGTGGTGAGTGCCAATGTGACCGGCCGCGACCTCGGCTCCTTCGTGGCCGATGCGCAGGTGGCGATTGCCAGCGTACCGATCCCGACGGGCTACTGGACGGCCTGGGGCGGCAGCTTCGAGCAATTGCAGTCGGCATCACAGCGCCTGCAGCTCGTCGTGCCGCTGGCGCTGGGCCTGGTGTTCGCGCTGCTCTTCACCATGTTCGGCAATGTCAGGGACGGGCTGCTGGTGTTCACGGGCATCCCCTTTGCGCTCACCGGCGGCGTGCTGGCCCTGTGGCTGCGGGGCATCCCGCTGTCGATCTCGGCGGCGGTCGGCTTCATTGCGCTGTCCGGCGTCGCGGTGCTCAACGGCCTGGTCATGCTGTCCTTCATCCGCGGCCTGCGCGAGGAAGGCAAGAGCTTGGATGACGCCCTCTGGGAAGGCGCGCTGACCCGACTGCGGCCGGTGCTGATGACGGCCCTGGTCGCGTCCCTCGGCTTCGTGCCCATGGCCATCGCGACGGGCACGGGCGCCGAGGTGCAACGACCACTGGCCACCGTCGTCATCGGCGGCATCCTGTCGTCGACGGCGCTGACCCTGCTGGTGCTGCCCCTGCTCTATCGCTGGGCTCACCGCGAGCGCGGCGCTGACCGGGACAGTCAACCATCAGATCTGATCGCCGAGGGGTTGCTATAGTGAAATTTCCCTGCTTACCGTCGTCAGAAAGCGCCTTTCCATGTCCGATGCCGCCACGCCCGTTCGCAAGCTCCTGATCGTCGACGACAGCCGGGTCTCGCGCATGATGATCCGGACGTTCTTCGCCAAACGCCAGCCGGGCTGGACGCTTCTCGAAGCGCAGAACGGCGACGAGGCGATCGCGCAGGTCAGCGCCGAGCGGCCGGATTTCGTCACCCTCGACGTCAACATGCCGGGCATCAGCGGCTTCGAGGCGGCCGAGAAGATCCTGGCGCTGAACGACCGCACGCGGATCTGCATGCTGACCGCCAACATCCAGGAGAGCAGCCGCGAACTCGCGCGGCAGTTGCATGTGCAGTTCGTCAGCAAGCCCGTCACCGATGGCTCGCTGGAGCAGGTGAACCAGATCTTCCTGGCCTGAGGCCGCCACATGGACAGCATGACCGACATCGAGCGCGACGCGCTGGTCGAGATCTTCAATGTCGGCGTGGGGGCGGCGGCGGACGTGCTGAGCCAGATGGTGCGCGAGTCGGTGCTGCTGTCGGTACCACGCATCCATTTCTGCTCGCCGGCCGACGCCGGCGGCCACATCACCGGCGGCCCGGCGCAGCCGCTGTGTGCCGTGCGCCAGACCTACAGCGGCGAGGTCAGCACCGAAGCCATCCTGATGTTCCCGGAGCGCAACAGCCTGGAGCTGGTGCGCATGATGGTGGGCGACGAGATGGGCCTGGAGCACCTGACCGAGATGGAGCAGGAGGCCATGGCCGAGATCGGCAATGTGATCCTGAACGCGGTCGTGGCCAGGCTGGGCGAGATGCTGAGCCTGGAGTTCGACGGCTCCCTGCCCGCCGTGGACGTGGTGTCGAGCGACCGCCTCTTCGGCGCGCAGGCCCAGGCCGAGGGTCACGACAGCTCGGTGCTGGTGCTGCAGATCGACTTCGAACTGAGCTCGCGTTGCATCCACGGCTATCTGGCCTTCCTGCTCGACTTGAGCTCGACGCACGGGCTGCGGCTGCGGCTGGCTGAATTCCTGCAAGGGCTGTCCTGATGCCGGACACGACGCGCGCAGCCTGGCCGGCCGGCCTGGCTGACCGCCTGCAACTCGGGCTGCTGCTGCTGGACGGCGAGGACCGCATCGAAGCGCTCAACCTGTGGCTGTGCCAGCGCGCGCAGCGGAGCGCGTCCGAGCTGATCGGCCAGACCCTGGCCGAAGCCTTCCCGGCAATGCTGGCCGGGCGCCTGCCGGCGGCCGTGCAGGCCGCCCGCAGCCAGGGCATGGCTGCCATGCTGTCCAGTTCGCTGAACCCGACCTCGCTGCCGCTGTTCGCCGACGCCGCGGCGGCCGCACGCGGCGAGCGCCTGCAGCAGCTGATCCGGGTGGCACCACTGGGCACCAAGGGCGAGCGCAGGACGCTGGTCGAGATCACCGACGTGTCAGCGGCGGTGGCCAAGGAGCGCGCGTTGAAGCGCGAGCAGCAGGCGCTGGGCACGCAGCGGCAGCGCCTGCACAACGTGCTGGAAGCCACCGGCGCGGGCGCCTGGGAATGGGATCTGCGCACCGACCAGCTGGAGCTAAACGAGCGCTGGGCCGAGATGCTGGGCTACCAGCTCGCAGAGCTCGGCGAGCTGCGGGTCGACCTGTGGCGCCGCCTGGTGCACCCCGATGACGTGGGTCCGAGCGAGGCCGCCAGCCTGCGGGTGATCCAGGGCGAGCGGGAACAGTTCGACCAGGAATTCCGCATGCGCCACAAGGACGGCAGCTGGGTCTGGATTCACAGCCGCGCCCGCGTCGTGGGGCGGGACGAAGCCGGCGTGGCCCTGAGCCTGGCCGGCACCCACCTGGACGTGACCCGCCGCAAGACGGCCGAGGCCGCGCGGCACGCTGCTGAGCAGCGCTTTCGCCACCTGATGGGCAACATTCCGGTCGGTGTGATCGTGCGCAAGCCCGACGGCGAGCTGATCTTCGCCAACCAGACGGCCTGTGCCCAGCTGGGCGTGACCACGGATCAGATCGTCAGCGCCGAACGCATGGACCGCGTGCTGCGTTGCCACCTTCCGGACGGCTCGCTGCTGCCCTCCAGCGCCTTCCCGCGCGAGGAGGTGCTGCGCACCGGCGCGCCGCTGCGCAACTTGCTGTTCTCCATCCAGCATGGCGATTCGCAGGCACCGATCTGGCTGAACTGCGACGCCTTCCCGATCTTCGACACCGAGGGCCACATCTCCGAGGTCGCGATGGGCCTGACCGATGTCAGCGCGCTCAAGCGCAGCGAGGAGCGCGTGCGCCAGTTGGCCTTCATCGACACCCTCACAGGCCTGCCCAACCGGCGCCTGCTGATCGAGCTGCTGGACAAGGCGGTGCTGCGCAGCCATCGCCACCAGCAGTTCGGCGCCCTGATGTTCCTGGACCTGAACCACTTCAAGTTCGTCAACGACAACTACGGCCATGCCGTGGGTGACCAGCTGCTGGTCGAGGCAGCCCGGCGCCTGCGCGTGGCCCTGCGCGACACCGACACGGTGGCCCGGCTGGGCGGCGACGAATTCGTCGTCAGCCTGGAGGAGCTCGGCGGCACGGCCGAGGAGGCCGAAGCCGCCGTGCAGGCAGTGGCCGGCAAGTTGCGCCAGGGCCTCGGCGACGACTATGTGTTCGGGGCCATCCGCCACCGTGGCAGCGCCAGTATCGGCTGGACGCTCTACCTGGGCGCGGGCCGCGACACCGATGCGCTGCTGCGCGACGCCGACGCCGCCATGTACGCCGCGAAGCGCGCCGACCGCGCGGCCCGCGGCCGCAACCAGCCGGCCTGAGCGGTAGCCCCGCCTGCAACACCCAGGGGCCCTACATCCCCCGGTATGCGTCGGCGTCCAGGCCCAGTCGGCGGATGCGGTCGTGCAGGGTCTTGCGCGCCAGGCCCAGGCGTTCGCCGGCCTTGGCGATATTGCCGCCGCTCTCCTGCAGGGCCTGCACGATCCATTGCCGCTCGACAGCCGCCAGGGCTTCGTCCAGCGGCGCCTCGGGCAGGGCCGCGGGTCCGCTGAAAACGGGCACAGCGACGGGCGCTGCATCGCCGACCAGGCCCAGCACCCAACGCTCGGCAAAGTTGCGCAGCTCGCGCACATTGCCGGGCCAGTCGCGCGCTGCCCAGGCAGCCAGCTGGGCGGCGGTCCAGGCGGGCACGGGACGCTGCAGGCGCTCGGCGGCCTGGGCACAGAAGTGGCTCAGCAGCAGCGGGATGTCCTCGCGGCGCTGGCGCAGCGGCGGCAGCACCAGGCTGGCCACGTCCAGGCGGTAGAACAGGTCCTCGCGGAAACGCCCTTCCCTGGCCAGGGCCAGCAGGTCGACCTTGGTCGCCGCGACGACGCGGCAGGCCAGCGGCACGGCCGTGTTGGCACCCAGGCGCTCGACGCTGCGCTCCTGCAGCACGCGCAGCATCTTGACCTGCAGGGCCAGAGGCATGGACTCGATCTCGTCGAGGAAGACCGTGCCGTCGGCGGCGAACTCCAGCTTGCCGATGCGGCGCTTGTTGGCGCCCGTGTAGGCCCCGGCCTCGGCGCCGAAAATCTCCGACTCGAAGACGCTCTCCGGCAGCGCGCCGCAGTTGATGGCGACGAAGGCCCCGCGCGCGCCGCTGGCGGCATGCAGGGCGCGCGCGACGACTTCCTTGCCGGCGCCGGTCTCGCCGTGGATGAGCACATCCACACGCGCCGGGCCCAGCGTATGGATCAGCGTGCGCAACTGCTCCATGGCCGGGCTGGCGCCGAGCAGGCCATCGGCCGGGCCGCCACCCAGCTGTGCCTTCAGCCGGCGGTTCTCCAGCACCAGGCGGCGCTGGGCCAGGGCGCGGCGCACGACCTCGACGAGATGTTCGGCCGAGAAGGGTTTCTCGATGAAGTCCCAGGCGCCGTCGCGCATGGCTTCCACGGCCATGCCGATGTCGCCGTGGCCGGTGACGAGGACGACGGGCAGCTCGGGGTCCAGCTCCTTCAGCGCGTGCAGCAGCTGCAGGCCGCTGTCGCCGGGCAGCTGCACATCGCAGACGACGACGCCGGCAAAGCCGGGCTTGAGCCAGGCCCGGGCAGCCTCGGCAGAGTCGACGCCGTGAGTCAACAGGCCGGCCAGGCGCAGGCTCTGGGTCGTCGCCAGGCGCACATGCTCGTCGTCCTCGACGAGCAGCACATCGGTGGAATCAGTCGGGCCCATACCGGGATTGTGTGATGGGCAGCCGCAGCGTGAACCGGGCGCCGCCTTCGGCACGGTTGGCGCCCTGCAGCGAGCCACCCAGCGCGTTGGCGATGGACGCCGAGATGGACAGGCCCAGGCCCAGCCCGTCGCCGCGGCGCTTGGTGGTGAAGAAGGGTTCGAAGAGACGGGCGAGCACCTCATCGCTCAAGCCGGGGCCGTCGTCCGTCACGCGCAGCAGCGCCTGATCGCCCTCGACCTCGGCCTGCAGCGTGACAGTGCCACCGCCCTTCTCGGCGCTGGCGTCGATGCCGTTGCGCAGCAGGTTGACCAGCACCTGTTCGATGCGCACCTGCTGGCCCAGCACAGCCAGGCCCTCGGGCAGCGGCGGGCAGTCCAGCGTCACGCGCTGCCGGCGCGCCTCGGCGCTGACCAGGGCCACCGCAGCCTGGAAGGCCGTGGCCACCGACACCGGTTGCACGCGCAGCTCGTCGCGCCGCGCAAAGCCCTTGAGCTGGGCCACGATGGCGGCGATGCGCTGGGTGAGCGCGTCGATGGCCTCCAGATTGCCTTCGGCGTCGGCCTGCATGCCGCGCTCCAGGAAGACGCGGGCGTTGTCGTTCAGCGCCCGCAGCGCGGCCAGGGGCTGGTTGATCTCGTGGGTGATGCTGGCCGCCATCTGACCCAGCACGGCGAGCTTGCCGGCCTGCACCAGCTCGTCCTGGGTCGCGCGCAGCGTCTGCTCGGTGCGGTGCAGTTCGTCGACGCGGGCCTGCAGCTCCTGGGTGCGTTCGGCGATGCGGGTCTCCAGGCTGTCGTAGGCCGCCCTCAGCTCGCCCTGGGCGGCCAGGCGCTCGCGGGCGCGGCGGCGGCGCAGTTGCAGATAGGCCAGCAGCAGCAGCAGCGATACCCAGGCCAGCGCCGCGGCCCAGGCGCGGCCGGCGGCGATCTGCTCGGCGCCGCGGATCTCGGTGAAGGACAGCAGCCGCCAGCCACGGCCTTCCACAGGCTGCTCGGTGACGAGGGCGCGCAGCCTGCCGACTCGCTCGACGCGCAACTCGCTCGACAGGCGCGAAGCTTCGCGAGCCAGTGGTGTCAGCGGCAGGTCGCCGTATTGCTGCGTGTCATGCAGCTCGGCGCGTTCGGCCGGCGACAGCGGTTGCAGCGTGCGGTACTTCCACTCCGGCCGGCTGGCGAGGAAGACGACGCCACGCGCATCCGCCAGCATCAGATCGCCGGCACTGCGAGCCCAGTTGGCCTCCATCTCGTCCAGCGAGACCTTGAGCACGACGACCCCCGCGGCCGGACCGTTCAGGCGGTGGGCGATGAAATAGCCCGGCGTTCCCGTCGTCGAGCCGCGCGCATAGAAATGCCCGCCGCCGCGGGCCATCGCGTCGCGAAAATAAGGCCGGTAGGCATAGTTCTGGCCGACAAAGGTCTGGGTGCCGCGCCAGTTGCTGGCGGCCAGCGTCAGGCCCTGGGCATCGATCAGGAAGATGGCGGCAGCCGACGCGTCCTGCGCGACGCCTTCCAGCAGTGCGTTGACCTCGGCAGTGCGCGCCTTCGAGGTCGGCTCGGCCAGCAGGGCCGACAGGGCCGGGTGCCGGGCCAGCACCTGCGGCAGGGCCTCGTATTTGTCCAGCGTGCTGGTCAGCTCGTGGGCGACGAAACGCAGATGGCGCTGGGCGTCGTCGCGGGTCTGGGCCAGGGCCAGGTCCAGCGACAGCCGCCAGGCCGCGTAGCCGACGGCGGCGCCGCCCAGAACGACAAGCGCCAGCAGCGCCAGGCTGCGCCGCAGGCGACGGGCTGAGGCTTCAGTGACTGGCGGCTTCCGCATCGATCCGGGAATGCCGGCGCGTGTCACGCATCAACAGATAGACGAACAGCGAGCAGGCGATCACCGCGGTAGCGTACCAATAGAAGCCGCTCTCCATGCCCTGCTGCTTGAACCACAGCGCCACGTATTCGGCACTGCCGCCGAAGACCGAGACCGCGATCGCATAAGGTACGCCGACACCGGTGGCGCGGATGGAGGCCGGGAAGAGTTCGGCCTTCACGACGGCATTGATGGAGGTGTAGCCGCTGACGATGAGCCAGGCGCAGGCGATCAGGCCGAAGGCTTCCCAGGGACCCTGGGCATGACGGATGGCGCTCAGCAGCGGCACCGTGAACAGCGTGCCCAGCACGGCAAAGCCCAGCAGCAGCGGCTTGCGGCCGATGCGGTCGGACAGCGCGCCGTAGACGGGCTGCAGCATCGCCGCGAACACCAGGCTGGCGGCGGAGACGGCCGTCGTCTGCGCGTCCGTGAGGCCGACCGACAGCTTCAGGAACTTCTGCATATAGGTCGTGTAGACATAGAAGGCCAGCGTGCCGCCCATGGTCAGGCCGATGACGATCAGGCATTCGCGCGGATGCTGCATCAGCAGCTTGAAGCCGCCCATGCGGTCCTGGCCCTGCTTGTTGCGCTGCGCCTCGAAGGCCTGGGTCTCCGGCAGGTCGGAGCGCATGACCAGGGCGACGACGGCGAGGAAGGCGCCGAAGATGAAGGGGATGCGCCAGCCCCAGGCCTTCAATTCGGCAGGGTTGAGCAGGAAGTTCTGCAGCACCAGCAGCACGACCAGGGCCGTCAGCTGGCCGCCGATCAGCGTCACGTACTGGAAGCTGGAATAGAAGCCGCGGTGCTTGGACGTGGCCATCTCGGACAGATAGGTGGCGCTGGAGCCGTACTCGCCGCCCAGGCTGAGGCCTTGCAGCAGGCGGGCGATCAGCAGGATGGCGGGCGCCCAGACACCGGCGGAGGCATAGGTGGGCGCGCAGGCGATCAGCAACGAGCCGCCGCACATCAGCAGCACCGAGGCCATCAGGGCCTTGCGACGACCGTGACGGTCACCGAGATAGCCGAACAGCAGGCCGCCGATGGGCCGCACGAAGAAGCCTAAAGCGAAGATGGCCGCGGTGGACATGGACTGGGCCACCGGGTCCGACGAGGGGAAGAAGGACGCCGAGAAGTAGAGCGAGAAGGCAGCGTAGCAGTAGAAGTCGTACCACTCGACGAGGTTGCCGATGGAGCCGACGAAGATGGCCTTCAGTCGTTTGAGCTCGATGCGGTCCGGCGCCACCGCGGGCTGCGCCGAGGACACCGGAGGAAAGATCGCGGACATGCTGTCTCCTGTGGGTTGTGTGCCCCAGGATGAGCAGCTTGTGTGCCAGGCCTGTGCACCCTCCCGCCCCAGGGGAAGGCGCGTTGCACCGGCTCGGCCACCGGCGGATTTGCGCCGTCGAGGCGGATCAGGCGGCCGCCAGCGGCGGATATCCGCCGTCATGCCGAGCGGCTGGTAGGCCGCTCGTCCTTCGTCAGGCGTCAGACAGGCACGCAGGGCCTGTCCTCGGTCCGAGCTCAGAACTTCAGGTCAATGCTCGCCATGTCGAAGCGGCTGCCCTCGCCGTCGGGCTTCACGCTGACGACGCGAAAGCTCTTGGCCGTGCCGACGCGGTACTCCAGCGCGCCGGCCTTGGGCGCGCTTTCCTCGCAGCTGAGCTTGTCCGAATCCTTGGGCGGCTTGATGCGGTTGGCCGGCTCGCGGCAGTCCAGCACCTCGCCGTAGCGGCCCAGGGCCTTCACGTAGAAGGCCGCGACGCGCTCGGGAGCGGCGGCACTGCGGAACTTCAGCGCGTGGATCTTCAGGCCGAAGCCGCCGGCCCAGGCACCGAAGCTCACGCCTGACTTGTCGTCGGCGCTTTCCTTGTAGGGCACGGCGCCGGCGTAGACGGGCAGGCCGACGTCGGCCGCCTCGGTGCGGGCATTGCCCTGAATGCCCATGCTGAATTCCTTGCCGTCGCCGGCCAGGGCGCTTGACGCGGCCAGCACGAGGGCGAGTCCGGCGAGGATGCGGCGCTGGTTCATCGAGATCTCCTGAGCGTTGTTGTCGAATGCGCTCAGGTTAGGCGCCGCCCCCGCGGGCCGCGACCGCCCCGCGACGGGCTGCACGGCGGCGGGGACAGGCCGCAGGGCCGACCGACGGACGCGTCAGCGCCTGGACTTGACCCAGTCCATGACCAGCTCGCGCAGCACCGGCAGGGGCACCTGGCCGGCCGTCAGCACGACGCGGTGGAAGCCCTTGACGTCGAACCTGTCACCCAGGGCGGCGGCGGCCTCGGCGCGCAGCTTGGTGATCTCCAGCTGGCCGATCTTGTAGCCCAGGGCCTGGCCGGGCCAGACGATGTAGCGCTCGACCTCGGAGACGACGTCGCTCTCGGCCATGGACGAGTTGTCCAGCATGTATTTGATGGCCCGCTCACGCGTCCAGCCCTTGGCATGCAGACCGGTGTCCACCACCAGGCGCATGGCGCGCAGCTGCTCGTCGGACAGACGGCCATACCACTGGTAGGGGTCGGTGAAGAGGCCCAGCTCCTTGCCCAGGCTCTCGGCATACAGCGCCCAGCCCTCGACATAGGCCGTGTAGTTGCTGCCGTAGCGGCGGAACTTGGGCAGGGTCTGGTCTTCCTGGGCGATGGAGATCTGGAAGTGATGGCCCGGCGAGGCCTCGTGCAGGGACAGGGTCTCCATGCCGAAGATGGGCTGGGCCTTCAGGTTGAAGGTGTTGACGTAGAAGACGCCCGGGCGCGAGCCGTCGCTGGACGGGCTCTGGTAGGACCCGCCCGCGGCGCTCTCGGCGCGGAAGGCCTCGACCTCGCGGACCTCGTAGTCGGCCTTGGGCTGGATGTCGAAAAGCTTGGGCGTCAGGCCGTTGATCTTCTTCTGCAGGTCGCGGTAGCCGGCGAGCAGGTCCTCGGGCTTGCTGAAGTAGAACTTGGGGTCGTCCTGAAGGTACTTGAAAAAGGCCGGCAGGTCGCCCTGGAAGCCGACCTGCTTGCGCACGCCCTCCATCTCGCCCAGGATGCGCGCGACCTCCTTCAGGCCGATGGCGTGGATCTGGTCAGGCGACAGCTTCAGCGTCGTCGACTGCTGCACGCGGTAGGCATACCAGGCCTTGCCGTCGGGCAGGGCCGACCAGGCCGTCGTCTTGCGCGCCTTGGGCGTGTACTCGTCGCGCACGAAGGCCAGCAGGCGGCCGTAGGCGGGCAGCACCTGGGTCGACAGCAGCTTGCGCATGTCGGCGGTGATGCGTTCGCGGTCGGCGGCCGGCACGGCCTCGGGGAAATTCTTGATCGGGCCCCAGAACAGGCTCTTCTCCGGGTCATCCACCGCAAACGCCTGCAGCTGCGGCAGCACCTTTTCCATGACGGCCTTGGGCTGGGTCACGCCGGCTTTCAAGCCGTCGCGCATGTTCGCGATATTGCCGTCGAACAGCGGCACGGCCAGGGCCAGGCGCTTGAGCCAGTCGTCGTAGTCCTTGGTGGTCTTGAAGGGCTGGATGGACTGGCCCGTGCCCATCTGGGCCAGGAAGCTGGGCATGCCGCCGATCTGGCTGATGGGCTGCATCCAGTCGGGGAAGCGCTCGCCGGCCAGGCTCTGCTCGAGGTCGAGCTTGAGCATGCTGAAGGAGACGCGGTCCTTGGGGTCGAGCTGATCCTTGATGAAGCCGCCGAGCTCCTTCAGCGTCTGCTGGAGCTCGCGCTTGGCCTGGGCCCGATAGGCGGCCGTCGTCGTGTCGACGAGGCGGTCGTTGTAGCGTGGATCGCCGAGCGACGTGGCCAGGATGGGCTGGCGCTGCAGGGTCAGTTCCCACTGGGCGTCCAGCCACTGGTGGAAGCGTTGGCTCTCGGTCGAGGCGGCAAAGGCAGGCAGGCTGAGGGCGAGGCTGGTGGCCAGCAGGCTCAGGGCGTGACGACGGCGCATGGAATCTCCGGTTGAAGAGTCGCGATGCTAGCGAGGCCCCTGCTGACAGCCCAAAGGACATGGCTTGCCTACAATTTGCCCGAGCCCCGCCCTTGCGGGGCTGTTGTCGTTTGTAGAGCCCCATGACGCTGCCCTCGCTGCCCGCCATTGCGCCGGGCAAGAAGTTCACCCACTCCCGCCCCCTCGGCTCGGCCGACGCCCTGCTGCTCGCCCGCTTCGTGCAGCAGCAGCGCGACGCCGGCCGCCTGGCCGCCATCTTCACGGCCGAGCCCGGCGACACCCAGCGCCTGGAAGATGAGCTGAAGTTCTTCGCCCCCGAGCTCAAGGTCGCCGTCTTCCCCGACTGGGAAACCCTGCCCTACGACAGCTTCAGCCCCCACCAGGACCTGATCTCCGAGCGCTTGGCCACGCTGTGGGAACTGCTGCAAAGCAAAAAGACGAAGAGCATCGACGTGGTGCTGATGCCGGCATCCACGGCGCTGGCCCGCCTGGCGCCGCCCAGCTTCCTGGCCGGCACCACTTTCAACTTCAAGCAGAAGCAGCGCCTGGATGAAAACTCCTTGCGCTCGCAACTGACCCTGGCCGGCTACACCAACGTCAGCCAGGTCGTGCAGCCCGGCGAATACGCCGTGCGCGGCGGCCTCATCGACCTCTTCCCCATGGGCTCGGCCGTGCCCTACCGCGTCGACCTGTTCGGCGACGAGGTCGACTCCATCCGCACCTTCGACCCCGACAGCCAGCGCAGCCTCTACCCCGTGCCCGAGGTGCGCCTGCTGCCCGGCCGCGAGTTCCCGATGGACGAGGTGGCGCGCAAGGCCTTTCGCAACCGCTGGCGCGAGAAGATGGAAGGCGACCCGAGCAAGTCGCGCATCTACCGCGACATCGGCGACGGCATCGCCTCGGGCGGCATCGAGTACTACCTGCCGGTCTTCTTCGAGCAGACGGCCACCGTCTTCGACTACCTCGGCGGCGAAGCGGGCCTGGCCCTGCACGGCGAGGTCGACGAGGCCATCCAGCGCTTCTGGACCGACACCAAGGAGCGGCACCGCTTCCTGCAGCACGACCCCGAGCGGCCGCTGCTGCCACCCCAGGAAATCTTCCTGACGGCCGAGGACTTCTTCGGCCTGACCAAGCCGCATGCCGTGCTGTCGGTGCGCGGCAATGAACCGGTGGACTTCGCCCGCCCCCTGCCCGACGTCAGCGTCGAGCGCGGCACCCAAGAACCGATGGCGCGGCTGGAAGCCCATATCAAGGCCACGCCCCACCGCGTGCTGCTGCTGGCCGAAAGCGAAGGACGCCGCGAGAGCCTGCTGGAGCAGTTGCGCGACCACAAGATCGACCCGCCCTCGGTGGCCAGCCTCGCCGAGTTCTGGGAAGGCGGCGAGAAATACGCCATCACCGCCGCGCCGCTGGCCGCGGGCTTCTTCTGGGTCGACGCCGAGCGCCCGGTCCAGCTCATCACCGAGACCGAGCTGTTCGCGACGACGCCCACCACGCGCCGCCGCCGCAAGCAGGAGCAGGTCAGCGACGTCAATGCGCTGATCAAGGACCTGTCCGAACTGAAGGTCGGCGACCCGGTCGTGCACATCAACCATGGCATCGGGCGCTACCAGGGCCTCGTCAACATCGACCTCGGCGACGGCGAAAAAAGCGAGTTCCTGCACCTGGAATACGCCGACAAGGCCACCCTCTATGTGCCGGTGGCGCAACTGCACCTGATCGGCCGCTACACCGGCGTGTCGCCCGAGGAAGCGCCGCTGCACAAACTGGGCTCGGGCCAGTGGGAAAAGGCCAAGCGCAAGGCCGCCGAGCAGGTGCGGGACACAGCCGCCGAGCTGCTCAACCTCTACGCCCGCCGCGCCGCTCGCGAAGGACATGCTTTCCGCTACTCGGGTCATGACTACGAGGCCTTCGCCGCGAGCTTCGGCTTCGAGGAGACGCCCGACCAGCGCGCCGCCATCCACGCCGTCATCCAGGACATGATTTCGCCGAAACCCATGGACCGCCTGGTCTGCGGCGACGTGGGTTTCGGCAAGACCGAGGTGGCGCTGCGCGCGGCCTTCGTCGCCGTCATGGGCGGCAAGCAGGTCGCCATCCTGGCACCGACCACGCTGCTGGCCGAGCAGCATTACCAGAACATCTCCGACCGCTTCGGCGCCTGGCCCATCAAGGTCGCGGAGATGAGCCGCTTCCGCTCGGCCAAGGAGATCAAGGCGGCGATGGAGGGCATTGCCGACGGCACGCTGGACATCGTCGTCGGCACGCACAAGCTGCTGTCCGCCGAGGTCAAGTTCAACCGCCTGGGCCTCCTGGTCATCGACGAGGAGCATCGCTTCGGCGTGCGCCACAAGGAGGCCATGAAGGCCATTAGGGCCGAGGTCGACGTGCTGACGCTGACGGCCACGCCCATCCCGCGGACGCTGGGCATGGCGCTGGAAGGCCTGCGCGATCTCTCCGTCATCGCCACCGCGCCGCAGCGCCGCCTGGCCATCAAGACCTTTGTCCGCGCCGAGAGCAGCGGCACCATCCGCGAGGCCGTGCTGCGCGAACTGAAGCGCGGCGGCCAGGTCTACTTCCTGCACAACGAGGTCGAGACCATCGAGAACCGGCGCCAGAAGCTGGAGGAACTCGTCCCCGAGGCGCGCATCGTCATCGCCCACGGCCAGATGCCCGAGCGCGAACTGGAGCGGGTCATGCGCGAGTTCGTCGCCGGCAAGCACAACCTGCTGCTGTGCTCCACCATCATCGAGACCGGCATCGACGTGCCGAGCGCCAACACCATCATCATTGCCCGCGCCGACAAGTTCGGTCTGGCCCAGCTGCACCAGCTGCGCGGCCGCGTCGGCCGCAGCCATCACCAGGCCTATGCCTACCTGATGGTGCCCGACATGCAGGGCCTGACCAAGCAGGCCACCCAGCGCCTGGACGCCATCCAGGCCATGGAGGAGCTGGGCTCGGGCTTCTACCTCGCCATGCACGACCTGGAGATCCGCGGCGCCGGCGAGGTGCTGGGCGACAACCAGAGCGGCAACATGATGGAAGTCGGTTTCCAGCTCTACAACGACATGCTGAGCGAGGCCGTGCGCGCGCTGAAGGCCGGGCGTGAACCCGATCTGCTGTCGCCGTTTGCGGCCACCACCGAGATCAACCTGCACGCCCCGGCCCTGCTGCCCGACGCCTATTGCGGCGACGTGCAGGTGCGGCTGTCCCTCTACAAGCGCCTGGCCACGGCCGAGAAGAACGAGCAGATCGACTCGATGCTGGAAGAGATCACCGACCGCTTCGGCAAGCTGCCCAACCAGGGCCAGACCCTTTTCGACCTGCATCGCCTGCGCGTGCTGGCCAAGCCCTATGGCGTCAGCAAGATCGATGCGTCGCCGGCCCTCATCAACATCAACTTTCGCAAGGACCCGCCCATCGACCCGATGCGCGTCATCGAGCTGGTGCAGAAGAACCGCAACATCAAGCTGGTGGGCAACGAGAAGCTGCGGGTCGAGAAGGCGCTCAGCAGCCCGCAGGACCGCGCCCAGGCCGTGCGCGAGGTGCTGAGGCTGCTGGGCCAGCCCATCAAGGCAAGCTAGGAAACCGGGCACACCGGGATAATGCGGGCATCGATGGCCCGCCCTATCCCGAACCCGTGACCTCCCCTGCCTCTGAAGGCCTCGTCCTGCGCGACGGCCCCGCGCTGCCGCCGCTTTCGCATTTCAAGCTCGCTGCCTTCGACATGGACTCGACGCTGATCAGCATCGAGTGCATCGACGAGATCGCCGCGTTGGCGGGCAAGGGGAGCGAGGTCGCCGCCATCACCGAAGCCGCGATGCGCGGCGAGATCACCGACTTCAAGGACAGCCTGCGCCGGCGTCTCGCCCTCCTCGCCGGCGTGCCGGCCGGCGTGCTGGACCGTGTGCTGGCCGAGCGACTCACATTCAACCCCGGCGCCCGCGAACTTTGCGCGGCGCTGAAGGCAGCCGGGCTCAAGCTGGTGCTCGTCTCCGGCGGCTTCACCTTCTTCACGCGCTTCGTGGCGGCCGAGCTGGGCATGGACTTCGTGCGCAGCAACGAACTGGAGATCGAAGGCGGCAACCTCACCGGCCGCGTCGTCATGCAGGACTGGGGCGACATCTGCGACGGCGAGCAGAAACGGCTGATGCTGCTGCAGTGCTGCGAAACCATCGGCTGCCGGCCCGACCGATCAATAGCCGTCGGCGACGGCGCCAACGACCTACCGATGATGGGCGCTGCCGGCCTGTCGGTGGCCTATCACGCCAAGCCCAAGGTGCGCGAACAGGCCCGCATCGCCATCAACGAGGGCGGCTTGGCGCGCTTGCTGGAGCTGCTTCAGCCGTGAAGCGGCTGGCGGCGCTGCTGCTGGCCACCGTGCTCACCAGCACGGCGGCGGCGCAGTCGACGCCCCCGCTGCCCCCGCTGCGCTTTGTCGCGGCGACCAACAACGCGCTGCCCATCGCCGACTTCGATGCCAAGGGCCAGCTCGTCGGCGGCATCGCCAAGGATTTGGGCGAACTGATCGCCACCGGCCTCGACCGGCAGGCCCGCTTCATCCCGATGGCGGGCAAGCAGGTCAGTGCCGCCCTGCTCGCCGGCGAGGCCGACGCGGTCTGCTTCGTGCTGCCCGAATGGCTGCAGGGCGATTTCCGCTGGACGCGCGGCCTCATTCCCGACGCCAGCCTGGTCGCCGCCCACGCCGATGCGCCGGCCCTCAGGACGCTGGAGCAACTGGCCGGCCAGCCGCTCGGCACCGTGCAGGGCTACAACTACTCGCGCGTTGAACATGCCCTGGGCAAATCGTTCAAGCGCGCCGACGTGCCCAGCATGGCAGCCAATCTGCGCCGCCTGGCCGCCGGCAAGCTGCGCTACGCCCTCGTGGAGAAGACCTCGCTGCAATATTTCCTGCACGAGCAGCCGGATGCGCCGGTGCGCATCGCCTGGGTCATCGACCGCTTCGATGCGCGCTGCGCCTTCTCGCCCCGCTCGGGCGTGCCCTTCCCCGAGGTGGCCTCGGTGCTGGACCTCCTCGTGCGCGACGGCAGCGTCGCTCGCATGCTGGCGCGCTACCGCTGAGGCGGCACCTTCGGTTGTCGACCGCGGCAATGACCGGACCGCCGCGAGATCCTCAACCGGCCGCCAGCACCCTCACCTGGGCGTCCCCGAAGGCGACGATCTGGCCAGCACGGATCTTGGCCGTCTTGCGCAGCTCGACCTGGCCGTCGACCCGGACTTCGCCGGCCGTGATCAGGGCCCGCGCCCGCCCGCCGCTCTCGACCAGGCCCATGGCCTTGAGCAGCTTGTCGAGCTCGATGTAGTCGCCGCGCAGCGTCAGCTCAAGCATGCTGGGCCTTCTTCGCCTTCTTCGCCTTCTTCGCCTTCTCCGCGGATTCGCGGATGGCGGTCAGCGTGCTGCGCGAGGTGGAGACGTCGCTGGACAGGCGCAGATGCAGCAGGGCCGGCTTGCCGGCGGCGATGGCCGCATCCAGGGCCGGGCCGACCTGCTCCGTGCTGTCGGCCTTGAAGGCCGCGAAGCCGAAGGCCTCGGCGAGCTTGGCGAAGTCGGGATTGAAGAGGTCGCTGCCCGCCACGCGGCCCGGGTACTCGCGCTCCTGGTGCATGCGGATGGTGCCGTAGGTGCCGTTGTCGACGACGACGACGAGCAGCTTCTTCGCGCCATAGCCGGTGGCCGTGGCCAGCTCCTGGCCGGTCATCAGGAAGTCGCCGTCGCCGGCGATGTTGACGACCCAGCGGTCCTGCAGCAGGGCCGCCGCGACGGCCGCCGGAACGCCATAGCCCATGGCGCCCGACGTCGGCGCGAGCTGGGTCTTTCCGAAGCGGTGCAGGCCCGTGTAGCGGTGGAAGCGGTGCAGCCAGCCACTGTAGTTGCCGGCGCCGTTGGTGAAGATCGTGCCTTCGGGCAGCTTGGCGTCGATGAGGTGGATGACCTCGGCCATGTCGAGCGGCGCCACTGGCGCCGGCACGAGGTTGGCCCGGTAGTCGGCGTTGGCCGCGGCCGTCCAGTCGCGCCAGGCGATGTCGGCCGGCGGCGACAACAGGGCCAGGGCCGGCGCGGCCTGGCTCATGCTGGCGTTGATCAGCAGCTCGCCGGTGTACACGCGGCCCAGTTCCTCGGCGCCGGCATGGATGTGGATGAGCGCTTGAGCGGGGCGCGGCGCCTGCAGCAACGTGTAGCCGCCGGTCGTCATCTCGCCCAGGCGCGGGCCGACGGCCAGGATGAGGTCGGCCTCCTTGACGCGCGCGGCCAGCTTGGGATTGATGCCGATGCCGACGTCGCCGGCGTAGTTGGGGTGGACGTTGTCGAACAGGTCCTGGAAGCGGAAGGCGCAGCCGACGGGCAAGCCCCAGGCTTCGGCGAAATGCTGCAGGGCCGCCGTGGCCTCGGGCGTCCAGCCACCGCCGCCGGCGATGACCAGCGGCTTCTTGGCGGCCGCCAGGCGCTCACGCAGCTCGGCCAGCGCGCCGGGCGTCGGCGCCGCTTCAGCGGGCCGAGCGGGGGCGACGACGGGCGCCGTGATCGGCTGGGTCAGCATGTCCTCGGGCAGCACCAGCACCACGGGGCCGGGCCGGCCCTGCATGGCGGTGTGGAAGGCACGGGCCACGTATTCGGGCAGGCGCTCGGCGTCATGCACCTCGCCCACCCACTTGGCCATGCCCAGGGTGCCAGGGCCGAACATCTGGCGGTAGTCGACCTCCTGGAAGGCCTCGCGGTCGCGCTGGTCGCTGGCGACCTGGCCGATGAAGAGGATCATCGGCGTCGAATCCTGGAAGGCCGTGTGCAGGCCGATGCTGGCGTTGGTCGCGCCCGGGCCGCGGGTCACGAAGCAGATGCCGGGCCGCCCGGTCAGCTTGCCCTGGGCTTCGGCCATGAAGGCGGCGCCGCCCTCCTGCCGGCAGGCGACGAAGCGGATCTTGTCGGCGTATTCGTGGAAGCCGTCCAGTACGGCCAGGAAGGATTCGCCGGGCACGCCGAAGGCCGTGTCGACGCCCTGGGCGATCAGCGCCTCGACCAGCTTGTGGCCGGCCAGACGGGAGGTTTGAGCTTGTCTAGTCATGTTGGAACTGTAGCTGGCGACGCCGGCGGGCCTGTCCCCTGAGCACGGGCTTGCCGTCAACGCGTCGCCTTCTCGACGGCGCGCTCGATCATCTTGTCCTTGAGCGTGTCGTCGCGCGTGACGCCCAGGGCCTTGTGCAGCGCCGACGGCCCGCTGCTGGCCTCGTCGGGCTTGGGCACGGGCGTGGCGGGCACCACGGTGACGGCGCCGCCCGTCACGGCCTGGTCGCGGTAGCCCGGCGGGCATTCGGCGTTGGTGTAGGAGACCTCCTGGCCCTTGACGCATTTGCGCAGGCCGCCCGGCCGGGCCTTGGCGTCGCCCGCCGGGCCGGCGCTGCTCGAGGAATCGGCCAGGCTCTGGACCTTGGCGGCCGATGTCCCCAGCCAGGCCTGCAAAGGCGCCCGCTGCTGCCAGGCCAGGCCGAGAACGGCCGCCAGCAGCAATCCAATGACAAGACCACGAATCGACATGAGGGCAATGCGGAAAAGCTGATGGCACCACTGTAGCGGCGCTGCCCGACTACGCCTTCACCAGTCCCCGCCACGACCAGCGCGGCAGGCTCAGGTCGTCGGGCACGGCCTGGCCGCGGTTCGGGTAGGCGGCCATGGCTTGCGTCGTGGCCCAGGCGAAGTAGTCGTGCAGCACGCGACGCAGTTCCTCATCGGACACACCAGCATCGATCAGCGCCGCATCGAAGCAGGCGATGGCGCGGCTGTCCATCTCCTCGTGCGGGCCGTTGCCGCTGTGGGCCTGCACGACGGCCGAATGGCTGCCGAGCTCGGCGCTGTACAGCGCCGGGCCACCCCAGGCCTCGGCCCAGTAAGCCGCCAGGCGCTCGGTGTGCCGGGGATGGAAGCCGTGGCTGAAGGCGTGGGCCACCACCTCGTCGGCCAACACCCGCGCATGCCAGGCCCGGGCCAGACGCAGCACGGCGTCCTGGCCGCCGAGGGCGTGGAACAGGCTTTCTTGTCGCATGGCTCCCTCCATCGAAAGGCCAGCGACGATGACCGGCGTCGGGCCGCCCGTCAAGCCGGGCTCGTCACGTGGCGGCGGCCACCATCGCGCGCCGCCGCGCCAGGCCCATGCCGACCAGGCCTGCCGACGCCACGCCCATCAGCAGGGCCGCGGCCGAACCGGCGAACACACCGCGCGGCATGCCGTGGTCCAGGATGGCGCCGAACACCGGCGCCGCCAGCGCGAAGCCGATGTCCAGGCCCGAATAGACCGTGCCGTAGACGCGGCCCGTCGCTCCCGGCGGCGAGGCGCGCTTGATCAGCATGTCGCGCGACGGGCCGGCCAGGCCGGTGCCGAAGCCGGCCAGGGCCGCCACGACGGCCGCCAGGGTGCCGGGCAGCCAGCCGGTGGCCGTCAGCAGCAGCAGGGCTGCCGCCAGCGCCAGTGCCAGCGCGATGGTGCGCTCCAGCCTCTCGGCCCTGGCCACCAGGAAACCGCCGCAGACCATGCCGGCCGCGCCCGCCAGCATGTAGCCGGTGACGACATAGGCGGTCAGCGCCAGCGGCAGGCCGTAGATCTGGTGCAGGGCCGGGCTGGCAAAGCTCTGGATGGCCGACAGGGCCGCCGTGCTCCAGAAGAAGAAGGAGAAGCACAGCCAGACCGAGGGCAGTTTCAGGAAGGCCATGGGGTGCTCGACCTTGGCACCGGCCGCCGGCTTGGCGTGGCCCCAGGAACCCTGGCGGTCATCTATTGCCGAACGCTGCCAGAACAGCAGCGCCATCACCGTCAGCGCCACCAGGGCGGTGCCGAGATAGGCCAGGCGCCAGTTGCCGGTCGCCTCGGCGATGCCGATGGAGAACACCGGCGCGAAGGCCCAGCCCAGGTTGCCGCTGATGCCGTGCACCGAGAAGGCATGGCCCAGGCGCGGCTGCGAGACGCGCTTGTTCAGGATGGTGAAGTCGGCCGGGTGGAAGGGTGCGTTGCCGACGCCCGCCAGCGCCGCTGCCAGCATCAGGCCGCCAAAGCCCTGGGCCAGGCCGGCGGCGATGGAGGCGAGGAAGAAGCTGGCCATGGCCGCGAACAGCACCGGTCGGGCACCGACGCGGTCGACGATGAAGCCCGACAGCGCCTGGCCGGCGCCGGAGATGACGAAGAAGGTCGTCACCAGCAGGCCCAGTTCGGAATAGCTCAGGCCAAAGGCCTGGATGAAGGCCGGGAACAGCGGCGGCAGCAGCATGTGGAAGAAATGCGAAGTGCCGTGGGCGAGGCCGATGGTCGAGATCGTCGTGACGTCGCGCCGGCGCTGCTGGCTGGCGTCGAGGGAAGCGGCAATGGCGGTGCTCATGCCCTCAATGTAGGCAGGGACGGGTCGGCGCAGTTACGATGGTTCGTCAAGTTCTGTCGAAATCCGGTCATGCCCAGCCGCCGCAGCTTTCCCGCCTTCTCGCCGGAGCTTTTCGCGCCGACGCCCGAGCGCCCGCTGCGGGCGAAGTCGCGCCGGCTGGAACACCTGGCCGACATCCAGCCGCATCGTCACGACTGGGCCCAGCTGGTCTTCTCGATGACGGGGGCGGTGCGCGTCAACACCGAGGTGTCGACCTATATCGTGCCGCCGTCGCGCGCCGTCTGGATTCCGCCCGGTCTCGTCCATGCGGTGACGGCCATCGAGCAGGCCGAGCTGCACACCCTCTACCTCAAGCCCGGGCTGCTGGCCGGCGAGGCCTGGAGCGCTGGCCGCGTGCTGGAGGTCTCGCCGCTGCTGCGCGAGCTGGTGCTGGCCCTGCCGGCCGTCCCCGACCCGGCACCGCCGGAGGGCGCGCAGGATGCCGAGCGCCGCCGCGGCATCGAGCGGCTGGTGCTGATCGAACTGCAGCGCGCCCGTCCGCTGGCCCTGGGGGTCGCCCTGCCCCAGGACGCCCGCCTGCGCCGGCTCTGCGAGGCCATGCTGAACGAGCCCGGGCGGCACGCCGGCCTGGAGGCATGGGCTCTGGAGGCCGGTGCCAGCCCGCGCACGCTGAGTCGGCTGTTCCGCGAGCAGCTGGGCACCAGCTTTGCGCAGTGGCGCTCGCAGCTGCTGCTGGCCCACGCCCTGACCCTGGCCGCCCGCGGGCGGCCCATGAGCCATATCGCCACCGAACTCGGCTACGCCAGCGCCAGCGCCTTCACCGCCATGGTGACGCGCACGGTGGGCATGCCGCCGAGCCGCTTCTTCGCGGCGGCCTGAGGCGCTCAGCGCCGGTGCCGCTCGCTGATCAGCACCGTCGGGAAGCTCACCGGCAGGGTGCGCGGATAGTCGCGGCTGAAGTGCAGGCCGCGGCTCTCATGCCGCATCAGGGCCGAGCGCACGATGAGTTCGGCGCACTCCACCAGGTTGCGCAGCTCCAGCAGGTCGCGCGTGACGCGAAAGCTCCCGTAGTAGTCGTCGATCTCGCCGCGCAGCAGCGCGATGCGGTGCAGGGCCCGCTCCAGGCGCTTGGTGGTGCGCACGATGCCGACGTAGTTCCACATCAAGAGGCGCAGCTCGTCCCAGTTGTGGGCGATGACGACCTGCTCGTCGGCGTTCTCGACCTGGCTTTCGTCCCAGGCCGGGATGGGCGCGGACTCCTGCGCGGCCTGCTCGAGGATGTCGGCCGCGCAGGTCTGGCCCAGCACCACGCATTCCAGCAGTGAGTTGCTGGCCAGGCGGTTGGCGCCATGCAGGCCGGTGTAGCCGGTCTCGCCCACCGCATACAAGCCCGGCAGGTCGCAACGGCCAGCCAAGTCGGTGACGGCGCCACCGCAGGTGAAGTGCACGGCCGGCACGACGGGGATGGGCTGCCTGGCGATGTCGATGCCGAGCTTCAGGCAGCGCGCATGGATGGTCGGGAAATGCTCGATGAGGAAGGCTTCGCCCAGGTGGGTGGCGTCCAGCCACACATGGTCCAGGCCGTGCTTCTTCATCTCGAAGTCGATGGCGCGGGCGACGATGTCGCGCGGCGCCAGCTCCATGCGCTCGTCGTGGGCGGCCATGAAGCGGGTGCCGTCGGGCAATTTCAGGTGGCCACCCTCCCCGCGCAGCGCCTCGGTGATGAGGAAGCTGCGCTCCTGCGGGTGGTAGAGGCAGGTCGGGTGGAACTGGATGAACTCCATGTTCGCGACCCGGCAGCCCGCCCGCCAGGCCATGGCGATGCCGTCGCCGGTGGAGGTGTCGGGGTTGGTGGTGTAGCGGTAGACCTTGCCGGCGCCGCCGGTGGCCAGCACGACGGCACGCGCCGGCAGGGTCTCGACGCGCTGGGCGTCGATGTCCAGCGCATAGGCGCCGTAGACGCGCGGGACTTCATCGCGCTGCACATGGCGCGAGGTGATGAGGTCCAGCGCCATCCAGCGCTCGCGCAGCGTGATGTTGGGGTGCTTGCGGGCCACGGCCAGCAGCTGGTCGTGGATGGCCTTGCCGGTGGCGTCGGCGGCGTGGGCGATGCGGCGCACCGCGTGGCCGCCCTCTCGCGTCAGGTGCAGGCCCATGGGGCCGGTGTCGTCGGTCGTGAAGGGCACGCCCTGCTCGACCAGCCAGCCCACGGCGGCGGCACTGCGCTCGGCGATGAAGCGGGCCGTGGCCTCGTCCACCAGGCCGGCGCCGGCGTCCTGGGTGTCGCGCACATGGCTTTCGATGGAGTCGTCGCTGCCCAGCACGCCGACGATGCCACCCTGGGCCCAGGCCGTGGCCGCCTCGGTGAGCTCGCGCTTGGCGAGGATGACGACGGGCACGCTGTCGGCCAGGTGCAGGGCCACGGTGAGGCCGGCCAGGCCGGCGCCGATGATGACGACGGGGGCGTCTTGGGGGGCAGCAGTCATGAGTGGGCATTGTCCCGCAGGGGCGCAAGCCCTGTACCAAGGTGAGGATTGCCCAATCGACGACCCTGCCTCCTCGCTATGCTGCGCCCGCTGTCGACGAGGAACAGCCGAGGAACCGCATGAAGACATTCAACTGGGCCGGCGTGATTGCCGGCTTTTTGCTGGCCACTACTTTTGCGCAGGCCGCCCCACCGCCGGCCGAGCTGTTCTACAAGGACGCCGACATCGCCGAGGCCGTGCTGTCGCCCTCCGGCAAGCGGTTGGCCATCACATCGGCCAAGGGCGTGCAGCGCATCGGCCTGGTCGTTCTCGAACTCGGGCCGGGCGGCAAGCTGACGCGGGTCGCGCAGTTCACCGATGGCGACGTCTGGCACGTGCAATGGGTCAACGAGGACCGGCTGGTGTTCGGCGTCATGGACCTGTCGGACGGCAGCGGCCGCCCCAACGGTGCGCCGGGGCTCTACGCCGTCAATGCCGACGGCAGCCAGTTCCGCCAGTTGGTGCGTCGCATGGGCAAGCCCTTCATCACCAACGGCGAGGAAGATCGCCTGCTCAGCTGGAATCACCGCCTGCTGCGCGTGCCGGCGCCGCGTGCGGGCGCGGTCAACGAGGAGGTGCTGGTCGTCGAGTTCACGCCGAACTACAACAACTACAGCGAAACGCCGAAGTGGCTGAACACGCGCAACGGCCGCAGCCGCGAGGCTGACTTCAACGCGCCTCCCAACACCGTGGGTTGGCTGACGGACAGCCGCGGCGAGCCCCGCGTGGCCTTCACGCGCAGCAAGGACCGGCAGGCCGCCTTCTGGCGCGACCCTGCCGCCGCCAAGGGCTGGACCCAGCTCTACGAAGGCGACTTGCTCAACACGCCCTTCAGCGTCGTCTCCGCCGACGACGCCGGCGGCCTCTACGTGACGCGCAGCGAAGGCCCCGAGGGCTACCGCGTGCTGAAGCGCTATGACTTCGAGCACCACACGCCCGAGGCCAAGCCGCTGGTCGTCACCCCGGGCTTCGACTTCACCGGGCATATCGTCAGCGACGACAGCGGCAAGACGCTGGGCGTGCGACTGCTCGTCGACGGCGAGACGACGGTGTGGTTCGACGAGGCGTTGAAGACGCTGCAGGAGCGCACCGATCGCCTGCTGCCCAACCGCATCAACAGCATCAGCTGCCGCCGCTGCGGTGCGCCGGACGTGGTGGCCCTGGTGCGTTCGTCCAGCGACCGCGATCCGGGCCGGCTCTACCTCTACCAGGCCCAACCGCCCGCGGGCGAAAAGCCCTGGACGTCCATCGGCCCCGTGCGCGACGGCGTCAAGGCGGAGCAGATGGCCGCGCAGGACCTGCATCGCATCAAGGCACGGGACGGCCGCGAACTGCCGGTCTGGGTCACGAAGGACCCCGCCGCCAAGGGCCCGCTGCCCGCCGTCGTCCTCGTGCATGGCGGACCCTGGGTGCGGGGCAGCTACTGGGGCTGGCACGCCGATGCGCAGTTCCTCGCCTCGCGCGGCTATGCCGTCATCGAGCCCGAGATGCGCGGCAGCACGGGCTATGGCGAGGCGCACTTCCGCGCCGGCTTCAAGCAGTTCGGCCTGGCCATGCAGGACGATGTGGCCGACGCACTGAAATGGGCCCAGGCGCAGGGCATCGCCAGCGACAAGGCCTGCATCGCCGGCGCCAGCTACGGCGGCTACAGCACGCTGATGGGCCTCATCAAGGACCCCGGCCTCTATCGCTGCGGCGTCGCCTGGGTGGCGCTGTCCGACCTGGACCTCTACCTGAGCGGCTCCTGGTGGATCAGCGACGACATCAGCAAGGCCGGCCGCCAGTACACCCTGCCCGAGATGGTGGGCGACCCCGTCAAGGACGCGGAACTGATCGCCGCCAACTCACCGGTCAAGCAGGCGGCCCGCATCAAGGCGCCGCTGTTGCTGGCCTTCGGCGAGGCCGACCTGCGCGTGCCCCTGGCCCACGGCGAACGCCTGCGCAAGGCCATGCACGAGGCCGGCAACGACCCGGTCTGGGTGACCTACCCCGGCGAAGGCCACGGGTTCTCGGTGCTGAAGAACCGCGTCGACTTCGCGGAGAGGATGGAGAAGTTCCTGGCCAAGTATCTTGGCCCCGCGCAGCCTTGAGACTCGCACCGCGGACGACGGCTTTGAGGCGATTGCCGTCTCTTGCGGCAGGCAGCCAGGCTCACGCCCCGGAACACGAAGCAGTCATCGACTGAGCTGATCGGGTGGCGCCCTCGATAATCGAGACGCCCCTCGCTGGTTCGAGACGCCCAAGCTTCATCATGGATAAATTCTTGCTTCAACAGCAGGTGCTGGAACGGCTCGCCGAGGATCTGCTGCAGGCCGAAGCGGCCGCACGGGTGGCACATGAAACGGCGACTCACGAAGAAAACATCGCCGAAAACAAATACGACACCTTGGGTCTCGAAGCCGCCTACCTGGCCACCGGCCAGGCGCGTCGCGCGGAAGCCATCCGCCAGGCGATCGCCAATTGGCGCCAATTCCGCCCACGCTCCTACGACGCCAGCCTGGGGATACAACTCGGCGCGCTGGTCTGCCTGGTCGACGCCAACGACAAGCAGCAACAGCTCTTTCTCGGCCCTGACGGGGGCAGCATGAAGTTGGTCAGCGGCGCCGAGCTCGTTCAGGTCATCAGCAGCCAGGCCCCGTTGGGCAGGGCCATGCTGGGCAAACACGAGGGTGATGAGGTGTCGGTACTGATCGCTCCCACCCGCCTGCAGTTTGAGGTGCTGCGGGTTCAATAGGCCGCGAGCGAGTTCACGTTGGCTGCACAGACCTGACCCATGCATGCATCAACACTGATGCCGCAGGCACCGCCCTTGCCGCCAGCTCCACAGTTGCCGAGGCTTTACACCTTTCGCCGCTGCCCCTACGCAATGCGCGCACGGATGGCGCTGCTGCAAGCCGGGCGGGTCTTCGAGGCAGTGGAGGTCAGCTTGCGCGACAAGCCGGCAAGCTTGCTGGCCTTGTCGCCCAAGGCGACGGTACCCGTGCTGCAACTGCCCGATGGCAGCGTGATCGAAGAGAGTTGGGACATCATGCGCTGGGCACTGGCCGCGCCCGATACGCAGGGCTGGTGGGCGCGAGCGCAGTCGCCTGCGAACCTTGACCTGCTGCAGCGAAACGACGGCGACTTCAAGCACCACCTGGACCGTTGGAAGTACCCCCAGCGCTACGCAAGTGAGACTCTCAAGCCAGACGCACACCGCGACGGGGCGCTGCATGTGCTGCTGCGACCGCTGGAGGCAAGGCTGCACAGCGCGCCCTACCTAGGAGGTGCCACGCCCTGCGCCACCGATCTGGCCCTGATGCCCTTCGTACGTCAGTTCGCCTGCGTGGACCCGGAGTGGTTTGCCACGCTGGACTTGCCGTCGCTGCGGTTCTGGCTGAATGGCTGGCTCGCCGACCCGCTATTCGCTGCCTGCATGGTCAAGTTGCCTGCAGAAGGCATCCATCGCTTCCCGGACCGAACTAGCCCTTGAACCCGTTGTAATGCCGCCGCCACTCCGGCGGCTTCCACAGGTGCGCCAGGCGCAGGCCCCAGGTCTTTTCCTGGGCCATGTCGTGGAACATGGCGCGCCATTCGTGGGCGTTCAGCCAGAACAGGTTGTGTGTGTAGAAGGGGTGCTCAAGGCCGTAGTCCACCGCCTCTTCCTCGGGCTGGAAAGTGCCGAACATACGGTCGAAGACGATCAGCATGCCGCCGAAGTTCTTGTCGATGTACTGCGGGTTGCGGCCGTGATGCGCGCGGTGGTGGGAAGGCGTGTTGAAGAGGAACTCGAACCAGGCCGGCATCTTGTCGACCCAGCTGGTGTGCACGAAGAACTGGTAGCCCAGGTTCAGCGACAGCGCGAACAGCACCCAGCGCGGCTCGAAGCCCAGCCACACGGCCGGCAGATAGAACAGCCAGTTGCCGGCTATTGGGTAGAACCAGCTCTGGCGCAGCGCCGTGCCGAAGTTCATCTTCTCCGACCCATGGTGCACGACGTGGGCGCACCAGAACCAGCGGATGCGATGGCTGCCGCGGTGGAACCAGTAGTAGAGGAACTCCACCAGGAAGAACAGCCCGACGAAGCGCCAGACGGTAACGTCGATGGTGAAGAGGCGGTGGTCATAGACCCAGCCCATGGCTGGCAGCACCAGCACGACGAGAAGGATCAGGTCGGCGACCAGATAGCTGCCGCCGCTGTTCATGCTGTCGACCGTGTCCCAGAGGTCGAAGACGCCGGTCTTGCGGAAGCGCCAGGCCTCCATGGCGATGAAGACGGCGAAGATGGGCGACAGCATGACCAGCGTCAGGTCGCGCCAGTCGCCGTGGCGATGGTAGAGGTCGAGCAGCCAGTCCATGGCCCGCATGATGCGACTTTGGGACCCCCCTGGCTTGACGGGTGACCCCAGGTTTTTGACAAATCGCGCCAGCGCTGGCGTTATCCCGGCCGTGGCGGCCCGCTGCGCTGCTGCATCATCGCGCCCCCATGGATGAGACCCGTGTCGCCGCCAGCTATGTCCAGCTGCTCTTCGAGCACATGGCCAGGCTGGGCCGTGCCGACGCGCTGGGCGCGCCGCCGGCGCCGACCGAAACCTTCGTCTCCATGCGTCGCTGGCAGGCCCTGCTGGAGCAGGCCCGCGACCTCGACCCCGGCCCCAAGTCGACCTTCCCGCTGCGCCTGGCCCGGGGCATTGCGCCGCGCCACTTCGGCGTCGTCGGCTTCGCGGCCCTGGCCAGCGGCACGCTGGCCGAGGCGCTGCTGAGGCTGGAGCGCTACCACCGCTCGGTCTACGACGCCAACGTCGCCCAGGTCCACCCCGTCGCCGAGGGCCTGTGCATCGAGTGGGGCGTGGAGCGCGGCCGGCCCGGCGCCCTGGTCGACGAGACCGCCATCGCGGCCCTGGTTCAGCTGGCGCGGGCCTTCACCGGCAAGCAGGTGCGCGCCCTGGCCGTGGACTTCGTCAACCCGCGCCCGGCCGATGTGCGGCCCTACGAGGATTTCTTCGGCGGCCCGGTGCGCTTCGGCCAGCCCAGCACCCGCGTCGTGCTGTCGCTGCGCGACCTCGCCCTGCCGCTGCGCGGCGCCGATGCCGCGCTGCTGGCCCTGCTCGACGCCCAGGCCGAACAGATGTTGCGGGAGGTGGCCGCCGTCAGCGAACCCGTCGGCGTCTGGCGCCAGGCCCTGGTCGGCCTGATCCGCAGCGGCCAGACCTCGCTGGCCGACCTGGCCCACAGCCTGCAGATGAGCCCGCGCAGCCTGCAACGCCGTCTCGCGGCGCAGGGCCATACTTTCCAGACCCTGCTCGGCCAGACCCGCCAGCAGCTCGCCGAAGCCTATCTGCGCGACGTCAACGTCGAGCTGGCCGAGGTGGCCCTGCTGCTCGGCTATTCGGAGCAGAGCGCCTTCACCCGCGCCTTCCGGCAATGGACCGGCCAGGCCCCTCTTCAATGGCGCCGGCAGCAGCAGCGCCCCACCGCATGAACCTCGAGTTTCCCGATTCCGTCGTCGAAGACGGCATGCCCGCCCATGGCCGCTATGTCGGCCGCATCGACCGCATCGACTGGTCCGGCCTGCGCGACCGCCCCTCCTGGTTGTGGCGCAAGCTGCGCCACAAGCGCTGGCACTACGTCGGCCTCGGCCACGACGAGGTCTTCATCGGCGTCGCCATCGTCGACGTCGGCTGGACCTGCACCGCCTTCGCCTACCTCTTCGACCGCAAGCGCCGCCGCCTGCTGGCCGACTGGAGCCAGGACGGCCTGCCGGGTCTGCAGGCCGGTGTGTCGGACGAACCGCTGACCGGTGCGCGCGCCTGGTTCCGCGGCCCCGGCGCGCGGCTGGAGCTGCGCCACCAGGACGATGACAGCCTGCTGCTGCATGTCAGGACGCGCCACCTGCGCATCGAGGCCCAGCTCGACCTGGACGTGGTGGCGCCGCCGCTGCTGGCCATCGGGCCCATCGCCGGCGGCGTCGCCCACGCGACGCAGAAGACCACCGCCCTGCCCGTGCTGGGCTGGGCCGAGGCCGACGGCCAGCGCTTCGACCTCGACGGCACCTGGGCCGCCGTCGACGCCTCCAACGGCCTGCTGGCCCGCGACACCGCCTGGCGCTGGGCCAGCGCCCACCGTCCCGACATCGGCTTCAACCTGCAGCAGGGTTATTTCGGCACCCAGGAGAACGTGCTGTGGCTGGACGGCCAGCCCATCGGCCTGGGCGCCGCCCATTTCGATTTCGACCCCAGCCAGCCGATGTCGCCCTGGCATGTGCGCACCGAGGATGGCCTGGTGGACCTCGTCTTCACGCCCGAAGGCGCGCGGTCCGACCGCCGCAACCTGGTCATCGCCGCCAGCAACTATGTGCAGCCGGTGGGCACCTTCTCGGGCACCGTACGTGCCGGCCCCGGTGCACCGCTGCGCGAGGTGCGTGATCTGCTCGGCGTGACGGAAGACCATTTCTCGCGCTGGTAACGACCGCCACGTCTTGCCCGGCCGGGCCACGCCGCTACAGTCCTTGCACCCCGAGGCGACAACGGGGACAGAGGACCCGGAGACGGCCCGACGTGAGACAAGACCTCTTCAATCTGCGGCTGCTGCTGCTGGGCATCGCGCTGACGCTGGCTGCCCTGCTCGCGCAGGCCCTGCTGCCCGCGCGCATCGTCGACCTCACGGCACCCAACACGGCCAGCAACTTCTTCCTGCTGACCTCCGGTGAGCCCGGCACGGAAAACGCAGCCCAGTGGGTGGATGCCCCGCATTGGCATTGGCGCTGCAATTACGCCGCCGGCGTGAAGTACCAGCCCTGCGGCCTCACCTTCATGCTGACGACCGAGGACCCGAGCCGGGGCATGGACCTCAGGGGCTACGACAGCCTGGACATGGAGCTGGCCTATCGCGGCAACGCCCCGGCCGTGCGCCTGGCCATCCGCGACTTCGATCCACGCTTCTCCAAGGTCAACGATGGCAACAGCGCGCGCATCCAGGCCATCAACCTGCGTGTCCGCGACATCCAGCAGCCGGTCAACATCGACCTCGCCGAGCTGACCGTGCCGGAATGGTGGATCTCTCAGTTCAACCTGCCGCGCGAGTACAACCGCCCGCGGCTGGACAACGTGACGGCCCTGACCGTCGACCTGCCGGCCGACCTGGCCGGCCAGCAGCAGGACCTGGAGCTCAAGCGCCTGGCCCTGCGCGGCGAGTGGGTGTCGCGCGAGACGGTCTATCTCGTCATCCTCTGCGCCTGGCTGATAGCCGCCAGCGCCACGGCGGGGCGGCGGGTCTGGTCGCTGGCCCGCCGCGACCGTCGCCAGCAACGCGAAATCGACGTGCTGACCGCGCGCACCCGCCAGCTGCGCATCGACCAGGAAAAACTGCGCCGACTCGCCACCATCGACGAGTTGACCGGGGTGCTGAACCGCCGCGGCCTGGAGGGCGCGCTGGAGGACTTCGAGGCCGAGGGCGGCGGCATCGCCCTCATCGTGCTGGACATCGACCACTTCAAGCACGTCAACGACCGCTGGGGCCATGCCGTCGGCGACGACGTGCTGCGCCGCGTGGCCGCCATCGTGGTGGCCAATCTGCGCGCCAGCGACGTCATCGGCCGCTGGGGCGGCGAGGAATTCCTGATCGCCTGCCGCAGCCGCCACGTCGAGGATGCCGCCCGCCTGGCCGAGAAGCTGCGCGACAGCGTGCAGAACGGCAGCGTCGACGCCAAGGGCCGCTTCAGCGTGACGGCCAGCTTCGGCGTCGCCATGGTGCCGCCGGGCGCGCCGACGCGGCGCGGCTTCAAGCGCGCCGACCTGGCCCTCTACCTCGCCAAGGAAGCGGGCCGCAACCGCGTCGAGGTCGACACGGCCCACGACGCGGCCACCACGCTCTGAGCGCGGCGGCCGGCCGCGTTTTAGTGCACCACCCGCCCGAACGAGAACTCGCCGCCCTCGACCTGCACCGGGATCACGTCCTTGGGTCCGAACTTGCCCTGCAGGATGAGCTTGGACAGCGGGTTCTCGACGCGCTGCTGGATGGCCCGCTTCAGCGGCCGCGCGCCGAAGACCGGGTCGAAGCCGACCTTGGCCAGTTCGTCCAGGGCCGCCTCGCCGACATCCAGCTTCATCTCCATCTTTTCCAGCCGCGCTTCGAGCAGGCGCAGCTGGATGCGGGCGATGGACTTGATGTGGTCGGCGCCCAGCGCGTGGAAGATGACGGTCTCGTCGATGCGGTTCAGGAACTCGGGCCGGAAGTGGGCCTTGACCTCGCCCCAGACCGCCTCGCGGATGACCTCGTCCTTCTCGCCCGACAGCGCCATGATGTGCTGGGAGCCGAGGTTGGACGTCATCACGATGACGGTGTTCTTGAAGTCCACGGTGCGGCCCTGGCCGTCGGTCAGGCGGCCATCATCCAGCACCTGCAGCAGCACGTTGAAGACGTCGGGGTGGGCCTTCTCGACTTCGTCGAGCAGCAGCACGGAATAAGGCTTGCGGCGCACGGCCTCGGTCAGCGTGCCGCCCTCCTCGTAGCCGACATAGCCCGGGGGGGCGCCAATCAGGCGGCTGACGGAATGCTTCTCCATGAACTCGCTCATGTCGATGCGCACCATGTGGTCTTCGCTGTCGAACAGGAAGCCGGCCAGTGCCTTGCACAGCTCGGTCTTGCCGACGCCGGTGGGACCGAGGAACAGGAATGACCCGAGCGGCCGGTTGGGATCCGACAGGCCGGCGCGCGAGCGGCGGATGGCGTCGGACACGGCCTGGATGGCCTCGTCCTGGCCGATGACGCGCTCGTGCAGCTTGGCTTCCATCTGCAGCAGCTTCTCGCGCTCGCCCTGCATCAGCTTGGAAACCGGGATGCCGGTGGCACGCGCCACGACCTCGGCGATCTCCTCGGCGCCCACCAGGGTGCGCAGCAGCTGCGGCCGGCTGGCGTCGCCCGCCTTGCCGGCTTCCTTGGCCTGGGCTTCCTTGAGCTGCTTCTCCAGCTCGGGGAGCTTGCCGTACTGCAGCTCGGCGACCTTGTTGAAGTCGCCCTTGCGCTTCCAGTCCTCGATCTGCTGGCGGGTGCGGTCGATCTCTTCCTTGACATGGGCCGAGCCCTGGGCCTGGGCCTTCTCGGCCGTCCAGATCTCTTCCAGGTCGTTGTACTCGCGCTGCAGCTTCAGCAGCTCGTCCTCGATGAGGCCCAGGCGCTTGATGGAGCCCTCGTCCTTTTCCTTCTTGACGGCCTCGCGCTCGATCTTGAGCTGGATCATGCGGCGGTCCAGCCGGTCCATGGGCTCGGGCTTGGAGTCGATCTCGATCTTGATCTTGGCCGCCGCCTCGTCGATGAGGTCGATGGCCTTGTCGGGCAGGAAGCGGTCGGTGATGTAGCGGTGGCTCAGCTCGGCCGCGGCAATGATGGCCGGGTCGGTGATCTCCACGCCATGGTGGACCTCGTACTTCTCCTGCAGGCCGCGCAGGATGGCGATGGTGGCTTCCACCGTCGGCTCGTCGACCAGCACCTTCTGGAAGCGGCGCTCCAGGGCGGCGTCCTTCTCGACGTATTTGCGGTATTCGTCCAGCGTGGTCGCGCCGATGCAATGCAGTTCGCCACGAGCCAATGCTGGCTTGAGCATGTTGCCGGCATCGATGGAGCCTTCGGTCTTGCCGGCGCCCACCATGGTGTGGATCTCGTCGATGAAGAGGATGGTCTGGCCGGCGTCCTGGCTGACTTCCTTCAGCACGCCCTTGAGGCGCTCCTCGAAGTCGCCGCGGTATTTGGCACCGGCCAGCAGCAGGGCCATGTCCAGCACCAGCACGCGCTTGCCCTTGAGGCTGTCCGGCACCTCGCCATTGATGATGCGCTGGGCCAGGCCTTCGACGATGGCCGTCTTGCCCACGCCGGGCTCGCCGATCAGCACGGGGTTGTTCTTGCTGCGGCGCTGCAGCACCTGGATCGTGCGGCGGATCTCCTCGTCGCGGCCGATGACCGGGTCGAGCTTGCCCAGGCGGGCGCGCTCGGTCAGGTCCAGGGTGTATTTCTTCAGCGCCTCGCGCTGGCCTTCGGCCTCGGCCGACTCGACCTTCTGGCCGCCACGCACCGCCTCGATGGCGGACTCCAGCGACTTGCGGGTCAGCCCGTGGCCGCGCACGACACCGGCCAGGTCGGTCTTGGCTTCGGTCAGGGCCAGCAGGAACATCTCGCTGGCGATGAACTGGTCGCCGCGCTTGGTGGCTTCCTTCTCGGCCGCCTGCAGCAGGGCGACGAGGTCGCGCCCGGCCTGCACGGTCTGGCCCGAACCGCTGACCTGGGGCAGGCCGGCGATGAGGCCGTCCAGCGCCGTGCGCAGGCCGGCGGTGTTGACGCCGGCACGCTCCATCAGCGCCCGCGGGCCTTCGTCCTGGGCCAGCATGGCGGCCACGACGTGGACGGGCTCGATATAGGGGTTGTCGCGGGCCAGGGCCAGGCTCTGGGCCTCGCCCAGGGCTTCCTGGAAACGGGTGGTGAACTTGTCGGCACGCATGGTGAGTAAATCCTCCGGTTGCGAAGCCAAGTGGGCGCCGACTGGCGCTTTTCAAGTTGCGCTAAATCAAGGCCTGCACGAGTCGCATGCCCAGCCAGGCAGCGAACAGCGATCCCAGCACATGGGCCATCGTGTGGGCAAAGGCCATGCCCAGCTCGCCATGCCGCAGCAGCGACAGCGACTCGCCGGAAAAGGCCGAAAACGTCGTCAGCCCACCCAGGAAGCCGGTCACCAGCAAGAGTTTCAGCACCTCGTTGGGCTGACGCCCGAACCACTCCAGCGCCACGCCGATGAGGAAGCCGCCGACGAGATTGACCAGCAGGGTGCCCAGCGGAAAACCCGCCCAGCGGGTGTTGAACAGCAGGCCGGCCTGCCAGCGCGCCAGGGCGCCCAGCGCTGCGCCGATGGAAACGGCGACGGCGTTCATGCGGCATTCCCTGCCGCGATGCCCCAGCGCGCCAGCGCCTCGTCGTCGGCCACGCGGGCGTCCACCCAGTGGGCGCCCTCCGGCGTGTGCTCCTTCTTCCAGAACGGCGCCTGGGTCTTCAAATAGTCCATCAGGAATTCGCAGGCCTGGAAAGCCTGTCCACGGTGGGCGCTGGTCACCAGCACGAGAACGATCTGGTCGCGGGCCTGCAGCCGGCCGACGCGGTGGATGACCTTGGCGGCGCGGATGTCGAAGCGCGCCAGCGCCTCGTCCACCATGCCTTCGATGGCGGCTTCGGTCATGCCGGGGTAGTGTTCCAGCTCCATGGCCGACACGGCTTCGCCGCTGCTGTGTTCACGCACGGTGCCGACGAAGGCGACCACGGCGCCGACGCCGCCATCCCCCGTCCGCAGGGTCGAGGTTTCGGCGCCGACGTCAAAGTCGTCCATCTGGATGCAAACTCGGGGCATGGCATGGATTCTCACCCCGCCCCGCGGGTGAGATTCACATGTTTGGACGTCGAAGCGCCCGGCCGCCGCCGGATACTTGTCGCCATTTCTTTCTTACCGCACGCAGGAACCAACATGGCCCTGATGGATTTCATCAAGAAGCAGTTCATAGACGTCATCCAGTGGACGGAGGACGGCGACGGCACCCTGGCTTACCGCTTCCCGATGTCCGGCATGGAAATCCAGAACGGCGGCCAGCTCGTCGTCCGTGAATCCCAGGTCGCCGTCTTCGTCAATGAGGGTCAGGTCGCCGACGTCTTCGGCCCGGGCACCCACAAGCTGACGACCCAGACCCTGCCGGTGCTGACCTACCTGAAGAACTGGGACAAGCTGTTCGAATCGCCCTTCAAGAGCGACGTCTACTTCTTCAGCACCCGCCAGCAGATCGACCAGCGCTGGGGCACCAGCCAGCCCGTCGCCATCCGCGACAAGGACTTCGGCGCCGTGCGCCTGCGCGCCTTCGGCAACTACGCCTACCGCATCCAGGACCCCAAGACCTTCCACAGCCAGATCTCCGGCACGCGCGAGCGCTACACGGTGCAGGACCTGGACGGCCAGCTGCGTGGCCTGATGCTGCAGCACATCAGCGACGCCGTCGCCAGCAGCGGCACGCCCTTCCTGGACCTGGCCGCCAACCAGGTCGAGTTCGCCGCGGCGTTGAAGAACGCCACCGCCGAGTCCTTCTCGGCAATAGGCCTGGAGCTGATCTCGGTGACGATGCAGAACGTGTCACTGCCCGAGGAGCTGCAGAAGATCCTCGACCAGCGCATCGGCATGGGCATCATCGGCCAGAACATGGGCCAGTTCATGCAGTACCAGGCCGCGCAAGCCCTGCCCGAGATGGCCAAGAGCGGCGGTGACGGCGGCGGCATCGCCGGCCAGGCTGTGGGCCTGGGTGCCGGCGTGGCCCTGGGCCAGACGCTGGCGCAGGCCCTGGGCCAGGGCCTGGCCGGCGTCGGCACCGCGGCGCCCGCCCCGGCGGCCAGCAAGCCGGAAGACATCGTCTCGCTGCTGGAAAAGCTCGGCGACCTCAAGGCCAAGGGCATCCTGACCGACGAGGAATTCGCCGCCAAGAAGGCCGACCTGCTGAAGAAGCTTGGCTGATCAGGCGCCAGCCGCCCAGCGGCGCTGGCGTGCGGCGTGCCCGAATTGCGGCGCGCCGGTCGAGTTCGCGAGCGCGGCCTCGGCCAGTGCCGTCTGCGGCTTCTGCCGCAGCACCCTGCTGCGCGACGGCGAAGCGCTGAGCCAGATCGGCCAGAGCGCCGAGATCTTCGAGGACTACTCCCCCCTGCAGCTCGGCTCGAGCGGCCGCTGGATGGGGCGCAACTTCTCCGTCATCGGCCGCGTGCAGCGCGGCTCGGAGCTGGGCAACTGGAACGAATGGCATCTGCTGTTCGACGCCGGCGATGCCGCGCCGCGGGTCGCCTGGCTCAGCGAGGACAACGGCCAGTTCGTCGTCAGCCTGGAGGTGCCGCTGACCGAGACGCCGCCCGAGGCGCCCGGCGTCGGCCTGCCCATCACCGTGGCCGGCCAGCGCTGGCAGGTCGCAGCCATCGTCGAAGCCGCCCTGCGCGCCGCCGAGGGCGAGCTGCCGCGACCGCCCAAGGCCGGCCGCGTCGTCGAGCTGCGCAATGCCCAGGGCGAGGTCGGCAGCCTGGAATACCGCGAAGGCCAGCCGCCGGTCTGGTCGGTGGGCCGCAGCGTGGTTCTCGCCGACATGGCCCTGCAGGGCCTGCGCACGACGGCCGAGGGCGAGTCCCTTGCCGAGGCCAAGTTCAAGGGCCGGGCGATCGCCTGCCCCAGCTGCGGCGCGCCGCTGGAACCCAAGCTGTCGCAGACCAAGAGCATGGTCTGCGCCCAATGCAGTGCCGTGGTCGATCTGCCGGAAGGCGAGTCCAAGGCCCTGGGCTTCACGCGCCAGAACCCCGGCCTGCCGCCGCTGATCCCGCTGGGCCGCACCGGCACCCTGGGCGTCGACGGCAAGCCCGAGGCCTGGACCGTGGTCGGCTACCAGGAGCGCTGCGACATCCCCGAGGACGCCGACGACGAGCAGAGCTTCTGGCGCGAATATCTGCTCTACAACCGCCTGGCCGGCTTCGCCTTCCTGGTCGACACCCGCGAGGGCTGGAGCCTGGTGCGCACGCTGACCGGTGCGCCCAGCCAGACCCTGAGCACCGTCAGCTGGCAGGGCCGCAACTACACGCAGCGCTGGGTCTATGGCGCCCAGACCACCCATGTGCTGGGCGAGTTCTACTGGCCAGTGCGCCTGGGCACCCGGGTCAAGGTGGCCGACTACATCACGCCCGACGGCCAGTACCTGCTGAGCCGCGAGCAGGAGGGGCCCGAGATCACCTGGAGCGGCGGCAGCCCCATCCCGGCCGAGGCCGTGCAGAAGGCCTTCAATCTGCGCGACACGACGGCCCAGTTCGCACGCGACGCCTCGGCCTTCAAGAGCGGTGGCAACCTGCTGCGCAACATCGTCATCGCCCTCTTCCTCATCGTGCTGCTGTTCGCGCTGATGCGGGCCTGCTCCAGCGATGATTGCCAGCAGTACAAGACCAGCTTCGGCGAGAACAGCAACGAGTATCGCCAATGCCGCAACTCGCGCGGCAGCGGCTACGTCGGCAGCGGTGGCGGCAGTTACGGCGGCTACAGCAGCGGTGGCGGCGGCCACAAATAGGAGATCACCATGAACTTCGACTGGCTCAAGCCTGAAATCATCCTCGGCTCCATGATGTACGCCATCATCGGCGTCGTCATCTTCTGGGTCTCCTTCGTCATCGTCGACAAGATCACGCCCTACAAGCTGTGGGAACAGATCGTCGAGGAGAAGAACGTGGCCCTGGCCATCGTGGTCGGCGCCATGTGCCTGTCCATCGGCAACATCGTCGCTGCGGCCATCCACGGCTGACGCCGTCCATCCCGCCTTGCACGCAGCCCGTCGCACCGGGCCTCCCGAAGCGGCGCGCGTCACCACAATCGCGCCGCTTCAACAACTGGAGGACTCGATGAAGAGATGGTTGACCGCGGCCGCACTGGCCCTCGGCCTGACGCTGGCCCATGCCGCCGACACCGCGGCACAGGCCCCGGACCAGACCCAGGCCCAGAAGGCCGACGCCACCGCCCAGGCCTCGGGTTTCAAGATCCGACCCGTGGACGACGCCTGGCGCGCCGCCCTGCCCCGCAATGCCGAAGCCGCCACCCAGGCCTATATGGACCGGCTGCCGGCCGACGTGCTGGCCAGGTCCGCCGCCTACTGGGAGGGTGGCTACTGGATGCAGCTCTGGAACCTGCTGCTGGGCCTGGTCATCGCAGCGCTGATGATGTCCGGCAAGCGTGCCGCCCGCGCGCGCGACTGGGCCACCCGCGTCGGGCGCGGCCCGGTCAGGCGCGACATGCTGTTCGGCGCCGTCTACAGCCTCGCCGCTACCGTGCTCACGCTGCCATTGACGATCTACGACGGCTTCGTGCGCGAGCACCTCTACGGCATGTCCACGCTGACCTTTGCCGCCTGGGCCGGCGAGCAGCTGATGGACACCGCCATCACCACCGCGATTGCTGCCGTGGCCCTCGCCGTGCTCTATGCCGTCTTCCGCCGCACCGGCGAGCGCTGGTGGATCTGGGGCACGGGTCTGGGCATGGCCTTCCTCGTGGTGACGATCACGCTGAGTCCGATCTTCATCCAGCCGCTGTTCAACACCTACAAGCCGGTCGAGGACGGCCCCATCAAGGCCGCCGTGCTGCAGATGGCCCACGCCGACGGCGTGCCGGCGGACAACGTCTACGAGTTCGACGCCTCGCGCCAGACCACGCGCGTCAGCGCCAACGTCAGTGGCATGTTCGGCACGGCCGCCGTGCGCCTGAACGACAACCTGCTGCGCCGCACCAGCGAGCCCGAGATCCGCGCCGTCATGGGCCACGAGCTGGGCCACTATGTGCTGAACCACATGGTCAAGACGCTGATCACGCTGAGCCTGGTGCTGCTGCTGGGCTTCGGCATCGCGCAATGGGCCATGCGCCGGCTGCTGGCCCGCTTCGCCCACGCCACGGGGGTCAGCCGCGTGGACGACATCGCCAGCCTGCCGCTGCTGGCCGCGGTGTTCTCCATCTTCTTCACGCTGGCCACGCCGGTGCAGAACACGCTGATCCGCACCCACGAGATCGAGGCCGACCGCTTCGGCCTCAACCTGTCGCGCGAGCCCCTGGGCTTCGCCGAGGCCCAGCTGAAACTGGTGGAATACCGCAAGGCCGACCCGGGCCCCGTCGAGGAATTCATCTTCTTCCACCACCCCAGCACGAGAAACCGCATCTACGACGCCATGCGGTGGCGCGAGGCCATGGGCAGTCCCTAAAGCCCCTCGCCCAGTCACGCCCCACTGAACGTGGGCATGCCTGGTCGGTCCCCCGAGGGGACGGCGACGCTTGCCGGATCGACCGGCAAGCACTTCGCCAGAGCGGGCCGGCTAGGGGCGGCCCGGCGCTCGGCCCGAATACAAAGACAACTGAGATGCCATTGCACGACTTCGCCGCCCTGACCACCAACGCCCACGAGGACTGGACGCTGTTCGCGGTCCGCTTCCATGACAGGCCGGGCGAAGGTGAGCGGCGCCGCGAGCTGCTGCAGGCCCATCTCGAATGGGTGGCGGCGCACCAGGACGTCGTGCGCGTGGCGGGTTCGCTGCGCGAATCGCCCGAGGCGACGCCCGTCGGCGCGCTTTGGGTGATGCGCGCGCCGTCCAGGGCTGCGGTGGAAGCCCTGATCGCCACGGATCCCTTCACGACCGGCGGCCTGCGCGCCGGCTGGGACATCTTTTACTGGAGCAAGGCCCTGCCTCAGCCCGTGTCGTTCTAGCGGACACTCGCGATCCGCTGAACGACCGCACAGGCCAGCCATGAACTTCCCCATCCGCCTCGCCGCCGCCCTGTCCCTCGCCATCGCCGGCGCTGCCTCGGCCGCCGATGCGCCGCCCGACGTCGCCGTCTTCATCACCCAGATGGACGTCAAGGCCGGCAAGGTCAGCGACACGCGCAACATCACGCCCGGCAAGGGCAGCAATTTCCAGCCCGCCTTCACGGCCGACGGCGCGGCCGTCGTCTACACCTCGGGCCGCAGCGGATCGAACAACATCTACCGCTACGACATCGCCAAGGACACGACCACGGCCGTCACGGCGACGACGGAGAACCTTTATTCACCGACGCCCCTGGCCGACGGCAGCGGCTTCTCGGCCATCCGCGTCATCACCGCCGACCCGGCCTATGGCATCGAGATGAACGAGCCCTCGCTGTGGCTGTTCGGCTGGGATGGCAAGCCCGTCGCGCCGGTGGTGCCGACCAAGCGCATCGGCTATCACGCCTGGGTCACACCCGACCTCATCGTGGCCTTCCTCGTCGACGACGTGCCGGAGCGCAACAGCCACCGCGCCGTGCTCATCAGCCGCAGCACCGGCCAGCAGACGGCACTGACCGCCAAGCCCGGCCGGTCGCTGGGCCGCACGGCCGACGGCAGGCGCGCCCTCTTCGTCGACCAGACCGACCCGAACTACTGGCGCATCTCCGCGATGGGCCTCGGTGACAAGCAGGCCCAGCCGCTGGTGGACACGCCCGTCGGCCCCGAAGGCCTGAAGGACCCCAATCGCAGCCAGTACTTCGCGGCCCTGCCCGATGGCTCGCTGCTGATGGCTCGCGGCCACCTGCTGCTGCGCTGGGATGGCAAGGCCGGTGGCGGCTTCATGCCCTTTGCCGAACTGCCCGAGGTGGGCGGCGCCATCCGCAACATCGCCGCCAGCCCGGACGGCAAGCGCCTGGCTTTCTCGGTGACGCTGGCCCCCGCCAAGCCGTGACCGAGCAGACGTCCTCGCGCGCCTCGCTGGCCGAGCTGCTGCTGCTCGCCAGCGTCTTCGTCATCGCCGCCTGCGGCCTGGTCTACGAGCTGGCGGCCGGCGCGCTCGCCAGCTATCTGCTCGGCGACTCGGTGCTGCAGTTCTCCACCGTCATCGGCGTCTACCTCTTCGCCATGGGCCTGGGCTCCTGGCTGTCGCGCTTCGTCGAGCGCCAGCTGGTCGGCGTCTTCCTGCAGGTGGAGCTTCTCGTCGGCGTCATCGGCGGCCTGATGCCGGCGGGCCTCTTCGCCGTGCACAGCCTGCTGCCGCCGGGCGAAGGCGCGGCCTTCCGCGCCCTGCTCTACGCCCTGGTGCTGCTGGTGGGCGCCCTCGTCGGGCTGGAGATCCCGCTGGTCATGCGCATCCTGAAGCGCCACTTCAGCGCGCGCTACGGGCTCAAGGACCTGGTCTCGCAGGTGCTGACCTTCGACTACCTCGGCGCCCTGCTCGTCGCCCTCGCCTTCCCGCTGGTGCTGGTGCCCCAGTTGGGCCTGGTGCGCACCGGCATCGCCTTCGGTCTGCTCAACGTCGCCGTCGCGGTCTGGGCGCTGTGGATCTTCCGCGCCGAACTGCGCGCGCGCCGCAGCCAGGCTGTCGCCTGCGCGCTGTCGGCCGTGCTGCTGCTCATCGCCTTGCTCGGCGCCGAGCAGCTGACGCGCTGGTCCGAGGAGCGCTTCTACGGCGAGCACATCGTCTTCAAGCAGAGCAGCGCCTACCAGCGCATCGTCGTCACCGACGGCGGCGGCGGCACACGGCTGTTCCTGAACGGCAATCTGCAGTTCCATTCGCGCGACGAGTACCGGTACCACGAGGCCCTGGTCCACCCGGCCATGGCGGCGCAAGGAGCGCCCAAGCATGTGCTGGTGCTGGGCGGCGGCGACGGCATGGCCGTGCGCGAAATCCTGAAGTACCCCAGCGTCGAGCAGATCACCCTGGTGGAGCTGGACCCGCAGATGACGGGCCTGTTCACGTCCAACCCCAAGCTGTCCGCGCTGAATGGCCATTCGCTGTCCAGCCCGAAGCTGCGCATCGTCAACGCCGACGCCTTTGGCTGGCTGGAGCAGCACAATGAGGTCTTCGACGTCATCGTCATCGACTTCCCCGACCCCTCCAACTTCGCGCTGGGCAAGCTCTACACGGCCAGCTTCTACGAACTCGTCGACCAGCACCTCAGCGCCGCCGGCTATGCGGTGGTGCAGACCACCTCGCCGCTGATCGCGCGGCGCAGCTTCTGGACGGTGGCGACGACGCTGGAATCGGTCGGCCTGACCGCCACGCCCTATCACGCCCATGTGCCGTCCTTCGGCGAATGGGGTTTCATCCTGGCCTCGCGCCGCCCCTACCGGTCGCCGACCCAGTTCCCGCCGGGCCTGCGTTTCCTCAGCGCGACCAGCCTGCCCGCCCTGCTGGACTTCCCCCCCGACATGGCCCGCGTGCCCACCGAAGTAAACCGGCTCAGCAACCAGGTGCTGGTGCAAGAGTTTGAAACCGAGTGGGGGCAGGTTCACTAGGGCTTGTTAACACTACGGCAGCCGTAGTCTTAACAAGCCCCGGCTTTTGCCGGAAGATCGTGCCGCCGGTCAATTGGCGCCGGCGCAGGAGCCACCCATGCAGACTGCTCATTTGAAGCCCGAAGCCCTGGCCCAGGTCCACGTGCCGACGACGCCGCCTGGCACCGATACCGGGGACCTCGACAGCGTCTACGACAACCTCGTCCACGGCGTCGGCCACGAATACGTGACCGAACGCAATGTTGAGGCCCTGATGCTTCGCGCCGCGGCCGACCACCATCCGGTGCTGGCCGAAGAGTTGCGCGAATGGCGCTCGAACAGCGACGGCAAGGACGAGAAGCTGCCCACCAGCTGACGGCCAGGCTGCGCAGGCTGCTACCCTGCCGCCCTTGCGCCCGCCCCGCCCCTGTCCTCTCCAAGTCGCATCTCCCGGCCCTTCACGCCGGGCGGTCTTGCTCGGCCTGTTGGCCGGCGGCTGCACGCCGGACGTACCCGCCCTGCAAGGCGGCTGGGTCGGCACCCATCCCGAGCGCGGTCACCGGCTGCGCGCCGAACTGCCGCGCGCCGACGGGCCCGCGAAGAAGACCGGCGTCCTCATCGTCGGTGGCGGCATTGCCGGACTGGCCGCCGCCCGCGCGCTGGCCAAGCGCGGCATCGACGACTTCGCCCTGCTCGACCTCGAAGACCAGGCCGGCGGCAACAGCCGCGGCCACGGCCTGGCCGGCTCGCTCTGCCCTCTCGGCGCCCACTACCTGCCCGTGCCCGGCGCCGAAGCGCGCGAGGTCAACGAGCTGCTGCACGAGCTGGGTCTGGCCCGCGAGCATCTGGGCCGCACGGTGTGGGAGGAGAAAAACCTCTGCCACAGCCCGCAGGAGCGCCTCTTCATCGACGGCGAATGGCGTGACGGCCTGCTGCCGCCGCCCTCCAATGCGGCTGCGTTGGCACAGTACCGCCGCTTCAGTGATCTCGTTGGCGATGCACAGCGAAACATGGGCTTTGCCATGCCAAGCCGCCGTGCTCGATGGACGGTCTATCACGACGCATTGGATGCTCAGACCTTCGCTGCCATGCTCGACAACGATGGGCTTGATGACCCTCGCCTGCGCTGGTACCTCGACTACTGCTGCCGCGACGACTTTGGCGCCGGTGCCGACACCGTCTCGGCCTGGGCCGGCATCCACTACTTCGCCAGCCGCCACGGCTTCCATGCGCCCGGCGACGAGGCGGGTGAACGCGAACCCGTGCTGACCTGGCCCGAAGGCAATGGCTGGCTCAGCGCCCACATCGCCGCGCCCTTGCGCGAGCGCATCCACCTGGGCCGCACCGTGCTGCGCGTGACCGAGCAACGCGAGGGCGTTGAGCTGCTGGCCTGGAACGAGGCGGCCAACGCACCCGAGCGCTGGGCCGCCCGCGCCGTCGTGATGGCGACGCCGCTATTCGTCTCGGCCCGGCTGCTGGCCGCGCCGCCCGATGCGCTGAGATCGCTGAAGCAGCGCCACGCGCCGTGGCTGACGGCCAATCTCGCGCTGCGCGAGCCGCTGCTGCAGCGCGCCGGCGCGCCGCCGTCCTGGGACAATGTGCGCTACGGCAGCACGGCCCTGGGCTATGTCGACGCCCGCCACCAGGACCTGGACCCGACACCCCGTGCGCCCGTGCTGACGGCCTATCTCGCCCTGCCGGAAACCCAGCGCGGCGATCTGCTCAAGCAGCCTTGGCAGCACTGGGCCGGCGTCGTCACGCAGGAACTGGCCCAGACCCACCCCGACCTGCCGGCCAAGCTGGAGCGCATCGACCTCTGCCGCTTCGGCCATGCCATGAGCATCCCGACGCCGGGCCTGCGCGGCTCGGCCGAACTGGCGGCACTGAACGCGCAGCGCGGTCGCGTCGTGTTCGCCCACAGCGATCTGGCGGGGTATTCGGTCTTCGAGGAGGCCTACACGGCCGGCGTCGAAGCCTCCGCGAGGCTCAGCCTCTGAGCAACTGCTGGCGGTTGACTTCGGTCGGCGCGAAAACGCGGATCAATGCGTCGAGCAGCGCCCGGGCCTTGTCGCTGTTGTCGCCGCCGTAGTTGCAGACATAGACGTCCAGCGTCACCGCCCCCAGTTCAGGCCAGGTGTGGATGGCCAGGTGCGATTCGGCCAGCAGCACGACGCCGGTGATGCCGCTCTGCCCGTCGGCGGGACCGAAGCGGTGCATCAGTTCGGCGACACCGGTCAGCCCGGATTCGATGACCGCATGTCCACAGCATGCGGCCAGCGCTTCGGCGCCGCGCATCATCGGCAAGGCCGGGTCGACGCCTCGCAGATCGGCGGTGAGATGAAGGCCTTGCATATCAGCGAATCACGCTGGCGACGATGACCAGCTTTTCGGCCATCTTGCCGCCCGCCAAGGCCAGGACCAGGCAGGCCAGGCCGCTGCCGGCATGCACAAGGAAAGAAGTGCGAAGCGCGTGGACCCGAAGCGGCAACAGGTCCAGCAAAAAGCCAGCGGCGATGCCATGGACGGCCGTGGCGACGCCTGTCACCCAAAGCGCCATGCCCTGGTGGCCGGCCACCATCTGCCCGACCCCGAAGGCGACCGCCAGCGTGCACAACAAGTCATAGGTCGTGAAGAAGGCTCGTCCGGCCCGATACGGGCGCAAGACCATCATCCCCGCGCCGAGGATGACGGACTCCACCAGAAAGAAGAGAGCGAGTTCGCTGTCCACGGACGTGCCGGCAACTCAACCGCCGGTGACCGGGGGGAAGAAGGCGAGTTCGTCGCCCTCGGCCAACACGGCAGACTCGGCGCACATCTTCTGGTTCAACGCCGCGCGCACCGCGCGACCACGGGCGAGCGCCTCGGCATGCACCCCGCCGCGCGACTGAAGCGACTCGCGTGCCGCGCCCACGGTGCTGCCTTCGGGCAGGCTGAGCACCTCGCCCTCACCCAGCTTTTCGCGCAGCGAAGCAAAGAAGCGCAGCTTGACGGCGATCGTCATGACAGCAGCTCCGAGAAGGGGATGAAGCGCACGGCATCGCCCTTGGCGAAGGCCTGGCCCGCCGGGTTGTCGAGCAGGCCGTCGGCCCAGAAGGCCGAGGTCAGCACACCACTGCTCTGGTTGCCGAACATGGCCAAGCCGTTCTCCTCGTCCAGGCGCACGCGCAGGAACTCGCGGCGCTTGTCGGGCTTGGGCCAGTCGAAGCCGGCAGCGATGCGGTAGCCCCGCGGCGCCAGGCGGGCCGCCCCCTGCAGTTTCAGCAGGAAGGGCCGCACCAGCACCAGGAAGGTGACGAGGCTGGACACCGGGTTGCCCGGCAGGCCGATGAAATGGGCCTGCCCGACGCGGCCGTAGGCGAACGGTTTGCCCGGCTTGATGGCGATGGCCCAGAGGTCCAGATGCCCCTCGGCCTGGACGGCGGGGCGCAGGTGGTCTTCCTCGCCGACCGAGACGCCGCCAGAGGTCACGATGACGTCGGCCCGGGCAGCTGCTTCGCGCAGCGCGGCCCGCGTGGCCTCGAGCTGGTCCGGCACGATGCCCAGGTCGATCACCTCGCAGCCCAGGCCTTCGACCAGGGCCCGCAGCGTGAAGCGGTTGGAGTTGTAGATGGCGCCCGGTGGCAGCGGCTCGCCAGGCATGACGAGCTCGTCGCCGGTCGAGAACAGGGCCACGCGCGGGCGGCGGGTCACCGTCAGCTGCGCAGCGCCGGCCGTGGCGGCGAGGCCGACCGCGACGGCATTCAGCCGCGTGCCGGCGGGCAGCACGACGCTGCCGGCGCGCACGTCTTCGCCACGCAGACGCACATTGGCGCCGGCGGTGATGGGCTGGGTCACGCTGACCTTGCCATCCACCAGCGCGGTGAACTCCTGCATGACGACGGTGTCGGCGCCGGGTGGCACCTGGGCGCCGGTGAAGATGCGCGCGGCTTCGCCGGGCGGCAACGGCGCGGGCACGCTGCCGGCAGGAATGCGTTGCGTGATGGGGAGGGCTGCAGCAGCGTCAGCGGCACGCAGCGCATAGCCGTCCATGGCCGAGTTGTCGGCCGGCGGCACATCCACGGGCGAGACCAGGTCCGCGGCCAGCACGCGGCCCACGGCGGCGCTGGTGGCCAGGGTCTCACGCTCGGCCAGCGGCTGGATCGCGGCCAGCAGGCCGGCCAGCGCGTCGTCCAGCGGGGTCAGTGCGGGTTTGGCTTTCGGTGCTTCAGACATGGGCGTGAATGTAGGCCTTCACCTGGCCCACATCGGCCGGCATGACCTTCACACGCTTGGGGAGTTGCTCGATGCCTTCCAGGTTCGCCGGCCGCGGCGGCTCGGTGCCCAGGGCTTCGACGATGGTGGCCGCGAACTTGGCCGGCAAGGCCGTCTCCAGCACCAGCATGGTGACGTTGGGGTCGCGCTTCTCCAGCGCCACCTTGAGGCCGTCGGCCGTGTGCGGGTCGATGACGACGCCATGCTCGGCATGGCAGCGGCGAATCGTCGCCACGCGGTCGGCATGCGTGCTGCGGCCCGACAGAAAGCCGAAGCCGGCGATGTCGGCATGCTCGCCGCCGCCCAGCTCGAACTGCGTCGCGCCGAAATGCTGCTTCACGCGCGCGCCGTCACGGCCCAGCAGGTCGAAGACGAAGCGCTCGAAGTTGCTGGCCTTGGAGATGTCCATGGACGGGCTGGACGTCTCGTGGGTGTCGGCCGTGCCGCGCGGGCGGTAGGCACCGGTGCGGAAGAACTCGTCGAGCACGTCGTTCTCGTTGGTGGCGACGACGAGCTTGGCGATGGGCAGGCCCATCATGCGCGCCACGTGGCCGGCGCAGACATTGCCGAAGTTGCCGCTCGGCACCGTGAAGCTGACCTTCTCGGAGTTCGTCTTGGTGGCCTGGAAGTAGCCGGCGAAGTAGTAGACGACCTGGGCCAGCAGCCGCGCCCAGTTGATGGAGTTGACCGTGCCGATGCGGTGCTCGCGCTTGAAGGCGAGGTCGTTGGACACGGCCTTGACGATGTCCTGGCAGTCGTCGAACACGCCTTCGACGGCGATGTTGTGGATGTTGGCGTCCTGCAGGCTGAACATCTGCGCCTGCTGGAAGGGACTCATGCGGCCGTTGGGGCTGAGCATGAAGACCGAGACACCCTTCTTGCCGCGCATCGCGTATTCGGCGGCGCTGCCGGTGTCGCCCGAGGTGGCGCCCAGGATGTTCAGCGTCTCGCCGCGGCGGCCGAGTTCGTACTCGAACAGCGCGCCGAGCAGCTGCATGGCCATGTCCTTGAAGGCCAGTGTCGGGCCGTTGGACAGGCCTTGCAGCGCGATGTGGTCGCCCAGCCAGGTCAGGGGCGTGATGGCCTCGGTGCCGAAGACCTCGGCCGTGTAGACCTTGCGCGTGATGGCGTGCAGGTCGTCGGCCGGGATGTCGTCGATGTAGAGGGACAGGATCTCGAAGGCCAGGTCGGCATAGGCCAGGCCGCGCCAGCGCGAAAGCGTGGCGGCGTCGACCTTGGGATAGGCCTTGGGCAGGTAGAGACCGCCATCGGGCGCCAGGCCTTCGAGCAGGATGTCGGAGAAGCCGCGCTCGGTCTGGTCGCCGCGGGTGCTGATGTACTTCATGTCAGTGTCTGGCTCAGGCCAGTTCTTCCTTGCGGATGCGCACGATGGGGGCCAGCACGGTCGGCAGGCCCTGCATCTTGGCCAGGGCCTCGTTCATGCGGCCCTCGACGGTGTCGTGGGTCAGGATGATGAGGTCGGTCTGGCGCTCGCCTTCGGCGGATTCGCGCTGCAGCACGGCATCGATGGAGATGTCGTGCTCGGCCAGGATGGTGGTGATGCGCGACAGCACGCCAGGTTGGTCGGCCACCACGAGGCGCAGATAGAAGGCGGTGTGCACATCGGCCATCTCGAGGATGGGCGTGTCGCTCATCGCATCGGGCTGGAAGGCCAGGTGGGGCACGCGGTGGTCGGGGTCGGCCGTGTGCAGGCGGGTCACGTCCACCAGGTCGGCGACGACGGCCGAGGCGGTGGGTTCGGAGCCGGCCCCCTTGCCGTAATACAGCGTCGTGCCGACGGCATCGGCCTGCACGACGACGGCGTTCATCGCGCCTTCGACATTGGCGATCAGGCGGGTCGACGGGATCAGCGTCGGGTGCACGCGCAGCTCGATGCCGTTGTCGCGGCGGCGCGTGATGCCCAGCAGCTTGATGCGATAGCCGAGCTGCTCGGCGTACTTGATGTCGGTGGCCTGCAGGCTGGAGATGCCCTCCACATGGGCCTTGTCGAACTGCACCGGCACGCCGAAGGCGATGGCGCTCATCAACGTCAGCTTGTGGGCGGCGTCCACGCCTTCGATGTCGAAGGTGGGGTCGCTCTCGGCATAGCCCAGGCGCTGGGCTTCCTTCAGCACGACGCCGAAGTCCAGGCCCTTGCTGCGCATCTCCGACAGGATGAAGTTGGTGGTGCCGTTGATGATGCCGGCGATCCATTCGATGCGGTTGGCCGTCAGGCCTTCGCGCAGCGCCTTGATGATGGGGATGCCACCGGCCACGGCAGCCTCGAAGGCGACGACGACGCCCTTCTCGCGGGCGGCCTCGAAGATCTCGGTGCCATGCAGGGCCAGCAGGGCCTTGTTGGCGGTGATCACGTGCTTGCCGTTGGCAATGGCCTGCAACACCAGGCTGCGCGCCGGCTCGATGCCGCCGATCAGCTCGACGACGATGTCGATGGCCGGGTTGTTGACCAGCTGCTGGGCGTCACCGACGCAGGGTACGCCGTCGCCGACGACGGCCTGGTAGGCCTTGGCGCGCTCGGGGTTGCGGGCGGCGACCATCGCAATCTCGATGCCCCGGCCGGCGCGGCCGCGAATCTCGGCCTGGTTGCGCTGCAGCACATGGAAAGTGCCGGCACCGACGGTGCCGAGGCCGATCAGGCCAACTTGAATCGCTTTCATCGCGGGGCTCTCAGTCAATTTCAGTTGGGGACAGAGCTACTCGCTTCGCTCGGACGGTCTGTCCCGCAAGGTTTTCAGATCGAGTGGCGGCGGCGGAAGCCACCCAGGAAACGTTCGATGCGGCCGATGGCTTCGCGCAGGTCGTCCACATTGGGCAGGAAGACGAGGCGGAAGTGGTCATGCTCGGGCCAGTTGAAACCGGTGCCCTGGACGATGAGCACCTTCTCCTCGGCCAGCAGTTCGTAGGCGAACTGCTGGTCGTCGGCGATGGGGTACATCTTGGGGTCCAGGCGCGGGAACATGTAGAGGGCCGCCTTGGGTTTGACGACGCTGACACCGGGGATCTGGGTCAGCAGCTCGTAGGCCAGGTCGCGCTGGTGGCAGAGCCGCCCGGTGGGGGCGACGAGGTCCTTGATGCTCTGGTAGCCGCCCAGGGCGGTCTGGATGGCCAATTGACCCGGCGTGTTGGAGCACAGCCGCAGCGAGGCCAGCATGTTCAGGCCTTCGATGTAGTCGCGGGCGTGGCGCTTCTCGCCGCTGACCACCATCCAGCCGGCGCGGTAGCCGCAGGCGCGGTAGTTCTTGGACAGGCCGTTGAAGGTGATGAACAGCACGTCATCGGCCAGCGAGGCCATGGCGGTGTGTGTCACGCCGTCGTACAGCGTCTTGTCGTAGATCTCGTCGGCGAAGACGACGAGCTGGTGCTTGCGGGCCAGCTCGATGATGCCCAGCAGCAGGTCCGTCGGGTACAGCGCGCCGGTCGGGTTGTTGGGGTTGCAGACCATGATGCCGCGGGTGCGCGGGCTGATCTTGGCCTCGATGTCGGCCAGGTCGGGCAGCCAGCCGGCGCCCTCGTCGCAGCGGTAATGCACCGGGCGGCCGCCAGAGAGGCCGACGACGGCGGTGTAGAGCGGGAAGTCGGGCGCCGGGATCAGGATCTCGTCGCCGTCGTTGACCAGGGCGTTGATGGCCATCTGGATCAGCTCGGAGGCGCCATTGCCGAGGTAGACGTCGTCCACCGAGACGCCCTTGACGCCCTTCTCCTGCGTGTAGTGCACCACCGCCTTGCGCGGCGCGAACAGGCCCTTGCTGTCGGTGTAGCCGCCGGCGTCGCCGAGGTTGCGGATCATGTCCTGAACGATCTCGTCCGGCGGCGTCAGGCCGAAGACGGCGGTGTTGCCGATGTTCAGCTTGATGATCTTCTGGCCCTCTTCCTCCATCTGGCGCGCCTTGTCCAGCACGGGGCCGCGGATGTCATAGCTGACGCTGGCGAGCTTGCTGGACTTGGCGATGGGCTTCAAAAGGGGCTCCGGAGGCAGCGGTGCTGCAGTGCAAGAAATGGGCAAAAAGGGGGATCTTGGAGTTTAAGCAAGGCCCGGGCACGTGGCCTGCCGATCTGCGCGACACTCGCGCCCGTTTCAAGCGCCGTTTTCCGATGAAGTTCCAGCTCGACGAGCCGCAAGGCGGCAACAGCATTTCCCGCCATGACGCCCAGGGCGTCTGGGTCAACGGCCGCCCGCACACGGCCAGCGTCCTCGTCCCCTGGAAGGGTGACGTCGTCGCCTGGGCGCCTTCGCGCTTCGAGGAACTTCAAGCTGCGCATTTCGAAGCGATCCGGACCCTGAACCCGGAGCTGGTCGTCTTCGGCAGCGGCGCCAGGCTGCGTTTTCCCAATCCTGCCCTGTGGCGGGCACTGGTCGAGGCGCGCATCGGTTTCGAGGTGATGGACAACGCAGCCGCTTGCCGGACTTACAACGTGCTTGCCAGTGAAGGTCGCAACGTTCTGGCAGCATTGCTCATCGAGGCATGACCTGTCCGACCGGGAGGTCGGGGCAAGGCTTTATAATCACGGGCTATTGCTTGCGGGCGCCCGCGTAGATTGCTTCCGTGAAAGGCTTCACAGAGCAACTACGAACCGGGGACCCCGCGAGCACAACGCTTCTGCTGCACCCCCAATGACGCCTGCGCTCAACAAACCCCTGCCGGAAATTGAGGCTCAAGCCACCGGCGGCGTGAAGTTCACTGCCAATGCCTTTCTGGGCAAGTCGGTCGTGCTGTATTTCTACCCGAAAGACAACACGCCCGGTTGTACCACCGAGGCCATGCAATTCCGTGATCGCCACAAGGACTTCGTGAAAGCTGGCGCAGTCGTGCTGGGCGTTTCGCGCGACAACATGGCGTCGCACGAGAAGTTCAAGCAAGCGCTGGAACTGCCCTTCGAGCTGATCGCCGACACCGAAGAAAAGCTCTGCCACATGTTCGGCGTGGTCAAGAACAAGATCATGTACGGCAAGAAGGTCAAGGGCATCGAGCGCTCGACCTTCCTGATCAGCCCCACGGGCATCCTGGTGGGCGAATGGCGCGGCATCAAGGTCGCCGGCCACGTCGACGAGGTGCTGAAGGCCGTCAAGGGTCTGAAGAAGGAAGCCGCCTGACGTCATCTGTTCAGGTTCTTCCCTGAGGCGAAACTGCCTCGGCGGATGTGCATAATCGGCACATGCCCCGGGTCGAATCCATGTCTCAGACTGCAAAGCCGCACTCATCCTGTGCGGCTTTTTGCTTTCTGGAGCGGGGATCGCGTGGGGTTCACTTCCCGTCGACACGCCGTACATGCCACTGCCTAAGCCTCCTGCACAACGCGCCAGCCGCCTCGATGCCACTGCTTACTCGGCCACTCTGACCCCCAGCAAACCCCGCGCGACACCGCCTGTCGCGCCCGCTGTTGCCCCGGTGATACCGGCCGCAGCCCCGACAGCCGAAGTGCTGCGCCTCCCCACCCCCGCTTCCAGCCCTGCGGCCACCCGCCCTGCCTTGCCCACCAAAAGCGCAAGCAAAGCCCCGGCCAAATCCGCCGCGCCCAAACGCACGCGCAAGCCGGCAGGCGCCGCCAAGCTCTTCGTGCTCGACACCAATGTGCTGATGCACGACCCGATGTCGCTGTTCCGCTTCGAGGAGCACGACGTCTTCCTGCCCATGATCACCCTCGAGGAGCTCGATGGGCACAAGAAGGGCATGACGGAAGTCGCCCGCAATGTGCGCCAGGTCAGCCGCGAACTCGACCAGCTCGCCGCCACCCTGCAAAGCAGCAGCATCGCGGAGATGGCCAAGGGCCTGCCGCTCTCGGGCACCGGCCACCGCGAGGCCGAGGGCAAGCTCTTCTTCCAGACCGAGCTGATCGACACGCCGCTGCCCCAGGGCCTGCCCCAGGGCAAGGCCGACAACCAGATCCTGGGCGTCGTCCAGGCGCTGAAGGGCCTGCACCCGGGCCGCGAAGTCGTGCTGGTGTCCAAGGACATCAACATGCGCATCAAGGCCCGCGCCCTGGGCCTGCCGGCGGAGGACTACCGCAACGACAAGACGCTGGAAGACTCCGACCTGCTCTACACCGGCGTCCAGGCCCTGCCCTCGGACTTCTGGGACCGCCATGGCAAGACCATGGAGAGCTGGCAGCAGGGCAACACGACCTTCTACCGCATCAGCGGGCCGCTGGTGCCCACGTTGCTCATCAACGAGCTGGTCTACCTGGAAGCCCCCGGCGAGACGCCGCTGTACGCCAAGGTCACCGAGATCACCGGCAAGACGGCCGTGCTGCGCACGCTGAAGGACTACGGCAACCAGAAGCATGCCGTCTGGGGCGTCACCTCGCGCAACCGCGAGCAGAACTTCGCGCTGAATCTGCTGATGGACCCGGAGTGCGACTTCATCACGCTGACCGGCACGGCCGGCACCGGCAAGACGCTGATGACGCTGGCCGCCGCCCTGGCCCAGGTCTTCGATGACCGCCGCTACAGCGAGATCATCGTCACCCGCGTCACCGTACCCGTCGGCGAGGACATCGGCTTCCTGCCCGGCACCGAGGAAGAAAAGATGGGGCCCTGGATGGGCGCCCTGGACGACAACCTCGAAGTGCTGGCCAAGGGCGGCTCGTCCGCCGGCGAATGGGGTCGCGCGGCCACCAACGACCTGGTGCGCAGCAAGATCAAGATCAAGAGCCTGAACTTCATGCGCGGGCGCACCTTCCTGAACAAGTTCGTCATCATCGACGAGGCCCAGAACCTGACGCCCAAGCAGATGAAGACCTTGATCACCCGTGCCGGCCCCGGCACCAAGATCGTCTGCCTGGGCAACCTGGCGCAGATCGACACGCCCTACCTGACCGAGGGCAGCTCGGGCCTGACCTTTGCCGTCGACCGCTTCAAGGGCTGGGCCCACAGCGGCCACGTCACGCTGGCGCGCGGCGAGCGTTCGCGCCTGGCCGACTTCGCCTCCGAAGTGCTCTGAACCGGGAGAACCACCGCATGGCCTCGATCTCGCGCCGCCAACTCATCCAGTGGGTGCCGCTGCTGGGCGCCGGGCTTGCCCAAGCCCAGTCCCAGCCGCTGCTGCAGGAAAGCGACGACGAGGCCAAGGCGGTGGACTACCGCGCCGACGCCAGCAAGGTCGACAAGGCCAAGTCGCCCAAATACGCCCCCGGCCAGACCTGCGCCAACTGCTCGCTGTACGCGCCCGACGGCAACAAGCCCTCGGGCGGCTGCGGCCTGTTCTACGGCAAGGACGTGCTCGCCAAGGGCTGGTGCAACGCCTGGGAAAAGAAGGCCTAGCGACCCAGCAGACCGCCCAGCATTCCTGCGATGTCGCCCAGGCCACCGGCGCCCTGCGACGGCACTTGGCCATTGGGCGTCAGGCGATCAATGATCTGGGGCAGCAGCTGGCTCAGCTGATCGCCCGCTTCCGCATGCGAGACGCCGGCCTGCTGCGCCAGTTGGCCCAGCAAGCCGCCGGCGCCCCCCAGGGCCGAGCTCAATTGCGAGCCTGACACGGGCTGATTGCCGCCCGTCGAGATCCAGCTTTGCACCTGCTCGCCCAGGCCGCCGGCCTGCAGCTGCTGCAGCACGCCCGCGAGCCCGCCGTGGGCGCTGCCATTGGCCAGCAGGCCCGAGATCAACGTCACCCAGTCCGGCCCACCGGCCTGCTGCGAATTGCCCATAGCCTGAGTGGCGGCGCCGAGCATGCTGTCCAGAAGTCCCATGGCAATCTCCGGTGAAATGACTCGCACAACAGCCCTCATGCAGGGCCTGCGCTGCGCCGCAGTCTAGACCTCGGCCACGCCGCGAAGCTGTCCGTTCGCAGCGAGCGCATGGGAGCGCTATCATCCATCGCTCCCATCCCCTGCCCCGACTCGAACATGCACTACCGTCCCCTCGGCCGTACCGGCTGGAATGTCTCTGCCATCGGCTTCGGTGCCTGGGCCATCGGCGGCACCTGGGGCGACACCGATGACACGGCGGCCATGGCCGCCCTGCACCGCGCCCTGGACCGCGGCGTGAACTTCTTCGACACCGCCGACGTCTACGGCGACGGCCACAGCGAGCGCCTGCTGGCCCGCCTGAAGCGCGAGCGCCCGGGCGACGCCTTCCACATCGCCACCAAGGCCGGCCGGCGCCTGAACCCGCATGTGGCCGAGGGCTACCGCGACTTGAAGCCCTTCATCGAGCGCAGCCTCAAGAACCTCGAGACCGACACCCTCGACCTGCTGCAACTGCACTGCCCGCCCACCGCCGTCTACACCATGCCCGAGGTCTTCGGCGCGCTGGACGACCTGGTACGCGCGGGCAAGCTGCGCCACTACGGCGTCAGCGTCGAGCGCATCGACGAGGCCATGGCGGCGCTGAAATTCCCGCACGTGCAGTCGGTGCAGATCATCTACAACCTGTTCCGCCAGCGGCCCGCGGAAGTCTTCCTGCCCGCCGCCCGCGCGGCCCGGGTCGGCGTGCTGGCGCGGCTGCCGCTGTCCAGCGGCATGCTCAGCGGCAAGTTCACCCGCGACAGCCGATTCGGCGCCGACGACCACCGCGGCTTCAACCGCCAGGGCGAGGCCTTCGACAAGGGCGAGACCTTCTCCGGCGTCGACTACGAACAGGGCCTGGCCGCCGTCGAGGAATTGCGCCGGCTGCTGCCCGAAGGCATCAGCATGGCCCGCCTCGCCCTGCGCTGGATCCTGATGAACGAGGCGGTCACCACCGCCATTCCGGGTGGCCGCACGCCAGCCCAGGTGGACGAGAACGTCAGCGCCGCCGACCTGGCCGCCCTGCCGGCGCCGCTGATGCAGGCCCTGGCCGATCTCTACCAGCGCCGCATCGCGCCTTCTGTCCACACCCTCTGGTGAGGCTCATTCGCCGCGCTGGGCCGCGGCGCTGAAGCGCTTCACCACGCCGTCCCGCGCCACCACCTGCTTGCCGGCGGCAATCAGCCGGTCGAGCTGCTCGGCCGGCAACGTGAGCCGCGTCGGGATGGCGTTGAGCGCCTGCTCCTCGGCCTCGGGCAGATCGCCAAAGCTGATCTGCGTGACGCTGAACTTGATGTCCTCGCAATGCCAGCCGGGGTTGAGCGCCCGCAGCGCGGACTTGCGCTCCTCGCTGAGGCCGCAGCGGTAGTTCACCAGCTCGCGCTCCCAGTCGCGCACCATGGGCAGGAAGGCCGCATAGCTCATGCGCATCGTGCTCTCGATGGCCGTGTCGACGGCGCCCGCGGCGATGTCCATGCCGGATGGCCCGGCCACCTCCCGAGCCCAATCGGCGCTCGGCCCCTGGCCGGCATCGACGACGATGAAGAGCAGGCGGCGCATCGTCGCCGCATCGTTCTCGGGGATGGGACCATAGGGCGTGTTCAGCAGCACCCGGCTCTGCAGGATGGCCACCAGGCCGAGGTTGTCGGTCAGCCCGCCATCGACCAGCTTCAGATAGCGCCCGGCCTTGGGGTCCAGGTTGTCGCGGAACAACCGCGCCAGCGCCACGCGCAGGCGGTACTGGTCGTCGCGCTCGTTGGGGCGCCCATTCAGGCCGGGCGGCAGCTGCACCTTGCAGGCCTCGGGAAAGCGCTCCACCACCACCGGCGCGAAGAACAGCGGCACCGCCATGGAAGCCGCCACCGCCTCGGAGACCGGATAACTCGCCAGGTCACTGCACAGCGCGTCGAAGGCCCGCTCGTGGAAGGGGAAGGCAAGCCGGTACTGCACATTGCTGGCGCTGATCCACACCACGGGACTCGAGCGCTTGAACATGTCGGCAAAGGTCGCGCCCTTGAAGACATCGTTCTCGAGCCAGTCGTTGAAGTCGCTGCGGTCGTTCAGTCCCCCGGCAAACAGCCGCCGCAGATTGTTGGGGTTGAGCAGGCTGAAGCGCAGGCCACGCTCGCCGTCACGCAGCAGCACCTTGTCGCGGAAATCGCGCAGGCCCTCGGCGCCGTGCAGCCCGAAATAGGCCGAGGTCAGCGACCCGCCCGACACGCTGGTGATGAAGCTGACATCGTCCAGAAGGGTGTGCCCGCCAACGGAGGGCTGCTCGCGCAGCCCCTCCAGCACGCCGTAGGAAAAGGCCGCCGCCCGCAAGCCGCCGCCCGAGAAGCTCAACGCCACGAAGGTGTCGTTCTCCAGCGGCTTGAGGGCGCGCTGCATGCTCTGCGCGGCCGCCGGCTTGTTGCGCGGCGGATTGATCGGCGCGCTGGCGCAGGCGGCCAGCGAGAGCGCGATGAAACAGGTGCAAAGCAGCAGCAGGACGCGCATCGACTCTCTCTCCTGGGATCGGGCGCATTCTGCCGATGCTGCCAGCCCCTGTCTTTATTCCCAGTGACAATCGGGCAAATGAACTGCCCCCACGTCCGCGTCCGCGAACTGCCCCCCGAGGGGGCGCGTCAGCGGTTTCGGGCGGCCGTGCACCACTGACATGCAGCAGCCCCCCCGCTGGATCGCCCACCTCGACATGGACGCCTTCTACGCGTCCGTCGAGCTGCTGCGCTATCCGCAGCTCAGGGGCTTGCCGGTAGTCATCGGCGGCCGGCGGGCGGATGCGCCGCGGCAGCTGGAGGACGGCAGCTGGCGCTACGCCAGGCTGCGCGACTACACCGGCCGCGGCGTCGTCACCACCAGCACCTATGCGGCGCGCGACCTCGGCGTGTTCTCCGCGATGGGCCTCATGAAGGCGGCCCTGCGGGCACCCGATGCCATCCTGCTGCCGGCCGACTTCGACAGCTACCGCAAGTACTCGCGCCTGTTCAAGGCGGCCGTCGCCGAGGTTGCGCCCGTCATCGAGGACCGCGGCATCGACGAGATCTACATCGACCTGACCGACGTGCCCGGCGTGCGCGACGCCGTCGGCCACGACCCGCTCGGCGGCGTGAAGGCCGTGGCGCGGGAGATCAAGAACTCGGTGGGACGCGCCACCGGCCTGACCTGCTCCATCGGCGTCACGCCCAACAAGCTGCTCAGCAAGATCGCCAGCGAGCTGGACAAGCCCGACGGCATCAGCGTGCTGACCCTGGACGACATTCCGAAGCAGGTGTGGCCGCTGGGCGTGCGCAAGATCAATGGCATCGGCCCCAAGGCCAGCGAAAGGCTGATCAAGCTCGGCATCGAGACCGTGGGCGACATCGCCGCCGCCGATCCGCGCTGGCTCATCGAGCAGTTCGGCGAGAGCTACGGCGCCTGGCTGCACGCCGCCTCCCACGGCCGGGACAACCGCGCCGTCGTCACGCACAGCGAGCCGGTGTCCATCAGCCGCGAGACGACCTTCGAGCGCGACCTCAGCGCCGTGAACGACAAGATCCTGCTCGGCCAGATCATGGACGAGCTCTGCGAGAGTCTGGCCAAGGACCTCGCCCGCAAGCGCTATGCGGGCAAGACGGTGGGCATCAAGCTGCGCTTCGAAGGCTTCATCACCGTCACGCGCGACCAGACGCTCAAAGTCCCGATCACCGGCGCCGCCGACATCCGCCACGCCGCGGGCCTGTGCCTCAAACGCGTCAAGTTCGACAAGCGCCTGCGCCTGATGGGCGTGCGCATCGGCAACCTCGTGCACGCCAGCGAAGTGCTGGCGGCACCCGCGGCTAGCCGCGCTCCCGCCCCCCCGGCGCCCGACAACCTGACTCTGTTTTGAGCGACTGGAGCTACAGCGTCTCGGTGCGCAGCCTGTGCGAGTTCACCGCCAAGCGCGGCGACCTGGACCGCCGCTTCACGCCGTCGGCCACTGCGCTCGAGGGCCAGGCCGGCCAGATGGCCGTGCTGGCGCGGCGCTCGCCCGGCTACGAGGCCGAGCTGGCCCTGGAAGGCCGGTTCGGCAACCTGCGCGTGCGCGGCCGGGCCGACGGCTACGAGGCCGACGTGAACCGGCTGGAAGAGATCAAGACCATCCGTGGCCCCGTCGACCTCATACCCGAGAACCGCCGCGCCCTGCATTGGGCCCAGCTCGAAACCTATGGTGCCCTCATCGCCGCCGACCGCGAGCTGACCGAAATCGAGCTGGCCCTGGTCTACGTGGATGCCGACACCCAGCACGAGACCGTGCTGCGCCAGACCGTCGCGGCCGCAGCGCTGCAGGCCGCCTTCCAGGCCCGCTGCCGCCAGTTCGAGGCCTGGGCCGCGCAGGAGGCCGCCCATCGCACCGCGCGCGACACGGCGCTGAGCAGCCTGCCCTTCCCCTTGGGCGAACTGCGTCCCGGCCAGCGCCTGCTTGCCGAAGCCGTCTACAAGGTCGCCGCAAACGGCCGCCATCTGCTGGCCCAGGCGCCCACCGGCATCGGCAAGACCCTCGGCACGCTGTACCCGCTGCTGCGCGCCATGCCGGCTCAACAGCTGGACAAGATCGGCTACATGACCTGCAAGGGCACCGCGCGCATCACCGCGCTGGACGCGCTGCAGACCGTGCGCGACGCCAGCCCGCAACTGCCGCTGCGCGTGCTGACGCTGGTCGCCAAGGAGCAGGCCTGCGAGCATCCCGACAAGGCCTGCCACGGCGCCGCCTGCCCGCTGGCCAGCGGCTTCTACGACCGCCTGGACGCGGCCCGCGCCGACGCCGTGGCCGGCGCCTGGCTGGACCCGGCCGCGCAGCGCCGCATTGCGCTCAAGCATGGTGTCTGCCCCTACTACCTCGGCCAGGAGTTGCTGCGCTGGGCCGACGTCGTCGTCGGCGACGTCCACCATGCCTTCGATCCCTATGGCCAGCTCTACGGCCTGGCCCAGTCCCAGGGCTGGAAGCTGGCCCTGCTGGTGGACGAGGCCCACAACCTCATCGATCGCAGCCGCGACATGTACAGCACCGGGCTGAGCCTGGCGCGCGTGCGCGAGGCCGTGGCCGAGGCGCCCAAGGTGCTGCAGCCGCCGCTGCGCCGGCTCGCCAAGGAGATGGCCACGCTGGGCCGCCAGCAGGCCAGCGACTACGCCGCGCTGGACAGCGTGCCCGATGCGCTCAACGAAGCGCTGCAACGCGTGGGCATGGTGCTGGGCGAGCATGTGCAGAACCACCCCCTCGACGTCGGGCCGATGCTGCAGTTCTATTTCGAGGTGCTGGGCCTGCTGCGCCTGCTGGACCGCTTCGACAGCCACTCGCTGTGCGACCTGCAGCGCAGTGCCGCAACCGCACGGCAGGCTTCGCCGCTGGACGCGCCGGTCAACCTCTCGCTGCTGCAAGACGACGAGGACGACGATGGCCGCGACGTGCTGCTGTCCATCCGCAACATCGTGCCGGGCTTCTTCCTGAAGGAGCGCTTCGAGGGCTGTCACAGCGTCACCTTGTTCTCGGCGACGCTCGGCCCGCCCGACTACCAGCGCCACCTGCTCGGCCTGCCCGAGGACGCCGCCTGGATCGACGTGCCCGCCCCCTTCCCGCCCGAGCATCTGGTGGTGCGTGTGGCCCATCGCCTGTCCACGCGCTTCGAGCATCGCGAGGCCTCGCTGGACTCCCTGGTGGACCTGCTGGCCACGCAGTTCGCCGAGCACCCTGGCAACTACCTCGCCTTCTTCAGCAGCTTCGACTACCTCGACAAGGCGTCGGCGCGTCTGGCCCGGCGCCACGCGGAGGTGCCGCAATGGAGCCAGTCCCGCACCATGGGCGACGCCGGCCGCCGAGGCTTCCTGGAGCGCTTCGTGCCGGAGGGCCGCGGCATCGGCTTCGCCGTGCTGGGCGGCGCCTTCGCCGAGGGTGTGGACCTGCCCGGCACGCGCCTCATCGGCGCCTTCATCGCCACCCTCGGCCTGCCGCCCGTGTCGCCGCTGCAGGACCGCGTGCGCGAGCGCCTGGACGCGATGTTCGGCGCCGACCATGGCTATGCCGACCTCGTGCCCGGCATGCAGAAGGTCGTGCAGGCCGCCGGCCGCGTGTTGCGCTCGGTGGATGACCGCGGCTGGGTCTGGCTGCTGGACAAGCGCTACGCCCGCCCCGACGTGCGGGCCCTGCTGCCGGCGTGGTGGCAGCTGTAGCGCGACACACCCGGTAACCGGCACGGGGTCAAGGCGTGCGACTCTGGTGGCCTATGCGTCCATTCCCCGCCCGCCTCCTTGCTCCTCTCGCTGTCGCCGGCCTGGTCTCTCTGGCCGGCTGTGGTGGCTCAGGCTCAGACTCCGGCTCGCCCGCCACGACGCCCACAGCGCCGACAACGCCTCCTGCCCCGGCTCCCGCGCCTGCTCCCACCCCTGCGCCCGCTCCAGCGCCAACCCCGGCACCATCGCCCTCGGCCGGCAGCCGCATCACCTGCAATCTGGCCAACTTCCAGGCCGACATGCTGGCGGCCGTGAATGCCCGTCGGCGCGCCGGCGCCAGCTGTGGTTCACAAGGCAGCTTCCCGCCGGCGTCCGACCTGGTCTGGAATGCCGCCCTCACCCAGGCGGCCGTGGCGCACAGCGACGACATGGTCACGCACAACTTCTTCGACCACACCGGCAGCGACGGCAGCACCTTGGGCACGCGCGCGACGGCCGCCGGCTATGTCTGGAGCAGCCTGGGCGAAAACATCGCCGCCGGCCAGGCCACCGTCACCGAGGTCGTGGATGGCTGGATGAAGAGCGACGGCCACTGCGCCAATCTGATGAACGCCGCCTTCCGCGACATCGGCGTGGCCTGCGTGTCCGGCAACGCCGGCACCACCTACCGCAGCTACTGGACGCAGGACCTAGGCAAGCCGCGCTGATGGCTGGAAGCGGTCACGCCAAAAAGAAAAAAGCCACGCGGCCGAGTCATCGCGACTCGCCTGCGTGGCTTGGTGACCGGGTGAAGGGTCAGGCCTTCTTGGCCTTGGCGCGACGGGCTGCGTAGGCGCCCACCAGGGCGAGGCCGACCAGGGCCGCTGCGTCCGGCTCGGGCACTTGGTTGCTGCCGCCGATCTGGAAAGTGATGAACTCGCCCGTCTGCTCGTCGGTCACGGTATAGCTGCCGGCGTGCATCTGCAGGGAGGCGAACGAAGCGTTGTGGAAGGTCCAGTTCTGGTCAGGCGACCAGAAGGTGCCGTCCAGGTCTTCGCGCGCGATGCCCAGGCCGGGGAGCTGGCCGCCGATACCCATGACATAGGTGGTAAAGGCCTTTTTGCCGCTGTCGACCGTCGTGTTGAAGTTGCTTGCCGACCAAGGGCCGTCAGCGCTGACCCATTCCGCGAAATCGGTACCGGTATGGAAGCCGAAGGACATGTTGACACTGCCGACGGTGGTACCGCCCATGATGTCGTGCTTGCCGTTTTCTTCGACACCGGCACCGCCCCAGCTGGACACGGTCTTCTGAAGCACAAGCCCAGCGGTGTCGATGGTGCCGGAGGAGTTCATCACCACATTGGCGCCGGACTCGGTGAACGTGAAGACGATGCCGGCGTTCGCGACGCTGCTAAGGGAAGCGGCCAGGGTTGCAGCTGCGATGGAAGCCAATTTCATGGCGGATCTCCTCAAGGGAACTTCGATGCCTTCGATAAGCAACCCTCGTGCCGTGCGATTGAATCCATTAAGAATCAGTGACTTGCGAGATCGTCACAGCGACTTCAAGCTAGGGGTGTAAAGTTAATTGACATCCTAAAACCCTTCATTCGAGGGGGCTCGCAGCTCACTTTCTTCGCGGGTCTGAATCCAGAAGTCGCGCCCGGCCGCTCCAAGGAAGCACCATCCACCTGTTTGCCTGGAGCTTTCCATGATGTTCGACATCCAGTCCGCGCTGCCTCTGTTCATTCCCATCCTGGCGATGTTCATTCCCATCATCGCCATCCTGTCGCACTACATCGGCAAGGCCCACAGCGAGCGCCAGCGCCACGAGACCATCCGCGAGCTGGCCCGCGCCGGCCAGCCCATCCCGCCCGAGCTGCTGGCCGACGCCCAGGACAGCGACTTCCACCGCGCCAAGCGCAACCGGGCCAATCCCAACCGCATCCTGATTCCCGCCGTCATCAATATCGGCATCGGCCTCGGGCTGATGGGCATGTTCTCGACCATGATGCCGGGTGCGTGGCTGTGGAGCATCGGCCTGCTGCCGCTGTTCATGGGCCTGGGCCTGGCGGTGTACTGGGCCGTCGAGCGCAAGCAGCAACCACCCGAGCTGTGACGCTCCGCCCCGCCGCGCCGGCCGACGCAGAGGCCGCGCTGGTGGCCCGCGCGGCCGCCGGCGACCGCAGCGCCTTTGCCGCCCTGGTGCAGGCCCATCAGGGCTATCTGCGCAAGCTGCTCGGCCGTGTCTGCCGCGGCGACCAGGGTCGCGCCGACGACCTCGCCCAGGAGGCCTTCGTGCGCGCCTGGCGTGCCCTGCCCCAGTTCCGTGGTGAGGCACGCTTTCGCACCTGGCTGACGCGGCTGGCCTACTCCGCGCTGTCCGCCGAGCGCCCCGCCCTGCCCGTGATGGACGAGGCGCCGCCCGACCTCGAGGCCCACAGCGACTTTGCCCCTGGTGCTGACTGGCGCATCGACCTCGACCGCGCCATGGCCGGGCTCAGTGAGGCCCAGCGCCACGCGCTGCTGCTCTGCTACGGCGCCGACCTCAGCCACACCGAGGCCGCCCAGGTGCTGGGCTGGCCCATAGGCACCGTCAAGACCCAGGTACTGCGCGCCAAGGCCAGGCTGCGCACCCAGCTGCAAGCATGGGAGCCCACGACATGAACGATTTCGACAGCAACGACGACGCAGCCTTCGACGCCGCGCTGCGAGCGCAGTTGCAAGCCGACGGCGAGCCCGACGATGCGGGCTTCAGCCTGCGGGTGATGGCGACCTTGCCCGACCACGTGCCGCCGGACCGGCGTCGCTGGGCGCGCTGGGTCAGGCGCGCGCAATGGGTGGCGATCAGCACGGCGGCCTGCGCAGCGGCGGGACTGCTTGCCAGCAACCCTGGCGCGCTCGATGTGCCGCATGCGCTGGCCGCCGTGGCCCTGGTCGGTCTGCTGATCTTCTGGTCGGTGCCGAGCCGGTGGAGTCGGGGCTGAGCAAGCGCTGGTCGACCCACTGCGCCATCACGCTGCGATGCCCAGGCTGAGCCTCAGCTTCTTCGACAGCTTGGCCGCCACCAGCTCATGCGATCGCCTCACCAGCGCCTCCAGTTCCGCCAGCGGCAGCGCCTTGGGGTCGGACACGGCCACCCAGTGATACCTCGCCGCATACGGCGCCGGTGCGAATCCGGGCAGGCCCGTCAGCTCCAGGAAGCGGTGGTCGTCGACCTTGAAGCTGCAATGCGTCCACTTGTCGGGATGGGGCCCGCCGACGAAGAACATCTTGCCGCCGACGCTGGCAACCCAGTCGGCGCCCCATTTGACGTCCTCGGTGGCACCGGGCAGCGCCATGGCGTACTCGGCAAGGGCGGCAAAACTCATGCTGCGGTGTCCATCGTGACGCGGGGACCACGATTCTCACTGCCGCAAACCGCAATAGCGGCAATTTGCGGCAGGCCGCGGCCGGCCGTGTGAGCGCGGGACGACCCCGCCTCTGACAATTCACGGTCACAGCTTGTCACACCGGGTTTTCGTCCCGGAAACGGCAGATGCCGTCGTCCAACTCGACCGCCGGATGATTTTCCAAGACCTGGATCCGAGCGCGCCCACCGCGCCGCCCATCGATACCTTGCAGCAAGGCATGGCCCTGTTCCATGCCACGCCGCCGGACTATCGGCGTGCCGTGTCCTGCTTCCGCGATGCAGCCGACCGCGGCAGCGGCGATGGCCTGGCCATGCTCGGCCTGTGCCAGCTCGAAGGCCTGGGCATGCCGGCGGATGCGGCGCAGGCACGCGTGCTGCTGAAGCAGGCGGCGGCGCGGCGCAGTGCCATCGGGCGCTTCCAGCTCGGCCGTGCCCTGATGACCGGCCGCGGCGGCGAAGCCGATGAAGCGGCCGGCCTGACGGCCTATGTGGCCGCAGCCGCCATGGGCCACGCCGAAGCCACCTTCAATCTCGCCAGTTGCCTGTTTGCCGGCGTGGGCTGCATTCCGGACCGGCTGGCCGCCAAGTCGCTTTATCTGCGCGCCCGCGCCCTGGGCTGCACGCTGCGCCCCCAGGGCGTGCTGGTGAAACGCAGCGAGCTGGAATCGGTCCGCATCCTGGCCGAACGCTTCGCCGACCCCAACCGCATGTTCTTCCTCGTGCAGGAGCGCCAGCAGGAGCTGGCCCTGGCCTATGCCGCTGCCCAGCCCTCGCCGGCCCAGGACGCAGCTGACAAGTCCCGAACCCTGCAAAGCGCTGGACGGCTGGCCGCGAGCGTGATGGCCGCCATGGCCGGCACCCTGGGCCAGTACTTGCGGCCGTCTTCGAACGACGCCGGCCCGACGACGATCAACTTCTGAGCCGGGGGCGCCCGAAACAGCGGGAATATTTCACGCTCCATGGCCTCAACAAGTTACACCTTGCAAGACCTCGGCCGCGCCGGCCATGGCGCGCCCGGCGCTTGCCCACAATCTAGGGATTAGGCCCCACGAGGCCTTCACAACAAGACTGTCGTTGGATGAACTCCCGAGACCCGGGCCTCGCCCCGACCCTGCCCGCCGCCCTGGATGCGCCGGCCGTCAACCCCCTGCAGCATGGGCTGGCGCTGTTCCACGCCGTGCGGCCTGACTATGGGCGCGCCGCCGGCTGGTTCCGCGCCGCAGCGGATGGCGGGGACGCCGACGGCCTCGCCATGCTGGGCCTGTGCCAGCTGGAGGGGCTGGGCATGGCCGCCGACGCGACGCAGGCGCGAGCACTGCTGGAGTTGGCGGCGACGCGCGGCAGCGCCATCGGGCGTTTCCAGCTCGGGCGCGCGCTGCTGACCGGCCGCGGCGGCCCCGTCGATGAGGAGCGCGGCCTGTCGTCCTATGTGGTGGCAGCGTCCATGGGTCATGCCGAGGCCTGCTTCAACCTCGCCAACTGCCTGTATGCCGGCGTGGGCTGCCTGCCCGACCGCCTGGCCGCCAAGGCGCTCTACCTGCGCAGCCGCACGCTGGGCTGCACCCTGCGCCCGCAGGGCGTTCGCGTGCAGCAACGCGAACTGAAGGCGGTTCGCACGCTGTCGCTGCGCTTCGCGGACGCAGATCGCCTGATCTTCCTGATCCAGGAACGCCAGCAGGAACTGGCCCTGGTGCAGGCCGTGGTCCAGCCGCGCCAGGCGCGCGCCGCGGCCAATGCCAGGCCCCGACGCTTGCGCACGGCCGGGCGGCTGGCCGCAGGTGTCATGGCAGCCATGGCCGGCACGCTCGGCCACTACCTGCGCTCGACCTCGCGCGACGCCGGACCGACGACGGTCAACTTCTGAAGCCGCGGGCTGCCCGCGACAGACCGCTGGGTAGGATGCCGCCATGCCGCTGCGCCCCATCCGCCTGCCTTCGCTCGACGCCCTGCTCGCCTTCGAGGCCGTGGCGCGCGCCGGCGGCTTCGAAGCGGCGGCCGCCGAACTGGCACTGACCGCCAGCGCCGTGGCCAAACGCGTGGCGGGCCTGGAGGAGCGGCTGGACCAGCCCCTCTTCCTGCGCCAGCCGGCCAAGGGCCTGAGCCTGACGCCCGCCGGTCACGAGTACCTGCCGCAGGTGCGCCAGGCCCTCGCGCTGTTGCAGGCCATGCCGCTGCACCAGCGCACCGGGCCACAGCGCGAGCGGCTTCGCGTCAGCTCCACGCCCACGTTCGCGCGCCAGTTGCTCGTACCCGCACTGCCCGGTTTCGCGGCCGCGCATCCGCAGGTCGAACTCGAGCTGACGCTGTCGGTGCCGCTGCTGGCCGAGGGCGACGCGGGCGCGGACCTGGAGATCCGCCATGGCGCGGTGCCGGAAGACATCGCGGCCTCCCAGGTGCTGCTGCGCGACCGTCTCACGCCGCTGGCCGCACCGGCGCTGCTCGCGAACCACGGTCCACTGCGAGAACCGGCCGACCTGCTGGCCCTCCCCCTGCTGCGCACGCCGCTGCAGCCCTGGGCACCCTGGCTGCGTGCCGCCGGACTGGGCCACGCACCGGAACCTGATGAAGGTCCCCGCTTCGTCGACCTGGGCCTGACGCTGGCGGCGGCCCTGGCCGGCCAGGGCGTGGCACTGGCCCGCCTCAGCCTCGCCCGCCATGAACTCGCCGAGGGCCGCCTCGTACAACCCTTCGCGCTGACCGTGCCGGCCGAGCGCCACTACGGCCTCCTCATCCACCGCCCGAGTCCGGCAGCCGAGGCCTTCGCGCAGTGGTTGCAGGCGCACTGCCGCGCAATGAACGCGGCGCAGGCGGAAAACTCTTCCGCCATGGCCTGAGGTTTTTTCCGGGGCGGCTGGCACGGGGCAGGCCTAGCATGGCGGCCTCACTCCGACTTGCCGCCATGCCCGTCATCACCTGCATCGAAGACCTGCGCCAACTCGCCGAAAAGCGCGTGCCGCGCATGTTCTACGACTACGCCGATTCCGGTTCCTGGACGGAGACGACCTACCGCGCCAACGAGAGCGACTTCCAGGCCATCAAGCTGCGCCAGCGCGTGGCCGTCAACATGGAAGGCCGCAGTACGGCCGTCAAGATGGTAGGCCAGGACGCCAAGATGCCCGTGGCCATCGCCCCCGTGGGCCTGACGGGCATGCAGCACGCCGATGGCGAGATCCACGCCGCGCGCGCCGCCGAGAAGTTCGGCATCCCCTTCACGCTGTCGACGATGAGCATCTGCTCCATCGAGGACATCGCCGAAAACACCTCGGCGCCCTTCTGGTTCCAGCTCTACATGATGCGCGACCGCGAGGCGATGGCACGCATGATCCAGCGCTGCAAGGCAGCCCAATGCTCGGCCCTGGTGCTGACGCTGGACCTGCAGGTCATCGGCCAGCGCCACAAGGACCTGAAGAACGGTCTCACCGCGCCGCCGCGGCCGACGCTCGCGAACATCATCAACCTGGCCACCAAGCCGCGCTGGTGCCTGGGCATGCTGGGCACGCGGCGCCACACCTTCCGCAACCTCGTGGGTCATGTGAAGGGCGTCAGCGACATGCGCTCCCTCTCGGCCTGGACCAACGAGCAGTTCGACCCGCGCCTGTCCTGGGCCGACATCGCCTGGGTCAAGGAGCAGTGGGGCGGCAAGCTGATCCTGAAGGGCATCATGGACGTGGAGGACGCCAGGCTGGCCGTGCGGGCCGGCGCCGATGCAATCGTCGTCAGCAATCATGGCGGACGACAGTTGGACGGTGCACCCAGCAGCATCCATGCCCTGCCGGCCATTGCGGCCGAGGTGGGCTCGCAGACCGAAGTCTGGATGGATGGCGGCATCCGCTCCGGCCAGGACGTGCTCAAGGCCTGGGCCCTGGGTGCCCGCGGCACCATGATCGGCCGCGCCATGGCCTATGGCCTGGGCGCCATGGGCGAGGAAGGCGTCGCCAAGGCCCTGGCCATCCTGCACAAGGAACTGGACGTCACCATGGCCTTCTGCGGCCACACCCAGCTGACGAACGTCAGGCGCGACATCCTCGTGCCGGGAAGCTATCCAACGGCCTGACTTCTTGCCGGCGGTGAACGGGCATGCGCTACTGCGGCGCATGAAGAACCTCCTCGCCACCGTCCTGCTCTCTTCATTGACGCTGACCGTCGCCGCCCAGACCTGCGCACCACCTGCCGGCCTCAAGGATGAGGCCGATCCCGTACGCATCCAGCAGCAGGCCGTGGCCCTGCTGCCCTGCTTGGGGCACCCCGACCCCAGGCTGCGCGACGACCTCGCTTTCGAGCAGCTGTCGGCCTGGTCACGCGGCGGCAAGCTGGACGCTGCCACGCTGCAGCGCCTGCGCACCGACCTCATCGCCGTGCTCGATGCCCCGCCCGATGCGGCCGGGGTGCATCAGCCTTTTGCGGTGCTGACCCTGGCCGAAGTCGCGCGGGCCGACCGGCTCAGGCCCTTCATGACGCCGGCGCAGCGTGCCGACCTCGTCGATCACGCGGCCCGCTTCCTGGCCGGCGTGCGCGACTACCGCGGCTTCATCCCCGGCGAGGGCTGGCGCCACGGCGTGGCCCATGGCGCCGACCTGGCCCTGCAGCTCGGCATGAACGAAGCGCTGAACGCGCCGCAACGCCAGCAACTGCTGGACGCCGTCACGCGCCAGGTGCTGGCCGACCACCAGCACAGCTACCGCTTCGGCGAGGGCAACCGCCTCGCCCGCGCGGCCTTGCAACTGCAGCTCAAGCTCAGGCCCGAAGACGCCGCCGTTCAGACCTGGCTGGACGGCCTGCTGCTGCCGCTGAAGCAGGCACAGGCCTGGGACGAGGCGGCCCTGACCGATCTGCACAATCTGCGCGAGTTCCTGTGGCCCCTGCTGGCCGGCGTGCTGGACGTGGCCGATGCCGGCCAGCGGGAGCGCTTGCTGGCGCCGCTGCAGAAGACGCTGCGAGGCCTACCTTAGGCTGGGCCTCGCCGCTCGAAATGCAGGCGGTCGTGCCAGACACCGCCGAGCAGGAAGCTTTGCGTCGAGCGACCGAACTCGCGGAAGCCGTTGCGGAGCAGCACCTTCACGGAACCCTCGTTGCCGACACGCGCATTGGCCTCCAGGCGCACCAGGCCCAACTCGCCGAAAGCCTTGGCGAGCACCAGGCGCACGGCTTCGCTGGCATGGCCGCGGCCGCAGGCGGACTCGGCGATGCGGTAGCCGAGGTCGGCCATCTGGAAGTGGGTGCGCTTCACGCCCGCAAGGTTCACCCGGCCGACCAGTTCGCCGGCATCGGTGCGCACCAGGAACTGGTAGCCCTTGTCCTCGGCCGCTTCGCGCTCGGCCAGCGCAATGGCGGCGCGAACGCCTTCAGGCGAGTAGTAGCCCGCCGGCCGCGAATTGACGCGGGCCTCGAAGAAGGCACGGTTGTCGGTCTCGAAGCGCAGCAGTTCGTCGGCGCTGTCGAGGGTGGGCGGGATGAGGCGAATGGAGGGCATGGCGGCCCATTTGAACAGCCGCTAGGCTCTCGGCCCGGAGGTCCCATGCCCCTGACTCGATTCCTAGGTCTGATCGCCGCCCTGCCCCTGCTGGCTGCGGCCGCCGACATCCCGAACAGCGCCGCCATCGATGCCGAGGCTGCACGCCTGATGGCCGCCAGCCAGGCTCAGGGACTGGCTGTGGCGGTCATCGACGACGGTCAGGTCCTGCACGTGGGCGCCTACGGCAAGCGCAATGCGGCGGGCGATCCCCTGCTGACCGACACCGTCATGTACGGCGCCTCGCTGACCAAGACTGTGTTCGGCTTCGCCGTCATGCAGCAGGTGGAACGCGGCAAGCTGGCGCTGGACCGGCCGCTGGCCGACTACCTCGACAAGCCGCTGACCGACTATCCGAACGAAGGCAAATACGGTCCCTGGCGCGACCTGGCCGGCGACGAGCGCTGGCGCCGCCTGACGGCGCGCATGCTGTTGACGCACAGCAGCGGCTTCGCCAACTTCCCCTTCCTGGAACCCGACCGCAAGCTGCGCATGCACTTCGACCCCGGCACGCGCTACGCCTACTCGGGCGAAGGCCTGATCCTGCTGCAGTTCGTCATGGAGCGCGGCCTGGGGCTGGACATGGGCGTGGAGATCCAGCGCCGCGTGTTCGACCGCTTCGGCATGACGCGCACCGGCATGATGTGGCGGCCCGACTTCCGGCCCAATCTCGCCGACGGCTGGACGATCGATGGCCAGGCGGTGCCGCACGACGAACGCAGCCGCGTGCGCGTCGCCGGGTCCATGGACACGACGATTGCCGACATGGCGCGCATGGCGGCCGGCTACGTCAAGGGCGTCACGCTGTCGCCCGAAGGCACGGCCGCGCTGACCACGCCGCAGTTGCCGATCACGACGGCCTCGCAGTTCCCGACGCTGCAGGCCGAACTGCCGCCATCCAAGCGCCGCGCCGACCTGGCCGCGGGGCTGGGCGTCATCGTCTTCCAGGGGCCGCAGGGCCCGGGCTTCTACAAGGGCGGGCACGACGACGCCACCGGCAACACCTGGGTCTGCGTGAAGACCAGCCGGCGCTGCGTCGTCATCCTGGCCAATGACGTGCGCGCCGAGCGGGCCTTTCCCCAGCTCGTGCGCTTCGTGCTCGGCGAGACCGGCGTGCCCTGGGACTGGGAGTACGGAAAGATGGACTTCGTGCGCTAGCGGCCAGCCGCCGTCACGAGCGCCTGAGCCTCGCCCGGCGTGACCGGCCCCTGTCCCGCCACCTCGACCACGACGAGATAGCCCGCCAGATCCTGGCGTGCGCCGGCAGCGGCATAGGCCTGGGCGAGCGTCAGCTGCCGGCTGGACAGCAACCGGCCGGTGGCGGGATCCCAGTCCTCGTTGGAGATCATGCAGCCCTGCTGGGGCGTGCCGGGGAAGTAGCTCGTGCCGGCGTAGTAGGCCGGGTTGATGGTCGTGCCGTGGATGAGCAGCTCGTCGCGACCCGCGCGGCCGGCCAGCCAGGCTTCCTTGATGCCGGCATAAGCGCGCCAACTCGCCGGCAGGAAGCTTTCGTAGGCGGCCTCGCTCCACGCGACCGTCGTGTCGCCATGCTCGAATTCGGCAGGCGTCGCCTCGATGGGCAGCTTGCTGTGCAGATAGGGCGTGGGGCCGATGTTGGGATTGGTGGCCGTGCCGGCGCCGACGATGGTGAAGACGCCCTGGGGCGTGTTGCCATTGGTGATGGTGCCGGGCAGGCCGCTGCGCGAGAGGGCCAGCTGGGACTGGGCAAAGAGCTGGCCGGTCGCGGTGCGCACAAAGCGGCCGTCGGCGCCGCGCACCAGCACCAGGCCCATGTCGGCACGACCGGGGCGCTGCAGGCTGTAGATGACGGGGTAGCCCGGCCGCAGCGGCGCGCCGAGCAGGTCGGCCAGCGGCGGCGGGCTGGCGCGGACGGTGGCGACGTCATCCATCAGCGCCACCAGGCGCGGGTCGTCGCGCCATTGCGGGAACTGGCGGGGGACGAGGTCACGGATGAACTCGGCGTAGCCGGGGTTGGCGGCCTTCAGCGTGTAGGCCGCAATGGCGAAGGGCTTGCTCGCAGTGAGCTGGGGCAGCAGGGGTTGCACGGCCGATTGAGCCTCGACCGCGTACAGCGCCCGTGCCGCGGTCAGCAGGGCACGCTGGTAGTCGGCGTCGCGGCTGGCCAGTGTCGGCAGGGCCTGCAGCAGCAGCGGCCGGGCGGCGTCGATCTCAAGGTTGTACTGGGCTACGAGGTCGAACAGCCTGGGCAGGGTCGCGTCGCGCTCGGGTCCGGGCGGCAGCGCGATGCGGGCGCGAATGTCGGCCAACGCGGCCTCGCGCAGCGCGCGCTCGCCGTCCGTGGAGGTGGCGGGCCAGCGGAGATCGGCCGGCTTCAGCGCCAGCAGCTCGGCGGCGCTGTAGCGCTTCTCGGCGGTGGGCTGGGGCTTCTGGGCTGCGCAGGCGGCCAGGGCCAGCGCCAGCAGGGTGATGAGGAGTCGGGCGATCATGTCGGCACAAAAAACTGCGGGCCGCTGTCGAAATCGCGGCGCCCGCTTCGTCGTAGTGTCAGGCAACCGCCTGACCCGAAACCAAATCGCTGTTGGAGACCTCATGAAGCGCCTGACCCTGATCCCCGCCCTGCTCGCCGCCAGCCTGGCCCAGGCCGCCCCGACCACCTATGTGATCGACCCGGCCCACACCTATCCGAGCTTCGAGGCCGACCACATGGGCATGTCCTTCTGGCGCGGCAAGCTGACCAAGAACGCCGGCAGCATCGTCTACGACAAGGCCACCGGCGCCGGCAGCGTGGAAGTGCAGATGGACCTGGCCAGCATCGACTTCGGCCTGGAGGCCATGAACGGCTGGGCCAAGGGCGAGCAGTTCTTCAACGTGGCCAAGAACCCCGGCGCCAGCTTCAAGGGCCGCTTCGACAGCGCGCCGGGCAAGCTGGTGGGCGAGCTGACACTGAACGGCCATACCAAGCCCGTCACGCTGACCATCAACCAGGTGAAGTGCACGGCACACCCCATGTTCAAGCGCGACTGGTGCGGCGCCGACGCCTCGGGCAGCTTCAACCGCGAGGACTTCGGTCTCGTCGCCGGCAAGGACTGGGGCTTCAAGATGGATGTGGGCCTGCGCATCCAGGTGGAGGCGGTGGCCAAGGAGTAAGGGCCCGCAGGCCCCAGAAAAAAACGCCTCCGAGGAGGCGTTTTCTTCTTACTTCACACCCATCTCATCCAGGAGGCGGGTCGTCTTGTCGACGGTGCTCATCTGCCACAGCATGTAGCGCGCATCCAGGCAGATGCTGCGGACCATCTTGGGGTTGAAGTCCCAGTCCGAGATCACCGCGTCCAGCGTGCCGTCGAACAGCAGGCCGACCAGCTCGGCGTTCTTGTTCAGCACCGGGCTGCCGGAGTTGCCACCGGTCGTGTCCAGCGTCGACAGGAAGTTGACCGGCACGGAGTCCAGGCTCTTCACGTAGTACTTGCCGAAGTTGCGCGCCTTGATGGCGGCCAGCTGCTCGGCCGGGGCGTTGAACTCGCCGCCGGCTTCGTCCGGACCGCGATGCTTGGCGACGATGCCGCGCAGCGTGGTGAAGGCCGTCCAGTTGCTGCCGTCGCTGCCGGGGTTGCGGCCCTGCACCTTGCCGAAGCTGATGCGCAGCGTGCTGTTGGCGTCGGCGTAGACGGCCTCGCCACGGCTGGCGTGGTAGTCGATCATGGCCTGCTGCACGCCGGCGTAGGCCTTCTGCAGCTTGCCGGCCAGTTCCTTGTCGCGGCTCTCACGCTTGTCGTAGTCGTCCTGCAGGGCCACGGCGAGCTTGATGAAGGCGTCGTCGCTGGCCTTGAAGGCGGCGGCGTCCTTGTCCATCCAGGCCAGGCGGGTGGCGGTGTCGGACAGCTTGCTGCCGGCGTAGAGCTTGTCCAGCTGGGCGCGGATGCTGGCCTCGTCCTGGCCGGCCTTCAGGCCCAGGGACTGCAGCCAGGCGGCGTTCAGCGTGTTGGCGGGCTGGGCCAGGTACTGGGCCAGGAAGTGGGCCACCACGCGCTTGTCGGTCTGCTCGTCGTAACGGCGATCGAGGGACTGCTGGCCGGCGCGCAGGCGCGACTGGTCACGGTCCTGGAAGCCGGTCTTGCGCTCGGCATCGGGCTTGGCGCGCTCCAGTGCCGCCTCGTACAACGTGTGGGCCGAGTTCAGCAGCACGGGCGCCGTGAAGGCCATCAGCATCTCGGCGCGGGCGGTGGCCTGGCGCTCGGCGATCAGGCTTTCGGTCGCGGTCATGTCGGCGCCATAACGCTCCTTGCGCTTGGCATCGGCGTTGACCCAGGTCTTGAGCTTGTCGAAGTCGGCCGTCTTGCGGGCCAGGATGTCGCTGCCGTCGTAGCTCTGCTGCTGACCCTGCAGGTTCTTGTAGTAGTTCTGCAGGCCCTGCATGCGGGCGGCCATCTTGATCTCGCCGTCGCGGCGGCCGGCCGTCTCGGCCTTGATGAGGTCGATGGCCTCGCCCATCACGCGCGCTTGCGTGGGCTGCTGCCAGCCGAAGGCGAAGTCCACTTCGGTGGGCAGGCGGTGGCGGTTGGTGCGGCCCGGGTAGCCGGCCACCATGACGAAGTCGTTCTCGTTCAGGGGGCTGCTGGCCATCTTCAGATGGTGCTTGGGCACATAGGGCTTGTTGTCCTTGCTGAACTCGGCCGGCTTGCCGTCCGGGCCCACATAGGCGCGGTAGAAGCTGTAGTCGCCGGTGTGGCGCGGCCAGACCCAGTTGTCGGCATCGCCGCCGAACAGGCCCACGCCGGTGGCGGGGGCATGCACCAGGCGCACGTCGCGGATCTCGAGCTGCTTGATCAGCTGGTACTGCAGGCCGCCGAAGAAGGCGTAGACATTGCAGCGATGGCCCTTGTCGGCCTCGCAGGCGGCGACCAGGCCCTTCTCGGTGGCCTCGATGGCGTCGGTGCGGGCCTTGCCGGTCAGGGCCAGGGTCTTGGCGTTCAGGATGTCGGCCGACACGTCCTTCATGTCGACCGTGACGAGGATGCGGCTGCCGGGCGCGGCGGGCAGTTCATCGGCGAGCGTGGCGGCGTAGAAGCCGTTCTTCAGCAGGTCGCGGTCGGGCTTGGAGTTGTACTGGATGCTGCCGTAGGCGCAGTGGTGGTTGGTGACCACCAGGCCCTGGGGCGACACGAAGCTGGCCGTGCAGCCGCCCAAGGACACGACGGCACCCATCGGGAAGTCGGTCAGCTCCTTGAGCTTGGCCGGGTCCATGGCCAGACCACCGGCCTTCAGCGGCTTGGCGATCTGCGGCAGTTGCTTGGGCATCCACATGCCTTCATCGGCATGGGCAGCGGTAACGGCCAGCGCGGCAGCGGCCAGCAGCGTGAGGGAGTGACGGATCATGAAGCGGTTCGGCAAAAGACGAAACCGCGAGCGTAACCCGCAAGAGGCAGATGCCCGGGGTGAGGAAAGCCAGGCTTCGGCCTGGGGAAAGCCCCGGGATTTGGGGGCAAAGCCCTCCCAAGCACGGGGAAAGCCCCGGGATTTGGGGACGGTACCGGAATGAAAACGTATTCGCGGGCCGAGCGCCGCTTCAGTGTGTCATGCCGATCCACTCGCCGGCGGACTGGTAGGCCTCGAAAAGGTCCAGCGCCAGGTCACGCAGGCCCGGGTGGTCGCTGCCGAAACCGTCGACCAGGCGCTCGGAGGCGTACTGGCGGTCGTAGAGCATGCGCGTCGGGTTGATGGCCAGGCCGGCATCGTTCATCAGCTGGCCGAAACGCAGCAGATCGCGGCTGCTGACGGGCCCGCTGGCCGATCCGGCGGACGTCAGACCCAGGGCGCGGATGTCGCCCAGATTGACGCCCTGCGCGATCTTCAGGCCGCTGAAGGCATGGCCCGGGTCGCCCGCGCCGCGGGGCTCGTCGGCGGGGATGGGGATCAGGTGCAGCGGAATGAGCATGGCGGGCCTCGGCGGACTTCTGGCGTGTGCCGTCATCGTGCCGGGGCCGCTGAAAACTGAAGGGCGGAGAAAGGCGGAAAAGCCACCCTTAACCGCCGCTGATGAAATTCAAGTCAGACGAATTGCAGGTCCAGATCGCCGTGCGCGTAGAGGATGACGCCGGTGTCGGTCTCGGTGATGCGATGGCCGGTACCGGCCGGCGCGAGCTGGTAGTCGCCGGTCTGCAGCAGCAGGTCGTCCAGGAAGAGCTCGCCCTGCACCATCAGGCATTCCTCGTCGTGACCGTGGCTGTGCACGGGCACGCTGGCGCCGGGGTCGGCACGGTAGAGCAGCGCGGCCTGGCCGCCCCCGCTCCACAGCACGCGGCGGCGGATGCCGGGCGCGAACTCGGGCCAGCCCGCGTCGGCATCGCGCACCAGGGCGCGCTCGCCGGCCGGGCCGTCGGTCTCGCGCACGAAGACATGGGCGCCGTCCGCGCTGGCCAGCCGCGGCGTGCTGCCGGCGGGCAGACGCAGGAAGTCGCGCAGGCCGAGGAATTCCTCGCCGACCTCGAGGCTGCCGCGCACGACGAGGAATTCGCTCGCGCCCGCTACCTCCAGGTCTGCGCTGGCGCCGGGCTCGAGTTCGATGACGCGAGCGGCACGCGGCTCGCCGGGGCGCAGCGCACGGCCTTGCGGCGCGCGGTAGAGCCAGCGCTGGTGCACGCCTTCGGCCAGGGCCTCGGTCGTCGTGCGGCGACGGCGCACGGTGACCATGCCGCGCTCGGCTTCAAGCGACTGCTGCAGGCGGCCGGTGAGGCGTTCGCCCAGGCGGCCAGCGGGTGCGGCCGGCGCGGCCCAGGCGCTTGCGAAGGGTTCGCTGAGCAGGGGCGACATGTCGTCGTCGGGGGATTCGGGGCGGGATTCGGGGGTATCGGGCATCGTCGTCATGGCGCCCTCCCTTCAGGCCAGCAGCGCATGCGCGCCAGTGTCGCCCAGAGCCTCACGCAGCGTGATCAGCGCGCGGCGGATCTGGGATTTGACGGTCCCCAGCGGCAGGCTGGTCTGGCTGGCGATCTCCTCGTGCGACAGGCCATTGAAGAAGGCCAGCGCCACGAGCTGGCGCGGCTGGGGCTTGAGCAGCAGCAGGGCACGGTGCAGTTCGGCATGGCCCTGGGCCACGGCCAGCAGCTCGTCGCCGGACTCGGACGTGGATGTCGACAGGGGCACGGTCTCCTCATCGAGTTCCTCGTGCTGGAAACGGGCTTCGCGGCGGATGGCGTCGATGGCGCGCGAGCGGGCCATCCCGAGCAGCCAGGTCAGCGGACGGCCACGCCCGGCATCGAAGCGCGGCGCCTGGCGCCAGACCTGGAAGAACACCTCCTCGGCCACTTCCTCGGCCAGCTGGGGTCGGCGCACCAGGCGCAGCACCAGGCCATAGACACGCGACAGCGTCGCTTCGTAGAGGGCCAGCAGGGCGCGCTCGTCATGGTCGACGATGGCCTCGATCCAGGCCGCGAGCTGGGTGTCGTCCAACGTCGGGCAGCCGGGCCTGGGCGCGGCCGCTTCGACGACGCAGGGGTCTTCCAGGTCGGCGTCCTGCGGTTCGACCTCGTCGAACAGCAGCGCCGGCGCGGGCGGCTCGTCCATAGCTTCGCTCGGGTGCGGCAGGGTCATGGCGTCTCCTCAGACCAGCAACTGGTCCACATGCGGCTCGGCACCGCGCAGAAAGATGGTGGCGCCCGTCTCGGTGCTGATGCTGGCGTGCAGACTGCCGGCGCGGGCCAGGTGGTAGCCACCCGGGCCCACCTCGATCTGGCTGCCGACCTTGAGCACCCCTTCCAGCACCAGACACTCCTCGTCCACCGGATGGCGGTGGGCTTCGAGGCGGGCTCCGGGCGCAAGCTTGAGCAGATAGCTCAGAATGCCGTCGTTCTCATGCAAGACCTTGATCTGCACGCCTTCTCCGAACGGTTGCCACCCGACCGAGCCCGCGGGCACGGTCAGGTGGCTGTCGTCGGTGTCGGCCACGCGCTCCAGCAGGCGCCGGCGGATGGCGCGGGCCTGGGCGGGGGTGGCGGAGGGCGAGGTCATGAAGGGTCTCTACGCAGCGTGAAGAATTCCGGATGCAGCGTAAACCTCGGCATCTACCCTGGGTAGTCCGGCGTATCCCCTTTGCATGTCTCAAACCGATTATTTCGACCTTGTCAGCCACTGGCGCCTGGATGCGCCCGTCCCCCGCGTCTGGCGGGCCATCACCGAAACCGAGCACTGGCCGCGCTGGTGGCCCGGCGTCGTGGGCGTGAAGCGGCTGAAGAACGGCGATGAGGTCGGCGTGGGCCGGGTACAGCAGATCCACTTCCGCACCGGCCTGGGCTACCGCCTGCAGTTGGAGCTGGAGGTGACCGAGGTGCTGCGTGAGGAGCGCCTGCGCGCCAGGGCCGCCGGCACGCTGGCGGGCGAAGGCATCTGGCTGCTGCACCAGGCCCTGCCGGAGGCGGGGGGGCATACCGATGTGACCTTTGTCTGGCGTGTCACCCTGCCGCCAGGCATCCTGCGCTGGACGGCGCCGCTGCTGGCGCCCTTGTTCCGTTGGAATCACAAACGGGTGATGCGCGCCGGCCGCCTGGGTCTGCAGAGCTATCTGGGATTGGCAGCCGGCTGAGACGGCGGCAGCATGATCGGGCTCATCAGCCAGGACCCGACGTGGACCCGAACACCGTGACACCCGCCGTCGACACTGTCGTGGACAGCTTTCTGCGCGCCTTCAACACGCTGGACTTCGATGGCTTCAAGGCTTGCCTGGCCGAGCGGGTCAGCTTGTTCGCGCCGGTCGTGGCTCAGCCAAGCCTCATCGAGGGCAAGTCAGCTGTCGAGGCCCATTTCCGCCTCGTCTTCGAGCATGAGGCGCCGGCCGGGCCCGATATCCGGCCGCGCAACGTCCACCGCCTGCAGCTGGCCGAGGACGCCGCCCTGGTCACGTTCGAGTTCCCGCGCGGCGATGGTTCCGTGGGAAGGCGCAGCCTGGTGCTGCAGCGCCTCGAAAGCGCCTGGAAGATCGTGCACATCCACGCCTCCAACGGCGATCCGCCGCGCGCAGCGACGGCCTGAGATCAGGCCTTGGGCAAGGTGACGCCGACCTGCCCCTGGTATTTGCCGCCGCGGTCCTTGTAGCTGGTCTCGCAGACCTCGTCGCTCTCGAAGAACAGTACCTGGGCGCAGCCTTCACCGGCGTAGATCTTGGCCGGCAGCGGCGTGGTGTTGCTGAACTCCAGCGTCACATAGCCTTCCCACTCGGGTTCGAAGGGCGTCACGTTGACGATGATGCCGCAGCGGGCATAGGTGCTCTTGCCCAGGCAGACTGTCAGCACATTGCGCGGGATGCGGAAGTACTCCATCGTGCGCGCCAGCGCGAAGCTGTTGGGCGGGATGATGCAGACATCCTTGTTGATGTCGACGAAGCTGTTCTCGTCGAAGTTCTTGGGGTCCACCACCGTGCTGTGGATGTTGGTGAAGACCTTGAACTCGGGCGCGCAGCGGATGTCGTAGCCATAGCTGCTGGTGCCGTAGCTGACGATCTTGCGGCCGTTCTGCTCGCGGATCTGGCCGGGCTCGAAGGGCTCGATCATGCCGTGCTGCTCGGCCATGCGGCGGATCCATTTGTCGCTCTTGATACTCATATTGATCCTCTTAGAAATTCGTGGTGCCTTCCCCAACGGCTGCCATGGAGCCGGCTTTGCCGGGCCATCGGCAGCGCCCCCTTGAGGGGGCCGGCGAAGCCGGTAGGGGGTGGGCTGTCATCGGGGAAGAACCCCGTCGAGATAGATGCCGCCGTCCAGGTCCAGGATGAAGCCCTTGACCGCCGCGCGCTCGGGCACGGCGATGCGGCCGTTGGCGATGACGGTCCAGGGCAGCTCCTGCATGGCGATGCGCTGGGCCTTGGCGTAGAGGGCCTTGCGGTCTTCCTGCTTGAGGGCCCGGCGGGCCTCGACCAGCAGTTTGTCGTAGGCCGGGTTGCACCAGAAGCTGCCGCTGGCCGAGCCACAGGCGAGCTGGCCGAAGGTGTTGGCGGGTTCCGGGTCGCCGTTCCAGCCACTCAGGGCGGCGTCATGCTCGCCGGCGTCGATGCGGCGCAGGTACTCGCCCCACTCGTAGGTGACGATGCGCGCCGTCACGCCCACCTTGGCCCAGTCCGACTGGATCATCTGCGCCATGCGCTGGCCGTTGGGGTTGTAGGCGCGCACGACGGGCATGGCCCAGAGCGTGATGTTCAGCGGCAGCACGCCGGCCTTTTCCAGCAGGGCCCTGGCCTTGGCAGGGTCGTGCGGTGCTGCCTTCAGCGTCGCGTCGAAGGCCCAGTTGGCGGCCGGGATGTTGCTGGTGGCCAGGGTGCCGGCATCGCCGTAGACGGTGCGGACTATGGATCCCTTGTCGATGGCCATGTCCAGGGCCTGGCGCACCTCGACCTTGGCGAGGGCCGGACGCTTGGTGTTGTAGGCCAGCAGTCCGATGTTCATGCCGGGCGCGGTCGCGAGCTTGATGGCCGGATCCTTCTTGAGCTCGTCGAGCTCCGCCGGACCGACGGGTGCGGCGATGTCGCACTCGTCGCGCTTGAGGCGCTGGGCACGCACGCTGGCGTCGGTCGTGATGGCGAAGACCAGCTGGTCGGCACGCGGCCGCTCGTCCTTGCGCCACCAGCTCGGGTGCTTCACGTAGCGGATGACGCTATCGGCACGGAAGCTCTTGAACTGGAAGGGGCCGGTGCCGACGGGCATCTGCGCGATGCGCTGCGGCGTGCCGGCCTTGAGCAGCTGGTTGCCGAGCTCCGCAGACTGGATCATCGTGAACGCAAAGCTCAGTGCCGACAGGAAGGAGGCGTCGCGCTCGGCCAGCGTGATGCGCACCTGGTGCTCGCCCAGCTTCTCGACCTTGGTGATGAGCTTTTCCCAGCCGAAGGAGACGACATAGGGCGACACGTTCGGAAAGGCCTTGGCGAACACGCTGTCACGGCTGAGCAGGCGGCCGAAGGTGAAGAGCACGTCGTCGGCATTGAACTCGCGCGTCGGCTTGAAGCCCTCGACCGTGTGCCAACTCACGCCGCGGCGCAGCTCGAAGGTGTAGGCCAGTCCGTCGGAGCTCAGCGTCCAGCTGGTGGCCAGGCCGGGAATGAGCTGGTCGGTGCCGTGCTTGACCTCAATGAGGGTGCTGAAGATGGGCAGGTGGGCGACATGGTCGATGCCGCTGTCGGTCATCGCCGGGTCGAAGGTCTTGGGGCTGCCCGCGGCGCAGAAGCGCAGCGTGGTGTCGGCCTGCGCGATCAGCGGCAGGGCCAGCAGCAGCGCAGCCAGCCGCCTCACTTGACCACCTCGGCCGACGGCACAAAGGGCAGGATGCCCATGGTCTGGTACAGCGCCGAAGGCGACAGCGCCTGCCCACCCTTGATGACGAGCGCGATGCGGCGGATGGCGCGGATGTCGGCCACCGGGTCGCCGTCCACCAGCACCAGGTCGGCCCGCTTGCCGCGTTCGATGCTGCCGATCTCGCTCAGGCGGTCGCTGTACTTGGCACCGTTCCAGGTCGCGATCTTCAGCGCCTGGGCGGCCGGGATGCCGGCCTGCACATAGAGCTCCAGCTCGCGCTGGAAGGCGAAGCCCGGCGTCGCGTCGGTACCCGCCACCAGCGGAATGCCGGCGGTGTGCATGCGGCGCAGCAGGTCCATCATGACCTTCCAGCTGGCGCCCCAGCGCTTGGCCTTGACATCGTCCATGTCGACCTCGGCCGACAGATAGCCGCGCTGCACGACGGCCGGCAGATTGGCCGCCACCATCACATAGCTGGGGCTGGGCTGGCCCTGGCGCTGGGTGTAGGTGGCCTCGAAGGCCGTCATCGTCGCGTCGACGACGGTGCCCTTCTTCTTCAGCAGGGCGATGAAGTCCTGGGTGCGGCGGTCGTTGAGCTTGAGGTCGGCGGCCTTGTCGCCCACCAGGTTGAAGCGCAGCAGGGTGCGGGTGTCATCGCCCTTGCCGACCAGGAAATTCAGCGTCACCTGGTTGATGTGGTGCAGTTCGTCGTAGCCCGCCTCGACGGCCTGGCGCGCCGTCATGAAGGCCGGCACATGGCCACCGGTGCGCAGGCTTAAGCTCCGTGCATGGGCCACCATGGGCTTGACCCATTCGGGGCGGATGGAGTTGTAGAGCTTGAGCTGGCGGTAGCCATGGGCCGCGTACCAGTCGATGGCGGCCAGCGCCTCGGGCAGGCTGTCGGGCACGAAGTCGGCCTGCGACGAGAACGGGCTCTTGCCCTCGATGAAGCCATTGGCCGCGACACGCGGGCCCAGGATTTCGCCGCGCTCGATGCGGCCGCGCAACTCGGCCAGGTCGGCATTGCTGTTGCCCACGTCGCGCACCGACGTCACGCCCGAGGCCAGGTTGAGCAGCAGCGCGCTGGCGTCCAGGTGCGCATGCATGTCGATGAAGCCGGGCAGCAGGGTGCGGCCCTTGCCGCTGATGCGCTGCTCCGGCGCGGCGTCGGCCAAGCTGCCGGGCTTGGCGATGAAGGCGATGCGGCCCTCGAACAAATAGACGTCGGCCGGCCCGCGCAGCACGGCGGCCTGCGAGTCGAACCAGCGCACGCCTTCGATGACGGTGAGGCCGGGCAGAGGCTTGGGCAGTTCGGCGGCGAGCTTCTGCAGCCGCGCGACCTGGGCGGCCTTCTGCGCGTCGGCCAGCCGTTCCATCTCGGCCTCGAAGCCTTGCAGCAGCGTGCCGCCCCAGCCCGGCGAGACCTGGGCGAACAAGCCGTGGTTGTCCTCGCGCAACCAGAGGTAGCTGGGGTCGAGGTCGAAGCCCTCGATGGCGTAGAGGCCCACCTCGAAGCTGGCACCGGCCGGCTTCAAGGTCTGCACACGCTCGATCGAGATCTGGCCCACCGGCAGGGCGCCGGCGCGATGGCCGGGTCGCTGCAGCAGGGTCTTGGCCAGCCGGCCGGCCCAGGCCGGCGTCCCCTGCACGGGCAAGTAGACGAGATCGCGCCCCAGGCCGGGCTTGTCGCCCTGGTCCACGGGTGAGCGCCAGCTGGCCCGGCCGTCCTTGAACTCGAAGTACTCGGCTATGCGCGCGCCGTAGGTGGACACGCCCTCGGTGCGGTAGCTCAGCCAGGCGCCGTCGGGCGCGAACTCCAGCACTTCCTTCTGGTCCGGGCCACGGCCGTTGTTGCGGTAGCTGTGGTCGGTCTCCATGCGGGTGGCCGTCTCATTGACCTTGAGGTGGCCACAGCTGACCTTGGCGCACATCACCGTGTAGGTCTGGGCCTGGGCGGCGCCCGCCAGCAGCAGCGCGATCAACGGGGGGAGCAACTTCATGGACACGATCCCTTCAGGTACCGGAGTGGCGCGGACTTTACTGACGTGACCGGGCTATGGAGGCGACACCCTTGTTGGCCAGCATGTCGGCCCGCTCGTTGCCGGGGTCGCCGGCATGGCCCTTGACCCAGCGCCAGTCCACCGTGTGCAGCTTGCGCAGCGCGTCCAGGCGCTGCCACAGGTCGGCGTTCTTGACCGGCTTGCCGTCGGCCGTCTTCCAGCCGCGGCGCTGCCAGTTGGTGATCCATTCGGTGATGCCCTTGCGGACGTATTCGCTGTCGAGATAGACGATGACGTCGCAGCTGCGCTTGAGGGAGGCCAGGGCCTCGATGGGCGCTGTCAGCTCCATGCGGTTGTTGGTGGTGCCGGCCTCGCCGCCGAAGAGTTCCTTGTCGTGGCCGCCGCTGGACAGCCAGGCGCCCCAGCCGCCGGGACCGGGGTTGCCCTTGCAGGCGCCGTCGGTGTAGATGGTGACCTGGGGCTTCTTGATGGCCAAAGGCGTTTTGTCTGTCATTGCGAAAACCTGTTGTTGTTCTGGTGGCCTGATGGCCCCTCAGTAGGTAGCGACTCAGCGGCAGCCGTGGAACCGGCTTTGCCGGGCCACCAGCTGCGCCCCCTTGAGGGGGCCGGCGAAGCCGGTACGGGGTGGTCTATTTTCTTTTGTGATGGTTGTTCAGCGCGACGGCCGGCGCGGTCTTGGCCGCCATGCGCTTGTTCTTGGCCAGGCCGATCATGCGCATGCCCTGCACGCGCTTGACCGCCTGGATGAAATAGACGGCGCCCAGCACCGGCCACCAGCGCGAGCCGACGCCGTCGACCCAGCGCCAGCGCTGCAGCCAGGCTTCCGAGCGCAGCGGCGGCCGGTAGACGCCGAAGCGCGCCGCCTCGACATCGAAGCTCAAGAGCTTGAGCCAGTCGCGCATGCGCCAGTAGCCGATGAAGTCACCATCGCGCGGCAGATAAGGCTCGCCGCGACGCTTCAGGCGCCCCAGCTTCTGGCGCAAACCCCAGAGGCTGGCCGGGTTCAGGCCGAAGACGATGAGCCGGCCTTCGGGGCGCAGCACACGCTCCACCTCGCGCAGCAACGCGTGGGCGTCGCAGGCCAGTTCCAGGGCGTGCGGCAGCAGCACGAGGTCCAGGCTGGCGCTCTCGAAAGGCAGGGCGTCGAAGTCGCAGAGCAGATCGCGGCCGACCAGCCAGCGGTGCGGCATGCGGTTGGTCAACAGACCGTCGAGTTCGGGCAAACCGAGCTGCAAGGCATGAAAGCCGAACAAGTCGATCACGGCCGCATCGACCTGGGCCTGTTCCCAGGCCAGCAGATGGCGGCCGGGCGGGGTCTGCAACCAGGCTGCCAAATCTATACTCGGCGCTTTATCTGTCATGTGTTGGCGCCATTGACGCATAACTGGACGCTCAGGCCGATTCCCGCCTTTGACGACAACTACCTCTGGCTGCTGGACAACGGCCGCGAGGCTGTCGTCGTCGATCCCGGTGATGCCGCGCCGGTGGCCGCGGCGCTCGATGCCCGGGGCCTGACGCTGGCGGGCATTCTATTGACCCACCACCACGGCGATCACGTCGGCGGTGTCGACGCGCTGCGGCCACGCTTGGCGGGCCCCATCTACGGTCCCGTTCACGAGAAGCTGCCCGAGCCCGTGCAGCGCCTGCGCGGCGGCGACACGGTCGAGTTGCTGGGCCTCAAGTTCGCCGTCATGGACGTGCCCGGCCACACGGCGGGCCACATCGCCTACTTCGCTGCCGAGGTCCCTGGCGACGATCCGCTGCTGTTCTGCGGCGACACCCTGTTCAGCGGCGGCTGCGGCCGCCTCTTCGAGGGCACGCCGGCGCAGATGCATGCCTCGCTGCAGTCGCTGGCCGCGCTGCCGCCCCAGACGCGCGTCTGCTGCGCCCATGAATACACCCTGTCCAACCTGCGTTTCGCGCGCGAGGTGGACCCCGGCAACGCGGCCCTCGCCACCTATGCCGCCTGGTGCGAAACGGAGCGCGCCGCCGGCCGCCCGACGCTGCCGGGCCGCATCGGCAACGAGATTCGCATCAACCCTTTCCTGCGCTGTACCGAAGCCGCTCTGCGTGAGGCCGCCCGCCGCCACGCGCCCCTGAAACTCCCGGCCGCGCCCAGCCCGGTCGATGTGTTCGCGACCCTGCGCGAATGGAAGAACGGATTCCGATGACACTGATTCACCGACTCTCGCCTCTGCTGCTCGCGGTCCTGCTGGCAGCTTGCGCCACCACCCCCCCACCCGCGGAAGCGCCTGCGCCCGACACCCCCCTCTCCCCTCCCGCAGCCGCCGCTGTCGCCAGCGTCACGGCCGAAACCGCCGCGCCGGCAGCACCCGTGCGCGCCATGGCCGCCGAGCTGCTGGAAGACAACCTGCGCCCCGGCGAGAAGATCGACCTCGACGGTCCCGACGTGAACGCCGACCTGTGGGCCCGCGTGCGCAAGGGCTTCCAGCTGCAGGACCTGGACGACGACTGGGTGCGCAAGGCCGAGGCCTGGTACAGCGCCCGCCCCGACTACGTCGAGCGCATGACGACGCGCGGCAGCCGCTACCTCTTCCACATCATGGAGGAAGTCGAGAAGCGCAACATGCCGGCCGAGCTGGCCCTGCTGCCCTTCGTCGAAAGCGCCTTCGTGACGCATGCCGTGTCGTCGGCCAAGGCCACCGGCATGTGGCAGTTCATGCCCGCCACCGGCCGCGACTTCGACCTGAAGCAGAACATCTTCCGCGACGATCGGCGCGACGTGCTCGCGTCCACCCGCGCCGCCCTCGACTATCTTGGCCGCCTCTACAAGATGTTCGGCGACTGGCATCTGGCCCTGGCCGCCTACAACTGGGGCCCGGGCAATGTGCAGAAGGCCGTCGCGCGCAACCAGAAGCTCGGCCTGCCGACCGACTACGCCAGCCTCAAGATCCCCGACGAGACGCGCTACTACGTGCCCAAGCTGCAGGCCGTGAAGAACATCGTCTTCGCACCCGACCGCTATGCGCTGGCCCTGCCCGTGGTGGCCAACCACCCCTACTTCCTCAGCGTCAAGATCGAACGCGACATCGACGTGGCCCTGGCCGCCCAGTTCGCCGGCATCTCGCTGGAAACCTTCCAGCAGTTCAACCCGCAGATGAACAAGCCGGTCATCCTGGCCGCGGCCACCTCCCAGGTGCTGCTGCCGTTCGACCAGGCCAGCGCCTTCGCCGAGAACCTGGCCCGCCACAACGGCCCCATGGCCAGCTGGACGGCCTGGGTCGTGCCCAAGACCATGAGCCCGGGCGAGGCCGCCAGGCGCAATGGCATGAGCGAAGCCCTGCTGCGCGACATCAACAAGATCCCGCCCAAGATGCTCGTGAAGGGCGGCTCCACGCTGCTGGTGCCGCGCGGCGAAAACATCCTGGCCGACGTCTCCGAGCGCCTGGCCGACAACGCCAGCCTCAACCTCGCCCCCGACGCGCCGTCGCTGCGCCGCGTCAGCCTGAAGGCGGGCAAGGCAGACACCGTGGCCAGCATCGCCGCGCGCTACAAGGTCAAGACCGAGCAGGTCGCGCAGTGGAACAAGCTGGCCGCCAACGGCCGCTTCAAGCCGGGCCAGGCCATCGTCGTCTACACCGCCAACACGCCCGCCAAGGCACCCGTGGCCAAGAACACGACGGCACCGGCCAAGCCCGTGAAGGTTGCCGCAGCCAAGCCGCAGCCCAAGGCCAAGGTGGCCGGCAAGGGCCGCACCGTGGTGGCAGCGGCGGCGCCCTGAGCTAGCGAACCAGGAACAGCGCCACGCAGGCCGCCAGGCCTGCGATCCACAGCGTGGAGCGCAGCGACGCCTTGTCGGCCACATAGGCCGCGATGAAGCCCAGGCGCAGGGCCAGGAAGCCCAGGGCCAGCAGGTCCACGGTCGATTGAGCCGCCTGGTGCTGAGACGCGACAAAGAGCCCGGCGATGAAGATCGGCAGAGCCTCCCAGCTGTTGGCCTGGGCCGCATTGGCGCGCGCCTGCCAGCCGTCCAGCTTCGCCAGCCACTCACGCGGCTGGTTGTTGTCGAAGCCGCCCTCGCGCCGGCGCTTGCCGAAGCCCTTGGACTTGGCCATCAGGGCGCAGCCCATGGGCAGCAGGCAAACCACAAGCAGGCAGAACTGGGCAATCGTCATCGGATCTCCTCCTCAGCGCCGATCGCTGAGCGCATGGGCAATGGTGCCCAGGTCCACATATTCGAGTTCGCTGCCCACCGGCACGCCGCGCGCGAGCCGCGTCGACTTGATGCCGCGCGCGCGCAGCGCCTCGGCCAGCACATGGGCGGTAGCCTCGCCCTCGGCAGTGAAGCTGGTGGCGAGGATGACCTCATCGACGCCCTCCTCGCTCGCCCGCGCCAGCAGTTCGGGCGCGCCGATCTGGCGCGTGCCGACGCCGTCGAGCGGGCTCAGACGGCCCAGCAGCACGAAGTAGTAGCCGCGGTAGGAGGCGGTGCGCTCCAGCGCCGCCTGGTCGGCCGGCGTCTCGACCACACAGAGCAGGCGCGCGTCGCGCTCGGCATCGGCGCAGACGCTGCAGATCGGCGTCTCGCTGAAGGTGTGGCAGCGCTCGCAATGCTTGATGCGCTCGCCGGCCGACGTGAGCGCCTCGGCCAGGCGCGGCATGGCCAACCTGTCGTGTTGCAGCAGGTGGTAGGCCATGCGCTGGGCCGATTTCTGGCCAACGCCGGGCAGGCGCTTGAGCGCCTCGATGAGGGTCTCGAGCGCCGTCAAGGTTCAGAAGGGGAATTTCATGCCGGGCGGCAGGGGCATGCCCTGGGTCAGCTTGCCCATCTTCTCGGAACTGGTCTGCTCGGCACGGCGCGCTGCGTCGTTGAAGGCCGCAGCGACGAGGTCTTCCAGCATGTCCTTGTCATCGGCCAGCAGGCTGGGGTCGATGGTGACGCGGCGGACCTCGTGCTTGCAGGTCATCACCACCTTGACGAGGCCGGCGCCGCTCTGGCCCTCGACTTCGATGTTGGCGAGTTCGTCCTGCGCCTTCTTCAGGTTGTCCTGCATCGCCTGGGCTTGCTTCATCAAGCCGGCGAGTTGGCCCTTCATCATGATCGTGTCCTTGTCTAGGGAGTGGGAGTCAGCACGGGCTGCACGGAGCCCGGCAGGATGCGTGCCGACGGGAATTGGGAAAGCAGCGTCCGCGTCATCGGATGCTGGGCGGCCAGGTCCTCGGCCGCGCGTTGCTGGGCCTCGGCACGGGCCACCGTGCGCAGGGCGATAGAGTCTTCGGCGACGCCAACCTCGATGTCGAGCCTGGCGTCCAGCGCCGCCTCGAGCTTGCTGACCAGGGCCGGTGCCCGCAGCGATTCGCGCTCGACGCGCAGCTTCCAGACCTCGCGGCCTTCGACGGTCGTGCAGCCCAGGGCCTGGGCCTGACGGGCCAGCTCACCGGTCATGCCGACAAGATTGATCTCCGCGATGCGTTCGGCCCATTGCGCGCCCTCGGGCGTCTCGCGCAGCTCGGCACGGCGCGGCGCCTCGGGCTCGCGGGCGGTTGCGGCCACTGCGGCGGGCGCGTCATCCGCGTCCATCCACGGCGGCGGCGCGTCGTCGGGCGGTGGGCCGTCCGGGTCCATGGCCTCTTCCTCGGCCACGGCTTCGACGGGCTTGGGACGCAGGCGATCGCTCAGCTTGGGCGCCGCAGGCTCGGCCACGGCAGGCGTTGCCGCCACGGGAGCCGGTTCAAGCACCTTGGGGGCGGCGACGGGTGCGGCGACAGCTGCAACGACCGGCGGCGCCAGCTTGGGCAACGGCACGGCGACGACGGCCTTGGCGACTGCCGGCGGCCTCACCAGGGCCGCAGCCTTGATGGCCTTGGGCTGGGTGCCGGCCGGGCGGAAGGCCAGCATGCGCAGCAGCACCATCAGGAGGCCCGCGTATTCGTCGGGTGCCAGATGCAGCTCGGCGCGGCCGTGCAGGGCCATGCTGTACATCAGCTGGATCTCGTCGGCCGGCAGCGCAGCGGCGAGGCGGCGGATCTCGGCCGTCTCGTTGTCGCTGTCGTCCAGGGCGGCAGGCGCGGCCTGGGCCAGGGCCATCTGCTGGAACAGCGTGGCCAGGTCCTCCAGCGTGCCGGCGGCCGACAGGCCGGCGCCACGCAGCGCATCGGCCTGGGCCACGACGGCCTCGCCGCTGGCCGCGGCCAGCGCGTCGACGATGGCCACCACATGGCCGCGGTCGACGCTGCCCAGCATCTGGCGCACGCCGGCTTCACTCAGCGAACCGGCACCGAAGGCAATCGCCTGGTCGGTCAGCGACAGCGCATCGCGCATGGAGCCACGCGCCGCCCGCGACAGCAGGCGCAGCGCGCCCGGCTCGGCCGGCACGCTTTCGGCGCCCAGCACATTGGTGAGGTGCATCTGCACGTCGGCCGCCGCCATCGGGCGCAGATTGAACTGCAGGCAGCGCGACAGCACGGTGACGGGCACCTTCTGCGGGTCGGTCGTCGCCAGCACGAACTTCAGGTAGTCGGGCGGCTCCTCCAGCGTCTTCAGCATCGCGTTGAAGGCGGTGTTCGAGAGCATGTGCACTTCGTCGATCATGTAGACCTTGAAGCGCCCGACGACCGGCTTGTAGACCGCCTGGTCCAGCAGCTGCGAGATCTCCTCGACGCCACGGTTGGAGGCCGCGTCCAGCTCCACATAGTCGACGAAGCGGCCGGCATCGATGTCCCGGCAGGCCGGGCAGACGCCGCAGGGCTGGGCCGTGATGCCGCCCGTGCCGTCGGGCCCGGTGCAGTTCAGGCTCTTGGCCAGGATGCGCGACACCGTCGTCTTGCCGACGCCGCGGGTGCCGGTGAACAGATAGGCGTGGTGCAGCCGGCCTTGCGTCAGGGCATTGGCCAGGGCTTGCACGACATGCTCCTGGCCGACGAGCTGCTCGAAACTCTGCGGACGGTATTTGCGGGCCAGGACCTGATAACTCATGGGCGGCGATTCTAGAGAGGGCGGAGAGACCGCCCGGCCAGGTCAGCGTGCCAGCCCGGCGAAGGACTGCCAGAGCGCCTCGGCCACGGCGCCGATCGCGCGGCCGCGGCGCCGGGCGACGACGATGTCCAGCCGCGAGCGCTTGAAATGCCGCCCTTCCAGCGAGACCAGCCGCCCGGCGCGCAGATCCTTGTCGACCAGGTGCAGCGGCATATGCCCCCAGCCCATGCCGTTCAGGATCAGGTCCTTCTTGGTCTGCTGGTCGGCCACGGTCCAGCTGGGGGCGCCAGGGATCAGGAAGTAGTCGCGCCCCGGCGTACCGGCCGAGTCGCGAATGACGACCTGCACCAGCGACTTCATCTGCTCGGGACGCAGCTGGGCGCCGGGCTCGAAGGGCAGATAGCCGCGCGCCGCGACTGGCACCAGCGTGACGGCCTGCAGGTCCAGCCATTCAAAGCGCGTGTCGGACTTGTCGACGTGGTGGACGATCAGGTCGGCCTCGTCGGCCAGCAGGCGTTGCCAGGGGCCGCTGAGGGCCTCGAAATGCAGGTGCAGCCGCGTGCCGGGGCTGGCGGCGAAGAACTTCTTCAGATGACGCAGCACCGGCGCCGACGGCGTCAGGTCGCCGACCACCACGCTCAGGTCGGACTCATCGCCCTGCACGAGCTGCCGCGCCAGGGTCTCCAGGCCACCGGCCCGCGCCAGCACCTCGGCCGCCTGGCGGTGGAAGGCCGTGCCGGCGGCCGTCAGCCGGGCGCGATAGCCCTCGCGGTCCAGCAGCGCCAAGCCCGTGCCGCGCTCCAGGCTGCCGACGGCGGCATGCACCGCCGGGTGGCTGCGCCCGAGCTTGGCGGCCGCAGCCTGGAAGCTGCCCTCGGACACGACGGCGTCGAGGCATTGCAGCTCCTGCAAGGTGAAGTGAACTGTCTGCATTCATGACATTCTGAGCCACAACTATTTAATTTCCTTAAAACATCTCGTTTCCTACGCTGAGGACCTCACCCATCACCTGAAGGAAGACCCTTGAGAGCGATCGTCAGACAGCAGTACGGCGGCCCGGAGCAACTCCTCATCCAGACCGTCCCCGATCCCGAGCCCGCCGTCGGCGAGGTGCTGGTGCGCGTGCGCGCCTTTGGCCTGAACCGAGCCGAGCAGTACTTCAGGCAAGGCCTGTGGGGCGAGGTCGCAGCCATCTCCGGCATCGAATGCGTCGGCAGCGTCGAGGCGGACCCGAGCGGCCGGCTTGATCGTGGCCAGACCGTCATCGCGCTGATGGGCGGCCTGGGCCGCAGCCGCGCCGGCAGCTACGCGGAGAAGGTCTGCGTGCCGGCCAGCAACGTCGTCGCCGTGCAGACCCGCCTGGACTGGTCCCGGCTGGCCAGCCTGCCGGAAACCTATGCCACGGCCTGGAGCTGCCTGCACGACAACCTGTCACTGCAGCCGGGCGAGCGGCTGCTGGTGCGCGGCGCCGGATCGGCGCTGGGCCAGGCCGCCGTCGAACTCGCGTCCCGCGCCGGCGCCGTCGTGCTGGCCCAGGTTCGCAGCCCGCAGAGCACGGACCGGGTCACCGCACTGGGCGCCAGCGCCGCCTTCACGGCGGAAGGCGTCGACGCCCTGCAAGGGCTGGACGCCGTGCTGGACCTGATCGGCACCTCCACGCTGCGCGACAGCCTGCGCCGGCTCGGCCGCGGAGGCCGGGCCTGCCTGGCCGGCTTCCTCGGCGGCGGCGCGCCGCTGGCCGAGTTCGACCCCATGCGTGACCTGCCCAGCGGGCGGCAGCTGAGCTTTTTTGGCAGCGCCTTCGTCTACGGTACGGCCGAATACCCACTCGCCGACCTGCCCTTGCAGGCCCTCATCGATCAGGCCGAGCGGGGCGAGTTGCGCGCGCAGCCGGCGGCGGTGTTCCGCTTCGACGAGATCCAGGCCGCCCACCGGCTGCTGGACGCTGAGACCGCGGGCGGCAAGATCGTCGTGAGCGTGGCCTGAGGCGCCAACGCGGGGCCACCGGGGATAATCCCGCGCCATGACCTCGCAAGCCCCCCTCACCTACGACCAAGCCGGCGTCAACTACGACCTGATCGACCCGCTGAAGATCACGGCCCAGCGCGCCGCCGCCGCCACCGCCTCCCACCTCGCTGTACACGGCTTCAGCGAGGTCAAGGCCTCGCGGGGCGAATCGGCCTATGTCGTGGACGTGGGGCCGTTCTACATCGCCTCCATCGTCGAATGCCTGGGCACCAAGACCCTGGTGGCCGACGAGATGGCCAAGCTGACGGGCAAGAGCTTCTTCGCCGGCATCGCCCAGGACACCATCGCCATGGCGGTCAACGACCTGATCACGGTCGGCGCCACGCCCCTGGTCGTGCAGGCCTACTGGGCCGCCGGCGGCAGCGACTGGTTCGGCGACGCCCAGCGCGCGCAAGCCCTGGTGGCCGGCTGGAAGGCCGCCTGCGACACCTGCCAGGTCGCCTGGGGCGGCGGCGAGACGCCGGCCCTGGCCGGCATCGTGGAGGACGGCCGCATCGACCTGGCCGCCTCCTGCACCGGCCTCATCAACCCCAAGGAACGGCTGTCCGTCGGCGACAAGCTGGGCGCCGGCGATGCCATCGTGCTGCTGGCCTCCAGCGGCATCCACGCCAACGGCCTGAGCCTGGCCCGCAAGCTGGCCGAGCGCCTGCCCCGGGGCTATCTGACCGAGATCGAACCCGGCGTCACCTACGGCGAAGCCCTGCTGGCGCCCACGGCCCTGTATTCGCCCGTCATCGAGGCGCTGTGGAAGGCCGGCATCGCGCCCCACTACTGCGCCAACATCACCGGCCACGGCTGGCGCAAGCTGCTGCGCCACCCCAGCGCCCTGACCTACCGCATCCACACCGTGCCGCCCAAGACGGCCGTGCTGGACTTCATCCAGAAGCAGGCCGGCCAGGACGACCGCGAGGCCTATTCGACGCTGAACATGGGCGCCGGCTTCGCCATCTTCGTCAAGGCCGAGGACGCCGAGCGGACCGCGCAGGTGGCACGCGATTGCGGCATCGAGGCCTGGGTGGCGGGCAAGGTCGAGGCCGGCGAGAAGCAGCTGCTGATCGAGCCGCTCAACATCCGCTTCAGCGAAGACGACCTGGCCTTGCGCTGAACGCGCCTCGCCCATGAGTTGGTATTACACCGAGATGATCCAGTGGCATGTGCTGCTGGCTTGGTGCAGTGTGGGCCTGTTTTTTGTGCGCGGCTTGCTGGTCCAGTTCGGAGCGGCCCAGGTGCAGGCGTTTGCGAAAGACGCCCGCCTGCTGGTGCTGGTGTTCGGCGTCAACGCCTGCCTCGTCGTCACGGGCCTGAGCCTGTGGGGCTCCATCGGCTACAACCCCATGCGTGACTGGTGGCTGGGCGTGAAGCTCGTGGCGCTCGTGGGCTACATGATCTGCGGCCACTGGGCGATGAGCCAGGCTCGCCTGCACCTGCTGGGTTATCTCACCGCATTGGCCCTGCTGGCCCTGGCAATGGACCTTTCGATCAACCGCCAGTTCCTACCCGGTTAGAATGGCCCCCGACGGGCCTCCCCGCATGGAAGCGCGCCCAACCGGGTCAGGTGGGGAACCAAGCAGCCCTAAGCGTTGCAACCAGTGCCGGGGGTAAGGCTCGTCACCCTCCCCTTCTTCCTGTTCAGGCTTCTGCCGCCTGAACGCCAGCGCGGCAACACAAACGCCATCGGCCGGCTCCTGCATCAGGAGGCCGGCCGATTCGTTTTGCAAGGGACGGGCCGCTGGCCCGCCCGGCTTCAACCACCCGGCTGCTTCGGGATGTCGGTCGAGCGCACCACCAGCGTCGTCAGCTGGCCGCCCCCTGCCACGCTGCCGGTGACCGTGCCTTCGCGCACGCGGCGCTCGCACATCTCGCGGTCTTCCACCGGCTGGGCCTGGCAGCGCTTGAGGGCGTTGTTGGCCCACTGGTCGGGCTGGTCGCTCGGCGAGATCAGCTTGCCCTGACGAGCCTGGGCGTGGGCAGCCCCGGCTTCCTTCAGGCAGACATCGCGCGGCTGGTTGGTCTGGCCGGTCATGCAGTTGGCGCGTTCGCGCTCGTACTGCAGGCGCAACGGGTCGACATTCCTGGCCTTGGGCGCAGCCTGGGCGACGCCGCCCATTGCGAGCAGGGCAGCGGCCAGCCAGGCGGTGGTGTGACATCGGTTCATGGTGATCTCCTTCAAAGGCGCGGCATCAGCCGCGGGCTCGGACCGGCTGGTTGTCGTTCGAGATATAGACCTCGACGCGACGGTTCATGGCGCGGTCCGACGTGCTGGCATTGCTGGCCACCGGATAGGCCTCGCCATAGCCGCGGGTGGCGATACGGGTGGGGTCCACACCCTGGGCGCGCAGTGCGTCGGCCACGGCCTGGGAGCGTCGCTGGGACAAGGTCAGATTGGCCGAGTCGCTGCCGACGCTGTCGGTGAAGCCCTCGATGAGGATGCGGCGATCCGGGTGCTGGTTCAGGTAGTGGGCCAGCTTGGCGATGGACGTCTGCGCGGCGGGCTTGATATCGGCGCGGCCGAACTCGAACAGCACGTCGCCCAGCGTCACCAGCATGCCGCGGTCGGTCTGCTTGGCCTGCAACTCGTTCAACTCCTGCTGCAGGGCCGCGGCCTGGGCCTGGGCATTGGCGGCCTGAGCCTGGGCGTTCGCGGCATCGGCGTTGGCGGCGGCGGCCTGCTGGCGCGCCGCATTGGCATCGGCGCTGGCGTTGGCCGCAGCGATCTGCGCGTTGGCTGCCTGGGCCTGCGCCATGTTGGCGCGGTTGGCATTGGCGTCCGCACGGGCGCGTTCGCGGTCGGCTTCGGCTGCCTTGATGGCTTCTTCCTGTGTCGCGGCGCGGCCGATGGCCATGGCGGTGCGGGCCTGGGTCGAGGCGACATAGGCGGCCGAGTCGATGTCGGCCGGCGCTTCACGCTTGGCGCTCAGTTCCTCGGCGCGCTTCAGCGAGTCGGAGGCCTTCTTGATGTCCAGCGAGGCGTACTTCAGCACGGCCGGATCGGCCTCGGCGCTGTGCACGGTGGAGCGGGCCTCGCGCAGGGCGGGCGTGACGGTGGGGGCGCTGGCGCAGCCGGCGAACAAGGCCGTGGCGGCGGCCAGGGCAGTCAGTTGGGCGATGGTCTTCATGGCTGTCCTTTCGATGAATCAGGAACGGTTCAGCTGCGCCTGCAGCTGGCGGATGCTTTCGTTCACCTCGGCCAGCGCGCGACTGGAGCGGACGTTGCGAGCCGTGGCCTGGGCCAGGGCGGCGTCGGCTGCCGCTTCGTCGGCCAGCTGGCGCGCCTGCACATAGTCCTTGCGGGCCATGGCGGCGTTGGCGCGGGCCAGCTTGTCGCGCGCCGTGGACAACTCCGCAGGCGCCTCGGCGGCATTGCCGGTTGCGGTGTCGACGGCGGAATTGGCCACCGCGATCTGTTCCTTGGGTGGGTCACCGTGGGTGGCACACGCCGACAGGGCTGCGGCAGCAAATGCCGCCAACAGAACAGCCCGGCCCTTCATCGGATGCGGATTCATACGAACTCCTGTGGTTTGCAATTCCCGGCGATCAGCATCGCCACCCCGCCGGGTTCGGGTTCTTCTTTGGATGCAAATCCAGTATTCGCGATGACCCGTGAGTCACCAGTCGGAATGCCGGCGCGGCAGCGGTCAGCCTGCGGCCTCACGACTTGTGGGACATGCCCTACACCCCTGTCGGGTGGGGCGTTGGACTTAGCCTGTCGCCTGCCTGAAGGCCATCACGGCCTGGTTGCGCAGGGTGCGCAGCAGCGACAGTTCCTTCTCGCCCAGCCGCACGACGCCGGCCTGAGCATGGTCCGCATAGATCAGCCCGAGGGGCGAGCCCTTGAGCATCAGCGGCAGCAGCAGAAAGCTCTGCGCCTTGAGTTCGCCGCGGAACCAGCTCGGCATGCGGGAAGCGATGTTGTCCGCGCGCGCATCCTGGATCAGCGTGTCGGCGCCTTTCAGGCAGACGGCGGCGATGAGGTCCAGCGGCTGGGTCGCCAGGTCCACGCGCAGCAGCGGCGCCAGGCGCTCGACGTCGGCGCCGACACCAAGGCGGCCCGTCAGCGCCTGGCCGCGCGCATCGCGCAGGCAGAAGACGACGCGGCGGAAGCCGAGGGCGCGGTAGATGGTCTCCAGGATCATGCGCAGCACGGCATTGAGCTGGAAGTTGTCGACCATGGCGTCGGTGATGTCCTGCACGCCGGCGGCCAGCAATTGCACGGCCTGGTCGACCGGCGTTTGCGGCGGGGCATCCTGGGTGCGCTCCATGACCAGGGTGGGCGCCAGCTCATGGGCCGTCAGCGAGTCGTGGACCGACGGCGTCACCGGCGCCAGCAGGCGCTGGGCCTTGGAGTCGCGCGGCAGGTGCAACTCCAGGGCCTCGGTCGTCTGCGCCAGATGCTGGCGCGCGGTGTCGGCCGCCTTCTCGAAGGTCTCGGCGCTGATGCCGAGGGCTCGCGAATGCCGCTGCGCGAGTGCGCGCAGCTTGGCATGGGCCTGCTCGGGCGGCGTGTTCAGGATGAGGTCGGCCATGTCGTTGCTGGCACGGGCCAGCCAGCGCTGACGCTCGGTGCCTTCTTCCAGCAAACGCTGCGGCGGCTCGCCGGTCGGGCGGCGCATGGCGCGCTGCAGGCTGTCCGGCAGGCCCCACTGCCTGGCCACCCCCAGGCCGAGGGCCTCGTAGCTCATGCCCAGCACCTGGGCCGAGGCCGAGGCCTCGCTGAGGGCCGGCTGGCCATCCTCGGCGGGGCTGACGAGGCGGCGCACGGCATCGGCCTCCTCGGGGAAATAGAACTCGGTCAGCGAGCGGCCGAGGTGATGGAACATCGCGCCGAGAAAGGCCTCCTCGGCCTCGCGCGGGTTGGGGCAGAGCTCGCGGGCCAGAGACGCCGCCATCAGCGAACGCAGATAGTCCTCGCGCAGCCGCTTGGCATGGCTCTTGTTCTCCATGCGTTCCAGCAGCACCAAGCTCAAGGCCAGGTTGCGGATGCCGGCAAAGCCGATCAGCGCGACGGCGCGCGACACCGTGCTGATGCCCCCGCCGCCGGTGTGCCGGTACTGGGCCGTGTTGACGAGGCGCAGCAGCTTCTGCGTCAAGGCCACGTCCTTGAGGATCTCGTTGGACAGGCTGGCCAGGCTCTCGTTCTCGGACTGCGTCAGGCGCTGGATGCGACCGATGGCATCGGTCAGCGCCGGGAAGTCGCTCTTGTGCCGCATGCGGCGCAGCAGGAAGTCGAGCACCGGGGCTTCGGCCTCGGCGTCGGGTTCGGCGACCGGGCGCAGCCAGGCCGCCAGCGCGTCGCGCATCAGGGCCGCGCTGGGCCAGCGCGCGGACGGCTCGCGCGCCAGGCCGCGTTGCACGATGGCGCGCAGCGCGTCATCGACGCTGCTGTCCAGGCCCGAAGGCAGCACGAGGTCGGTGGTCTGCACGCGCTGGATGGCGCGCCAGGGATCGGGGTCGTGGTTGAGGCGCTGGCCGCTCAGCATCTCGGCCAGCATGACGGCCGCGGCGAAGACGTCCATCTGCGGATGGGGCGGCGCGCCGCGTGCGGCCTCGGGCGAGATATAGCCGGGCGTGCCGACGACGCGCGACGGCGCGTTGGTGTTGGTGGACACGCGGGCGGCGATGCCGAAGTCCATCACGCGCGGCCGACCGCGGGCGTCGATGAGGATGTTGCTGGGCTTGAGGTCGCGGTGCACCAGGCCGGCGGCGTGGGCGGCGGTGAGACCGTCCAGGATGCCCAGCATCAGCGTGACGGCCTCGGCCGCAGTGGGCGCCGGGCCGGCGCGCAGGCGCTGGCTCAGCGTGCCGCCGGACACGTATTCGAAGACGAGATAGGACCAGCCGCCCTGGGTGTCGGCCTCGAAGACCGGCACGATGTTGGGGTGGGTCAGGCGGCTGACGGCGCGGGCCTCGTGCAGCCACTCGTCGACGCTGCCGGGTTCGGCCATGGCCTTGAGCAGCTTGACGGCGACCTCGCGGTCCAGCAGCGGGTCGTGGGCCAGCCAGACCGTAGCCTGGGCGCCCTCACCCAAGCGCTGCAGCAGCCGGAAGCGGCCGAGCTGGGGAGGCAGGTCGTCGGCCATGGTGCGAGCTTCAGGAGCCGCCGCGGGTGGACAGGCGTTCGCGCAACGAGCCCGGGGACGTCGGCACGTCAGCCACCGGTGGCACCGGCGGCTTGGCAGCGCCCGGATTCAAGGCCTCCATGACCTCGCGCATGCCCACGCCCAGCGCCTTGGCGTAGCGCCGCGTGGCGGCGTCCACACCCGGACGACGGCGCGCCTCAGGCAGGCCCAGGGCGTCCACCAATTCGTTGGCGAAGCTGCAGGTCAGCCTCAGCGTGTCAGCGTCGCTGCGAGGTGGGTGCACGGCAGCGTCCAGCGGCTGGCGGCGGATCATCTGCAGCAGCTCGTCGCCCAGGCCCCAGTGGCGGGCCACGGCGGTGCCCAGCGCGTCGAGATCGCAACCCAGCACCGCATAGGCGGCGGCCTGCTCGCTCATGGACGGTGGGTTGGGCTGCTCCTCGGTGGGTTCGGGCGCCACCATCAGCTGGCGTATCTGCTGGGCGTCGTCCGGGAAGTGGTACTGCAGCAGCAGTCGCCCCAGGTTCTGCATGACGGTGATGAGATGCACGACCTCGCCGTCATAGCCGGCCGGACGCAGCGCCTGGGCCACTTGCGCGGCCTTGGTCACGCGCGCCATCAGCTGGCGCAACATCTCGGCGGCTACCGGCGCCAGCGGGCCCGGCCAGGGCTTGAGCGAGTTGGCGGCGTATTGCAGCCCGTCCAGGCCCAGCATCTGGATGGCGCGCTGCATGTTCAGGATGGTCTCGCCCTGGTGACCGGCCTGCTTCAGCGCGTTGTTGACGCGGCGCACCAGCTCCAGGCTGAGGGCCATGTCCTTGAGCACGAACTCCGACAGCGCGCTGGCGTGCTGGGCTTCCAGACCGGAGCCGCCGGCGAAGCGGTGCAGGCCGCTGGTCGTCGTCGGCAGGTGGCCCATGCGCTGCAACTTGTCCAGCAGCAGCACGATGGGGCCGCCATCGTCATGGGCGGCGGCTTGACGCCAGCCGTCCAGCGCACGCAGGAAGCTGCGGGCGAGGTGGTAGCGCTGGCGCAGCTGGCGGTCGGTGGCGCGGTTGCAGATGGCGCGCAGCGGATCGGCAATCGGATGCGGCGTCTCCCAGCCCAGGCGCACCATCTCGCGGCCGATGGGTTGCATCTGCTGAACCACATGCTGCAGGTCGTTCTCCTCCAGCACCGGCTTGCCGCTGAGGATGCGGTTGAGCAGCAGGCCGACGCAGAGCACGTCCTCCTCGGCCGACTCGCGCACGGCACGGCGGGTCACGGCGCTGAAGTCGACCGTGGCGGGGAAGACTTCCTGGGCGACTTCCAGGCCGACGAGGCGCACCTTGTCGGCCGCGTCGATGACGAGGCTGGAGGTCTGGATGTCGCGATGCGCGTGGCCGGCCTCGTGGGCGAAGGCCAGGCCTTCGAGCAGCTGGGCGATCCAGTGGGCGGCGTCGATGGGCAGGGGCGCGGCCTGGCGGGCCAGGCGTTCGTCCAGGGTCTCGCCCAGGGCGCGGTCATAGGCCACATAGGGCCAGCCCTCGACCTGGCCGATCTCGAAGGGCGGCGCCAGATTGGGGTGCTGCACCCGCTCGGCCCCCTGGGCCATGCGCAGCCAATGCTCCAGGGCCGCCGCGCTATTGGGCTTGTCGCGCGGCATGCACAGCAGCAGCTCCTGGCCATGGCGCGGATCGAAGACACGCCAGATCAGGCTGCGCGCACTCTTGGACTGCAGAGCGCGCAGCTCGAAGCGGCCAAAGCCTTTCAACGGTGGGGCGGCGGGACTGGTTTCAGGCACGGCAAACGTGAGGCGGGGCTGTAAACAGATGTAGTTCCTGCATTGGACTCCAGGCTAGAAGCACCGGGCTTGCAGGCAAGCGTCGAAATGCGACGGATTTCCTCCCCATCCGACGGCTATCGATCGCTTGTGTGCATCAGCTCACGCTTAGCCGCTTGTACACCCTCACCCAGCCCGGGCATGTCAGCCAATTCCTGGTTTCAGCCGGCCAGTTGAGACCAGACCTTGTCCAAGCGCTTCACGCTGACGGGCTGCGGCGTCCTGAGCTCCTGCGCAAACAGGCTGACCCGCAACTCCTCCAGCTGCCAGCGGAAGTCATCGAGGCGCGCATCCTTCACGCCCTTGAGCTCGGCCAGGCGGCGCGTGTAGCGCTGCTCCAGCGGCCTGACCTCGCTCATCAGCTTGGCGTCACGCGCCGCATCGGCACGCAGCTTGTCCAGGCGGGCCGTGATGGCCTTCAGGTAGCGCGGCAGATGCTGGAGCTGGGCCCAGGGCGTGTCCAGCGCAAAGCGCTTGGGCACCAGGCGCTGCAACTGGGCCGTGATGTCGTCCGACACGTCCTTGGCCGGGCGCGAGTCCTTCAGCTTGCGGGTCGCGTTGGCCAACTCCTGCAGCACCGCATGCACGGCGCGGGCCACCTCCTGGGCGATCAGGTTGAGGCGGCTGCGGCCTTCCTCGATGCGCTTCCTGAAGCTCATCGCATCGGTGGGCAAGGGGTCGCCCAGGAAGGCACGGTCCAGGGCCACGCCGATGATCTGGTCGCGCAGCTCCTCGGCCGTGCCCAGGCCCATGAAGAGGACGGACATGCGCTGCAGGTCGGGGATGTTCTTCTCCAGGAACTTCAGCGGCTCCTTAAGTTGCAGCGCGATGAGGCGGCGCAGGCCGGCACGGTGCCTGGCGGCGGCGACCTCGGGCTCGTCGAAGACCTCGATCTCGACCGCGTTGCCCTTGTCGATCAGGGCCGGGAAGCCGATCAGGGTCTGGCCGCCAGAACCCGGTTTCTGCACTTCCAGCAGCTCGGGCAGCTCGCCGAAAGTCCAGTCGGTGTACGTTTGGCTGGCGTCTCGCGCGGGCGCGACGGGCTTGACGATCTCGGCACGAATGCCGCGCTCAGGTTGCGGCTTGGGTGCCGGCTCCGCGGCCGGCAGCTTCAGCGCCGCCAGTGCCTGGAAAGCCGACCTCGCCTGCCCGCCCAGCTCTGCCTTCAGCGCCGCGAGCTGGCGCCCCTGGCCGAGCTGGCGGCCATGCTCGTCGACGATGCGGAAGTTCATGAAGAGATGCGGCGCCAGCTGCTCCAGCTTGAAGTCGTTGCGCTGCACGGCGATCTGGCTGCGGTCCTTCACGGCCCTGAGCAGGGTGTCCACCAGCCCCCCGTGGCAGAAGGGCTGCAGCTCGATGAACTCGGCGACGAAGTCCGGCAGCGGCGTGAGGCGCGCGCGCGGCTTCTGGTGCAGGCTCTTCAGCAGGGCCGTGACCTTGGCCGCCAGCATGCCGGGCACCAGCCATTCGGCGCGCTCCTCGCTGACCTGGTTGAGCGCAAAGATGGGCACGGTGACCGTCAGGCCGTCGCGCGGGTCGCCGGGCTGGTGCAGATAGCTGGCCGCGCAGTCCACGCCACCCAGGCGGATGACCTTGGGGAAGGCCTCGCTGGTGACGCCGGCGGCCTCGTGGCGCATCAGCTCGTCCTGGCTGAGCTGCAAGAGCTTGTCGTTGCTCTTGCTGGCCTCGCGCCACCACTTCAAGAGCGTGGCGCCGCTGAATACGTTCGCCGGCAGCTTGTCGTCGTAGAAGGCGTAGATCAGCTCGTCGTCGACCAGCACATCCTGGCGGCGCGACTTGTGCTCCAGCGCCTCGACCTTGCTGATCTGGCGGCGGTTGTGGCCCAGGAAGGGCAGCTGCTTGACCAGGTCCTCGGGCAGGTCGTCATTGACCAGGCCCTCGCGGATGAAGATCTCGCGCGCCGCCTTGGGGTCGACGCGGCCGAAGTTCACGCGCTTGTTGCTGTAGAGCACGATGCCGTAGAGAGTCGCGCGCTCCAGCGCCACGACCTCGGCGGCCTTCTTCTCCCAGTGCGGCTCCAGCAGCTGGGTCTTGATCAGGTGGCCGGCAATCGGCGGCAGCCACTGCGGCTCGATGTTGGCGAGGCCGCGGCCATAGAGGCGCGAGGTGTCGACCAGTTCGGCGGCCACGATCCAGCGCCCCGGCTTCTTGCTCAGGTGGGCGCCGGGATGACGGTAGAACTTGATGCCGCGCGCACCGAGATACCAGTCCTCGTCGTCGCTCTTCTGGCCGATGTTGCCCAGCAGGCCGGCCAGCATGGACAGGTGCACCTGCTCGTAGGTCGCCGGGCTCTGGTTGAGCCGCCAGCCATGCTCGGCCACCACGGTCTGCAGCTGCGAATGCACGTCGCGCCATTCGCGCACGCGGCGCGGGCTGACAAAGTTCTCGCGCAGCAGCGCCTCGTGCTTGCGGTGGGACAGCTTGTGCTCGCCCTCGCCGCCTTTCGAGGCGCCCAGCCATTTCCACAGCTTCAGATAGCCCATGAACTCCGACTTCTCGTCGTCGAACTTCTTGTGCTTCTCATCTGCAGCCTGGGCGGCTTCCTGCGGGCGGTCGCGAACGTCCTGGCCGGACAGCGCGGAGGCGATGACCAGCACCTCGGTCAGCGCCTCCCTGCTGCGCGCCTCCAGGATCATGCGGCCCACACGCGGGTCCAGCGGCAGGCGCGCGAGTTCCTTGCCCAGGGCGGTCAGCTCGTTGGCGTCGTCGGTAGCACCCAGCTCGTTGAGCAGTTGGTAGCCGTCGGCGATCGCCTTGGGGCGCGGCGCCTCCAGGAAGGGGAAGCGCTCCACGTCGCCCAGGTGCAGCGACTTCATGCGCAGGATGACGCCGGCCAGGCTCGACCGCAGGATTTCCGGGTCGGTGAACCTGGGCCGTTCGTTGAACTCCTTCTCGCTGTACAGCCGCACGCAGATGCCGTTGCTGACCCGCCCGCAGCGGCCCGCGCGCTGGTTGGCGGCCGCCTGGCTGATGTTCTCGATCAGCAGCTGCTCGACCTTGTTGCGGTAGCTGTAGCGCTTGACGCGCGCGAGACCCGGGTCGATGACGTAGCGGATGCCCGGCACCGTGAGCGACGTCTCGGCCACGTTGGTGGCCAGCACGATGCGGCGCGCGCCGTGGGGCTCGAAGACCTTGTTCTGGTCGGCCTCCGACAGGCGCGAGAACAGCGGCAGGATGTCCACGCCCGGTGGATGGTGCTTGCGCAGCGCCTCGGCCGCCTCGCGGATCTCGCGCTCGCCGGGCAGGAAGACCAGCACATCGCCCCCACCCTCGCGCCACAGCTCGTCCACGGCGTCACAGATGGCGTTGTTGAGGTCGTATTCGCGGCTTTCCTCGAACGGACGGTAGCGCTGCTCGACCGGGAACAGCCGCCCCGACACCATCAGCACCGGCGCCGGGCCCTTGGCGCTCTCGAAGTGCTTCGCGAATCGCTCGGCGTCGATGGTGGCCGAGGTGACGACGATCTTCAGGTCGGGCCGGCGCGGCAGCAGCTCGCGCAGATAGCCGAGCAGGAAGTCGATGTTGAGGCTGCGCTCGTGGGCCTCGTCGATGATCAGCGTGTCGTAGGCGCGCAAAAGCGGATCGCTCTGCGTCTCGGCCAGCAGGATGCCGTCGGTCATCAGCTTGACCGAGGCGCCCTTGGACAGCCGGTCCTGGAAGCGGACCTTGTAGCCGACGACGTCGCCCAGCGGCGTGTTCAGCTCCTCGGCGATGCGCTTGGCCACGCTGCTGGCGGCAATCCGCCGCGGCTGGGTGTGGCCGATCAGGCCGCCGCCGTTGATGCGGCCACGGCCCATCGCCAGCGCGATCTTGGGCAACTGGGTGGTCTTGCCGGAGCCGGTCTCGCCGCAGACGATGACGACCTGGTGCGCGGCCATCGCTTGAGCGATCTCGTCGCGCCTGGCCGAGACCGGCAGGCTTTCGGGAAAGGAAATGGAAAGAGCCGGTTGAGGCAACCGGCTCTCGGGTCGTTCGGAACTCATTGGGGCGGGATTGTCCCGCAAGCGCTTACTCGGTTCTTGGGAAGTAGCTGATGACCTGGATGACGGCGCCCTGCGGGTCCTGCAGCACGGCCATGCGGCCGATGGTGGGGATGTCGAAGGGCCCGGCGCAGACTGTCCCACCAAGGCTCTTGGCCTTCTCGACCGTGGCGTCGCAGTTCTCGACGGTGACATAGGCGCCCCACATGGCCGGGCCGGGTGCCGGCGGCGTCATCACGCCGCCCACGGCCACCTCGCCGACCTTGATGACGTGATAGTCGCCCTGGCCCATGTTCATGGTGTCGAAAGTCCAGCCGAACAGGCTGCCGTAGTACTCGCAGGCGGCCTTGGGATCGGGCGTGCCCAACTCGTTCCAGCTGAAGGCGCCGGGGGTCATGTAGACGTCTTGGTAGTCCTTCATCGCGATCTCCTTGGGGTGGGAGGCGCATCGTCGGCAGCACGCATGACAGCGTCAAGTAGGCCGCACAATTCCGCCCCATGACCGGTCTTGTCTTTCCCCATACCTTCGTGCCCTGGTTTCGCGCCGTGGCGCCTTACATCCATGCCTACCGCGGCGAGACCTTCGTCGTCGGCATGCCGGGTGAACTGGTCGCGGCCGGCAAGCTGAACGCCTTCGTACAGGACCTGTCGATCCTGCACGCCATGGGCATCAAGATCGTCCTCGTCCACGGTTTTCGCCCCCAGGTCAATGAACAGCTGGCCGCCAAGGGCCAGACGCCCCGCTACAGCCACGGCCGCCGCGTCACCGATGCCGTCGCCCTGGACTGCGCCCAGGAGGCCGCCGGTCAATTGCGCTTCGAGATCGAAGCCGCCTTCAGCCAGGGCCTGCCCAACACGCCGATGGCCAACGCCACCGTGCGGGTCGTCTCGGGCAATTTCCTGACCGCCCGGCCGGTCGGCATCGTCGACGGCGTGGACTTCCAGCATTCCGGCCTGGTGCGCAAGGTCGACGGTGCCGCCATCCAGCGCGCCATCGACATCGGCGCCATCGTGCTGCTGTCGCCCTTCGGCTTCTCGCCGACTGGCGAGGCCTTCAACCTGTCGATGGAAGACGTGGCCACGTCAACCGCCATCGCCCTGCAGGCCGACAAGCTGCTGTTCGTCTGCGAGGTCGACGGCGTGCCCGAGAACCCGGACGACCCGGAAAGCCCCATCGACACCGAACTGGCCGTGGCCGACGCCGACCGCATGCTGGCCAAGGCCGCGCCCAACCCCGAGCCGACCGACGTGGCCTTCTATCTGCGCCACTGCGCCGAGGCCTGCCGCGCCGGCGTCGAGCGCTCCCACATCATTCCGTTCGCCGTGGACGGCGCCCTGCTGCAGGAGGTCTACACCCACGACGGCATCGGCACCATGGTGGTCGACGAGAAGCTGGAGAGCCTGCGCGAGGCCAGCGCCGACGATGTGGCCGGCATCATCCAGCTCATCGAGCCCTTCGAGCGCGACGGCACCCTGGTCAAGCGCAGCCGCACCGAGATCGAGCGTGACGCCGAGCTCTACACCGTCATCGAGCATGACGGCGTCATCTTCGGCTGCGCGGCGCTTTACCCCTATGTGGAAGCGCGCACCGCCGAGATGGCCGCCCTCACCGTGTCCGCCGAAGTCCAGGGCCAGGGCGACGGCGACCGCCTGCTGAAAAGAATCGAGCAGCGCGCCAAGGCCATGGGCCTGGACAGCATCTTCGTGTTGACGACACGCACCATGCACTGGTTCATCAAGCGCGGTTTCCAGCAGGTCGACCCCGAGTGGCTGCCCGAAGAGCGCAAGCGCAAATACAACTGGGATCGGCGTTCGCTGGTGCTGGTCAAGAAATTCAACATCTAGGCCTCGCCAAGGCCCCATCTGCCCTGTCCAAAAGGCCGGCGCGCTAAAGTGCCGGTCGTATTCTCTTTTCGCGTCCCAGGAGTCCGTCATGCCCCGCGTCGTTCAATGCGCCTATCTGAAGAAGGAAGCCGAAGGGCTGGACTTCCCGCCCTACCCCGTGCAAACCGAACTCGGCAAGAAGGTCTGGGAAAACGTCAGCAAGGAAGCCTGGGCCGCCTGGATGAAGCACCAGACCATGCTGGTGAATGAAAACCGCCTGAACCTTGCTGACCTGCGCGCCCGCCAATACCTGATGCGCCAGGCGGATCAATTCTTCTTCGGCGCTGGCGCCGAAACGGTGGCGGGTTACGTCCCGCCAGCGGCTTGAGCGACAAGCTCAAGGAAGAATTGGGGGAGCACTCATCTGGGCGCAGCACAGGTGACGTGATCACCACCAATTCTTCTTCGGCGCTGGCGCCGAAACGGTGGCGGGCTATGTCCCGCCAGCGAACTGAGCGCAGCTCAGTGAAAAACTGGGGGAACACTCATTTGCGCGCCAGCGCAAGTGATGCGGTCACACCATTCTTCTTCGGCGCTGGCGCCGAAACGGTGGCGGGCTACGTTCCGCCCAGCAACTGAAATAGCCGCGCAGAATTCAGCAGCCAGACACCAAGGGCCGGGACGCAAGTCGCTGGCCCTTTTTCCATCCAATCCCCCCGGACCCCTGCTGGCCGGCGCCCTTACCGGATACGAAGAAATGGGCAATTAACCCCGTGCCAGAAGAAACTCGTCGCTACTGGCCAACGAAAACTCTTGCATTTATACGGGTCGTCGCGATTTAATTGCCGCACGGAGATACTCGCGGGCACCTGGCCCCAGGCCTCCAAGGCCGCGACGACCGATGTCTCGAGCCTCCCCGCTCAAATCGCAAGAGGAATAGCAGCATGTCCACCCTGAAAGAACTCCTGGCCCAGCGCGAGGCGCTTGATCAGCAGATCAGCCAAACCAAGGATCGCGAACGCAGCGAAGCCGTGGCCAAGGTGAAATCCCTGATGAGCGAATATGGCCTGACGGTGGCCGACCTCAGCATGCGCACCCCCAAGCCGGTCAAGGTCTCCAAGGTGGCTGCCAAGTATCGCAACCAGGCCACCGGTGAAACCTGGAGCGGCCGCGGCCTGCAACCCAAATGGCTCAAGGCGGCCGTTGCCGGCGGCGCCAAGCTGACCGATTTCGCCGTCTGATCAGTTAATAAATTCCGCCGTGCGCCCCCAGTGGCGCGCCGTCTGCCGGGCCATCCATCTACGGGATGGCCCTTTTCTTTTTTGGCGCACCTCGCGCCTAAACTGCGCCATGCCTTTCGTCGCGCTGTCTGCACCACTGCCTTTCGGGTTTATCCCGGGGTTGTCGCAGCGCCGTGACAACGAGATTGAAGCCATGTCCGCCCATTGCCGCCCATCGCCCCGGCCAGCGCAGCGCTGCTTGCGCCGCGCCGGGTATCGGCTCGGGGCCTGAGTCATGGATTTGCATTCCGGTGTTCCGGATTCCGACGATCAGGCGCCCGACCTGAGCGTCCAGACGCCGCCCTCGACCACCCTGCCGCCCGGCCCGCGCCGCATTCATGATCGGCGGGGCTGGCGCCGGCTGCGCCGCGTCGGGCTGGCCGCGCTGGCGGGCCTGGGGGGCGGTCTCGTCACGGCCTGGGGGCTGGCCGCCGAGTCGCTGCCGCCCCTGCTGCGCATTCCCCAAGCCTCGACCGCCATGCCGGCGCAGGACCTCTTCCTCCCCATGCTGCTGTCGGCCCTGGGGCTGCTGGCACTGTGGCGGCTGAGCGCCTGGGTGCTGCCTCTGGTGATGGCGGGCCTGCTGCTGGGCGGCGGGCTGCCCTTGCTGATGCACTCGCCCGCCGATCCGGCCGCCGCCCTGGATCTCCTCGTTTCGGCACCGGTGCTGACCGCCCTCGCCCTGCCCTTGCTCGCCGTCGCGCTGAACCGCAGCCTGCTACGCCGGCTGCGCCTGACGGGCCGGCTCGCCGGGCGGCGTGAAGTCCTGCTGTTCGGCCTGCTGGCCGGCCTGGCCGCACCTGGGCTGGCCGGCCTGTTCTCGCTGGCCGCCCTGATGGCCGCGGGCACGGGTTGGCGAGGCAGCCTCGGCGGCGCCCTCGAGCTGGCGGCCGCCTGGGGCATGGCCCTGCTGAGCCTGGGCACCATCCTGCAGGCCAGCACCCAGCGCCCGCGCCGGGGTGGCCGCTGGACCGCCCGGCTGCTGGCCGCTGCGGCAGTCATCGCCCAGGCCGGCCTGACTTGGCTGCCGCAGGCCGGCGCCGCCCTGCTGCTGCCGCATCTGCTGCTCTGCCTGCACGCGCTGCAGGCCTCGCCCCGTGCCAACGCCGCTCTGGGTGCCGGCTTGCTCGCCCTGTGGGCGCTCAATGCGCCGCCGACCCTGGTCGCCTATGCCCTCGGGGGCGGCTTGGCCCTGCTGCCCCTGGCCCTCATCGCCCTCAGCCACCACCAGCTGCGTGACCGCGACGGCTGGCGCAGCGCCCTCGATGCCCAGGGCCTGGCCCTGGCGGAGTGGCGCCTGCCGGAAGGCCGCCGCCATGCCTCGGCACGCTGGACGGCCTTGACGACGCCCGTCGACGGCACCAAGGCCGGCACGGCGCCGCTGGACTGGGTGCGCCTGGCCCACCCGCGCGACCGCGAACCACTGCGCCGTGCGCTGCGCGAACTGCTGGGCGATCCGCTGCGCAAGCAGCTCGGGTTGTCGGTGCGTTTGGCCGCCGACGGGGGCGACTGGCGTTGGCACGAGTTGCAGGCCCATGTGCCGCTGCGCGACAACCGTGGCCGCGCTCGCGGCCTCATCGCGACGCTGGCGGACGTGAGCTGGCGCCACACCGCCGAAGAGCGCGAGCGCATGTCGGCCACCCTGTTCCAGCAGGCCAGCGAAGGCCTGGCCATCGTCGACACGCAGTGGCGCATCGTCGAAGTCAACCCGGCCTATTGCGAGATCCTGCACGCACCGCGTGAGGCCCTCGTCGGCCGGCTGGCATCGCCGCTGAGCGTCGCCAACCTGCAGCGCAGCGGCCACCAGCCCGCCGAGCTGCAGGCGGTGCTGAACGATGGCCTGCCCTGGAGCGGCCAGTTGCACGCCGAGCTGGAAGATGGCGGCCAGCATGTCTTTGCCGCCAAGCTCAGCCCCGTGCCGGAGCCCGAGGGCGTCAGCGCGCGCTGGCGGCTGCTGAGCCTGACCGATCTCGGTGAGAGCATCCGCCAGCAGGACCTACTGCGCCGCAGCCTGCGCTTCGACGTCGCCACCGGCCTGCCCAACCGCGACGAATTCATGCGCCGCCTGCAGCAGGCCCTGGGCGCGGCCAACCGCGACGGCTTCAAGCTCGTCATCGGCCTCATCGACCTGGACGAATTCGCCCGCGTCAACGCCGAGCACGGCCCCCTCGTCGCCGACGCCGTGCTGCTGCAGCTGAGCGGCCGCCTGCAGGCCACGCTGCGCGGTGCGCGCGGCGCGGCGCCGGACACTGCCGACCAGCTCGCGCGACTGCATGGCGACGAGTTCGCCGTGCTGATGCGGGTGCAGACGCCCGAGGAGGCCCAGCGCGCCTCCGACCGCCTGCTGGGCCTGCTGTCCACGCCGGTCGCCATCCGCGAAAGCCGCGCCGGCAACGGCCTGGCCCTGGAGATCGGCGCCAGCATGGGCGCCACTGTCTATCCGCAGGACGACGCCGACCCGGAAACCCTGCTGCGCCACGCCGGCCACGCCCTCTACCGCGCCAAGCACGCCGGCCGCGGCGGCATCCAGTTCCACGACCCGACGCTGGACCAGCGCGACGAAGCCGGCCTGATCGCCGTCGCTCGCCTGCAGAAGGCCCTGGACAGCAACGAGTTGCTGCTGCATTACCAGCCCCAGATCGACCTGCGCACCGGCCAGGTGATGGGCGTGGAAGCCCTGCTGCGCTGGCAGCACCCCGAGCGCGGCCTGCTGGCCCCGGCCCATTTCCTGCCCCTCGTCGAAACGACCGGCCTGGCCGTGCAGATCGGCGACTGGGTCATCGAGCAGGCGCTGACGCAGGCCATGGCCTGGCTGCGCGCCGGCGTCAACGATGGCAAGGGCCTGCCCGTCAGCGTCAACGTCGGCGCCCGGCAGTTGCGTCGCCACGACTTCCCGCAGCGTCTGCAGGAACTCATCCAGCGCCAGTCGCCCGAAGTCGCCCATCTGCTGCACCTGGACGTGCTGGAGTCCGACGCCCTGGTCGAGACCGTCGCCACCCAGGCCCTGATCCAGCGCTGCCTCGGACTTGGCGTGGGCATCGCGCTGGACGACTTCGGCGCCGGCTATTCGCGGCTGAGCTCGCTCAAGCGCCTGCCCGTCGACACCCTCAAGCTCGACCGCAGCTATGTGCAGGGCATGCTGGGCGACGCCCAGGACCTGTCGCTGGTGGAAAGCGTCATCGGCCTGGCCCGCAACATCGGCTGCACCGTGCTGGCCAAGGGCGTCGAGAGCCGCGCCCACGCCCGCGAGCTGCTGCGCCTGGGCTGCCGCCTCGGCCAGGGCAATGGCATAGCGGCAGCCATGCATCCCACGGCCCTGCCCGGCTGGATGGATGCCTTCGGCAACGGCGACTGGGTGGGCCAGTTGCGCAGCCCCTCCCAGGCGAATCTTTAAAATCCCTGGGTGATCCCCCAAGGCTTCATCCAGGACCTGCTGGCCCGCGTCGACATCGTCGAGGTGGTGGGCCGCCATGTCGAACTCAAAAAGGCCGGCGCCAACCACAAGGGCCTGTGTCCCTTCCATGGCGAAAAGTCGCCCAGCTTCAACGTCAACGCCGTCCGCCAGACCTACCACTGCTTCGGCTGCGGCGTGCACGGCAACGCCATCGGCTTCCTGATGGAGCACACCGGCGCCAACTTCGTCGAGGCCGTCGAGGACCTGGCCCAGCAGGTCGGCATGCAGGTGCCTCAGGACGAGCGCAGCCCCGAGCAGCGCGAACGCGCCAAGGCCGAGAAGGCCAGGCAGCAGAGCCTGACCGACGTGCTGGCCCGGGCCGCCGACTTCTACAAGGCCAGGCTGCGCGACTCGGAGCGGGCCGTCAAATACCTGAAGGGGCGCGGCCTGACCGGCCAGATCGCCGCGCGCTTCGGCCTGGGCTATGCGCCCGAGGGCTGGCGCTCGCTGGCCAGCGGCTTCCCGAGCTATGACGATCCGCAACTCGTCGAGTCCGGCCTCGTCATCACGCCCGAGGCCGAGCCCGGCGAGGACGCGAAGCGCTACGACCGCTTCCGCGACCGCGTGATGTTCCCCATCCGCAATGTCCAGGGCGAGGTCATCGGCTTCGGCGGCCGGGTGCTGGACAAGGGCGAGCCCAAATACCTGAACTCGCCCGAGACGCCGGTCTTCGTCAAGGGCCGCGAGCTCTACGGTCTCTTCGAAGGCCGCCAGGCCATCCGTCAGCGCGGCCACGTCCTCGTCGTCGAGGGCTATATGGACGTCGTTGCCCTGGCCCAGCACGGCATTGGCAATGCGGTCGCGACGCTGGGCACGGCCTGCACGGCCGACCATGTGCACAAGCTTTTCAGGCACACCGAGTCCGTCGTCTTCAGCTTCGACGGCGACGCCGCCGGCCGGCGCGCCGCCAGCCGCGCCCTGGAAGCCGCCCTGCCCCACGCCACCGAGACCCGCACGGTCAAGTTCCTGTTCCTGCCGACCGAACACGACCCCGACTCCTACGTCCGCGAACTCGGCGCCGAGGCTTTCGAGCGCTGCATCGAGACGGCCGTGCCGCTGTCGCGCCAGCTCGTCAATGTCGCGGGCGAGGGTTGCGACCTCGGCACCCCCGAGGGGCGGGCACGCATGCTCAACCAGGCCAGGCCGCTGTGGAATCTGCTGCCCGACAGCCTGCTGCGCCGCCAGCTGCTGGGCGAACTGGCCCGCCAGGGCCAGATGCCGGAAGCGGAGCTGCAGGCCCTGTGGCTGGGTGAACCGCCCCCCGCCGCCGCACCTGCCGCCGAAGGTGGCGCTGCCCCGGCGGAGAAGCCGCGCTGGCAACCCAAGGGCGAGTGGAAGCCCAAGGGGGAGTGGAAGGGCAAGGGCGACTGGAAGTCCCGCAAGGAGGCCGAGGAACGTCCCGCCGGCCCGCGAACCGCGCCGGCCACGGCCACCGACCACGCCACCCGCCTGCTGCTGCAGCACAGCGAGCTCTGGGAGACCCTGGCCGACGAGGACCGCGCGCTGCTGCACGACCTGCCCGGCCTGCATGGCGAGCTCATCCAGTGGCTGGAGCGCCAGCTGACCCACCATGGCGCGACGCCCTGGGCCGCCATCGAGGTGGGCCTGGCCGAGACCGGCCTGAGCGCCCGCGCCACCCAGGTCATCCACCCGGTTCACGACCTGGGCACCGATGCCAGCCCCGCCAAGGAATTGACTGCCGCCCTGGCCAAACTGCGTCGCGACCAGATCGATGCCGAAATCGCCAGCCTGCTGGCCCAGCCCTCCCTCAGCGAGGCCGACCGGCTGCGCTACCGGCAGCTCCGGGCGCGCGCCGACGAGTTCAAGGGCGGGGGCGCCCAGGCGGCCTGAACGCGGGTTTTCCTGTCACGGTTTTGCAATTCAAGCGCGGATCGCTGATAATCTCGTGTTTTCCGCGCGCGTCAACAAGAGTGACGGCAGAGAGATGCCGGACCCCGGCCACCCAGCGACACTGGGCAACCCAACGGGACGACCCAAGGGGTTTTAAAGGCCAACTCATCCGCCAGCTCTGCATACCAAACGATCACGCCAGCTTGTTCGCGCCACGCCAGGGTCCCTCGATCACACGCTGATCGATACCTTGACGACGAAAGCCACCGCCCCCATGCCCCGCCGGCTTGACGCCGAGCCCGGGCTGGCCGCGGTGGCTGCTGCATTTCTGAATTGACCGCGCAAACCCGAAGGACCTGCATGACCGCCAAGAAGACCGCGCCCAAGGCTACCCCCGCCGAAGAACCCAAGAAGAAGCCTGCTGCCAAGACGGCAGCGGCTGAGGCGCCCGCGAAGACGACGAAGGCGGCAGCGGCCAAGCCTGCCACGAAGACGGCCAAGGCCGCCGTGGCTGAGGACGACAAGCCCAAGCGCGGCCGCAAGCCCAAGGCGGAAACCACGTCCAAGAAGGCCGGCGCCAAGAAGGAAGCCGAGGAAGAGGAAGACTTCTCCGACATCGACGCCGAAATCGAAGGCGAAGGCGAAGAGGCGGAAGTCGAAGAGGTCGCCGCGGTCGAAGAGGAAACCGTCAAGGCCAAGCCCCTGCGCATGAAGGTCAGCCGCGCCAAGGAGCGCGCGCTGATGCGTGAGTTCGGCCTGGAAGAGACCGCGCTGACCGAAGAGGAAGCCCACAAGCGCCGCAGCGAGCTGAAGACCCTCATCAAGATGGGCAAGACGCGTGGTTTCCTGACGCATCAGGAAATCAACGACCACCTGCCCGAGAAGCTGGTCAGCGAGGAAATCCTCGAGGCCATCATCTCCATGCTCAACGACATGGGCATCGCGGTCTACGAGCAGGCGCCCGACGCCGCCACGCTGCTGATCCAGGGCAACACGACGGCCACGTCAACCGAGGAAGAAGCCGAGGAAGCCGCCGAAGCCGCGCTGTCGACGGTGGACTCCGAATTCGGCCGCACGACCGACCCGGTGCGCATGTATATGCGCGAAATGGGCACGGTCGAACTGCTGACCCGTGAAGGCGAAATCGAAATCGCCAAGCGCATCGAAGGCGGCCTGCAGGCCATGATGCTGGCGATCTCGGCCTCGCCGACGACCATCGCCCACATCCTCGAGTTCGCCACCAAGATCCGCGCCGGCGAGATGCAGATCTCCGACGTCGTCGACGGCTTCGTGGCCGAAGACGAGGCCGACGACTATGTCGCCGAAGAAGACTTCGACGAGTTCGACGAGGAAGACGACGACGACGGCAACGGCGGCTCCAAGGCCCTGACCAAGAAGCTCGAAGAGCTGAAGAACGCCGCGCTCGTGAAGCTGGACTCGATGTCCGCCGCCTTCGACAAGATGCGCAAGGCCTTCGAGAAGGAAGGCTACAAGTCGGTCTCCTACAACAAGGCCCAGCAGGCCATCAGCGCCGAGCTGATGACCATCCGCTTCACGGTCAAGACGATCGAGAAGCTGTGCGACATCCTGCGCAGCCAGGTCGACGACGTGCGCCGCTACGAGCGCGAACTGCGCAAGATCGTGGTCGACAAGTGCGGCATGCCGCAAGAGCACTTCATCAAGACTTTCCCGCCCAATGTGCTGAACCTGAAGTGGGCCGAGAAGGAAGTGGCGCTGGGCAAGCCCTACAGCGCCATCCTGGCCCGCAACCTGCCGCCGGTGCAGGAGCTGCAGCAGAAGCTGACGGACATCCAGGCCAAGGCCGTGGTGCCGCTGGACGACCTGAAGGACATCAACAAGAAGATGAACGAGGGCGAGAAGGCCTCTCGTGACGCGAAGAAGGAAATGATCGAGGCCAACCTGCGCCTCGTGATCTCCATTGCCAAGAAGTACACCAACCGCGGCCTGCAGTTCCTGGACCTGATCCAGGAAGGCAACATCGGCCTGATGAAGGCGGTGGACAAGTTCGAATACCGCCGCGGCTACAAGTTCTCGACGTACGCGACGTGGTGGATCCGCCAGGCCATCACGCGCTCCATCGCCGACCAGGCCCGCACCATCCGCATCCCGGTTCACATGATCGAGACGATCAACAAGATGAACCGCATCTCGCGCCAGCACCTGCAGGAGTTCGGCTACGAGCCGGACGCCCCGACGCTGGCCGAGAAGATGGAGATCCCGGAAGACAAGATCCGCAAGATCATGAAGATCGCCAAGGAGCCGATCTCCATGGAGACGCCGATCGGCGACGACGACGACAGCCACCTGGGCGACTTCATCGAGGACACCAACAACACGGCGCCCATCGAGGCCGCGATGCAGGCCGGCCTGCGCGACGTGGTGAAGGACATCCTCGACAGCCTGACGCCGCGCGAGGCCAAGGTGCTGCGCATGCGCTTCGGCATCGAGATGCAGAGCGACCACACGCTGGAAGAAGTCGGCAAGCAGTTCGACGTCACGCGTGAGCGCATCCGCCAGATCGAGGCCAAGGCGATCCGCAAGCTGAAGCACCCGAGCCGTTCAGATAAATTGCGTACCTACCTGGATAACCTGTAATCGGGATATTCACGAAGGCCGGCTCCCCCGGCCTTTTTTACGCCCTTAAACTTTCGATATGACCGCGATCCGCGAGCGCACCGTCCTTTTTGCCGACCTGCGCGGCAGCACCGGGCTGTACGAGGCCCTCGGGAACGCCGAAGCCAGTGGCATGGTTACCCAGACCGTGGGCCAGATCAGCGAAGCCGTGCTGGAGAGCGGCGGCCAGCTGATCAAGACCCTGGGCGACGGCCTGATGGCCGCTTTCGAGACGCCACGCGACGGTGTGCGCGCCGCCCAGCGCATGCAGGAGCTGCTCGAGAAGAACGTGCAGCGCGCGCGCCGCCAGAACAACCCGGGCCTGTTGGCCATGCGGCTGCAGGTGGCGCTGGCGCGCGGCGAAGTGGTCGAGCTCAACGGCGACTGCTTCGGCGACGCCGTCAACGTCGCGGCCCGCCTCATCGACCATGCCGGCGACGGCGAGATCCTCATCACGGCCGAGGTGCTGGCTGGCCTGCACCACGCCTCCAAGGGGCGCTTTCGCAGCCTGGACCGCATCTCCGTGCGCGGCCGCATCGAGCCCGTCCACGTCTATCGCATGGACGCCGCGCCCCTGGTCAGCGCCGACGACACGGCCACGCAGTTCGGCGAGCCGATGCGCTCGACCGAGCCCGATGGCATGCGTCTCATCTGGCAGGACCTGGACCGCGTCTTCGACATCGGCGCCATGCCCATCGTGCTGGGCCGCAGCGTGCAGGCCACCTACTGCATCACCGACGCCCGGGTGTCGCGTTCGCATGCCCGCATCGACTGGCAGGGCAGCAGCTTCGAGCTGACCGACCTGTCCTACAACGGCACCTATGTGCGCTTCGGTGACTCGGGCGAATTGCTCAGCCTGAAGCGCGGCAGCTGCACCCTGCACGGCAGCGGCGTCATCGGCCTGGGCGGCCTGCCCACCGATGAGCAATCGCCCATCGTGCGCTTCGAGGTGCTGCACTTCTACGACACCGAGCCCCAGCCTTTCGGCGGCCCCAAGTCCCGTCGCTGAAGAAATGGAGCCCCTCGTCCAAGGAGTACCTTGGCCGGTCTTGCAGACCGCGCTGCGGCATGTGCCGCAACTCTTCGGCAGGCACATGCCGCCCACTGGGCGCCATGTGTCCGGCCGAAGCCCCCGAGAGGACGGCGATGCGTGCGGGATCGACCGCCACGCCAATCGCCTGGGCGGCCCGGCTAGGGAACGGCCCGGCGCTCGGCCCGCAAATACCAACTGACATGCCATTTCTCCCCGAACCGCCGCAGCGCCACGGCGCCGCACCCGCGGGTCCCGACGTCGCGGTGCTGCTCTGCAATCTCGGCACTCCCGACGCGCCGGACGCCCCCGCCCTGCGCCGCTATCTCGCCCAGTTCCTGGCCGACCCGCGCGTCGTCGAGATTCCCAGGCTGGTCTGGGCCCTGATCCTGCACGGCATCATCCTGCGCATCCGCCCGGCCAAGTCCGCGGCCAAGTACGCCACCATCTGGACGCCCGAAGGCTCGCCGCTCAAGGTCTGGACCGACAAGCAGGCCAAGCTGCTGCAAGGCAAGCTGGGTGTGCGCGTGGCCATGGCCATGCGCTATGGCCAGCCCGCCATTGCCGCCACGCTGGATGGGTTGAAGCGCGACGGCGTGCGCCGCATCCTGGTGCTGCCGGCCTATCCGCAGTACTCGGGCGCCACCACGGCCAGCGTCATCGACGACGTGGCGCGCTGGACGTTGCAGACCCGCCACCTGCCCGAGCTGCGCTTCATCAACCGCTATCACGACGAGCCCGGCTACATCGGCGCCCTCGCCCAGACCGTGCGCGAGCATTGGCAACGCGAGGGCCGCGGCGACAAGCTGGTGATGAGCTTCCACGGCATGCCCGAGCGCACCCTGCACCTGGGCGACCCCTACCACTGCGAGTGCCTGAAGACCGGCCGCCTGCTGGCAGAGGCCCTGGGGCTGCACGACGGCGAATGGCTGGTGACCTTCCAGAGCCGCTTCGGCAAGGCCAAATGGCTGGAGCCCTACACCGAGCCCAGCCTCGTCAAGCTGGCCAAGGGCGGGCTGAAGACTGTCGATGTCATCTGCCCGGGCTTCGCGGCCGACTGCCTGGAGACGCTGGAGGAGATCGCCCAGGAGGCTCGCGCCGCCTTCCTGGCCGCCGGCGGCCAGCGCTTTGCCTACATCCCCTGCCTGAACGACCACCCGGCCGGCATCAAGGCGCTGGCCAGCCTGGCCCAGCGCCATCTGCAGGGCTGGACGCTTGAGGCGGCCCACCCCGACACCCTGGCCTTGCAGCGCCAGCGCGCCCTCGCGGCGGGAGCCAAGCAATGAGCGAGGCGCCGGCCTCGATGCGGCTGGACAAATGGCTGTGGGCGGCGCGCTTCTACAAGACCCGCGCCCTGGCCGTCGAGGAGATCAACCTCGGCCGCGTGCGCATGGCCGGCCAGCCGGTCAAGCCGTCGCGTGACGTGAAGGTGGGTGACCTGCTGAGCCTGCGCATCGGTGTCGTCAGCCGCGAGGTGTCGGTCCTCGGCCTGTCCAACCAGCGCGGCCCGGCGCCGCAGGCCCAGGCCCTGTACGCCGAGACCCAGGCCAGCATCACGGCCCGGGAGGCCGCCGCCGAGGCCCGACGCCTGGCGCCGGAGCCGGCAGCGACCATCGAGCAAGGCCGCCCGACCAAGCAGGATCGCCGCCGCCTGGCGGACTGGGACCGCTGGTCGGCCTCCCTCGACGACGCCGACGACCTAGACACACCGGGTTGACCCGGATAATTCGTTTCGAATCCCCCCTCTTGAAACCAGGGCATCGCGCCCCATGTCGACGCGATTGCCCCCTTTTCTGCCATGACGACCGAAAACCCCCTGCCCGAAGACGCAGCCGGCGCTGCCGACCCCACGGCCGCTGAACTGAACCCCGAGATCAAGATCGCCGAGCTGGAAGGCCGCCTCGCCGAGATGAGCGATGCCTATCTGCGCGCCAAGGCCGAGGTCGAGAACGTGCGCCGCCGCGCCGACGAAGATGTCTCCAAGGCCCGCAAGTTCGCCGTCGAGGCCTTCGCCGAAGCCATGCTGCCCATCATGGACAGCCTGGAGGCCGCCATCGCCACGCCCAGCGCCAGCGTCGAGACGGTGCTGGAAGGCGTGCACGCCACCCGCCGCCAGCTGTCCAGCGCGCTGGAGCGCAACAAGGTCGTCGAGATCAACCCCGGCCAGGGCGCCAAGTTCGACCCCCACCAGCACCAGGCCATCTCCATGGTGCCGGCGCCGGGTCAGGAACCCAACACGGTCGTCACCGTGCTGCAGAAGGGTTTTTTGATCGCTGATCGCGTGCTGCGGCCGGCGCTTGTGACCGTGTCGGCTCCCAAGTAATTCACAACCTGCTGCCCTTGAAGGACGGCAAGTTATCCACAAATCGAAAACATCAACAAATCTTCAGGAGTACCTCATGGGAAAGATCATCGGCATTGACCTGGGCACCACGAACTCGTGCGTGGCCGTCATGGAAGGCAACACCACCCGCGTCATCGAGAACGCCGAAGGTGCCCGCACCACGCCGTCCATCATTGCCTACCAGGAAGACGGCGAGATCCTCGTCGGCGCCTCGGCCAAGCGCCAGTCGGTGACCAACCCGAAGAACACGCTGTACGCCGTCAAGCGCCTGATCGGCCGCAAGTTCTCCGAGAAGGAAGTGCAGAAGGACATCGACCTGATGCCCTACACCATCGCCGCCGCCGACAACGGCGACGCCTGGGTGGAAGTGCGCGGCAAGAAGTTCGCGCCGCCCCAGGTCTCGGCCGAAGTGCTGCGCAAGATGAAGAAGACCGCCGAGGACTACCTCGGCGAGGAAGTGACCGAGGCCGTCATCACGGTGCCGGCCTACTTCAACGACGCCCAGCGTCAAGCGACGAAGGACGCCGGCCGCATCGCCGGCCTGGACGTCAAGCGCATCATCAACGAGCCCACCGCCGCGGCCCTGGCCTTCGGCCTGGACAAGCATGGCAAGGGCGACCGCAAGATCGCCGTCTATGACCTCGGCGGCGGTACCTTCGACGTCTCCATCATCGAGATCGCCGACGTCGACGGCGAGATGCAGTTCGAAGTGCTGTCGACCAACGGCGACACCTTCCTGGGCGGCGAAGACTTCGACCAGCGCATCATCGACTACATCATTGCCGAGTTCAAAAAGGACCAGGGCGTCGACCTGACCAAGGACGTGCTGGCCCTGCAGCGCCTGAAGGAAGCCGCCGAGAAGGCCAAGATCGAGCTGTCGAACTCGTCGCAGACCGACGTCAACCTGCCCTACATCACTGCAGACGCGACCGGCCCCAAGCACCTGAACGTCAAGCTGACCCGCGCCAAGCTGGAAAGCCTGGTCGACGAACTGATCGAGCGCACCATCGCCCCCTGCCGCACCGCGGTCAAGGACGCTGGCGTGGCCCTGTCGGACATCGACGACGTCATCCTGGTCGGCGGCATGACCCGCATGCCCAAGGTGCAGGACAAGGTCAAGGAGTTCTTCGGCAAGGAACCGCGCCGTGACGTGAACCCCGACGAGGCCGTGGCCGTCGGCGCTGCCATCCAGGGCCAGGTCCTGGGCGGCGAGCGCAAGGACGTGCTGCTGCTGGACGTCACCCCGCTGAGCCTGGGCATCGAGACCCTGGGCGGCGTGATGACGAAGATGATCAAGAAGAACACGACCATCCCGACCAAGTTCAGCCAGACCTTCTCCACCGCCGACGACAACCAGCCGGCCGTGACCATCAAGGTCTACCAGGGCGAGCGCGAGCTGGCCCAGGCCAACAAGTCGCTGGGCGAGTTCAACCTCGAAGGCATCCCGCCGGCCCCGCGCGGCGTGCCCCAGATCGAGGTCAGCTTCGACATCGACGCCAACGGCATCCTGCACGTCGGCGCCAAGGACAAGGGCACCGGCAAGGAAAACAAGATCACCATCAAGGCGAACTCGGGCCTCTCTGAAGCCGAGATCGAGAAGATGGTGAAGGACGCCGAGGCCAATGCAGCCGAGGACAAGAAGAAGGTCGAACTGGTGCAGGCCCGCAACCAGGCCGACGGCATGGTCCACAGCGTGCGCAAGTCGCTGAGCGAGCATGGCGACAAGCTCGAAGCTGCCGAGAAGGAAGCCATCGAGGCCGCCGCCAAGGATCTGGAAGAAGCCATCCAGGGCGACGACCAGGCCGCCATCGAGGCCAAGACCGAAGCCCTGATGACGGCCAGCCAGAAGCTGGGCGAGAAGGTCTACGCCGACCAGCAGGCCGCGCAAGCCGCGGCGGGTGCCGCGGCGGGTGCCGCCGGCGCCGAGCAGCCGCACGCTGCGCCGCAAGGTGAAGCCAAGCGCCCTGCGGACGACAACGTCGTGGATGCCGAGTTCAAGGAAGTCAAGGACAGCAAGTAAGCCCTCCATGACCCGGCCCGGGAACGCTCAGAACAGCGTGCCCGGGCTTTTCCGTTGAAAGAGAAGCATGGCTTCCAAGCGCGATTACTACGAAATCCTCGGCGTCGCCAAGAACGCGTCCGAGGAGGACATCAAGAAGGCCTACCGCAAGCTGGCCATGAAGTACCACCCCGACCGCAACCAGGGCGACGGGGCGAAGAAGGCCGAGGAACAGTTCAAGGAGGCCAAGGAGGCCTACGAGATGCTGTCCGATGCGCAGAAGCGCGCGGCCTACGACCAGTACGGCCATGCCGGCGTCGACCCCAATATGGGTGCCGGCCGCGGCGGCCCGGGCGCGGAAGGCTTCGGTGGCTTTGCCGAGGCCTTCGGCGACATCTTCGGCGACATCTTCGGCGGCCAGGGCGGCCAGCGCCGCGGCGGCGGTGGCCAGCAGGTCTATCGCGGCAGCGACCTCAGCTACGCCATGGAGATCACGCTCGAGGAGGCCGCCCGCGGTAAGGAAACGCAGATCCGCATTCCCAGCTGGGAAGGCTGCGAAACCTGCGGCGGCACGGGCGCCAAGCCCGGCACCAGCGCCAAGACCTGCGGGTCATGTGGCGGCTCGGGCACGGTGCACATGCGCCAGGGCTTCTTCAGCATCCAGCAGACCTGCCCGCACTGCCACGGTACCGGCAAGATCATTCCCGAGCCCTGCACGACCTGCAACGGCCAGGGCAAGGTCAAGAAGCAGAAGACGCTGGAGGTCAAGATCCCGGCCGGCATCAACGAGGGCATGCGCATCCGCTCGGCGGGTAATGGCGAGCCCGGCGTGAACGGCGGCCCGGCGGGTGACCTCTACATCGAGATCCGCATCAAGCAGCACGAGATCTTCGAGCGCGACGGCGACGACCTGCATTGCACGATGCCAGTCTCCCTCGTCACGGCGGCCCTGGGCGGCAACATCGAGGTGCCGACCCTGGGCGGCAAGGCCGAGATCGAACTGCCTGAAGGCACCCAGCACGGCAAGACCTTCCGCCTGCGCGGCAAGGGCATCAAGGGCGTGCGCTCCAGCTATCCCGGCGACCTGTATTGCCACATCGCCGTGGAGACGCCGGTCAAGCTTACCGAGCATCAGAAGAAGCTGTTCAAGGAGCTCGACGAGTCGCTGAAGAAGGGCGGCGAGAAGCACTCGCCCAATGCCAAGACCTGGACGGATCGGGTCAAGGACCTGTTCAAGTAAGCCATTCGCTTGCGCGTCTAAGCCGTGGTCCCGCAAGGGGCCACGGCTTTTTTGTGCCCGCTTTCCGCAGGTAACGTCGCGCCAGCCTGCGTCTTAAGTCACGGCAGGCGCCGCCCCCACACGTAAACGAGGTTTCCCGGCTGGACGCGAAAACCCTAAAGTCGGACAACCGTGATTCCGAATCCTCATAAGTGACTCCTTCTGCGCCCTTCCCGATCACAGTCCACGGCCTTGCGCCGGGGCGGGAGGCCACATGTTCCTGATGGACCAGACCATCCAGGAGGCGTCGGCGCTGATCATCGACAGCAACGCCAACTCGCGCAGCCTGATGTCGGCCCAGTTGCGCGACCTGGGCGTCGGCACGGTGCGCCAGACGCCGCGCGTCAAGGATGCCCGCGTGATGCTGGAGCACCAGACCTTCGACATCGTGCTGTGCGACTACCACTTCGACAGCAGCGACACCTCCGGCCAGGACCTGCTGGACGAGTTGCGCCGCGAAGGCCTGCTGCCCTACTCCACCGTCTTCGTCATGGTGACCAGCGAGGCCACCTATGCCAAGGTGGCGGAAGCCGCCGAGGCGGCGCTGGACGCCTACCTGATCAAGCCCTACACCAGCGCCAACCTGGCCGAGCGCCTGGCCAGCGCCCGCCAGCGCAAGCGCATCCTGAAGGGCATTTTCGAGGCCATCGAAAACCAGGACTTCGAGACCGCCGCCAACCTCTGCCTGGCGCGTTTCGAGGCCAAGGACAAATACTGGCTCTATGCCGCCCGCATCGGCGCCGAGCTGCTGCTGCGCCTGAAGCGTTTCGACGACGCCAAGACCCTCTACGAAGCCATCATCGCTGCCAAGACCGTGCCCTGGGCGCGCCTGGGCGTGGCGCGCACCGAAGTGGCCAGCGGCAATCTGCAGAAGGCCCGCCGCACGCTGGAAAACCTGATCGGCGAGTTGCCGGACTACGCCGATTCGCATGACCTGATGGGTCATGTGCAGATGGAGCAGGGCGACCTCGGCGAGGCGCTCAAGACCTACCAGACCGCCGCGACGCTGACGCCCGGCTGCCTGCTGCGGCTGCAGCGCTGCGGCACCCTGGGCTTCTACGCGGGCCAGCGGGCCGAGTCGCTGAAGATGCTGGAACGGGCCATGTCCCAGGGGCTGCGCTCCAAGCTCTTCGACATGCTCAGCCTCATCCTGATCGGGCTGATGCGCTTCGACGCCAAGGACTTCAAGGGCTTCAAGTACACCCACGACTCCCTCATCGCCGCGCTGGAGCGGGCGCCGGGGTCCATCCGCCTGCAGCGCTTCGACCTCGTCTTCCGCGGCCTGGCCTGCCTGCTCGAACGTCGCGTGGGTGCGGCCCTGGTCATCGCACGCGAGTTCACCGAGCATGCCGACGCCGGCAACTTCGACCTCGAAGCCGCCTCGCTGCTGACCGCGCTGTGGATCCGCCTGTCCAGCCAGGAGGTCGAGCTCGAGGAGATGATGCCCGTCCTGAAGAACCTGGGCACGCGCCACTGCACGGCCAAGGCCAGTACCGAGATCCTGGTGTCCATGTCCGAGGGACACCAGGGCGCAGCTGACCAGTTCCGCGACTGCCACCAGCAGATCTTCAACGTCGCCGAGACGGCCATGCGCCATTCCCTGCGCGGCGGCGCCAAGACGGCCGTCGAACTGCTTATCCAGCAAGGCGAGGCGACACGCAATGCCAAGCTCATCGACATGGCCGGCCTGGTGCTGAAGCGCCATGCCGAGAAGATCGATGGCGCCGAGGGCCTGGCCGAACAGATCGACGACCTGCACGGTCGCTATGTGAAGCCCATGACCGGCGGCCCGAGCAAGGCGCGGGCGGCGGGCGGCGTCACCCTGCGTACATCACCCACGGCCGTCGCCGCGTGAACTGACCCTTTCTCGCCGGGCTCGTATCACCTGAGCCTGGAGGTCACGCAGGGCCGCGAGAATTCGCGCCGACCCCGCTGCTTCGTTTTCCCTTCGATGTCTCTGCTCAAGCGCCTGCTGGCCTGGTTCCAGCCCGACACCTCGCGTCCCCTGACCCAGGCTTGGCTGGCCGCCCTGTGGATGGGCTTGTTGGCCAACTGGCCGCTGTGGAAGCAGCTTCAGGCCATGCCCGGCATCGGTGTGGGTTTCATCATCGCCTTCGCCGGCATGGTGATCGCCGCGACCGGTGCCGTGCTCAGCCTGCTGGCTTGGCCGCGCCTCATCAAGGGCGTCATCGCGCTGCTGCTGCTGGCGGCCGGTGCCCTGGCCTATTTCATCGGCAGCTACGGCATCGTCTTCGATCCCACCATGGTCGTGAACATGCTGCAGACCGATGCGCGCGAGACGCGCGACCTGCTGAGCTGGAAGCTGCTGGCCAGCCTGCTGTTGCTGGGTGCCCTGCCCGCCTGGTGGCTGCTGCGCCGGCCGGCGGCGCCGGCCCAAGGCTTCCCGAAGCGCCTGGGCGGCAACCTCGCCGCCTTCGGCCTCGCCGTCGTCGCCATGGTGCTGCTGGCCCTGAGCGTGTTCGCGACGCTGTCGTCGACGATGCGCAACTACAAGACCATCCGCTACATGGTCACGCCGCTGAACGCCGTCTATTCGGTCAGCGCCGTCGGCGTGCGCAGCCTCTCCGGTCCCAAGGGCCCGCCGGTCGTCATCGGTGCCGACGCGCACCTGCTGCCGCGCGCCGAGGGCGCCAAGCCGCCGCTGCTGCTCTTCGTCGTCGGTGAGACCGCCCGCGCCATGAACTTCAGCCTCAACGGCTATGCGCGGCCGACCAACCCGGAGCTGTCCAAGCTGCAAGGCGCCAGCCTGGTGAGCCTGCGCCAGGTGACGTCCTGCGGCACGGCCACGGCCGCCTCCCTGCCCTGCATGTTCGCGCCCCAGGGCCGCGCCGATTTCGACGCCGGCAAACCGCAGGAGAACCTGCTCGACGTGCTGCAGCGCGCCGGCCTGGCCGTGCTGTGGCTGGACAACCAGAGCGGCTGCAAGGGCCTGTGCGACCGCGTGCCCAACAGCCCGACGTCCAAGCTGCCCCAGGGCGCCGCGGCGCTGACGGCAGGCCTGTGCCACAAGGACGAACTGGGTGAAGAGGAATGCTTCGACGAAGCCCTGCTGCATGAGCTCGACAAGCGCATCGCCGCGCTGGACCCCGAGCGCCTCAAGCGCGGCCTCGTCCTCGTCATGCACCAGATGGGCAGCCACGGCCCGGCCTATTTCAAGCGTTCGCCGGACGACCTCAAACCCTTCCAACCCGAGTGCAAGCGCAACCTGCTGCAGGAATGCGAGCGCCAGCAGGTCGTCAACGGCTATGACAACACCCTGGTGACGACCGACCGCCTGCTGGCCCGCTCCATCGCCTGGTTGCAAACCCAGCAGACGCGCTTCGACACCGGCATGCTCTACGTCTCCGACCACGGCGAGTCCCTGGGCGAGAACGGCCTCTATCTGCACGGCATGCCGTACGCCATGGCGCCGGATGAGCAGACCCATGTGCCCATGGTGCTGTGGGCGCCCGAGGGCGGCGACCTGGCGAAGTCGCTCAAGCCCGGCTGCCTGGCCGGCCTGCGCGACAAGCCGGCCTCGCATGACAACCTCTTCCATACGGTGATGGGTTGGGTGGGCGCGCGGGCGGATGTCTACAGGGCGGAGTGGGATTTGTTGGCGGGTTGCCGGAGCTAGAACAGATCGCCCTGCGCCGAAGGCTTGCGCGGCGGCTTGAATAGAGCCAGCTGCACCGGCCTTCGCTCCGTCCTCATCCCCAGCTTAACCACCACCCGCCGCAGCCGCGCGCGCAGCAGGTCGGCCCAGATGCCCTCGCCGGTGAACCGCTTGCCGAAGCGTGCATCGTTGTCCTTGCCGCCGCGCATGTCGCGGATGCGGGCCATGACCCGGTCGGCGCGCTCGGGGAAATGACGCTGCAGCCAGTCCTGGAACAGCGGATTGACCTCCCAGGGCAGGCGGATCGGAATGCTGAAGGCGCTGCTGGCACCGGCCGCATGGGCCGCCTCCAGGATGTGCTCCAGCTCGGGCTCGTTGATGAAGGGAATGATGGGCGACACGCTGACGCCCACCGGCACGCCCGCATCCGCCAGCGCCTTGATGGTGCGCAGCCGCCGCGCCGGGGCCGCCGCGCGAGGCTCGAGGATGCGGGCCAGCTCGTTGTCCAGCGTCGTGATCGACAGATAGACCGACACCAGGCCCTGCGCCGCCATCGGCGCGATCAGGTCCAGCTCGCGCTCGATGCCGCTGGACTTGGTGACGACCGAAAAGGGGTGACTCGTTTCCGCCAGCACCTCGACGAGGCGCCGCGTGATGCCGAGCTTGCGCTCGATGGGCTGGTAAGCATCCGTGGCCGTGCCCAGCACCAGCGAGCGCGGCTCGTACCTCGAGCCCGCCAGCGTCTCGCGCAGGCGCTCGGCGGCGTTGATCTTGGCCACGATGCGGGTCTCGAAGTCCAACCCCGGTGACAGGTTCAGATAGCTGTGCGTCGGCCGCGCGAAGCAGTAGACGCAGCCATGCTCACAACCGCGATACGGGTTGATCGAATAGTCGAAGCTGATGTCGGGCGACTGGTTGCTGGTGACGATCTTCTTCGCCTGCTCCTCGATGACCTCGGTGGCCGGTGGCAGGTGCTCCTCGGTCGCCTCCTGGTCCAGCGAACCCCAGCCGTCGTCGTACTGCTCGCGCTCGCGCTGCTCGAAGCGATGCGGCATGGCCGTCGCCGTGCCGCGGCCCTTGATGGAGTCCAGCGGAACCAGGGCCGGCTGGGCAGCGGCGATGCGGGTGGGAGCGGGCGACATACTGTAAATATATACAGTATGCGACCAAGGGCAAAAGCCATGACCCTGCTGGATTCCGGGCATGCCGACTCGACCCGGCTTGCCGAGCGCTGGACGCGCACCCGCCGCCGCAGGCCAGACTCCTGAAGCGCCGGGATAATCCGCCGGCCCCTGGTTCTCCTGCGCCTGCCGACCGGCGCGCAAGCCCGCCTGCATGCCTCTCGACGCGAATCCCGGCACCCCGGCCCGCCTGCGTGATCAACGCGACTATCTGCGCCTGCTGGGCGCCCGCGTGACCGGCGGCGCCGCCAACCAGATGCTGATGGTGGCCCTGGGCTGGCAGATGTATGACCTGACCTCCAGCGCCTGGGACCTGGGCCTGGTGGGCCTCGCGCAATTCCTGCCCGCCCTGCTGCTGACGCTGCCGGCCGGTCATCTCGTCGACCAGCGCGACCGCAGGCTGCTGCTGGCCGCAAGCCTCGGCATGCAATGCCTGGCCGCGACCTGCCTGGCGCTGGGCAGCGCGGGGCACTGGGTGGGGCCGCGGCTCATCCTCATGCTGTCCATCCTGCTGGGTTGTGCGCGGGCGCTGCAGATGCCATCGCAGCAGGCCCTGATGCCCATGCTGGTGACGCCCATCCTGCTGCCGCGTGCCGTGGCGGCGGCCAGTTCGACCATGCAGGTCTCCATCATTGCCGGCCCGGCCCTGGGGGGTGCCCTCTATGCCTTGGGGCCCACCATCGCGTCGGGACTCGGCCATGCCGGCGACGCGGCACATTGGGGCGCGGCGCTGGTCTACAGCGTGTCGCTGCTGCTGCTGCTCGCGGCCATCGCCAACGTGTTGACCATCCGCCATCGCGCCGTCCAGCCGCGCCGCGCCGCGCCCGATCTGGCGCAGCTGACGGCGGGCATCCGTTTCATCTGGCAGCGCCCCGTCGTGCTCGGCGCCATCTCGCTGGACCTGTTCGCCGTGCTGCTTGGCGGCGCCACGGCGCTGCTGCCCATCTTCGCGAGGGACATCCTGCACACCGGCCCGGAAGGGCTGGGCCTGCTGCGGGCAGCGCCGGCCCTGGGCGCGGTGATCGTCGGCGTCTGGCTGGCCCGCCATCCCATCGCGCGCCGCGCCGGCCGCTGGCTGCTCGGCGCCGTGGCGCTGTTCGGTCTGACCATGATCGCCTTTGCGCTGACGACCTCCTTCCTGCTCGCCTTCGCCGTGCTGGCCGTCAGCGGCGCCGCCGACATGGTCAGCGTCGTCATCCGCCAGTCGCTGGTGCAACTCGAGACACCAGACGAGATGCGTGGTCGCGTCGGTGCCGTGAACTCGGTCTTCATCGGCGCGAGCAACCAGCTCGGCGAGTTCGAATCGGGCGCCACGGCGGCCCTGCTCGGTCCCGTGGGCTCGGTACTGCTCGGCGGCTTGGGCACGCTGGCCGTCGTCGGGCTGTGGTTCAAGCTTTTCCCGGCCCTGGCGAAACGGGATGGCTTGCAGCACTGATGTCGTCGCGTAGGGCATGGCCTACGCCCGCCCGCGGCCTTGACGAGATGGCCAGCGGCCCCTCTCGCACCTGGAGTTGAATCGTCGGAAGCCGGAGCTGTAGCCTCAACAGGCCGCTCAAGGGCCAACGACTGAAGGCCCGATGCCATGCGTCGGGCCTTCTCTATTTCAACGGCGGGTCAGTACTCGTCGCGCTCCACGCCCACATAGCCGGGCGCTAGGTTCTCGAACTTGGTGTGCATGCGCTGGAACATCAGCTTCACCGTGCCCACCGGGCCGTTACGCTGCTTGGCGATGATGATCTCCGCCACGCCCGGTTCCTTGCACTCGTCCTTGGTGTAGTACTCGTCGCGGTAGATGAACATGATGATGTCGGCATCCTGCTCGATGGCGCCGGACTCGCGCAGGTCGGACATCATGGGCCGCTTGTCGGGACGCTGCTCCACCGAGCGGTTCAGCTGCGACAACGCGATGACGGGGCAGCGCAGCTCCTTGGCCAGGGCCTTCAGGCCACGCGAGATCTCGCCCAGCACGGTGGCGCGGTTCTCCTCGCTGCCACCGCCGCTGCCAGACATCAGCTGCAGGTAGTCGATGACGATGAGGCCGAGCTGACCGCTGATGCGTGCCTGCCGACGCGCGCGGGCACGCACCTCGCTGGGCGACAGGCCCGGGCTCTCGTCAATGTAGATGGCGGCCTTGCCGAGCTTGTCGACGGCTTCGGACAGACGGCCCCATTCGTCGTCCTTGAGCTGGCCGGTGCGCAGATGGCTCTGGTCGATGCGGCCGATGGAGCCGACCATCCGCAGGGCGAGCTGGGCGGCGCCCATTTCCATCGAGTAGATGACGACGGGCAGGCCTTCGTTGATGGCCACGTTCTCGGCGATGTTGACCGCGAACGCGGTCTTGCCCATCGAAGGGCGCGCGGCGAGCACGATGAGGTCGCCCGGCTGCAGGCCGGCCGTCTGCTTGTCGAGGTCGTAGAAGCCGGTGCGCACGCCGGTCACGTCCTGATAGCCAGCCTCAGCCAGCTCGTTGACGCGATCGATCAGCGCAACAACCAGGTTGTCCATGCTCTGGAAACCCTGGCGGCTGCGCGAGCCTTCTTCGCCGATCTTGAAGATCTTGCCCTCGGCCTCGTCCAGGATCTGCGTGACGGCGCGGCCCTGCGGGTTCATTGCCGCGGTGGCGATCTCGTCGGATGTCGACACCAGCTTGCGCAGGATGGCGCGCTCGCGAACGATCTCGGCATAACGGCGCAGATTGGCGGCACTCGGCACGCTCTGGGCCAGCGCGTTCAGATAGGCCAGGCCACCGCACTCCTCGGCGCGGCCGACGGACGTGAGTTCGTCGAAGACCGTCACCACGTCGGCGGGCTTGCCGGCGTTGACGAGCTTGCCGATGGCCGTGTAGACATGCTTGTGCTCGAAGCGATAGAAGTCGCTGTCGGTCAGCAGGTCGGCGGCGCGGTCCCAGGCCGAGTTGTCGATCAGCAGGCCGCCAAGCACGCTCTGCTCGGCCTCGACCGAGTGCGGCGGTACGCGCAGCCGCGCGACCTCATCGTCTTGCGGTGCGGCGGAGGAGGAAGCGGGAAAGATCGCGGACATGCCTGTGGATAAAGCTGTGAACGGATTGGGAGCAACCGGTGGGCGGCGCGGGAAAACTCAGGCCATAAAAACCGAAGGCCGAAACCCTGAGGGTATCGGCCTTCGTTCGATGATGCGGCGACCAAGTGTCACCGCGCCATCAGGGGAAGCGAGATTTACTCGGCTTCAGCAACCACCTGGACGGTGATTTCGACGACGACGTCGGTGTGGGCGGCAACGTTCACCGGGAACTCGCCGACGGTCTTCAGCGGACCGTTGGGCAGGCGCACTTGCGACTTGGCGATGGCATTGCCACCCTTGGTCAGCGCGTCAGCCACGTCGGCGTTGGTCACCGAGCCGAACAGACGGCCGTCCACGCCGGCCTTCTGGGCGATGCGGACGGTCTTGCCGGCGATGGCTTCACCCAGCTTCTGGGCTTCGGCCAGCTTGGCGGCGGCGATCTTTTCGAGTTCGGCGCGCTTGGCTTCGAATTCCTTGATCGCGGACTCGGTGGCACGACGGGCGGCCTTGGTCGGGATCAGGAAGTTGCGGGCATAACCGTCCTTGACCTTGACGACGTCGCCGAGGTTGCCGAGGTTGGCCACTTTTTCGAGCAGGATCACTTGCATGTCGTCAGCTCCTTAGACCTTGTGCTGGTCGCTGTACGGCAGCAGGGCCAGGAAGCGCGCACGCTTGATGGACACCGTCAGCTGACGCTGGAAGAAGGCGCGCGTGCCGGTCAGGCGGGCGGGCGTGATCTTGCCGTTTTCGGAGATGAAATCGCGCAGCGTGTCGATGTCCTTGTAGTCGATCTGCTCGACACCGGCGACGGTGAAGCGGCAGAAACGCTTGCGACGGAACAGCAACGATTGTTGGTTGCGCTTGGGCTTCTTGTCCTTGGAGAAGCGACCTTTGCCACGAAGAGGGGGCATGTTGGACCTCTGTTAAATCTATCCGGATTCAATACATCCAGGTCTCAGGAAGCAGCGGGTTCGATCACGGTGACATGGGCGATGAAGCCCCGGCCGTTGCGCTGGTGGGTCAGGAAGCCGCGAAAGATCGCGATGCCACCGACTCCCAGCGCCTGCAACTGCTTGGCCACGTCGCCCACCGCGACCGCCTTGATCTCCAGGGAGATCTTGCGCGGTTTGCCGGCTTCGATGACTTCGGACTCAGCCTTGAGGCTTGCGTCCAGGGCCATCAGCCCGGCGGGGGTGTAACGGATCAGACCGAGTTGCTGGATCTGTGCCTGCAGGTGAAGCTGGTTCACTCAGTAAGCACGCTGCTCGAAAAACCTGGTTCTTTTAGCGATGAGCAGTGCTCAGGCCGCTTCCTGTTGCGGAGCCTTGCGGGCTTCTTCGCGCTCGACAGCCTTCATCATGACCGAGGGGGTCGTGATGGCCTTGTCCTGAACCACGGTGAGGTGGCGCAGCACGGCGTCGTTGAAGCGGAAGCCGGTCTCGAGCTCAGCCAGGATTTCCTTGCTGCACTCGATGTTCAGGCACAGGTAGTGGGCCTTGGCGAGCTTCTGGATCAGGTAAGCCATCTGGCGACGGCCCCAGTCCTCGACTCGGTGCACGACACCACCACCGGTGGTGATCAGGCCCTTGTAGCGCTCCAGCATGGCCGGAACCTGTTCGCTTTGATCCGGATGGATCAGCAGAACGATTTCGTAGTGACGCATTTTTACTCCTTGTGGATTCCAGCCCGGCGCTGTCGAAAGTGACTACCGGTCTGTGGAAGCCGCATCACGGCGTCTACACGCGGTGCGGCAAGGGGGAACCAAGGATTCTAGCCTGGAAGGCGGGAACGGCCAAATCAGCGTCCAAAGTCAGGCCCTGGGGCGACTGCGCAATCCATCGACGAAGTCACGGTCGCGCTGACTTGGCGCGGCGGTCAGCAAGCTGACCAGGGCCAGGACCAAGGCCCCGGCCGGCACGCCGAAAAGGCCCGCGGAGGCGGGCTGGATGTCCCAGATCAGCGTCGCCGGGCCTGGCAAGCCGATCAAGGCCCGAGCGCCGGGGTGGGCGATGACGAGATAGCCGAGGCAGATGACCAGGCCGGTCAGCATGCCGGCCAATGCGCCGGCGCGGTTGGCGCGGCGCCAGAACACGCCGGCGACCAGGGCCGGGAAGAAGGTCGAGCCGGCAATGGAAAAGGCCGCCGTGACAACGGCCAGAATGTCGGCCGGCCGGCTGGACGCCACCGCCGCGGCCGCCAGGGCCGCCGCCAGCAGCAGGGCCTTGGACAACGTGACGCGCCGCGTGCGCGAGGCGTCGGGGTTGATGGCCTTGTAGTAGAGGTCGTGGGACAGGGCGCTGGAAATGGCCAGCAGCAGGCCGTCCGCCGTGGACAGGGCCGCCGCCAGGCCGCCGGCAGCCACCATGCCGGAGATGACATAGGGCAGGCCGCCCAGTTCGGGCATGACCAGCATGACCAGGTCGGGATGCAGGCGCAGCTCGCCCAGTTGCAACTTGCCGTCGCCATTCAGGTCCACCGCCGAGAGCAAGGTCGGGTCGACACGCTGCCACTGGCGAATCCAGGCCGGCAACTGGTCGAAGGAGGTCCCTACCAGGCTGTTGAAGACCTCGGTCTTGACCATCACGGCCAGGGCCGGCGCCGTCAGATAAAGCAGGCAGATGAAGACCAGGGACCAGGCGACCGACTGGCGCGCCGTGCTGACGGAAGTGGTCGTGTAGTAGCGCGTCAGCAGATGGGGCAGGCCGGCCGTGCCGACCATCAGGCACAGGGCCAGGGCAATGAAATTGCGCCGCGCCGCGCTGGCCTGCTCGCGCTCCGGTGGGCTACCGTCGGGGTTGCCGGCAAAGGGTTGCGTATGGGGCACGAGGCCGGACAGCGGCTGGGCCAGCTGGGCCTCGCTGACCTGCTCGCGCCGCCAGCGCTCCTCGGCCTCGGGCGGCGTGCGCGGCAGGGCGGCGCGCTGCTTCTCGGCGGCCTGGATGCGGGCCAGCGGTGCGTCCTGGGCCTTCAGCGCGGCGACCTGGGCAGCCGCCCTCGCCTGCTCGTCGGCCAGGGCCTGGGGCACGTTGGCCAGGCGGGCCGCGGCCTCATCGGCGCGCTGCTGATGGATGGCGCGCACCTGCAGTTCGCCCGGATCGCGCATCAGCTCGCGCTCGCGCTCGGCCAACTGGTGCAGCTGCTGGCCGTAGACCAGTTGGGGCAGCGGCCAGCCGGTCTGCTTGACGCTGAGCCAGATGACCGGCACCAGATAGGCCAGGATCATGATGAGGTACTGGGCCACCTGGGTCCAGGTGACGGCCCGCATGCCGCCCAGGAAGGAGCAGACCAGCACACCGCCCAGGCCGACGAAGACGCCGACCTCGAAGCCCAGACCCGTCAGCCGCGTCGTGATCAGGCCGACGCCGTAGATCTGAGCGACCAGGTAGACGAAGGAGACCAGGATGGCGGCGCAGGCGCCCACCAGCCGCAGCGCGCGACTGTCGAAGCGCTCGGCCAGGAAGTCGCCGAGGGTGAACTGCCCGAAGCGGCGCAGATAGGGCGCGATGCACAGGGCCACCAGCACGAAGCCGCCCGTCCAGCCCAGCACATAGGCCAGGCCCGCGTAGCCGCTGGCGTAGAGGGTGCCGGCCAGGCCGATGAAGGTGGCGGCGCTCATCCAGTCGGCGCCCGCGGCCATGCCGTTGTACAGCGGCGGCACGCGCCGGCCGGCGACGAAGTATTCGGCCGGGTCGGTGGTGCGGCAGAGGATGCCGATGACGGCGTAGACGGCCACCGTCACGCCCAGGAAGGTGTAGCCGATCCACGCCTTGGGCAGGCCGCGACTCTCGGCCAGGCCCAGGCCGACGACCATCGCGATGAAGCTCAGCGCGAAAAGGGCGTAGCGGCGGTGGAGAAGGCGGGCGGACACGGTCGCCATCATCGGCAACAAAAAGCCCGGGTTCCCCTGCGGAGAACCCGGGCCGATCTTGAATCGCGAAGGCTTACTTGGCGGCCAGGCGCTGCCAGGTCTCGATCACCGTGTCGGGGTTCAGCGAGATCGACACGATGCCTTCCTCGGCCAGCCAGTCGGCGAAGTCGGGGTGGTCGCTGGGGCCCTGGCCACAGATGCCGATGTATTTGCCGGTGGCGCGGCAGGCGCGGATGGCGCGCGAGATCATGGCCTTGACGGCCGGGTCACGCTCGTCGAAATCGCCGGCCAGTTGCTCCAGGCCCGAGTCGCGGTCCAGGCCGAGTGTGAGCTGCGTCAGGTCGTTGGAGCCGATGGACATGCCGTCGAAATGCTCCAGGAACTGCTCGGCCAGGATGGCATTGCTCGGCACCTCGCACATCATGATGACGCGCAGGCCGTCGACGCCGCGCTTGAGACCCTTCTCGGCCAGCATCGTCACGACCTTCTCGGCCTGCTTCACGGTGCGCACGAAGGGCACCATGATCTCGATGTTGGTCAGGCCCATCTCCTTGCGCACTCGCTTGAGAGCCTCGCACTCCATCGCGAAGGCGTCCTGGAACTCGCCGCTGATGTAGCGGGAAGCGCCGCGGAAGCCGAGCATGGGGTTCTCTTCGTCCGGCTCGTAGCGGCTGCCGCCGATGAGCTTGCGGTACTCGTTGGACTTGAAGTCCGACAGGCGCACGATGACCGGACGCGGGAAGAAGGCGGCGGCAATCGTCGCGATGCCTTCGGCCAGCTTGTCCACGTAGAAGGCGCGCGGCGAGGCATGGCCGCGGGCCACCGACTCGACGGCCTTCTTCAGGTCGGCGTCGATGTTCGGATAGTCCAGGATGGCCTTGGGGTGGACGCCGATGTTGTTGTTGATGATGAACTCGAGGCGGGCCAGGCCCACGCCGCCCGAGGGCATCTGCGCGAAGTTGAAAGCCAGCTGCGGGTTGCCGACGTTCATCATGATCTTGATGGGGCAGTACGGCAGTTCGCCGCGGTGCACCTCGCTGACCTCGGTCTCCAGCAGGCCGTCGTAGATGTAGCCGGTGTCGCCTTCCGAGCAGGCCACGGTGACGAGCTGGCCGTCCTTGAGCTTGGTCGTCGCGTCGCCGCAGCCGACGACGGCCGGAATGCCCAGTTCACGCGCAATGATGGCCGCGTGGCAGGTGCGGCCGCCGCGGTTGGTGACGATGGCGCTGGCGCGCTTCATGACCGGTTCCCAGTTCGGGTCGGTCATGTCGGTGACGAGGACGTCGCCCGGCTGCACGCGCTCCATCTCGGCGACGCTGTCGACGAGGCGGACCGGGCCGGTGCCGATCTTCTGGCCGATGGCGCGGCCCTCGGCCAGCACGGCGCTGTGGGCCTTGAGCTTGTAGTGGTGCTCGACCTGGCCAGCGACCTGGCTCTTCACCGTCTCCGGGCGGGCCTGCAGGATGTAGAGCTTGCCGTCGACGCCGTCACGGCCCCATTCGATGTCCATCGCGCGGCCGTAGTGCTGCTCGATGATCATGGCGTACTGGGCCAGCTCGGTGACCTCGGCGTCGTTCAGCGAGTAGCGGTTGCGGTGTTCGGGCACCACGTCCACCGTCTTGACCAGCTTGCCGGACGCCGCCTTCTCCTCCGGCGTCGCGAACTCCATGCGGATCAGCTTGGAGCCCAGGTTGCGGCGGATGATGGCCAGCTTGCCGTTCTTCAGCGCCGGCTTGTGGACGTAGAACTCGTCCGGGTTCACGGCGCCCTGCACCACCGTCTCGCCCAGGCCGTAGCTGGAGGTGATGAAGACAACGTCCTGAAAGCCGCTCTCGGTGTCGATGGTGAACATGACGCCGGCCGAACCGAGGTCGCTGCGCACCATGCGCTGCACGCCGGCCGACAGGGCCACATCGTTGTGGGCGAAGCCCTTGTGGACGCGGTAGCTGATGGCGCGGTCGTTGTAGAGCGAGGCGAACACCTCGCGCATCTTGTGCAGCACCTCGTCGATGCCGACGACATTCAGAAAGGTCTCTTGCTGACCGGCGAAGGAGGCGTCAGGCAGGTCTTCGGCCGTGGCGGACGAACGCACGGCGAAGGACACCCCCGGGTTGTCGGCCGTCAACTGCTCGAAGGACGAGCGCACGCCGGCTTCCAGGTCGGCCGGGAAGGGCTGGTTCTCGATCCAGCCGCGGATCTCGGCACCGGCCTCGGCCAGGGCGCGGACGTCGTCGGTGTTGAGCGTGCTCAGGCGCGCCGCGATGCGCGCGTCCAGACCCTCGTGCTTGAGGAACTGCCGGAAGGCATGCGCCGTGGTGGCGAAGCCTCCGGGGACGCGCACGCCGCTGGCGGCGAGCTGCGAGATCATTTCGCCGAGGCTGGCGTTCTTGCCGCCAACTGCCTCGACATCGCTCATCCTCAGGTTCTCAAACGGTACGACCAGGGCGGTCGCCTCGAACAGGGTGGACATGGGAAAACTCCGGGAGGTTGAAAAACCGGTGTCGTCGCGTCGTCCGCGCCCGGGGCCGAGCCAATGTGCTCGAGGCAGGCGCGGCTCCATCCATTTCTGGATTCTTCTCGGAGGATGGGGCGGCGCATGGGGCTGATCGCGAGGAATTGCGGCGGATTCTAGGCTCCGGGTTTCACCTGGGTACGAAAGAAGGCCGTGCAATAAGTCCGGCCATCTCGCAACGCCCCCTCTTTCGGGGTGTCGTGAAATCGTTGTCAGCCAGCTGATGCACATCAGGTTTCGGCGGCCGAGGCTGTGCACAATGCCCCGCGTGACGACCGAATCCGCACCCGACGTCAACCCGCACTACCTGGATCATGTGATCCAGACCGGGGAGTCCCGCTCCGTCGAGGCGGGGGAAGACATCGTCAGTCAGAACGGCATCAAGCTGCTGGCCAAGGGCGCCAAGATCAATGACAAGGTGCGGGACCGGCTGCTGATGCACAAGCTGCAGAAGCCGCTCGAGGACTGCATCCAGGTCGTCGACGGCGTCATGCCGGAGAGCTTCGGCCCGCTGGGTCAGGCCCTGTTCGAGCAGCACCCGCTGCTGCGCGCCCTCTGCGCCCACGACCTCTATCCCAGTGCGCCGGCCACGCTGGCCACGCTCAAGCTGAGCGCGCCGGTGCAGTCGCTGCTGACGGTGTATGCCGAATACCAGGGCGACCGCCTCAAGCACACCGTCGGCGTCGCCATGCTGGCCCTGGCCCTGGCGCGGCGCCTGCTGCCCGGCGAGACCGAACAGCACAAGAGGCTGGCCCTGGCCGGCCTGCTGCACGACGTGGGCGAGCTCTACATCGACCCGCAGTACATGCGCCCCGGGACGCCGCTGGGGCCGCAGGAATGGCGGCATGTGGCCTCCCATCCCGTCGTCGGTGAGCGCGTGCTGCGCGGCATGCCGGGCGCCGGCAAGGAGGTCGCCAGCGCCGTGCTGCACCACCACGAGCGCCTGGACGGCTTCGGCTACCCGCGCGGCGTGCAGGGTGCCGCCCTGCCCCTGGCGGGCCAGATCCTGGCGGCTGCGGAATGGTTGATGGCCCTCATCGAGACGGGCGTGACGCCGCTGACGCGGGCCAGCGTCGCCACCAAACTCATCCCCGGCGAATTCAGCCGCGAGCTGACCGAGGCCATCACGGCCGCGGCCCAGGCCGACCAGACTCCGGCCGCCAAGCCCGTCGAGCCCCAGCCACTGGAAATGGCCATCCCGCGCGTCGTCAACATCGCGGCCATGCTCAAACGGTTTCGCGAAGCCCGACCGTGGATCGAGGACCGCATCGCCGCCGCGCGCCCGGGGCTCAAGGCGGTGCTGCAGGCCGGCCTGCAGCGCCTGCTGCGCATCCAGACGGCCTTCTCCAGCACGGGCCTGGACGCCCACGACCCCGATGCCCTCGTGGCCGTGCTGTCGGAGCAGCGCGACGCGGAGCTGCAGGTCGAGCTGATGACGGTGGTGGGTGAGCTGGAATGGCGGCTGCGCGAGCTGGAGCGCGAGTCCCTGCTGCGCGCCGGCCTGCTGCCGGCCGAGGAAAGCGCCGTCATGCGCGAGCTGATCGCCAAGCTCAAAGGCGAAGGCTAGAGGCCCGTCGCTATCATGGCCGCGCCGTAACTCGATGGAATGCCGCCATGAATGCCCGAACCGTCTACTTCGTCTCTGACGGCACCGGCATCACCGCCGAGACCTTTGGCAACTCCATCCTGGCCCAGTTCTCCATCAAGGCCCGCCATGTGCGCCGGCCCTTCATCGACTCGGCCGACAAGGCCCATGCCGTCGTCGCCGAGATCAACGAGGCCGCGGTCCGCGAAGGCCAGCGCCCCATCGTGTTCGCCACGCTGGTGGACCGCGACGTGCTCAAGGTGGTGCGCGAGCACTGCCAGGGCCGCGTGATGGACATGTTCGGCACCTTCATCGAGCCGCTGGAGGACGAATTCGGCATCAAGAGCAACCACCGCGTGGGCCGCTTCTCGGACGTGGCCGAGAGCAAGGAGTACCACGACCGCATCGAGGCCATCAACTTCTCGCTGGCCCACGACGACGGCCAGTCCGCCCGCAACCTCGACGTGGCCGACGTCATCCTCGTCGGCGTGTCGCGCTCGGGCAAGACGCCGACCTCGCTCTACCTCGCCATGCAGCACGGCATCAAGGCCGCCAACTACCCGCTGATTCCCGAGGACTTCGAGCGCCGCAAGCTGCCCGCGCCGCTGCTGCCGCACAAGCGCAAATGCTTCGGCCTGACCATCGACCCCGAGCGCCTGGCCTCCATCCGCAACGAGCGCCGGCCCGGCAGCAAATACGCCGACCTGCTGAACTGCCGCTACGAAGTCAACGAGGCCGAGGCCATGATGAAGCGCGACGGCATATCCTGGCTGTCGTCCACGCACAAGTCCATCGAAGAGATCGCGACCACCATCCTGCGCGACATCCGGCCCGACCGTTTGATGTACTGATGCCGGTCCACGCCCTCCTCCTCGTCCTCACCGCCGCCCTCCTCCACGCCATCTGGAACCTCGCCGCCAAGCGCTGGGGCGGCGGCACGCATTTCGTCTTCAGCTGCGCCCTCGGCGTCTGCGTGCTGTGGCTGCCCGCCGTGTTGTGGGTGGGACTGGACGAACTGCCGCGCTGGTCGTGGCTGGCCTGGGGCTTTGTGGCGGCCAGCGCCGTCGTCCACCTCGGCTACTTCAACTGCCTGATCGCCGGCTACAGGGCCAGCGACCTGACCGTCGTCTACCCGGTAGCCCGTGGCAGCGGGCCCTTCCTGTCGGCCCTCGCAGCCGTCGTGCTGCTGGGCGAGCACCTGGGCGTCTACGGCGCGCTGGGCCTGGCGGGCGTCGTCGGCGGCATCCTGCTGATCACCCTGGGCCCGCGCCTCATCGGCCGCGGCGTCGTGGACCATGAAGCGACGGCACAGATACGCCGCCGCCACGGCGTCTACTGGGGCGCGGCCACCGGCACGCTGATCGCCGGCTACACGGTGCTGGACGGCTATGCGGTCAAGGTGCTGGCCGTGTCGCCGCTGATGCTGGACTACTTTGGCAATGTGCTGCGCGTGCCGCTGCAACTGCCCACGCTGCTGCGCCAGCCGCAAAGCTTCTGGCCCGAGTTGAAGCGCTCGTGGAAGGGCGTGCTCGCCGTGGCCGGCCTGGGGCCGCTGGCCTACATCCTGGTGCTGCTGGCCATGCGCGAGGCGCCGCTGTCGCGCGTGGCGCCGGCGCGCGAGGTGTCGATGCTGTTCGCGGCCCTGCTCGGTGGGCAGCTGCTGGGCGAGAGCGAGCGCGGCTGGCGCATCGCCGGTGCGGCGCTGATCGGCGCCGGGGTCATCGCACTGGCCGTCTAGGTGTGAAGGTTCAATAGGTTGTTGCGGGTGTTCACCCGGCGAGGTTTTGAGAGACTGGAAATCGCCAAACCCCCAGTC